>JAGWWS010000045.1 GCA_018970255.1 Verrucomicrobiota bacterium | reverse complement strand
GGTTTATTTTGTTTTTTCCAAAAAAAGAAACTCTGTATTTGTTTGGATTTCCGCTTTCCTTTCCCTTTTTCTTCTTTCTCTTACATCTTATGAGTATTTACCGTGGATGACATTCATGCTGATTGGAATAGGAATCTTTTGTGTTTTTCAAAAAAAAATGTTTCTTTCACTCATTACAGTTTTCCTTGGCTCGGGAATCGCTGCGGGGCTCCTGCTGCATTTCGGGTTGGTGGCGTGGCATTACGGGAGTATCCGGGAAGCTTTTGCAGACCGCTTGGCCAATGCGACCCAGCGCGTGCTTGGAGATGAAAATTTGCTGGGCAGCACGGGTGGGTTGGATTGGGGTGTCTGGTTCGAGGTGGTGGCGCTGAGGTTCCCGGCGCAAGTGAGTGTGGTGGGGTGGGGGTGGCTTTTTGTTTTCATTGGCCTGGGCATTGCGCTCCCGCTTTTCCTCGCCGGGCGGAGTAGGAGCACGCTGCAACTTGCCTTCGGGCTGGGGATTTTTTTCATCATTGGGGCGTTCAGTTGGTATGTGCTCATGCCGGCGCATTGCATCGACCACTCGGGTTTGTCGTTCCTGCAAAAATTCCTGATTCCCGGGATGTGCCTCCTCTTGGCGGTTCCGATTGAAGCAGTGTTCCGCATTTTGGAGGCGAAGGGAGTCCCTGCATGGACGCGCGCGTTTTGTTACGCACCCGTGGCGGTGATTGCCACGATGGGCGTCCTGCAAAGCGAGTTGCCTGTGACGCCGCAAAAAATCGCCTTTGAGCGGGAGTTCCTCAAGGTGGCCGATTGCCTGCGGGAAATCCGTCCCCTTGCGACGCCGCAGGATTTCCTGGCCTGCAATCTGATGCGGCCCACCTGGATGATGATGTATTACACCAAGACGCGCGCTGTCGGGGTTTCCACCGTCGAGGAGTTTGAAAAGCTGAAGGAGAAACCAAAATTTTTCCTGCTCGTTCCGGTCAATAATCCGGAGACCCAGCGACTGGCTCAGCATTTGGAAAAAACATACCGCGTGCGTTCCGTCTGCGAAAACCAGCGCCTGCCGTTTTATGTGATGGAGACGATTTGAGTGAAAAAATTTTTAATATTCATCGTTGCCTACAATGCCGAGCGGCACATCGCCTCGGTGTTTTCGAGAATTCCCTATAGCCGGTTGGCCGAGGGGACCGAGTTGCTTTTGATCGACGACGCATCGAAAGACTCCACTTATTCGGTCGCACAAGGCGCGGCGCGGTCTTGCCCGATCAAATCCACCCTGCTCAAAAACCCCGTCAACCTCGGCTACGGCGGGAACCAGAAGCTGGGCTACGAATTTGCCATCTCGCAGGGCTTCGATGCGGTGGTCTTGATCCACGGGGACGGGCAGTATGCCCCGGAGTTGATTCCCGAGATGTTCCAACCGATCGCGGCCGGCGGGGCCGATCTGGTTCTTGGTTCGCGGATGATGCGAAAGAAGGATGCGATCAAGGGCGGCATGCCGCTTTACAAATGGATCGGCAACCAGGTGCTGACTTGGCTGGAGAACCGGATTCTCGGAATGAACCTTACGGAATTCCACACCGGCCTGCGGGCCTATGCCACGCGCACGCTGGGGGCGATCCCGTTTTCGCTCAACACGGATGACTTCCATTTCGACACGGACATCCTCATCCAGTGCCACCGGATCGGCGCGAAGTTCGCGGAAATTCCCATTCCGACGAAATATGGGGACGAGGTGTGCCATGTGGATGGTTGGAAATATTTTTTCGGATGCCTGCGGAGTTGCGTTCGGGATTGGTTGACGCAAAAAGGGGTTTTTTACTGCCGCCGGTTTGATATTGCCCCGCCGGAAACGCGCTACGAATCCAAGCTGGGATTTGAAGGGTCCTCGCACCGCCAAGTGCTGGAGATGGTGGCCGAGGGGGCGAAGATTTTGGATGTCGGCGGGGGCAATGGCTGGATTGCCGATGAGATTCGGGAAAAGAAAAAAGGCGAGGTCACCATCGTGGACCAGTTTTTCCGGCCGGAGCCCCCTTTGGTGCACCAAACCATTTCCCTGGACCTCTCGAGGGAAGTTCCGAGGGGGCTGGGGCGCTTCGACTCGGTCCTGATGCTGGACATTCTGGAGCACTTGCCCAGGGCGCAGCAGACGAAGATTTTGGACGCGCTCCGGCAGGAGCAGGACGAAAAAACCCGATTCATCATTTCCGTTCCCAACACCGCATTTCTTCCGCTGCGCGCGGTGTTTTTCTTTTTCGGCCAACTCAACTACGGCCGGCGGGGAATCCTCGACGACACACACGCTTTCCTCTTCACCAAAAAAAGCCTTCGCGAACTTCTTTCCGACTGTGGGTTTCGAATCGAGGGGATGCGATACACCCCGCCGCCGTATGAGTTGGCGCTTGGCAGCGGGAATCCCTGGCGTTTGATCACCCGCATCCATGGTGCGGCGGCGCGCTGGCTGCCTTCCCTATTCGCCTACCAAATCATTCTGGAAGCCACGCCGTTGCCTACAGTGCCGCGCCTTCTGGCTAAAAGCATCCGCCACAGCGAGGGATTGCAGTCCCAACACGCCGGATCATTTGCCGAGATCGAAAAGGCGTAGATTCCCCTCGCGGGCGACAACTTTCCCTTGGCGGTCCCAAGCGTCGACATTGTCCATGAAATCCATGAAGCGGGGTCGCCAGATTTGCGGATAAAACCACTCGGGGCGGGTGTTGGTCGTCCAGAGCCGCCGCGTGTAGAGCAGCACGGCATTGTTGAAATCGACCGCGAGCATGTATTTGAACCCCAGCTTGCGGAAGTAATCCAGCAGCGCATCCGGACCCTGGTGGAAAGGAATCCCCGGCGGGGGGCTGGACCCTCCAATGGCGTTCATGGAAAACATCGGATTCCGGGTGTAATCCAACCAATAGCTCGCATCCACCATCGTGACGACTTTGTCGCCGGGCGGAATTCGGTTTTGAATGGCTTTGTAGGAATCCTTTAGCCGCGGGTCCAGGAAGGAATTGTTGCCGGCGAACTGGGCGGGCAGGGACTGGGCTTGCATCCGCAATTCCAACCAGGCTTGGTTGAAGTTCGGCCATAGGAAACCCATCATGGCCATCATAGATACCACAGTGATGGTGGCGGGTTTTTGCAGGAATCCAACCGGGTGCAAAGATGCCGATGCGGTTCTTAAGGAGGATGCCAGGAACCACAAAAAAACCGGAACCAAAATCGGATAGATGTAACGGTAAAGGTCCAGATAGGCCAAAGCGCCGAAACGAATGACGATGACCGCACAAGCAGCCAAAATGCCGCCAATTATCCAGAACCGGTCCCTTGCGCCTGGAAAGAGCAACACAGGCAGAAGTAGTGCGAAAATCGCCAAGCTGTTGGGAACGGCGAGAAAAGCCAAAAGCGCGTCGAAATTTTTGGAAAACTCGGGATGGTCGTAGGTTTGGTAAGCTTTCGAAACAAAACCGCTGAAAGGTGGGATCACGGGGGTGCCATTCGATTGATAAAGCACAACCATAAAGGGGACAAGGAGTGCCGTGGCAAGAAGCCCGATGATTGTTAGGGATTTGATTGCGACCCAGCGCGCCATCCAATCTTTGTTGAAAAGAACCGATGCGATGAGGAGTGCGACAAAGATGCAGGCAATTACCACGGCATAAGTGGGTCGAATGCTGCAGGAGCCGGCGAAAAGCAGTGCGCTGGGGACGAACAGTTTCCAGTCAAAAGCCGGCTTGGCGGATCGAACCCTTTGGATTCCATCAAGAAGTGCAATCAATAGGCAGCCGCCTGTCATAGCTCCATTTGTGCTGATGCGGGGAACAGGGACAAACCAGAAGCAAAATAGCAAAAGGAAGGCGGGAATGGCGCAAGGCAAACGAACTTGCCTAAGCGCCCCTGCAAGAATGCCAAAGATGCAAAGAATCGCGAGCCCGCGGTCCGGCACATGCCCGTTCGTCTCATTGCCAACAATCATTGTCATGGCTTGCAAAAGCGCTTGGCCCCCAAAAGTTCCAGCCCGCTGGAAGCTAAAAGGTTCAATCAGGGTGCCCGTTGCCAGGATTTTTTCCGGCAGCATCAGGTAACAAACCAAGTCATCATTGGGATCGATGTGGTGCGGCCATGCTATCGATGACGCAAAAGCCAATGCGGCGAGTCCCCAAATCAGGATATTTGCAATCGCCGTGGCGTAGCCTGAGGCTGTGCTTTGCTGGGAGGCAGGGGATTCCGCCCCTGTGGAATTGACCTTTTTGGATTTGGATTTTTTTTGGGTTTTCGCGGGGGCAGTCCATTTCGCCAACCGCTCGGATATGAAGTAAAACGCGAAAGCCGCGCCGAGCAGCACCACGCCGGTGAGGACGGGTGCTTTCGCCAGCGAGAGCATCATCAGGAACCCGCCGATCGCGAGCGTTACCGCCATGCCCCACGCGGCGGTGAGACCCCAGCCGAGGTCGTCGAATTCCGGGCGCTTCAGCGCGCGGCGCAGGGTTTCGCCATAGCCCCAAAACGAGGCGAAAATCACAAGGCTCCAAAGCAGGACGGGGAAATACATCCTTTAGGATTTCTTTGCGGGTTTTTCGTCGAGGCCGAGGTAGCTGAAGACCAGGCTGAACAAGAAGGTTTGGAGGCCGAGGGAAATGATGGTTCGGCCGGCGATGACGGGGCGGGTGTTTGCCAGAGGGTCGAGGTCGCCGAAGCCGCGCGCGGCCCAGTCGGCCAGCGTGATCCCGATGAGCGCCAATCCACAAACGATGAGAGCCAGACCGCCGAGCAGGCCTTTTTCCAATGTGAAAAATCCGAAGGCGCGGGAGAGGATGTGGTTCGGCGGCAGGAAGCCGTGCGTGTAGGCGAAGATGCGGACGAAGCAGGCGAGAAGCACCATTTGGTAGCCGAAGAGGACGACGAAGCCGGAGAGGTCGAGGGAGTTCAGGTCGAAATGGATTCCGCCGACGGTGATGGGGCCGAGGAGCAGGCGGCCGAAGAGCGCGGAACCGAGGAGGAACAGGAATGCGCCGGGGTAGAGAAGGAGCCAGCGCGGCGAGAAAAGGAGCATGAAGCGGAGGTGGCGCCATCCATCGCGCCAGCTGCGCAGGTGAGGGGGGCGTGAGCGGCCGTCCTTGTGGAGCGTGATGGGGACCTCCTCGATGCGGATGCCGCGCAGCGAGGCCTTGATGACCATCTCGCTGGCGAATTCCATGCCGGTGGTGCGGAGGTCCATTTTTTCGAAGGCGTCCTTCGTGAGGGCGCGGAGGCCGCAGTGGAAATCGTGGGCGGGGCAGCGGAAGAGGAGTCGGCCGATGAAGGTGAGGGCGGGGTTGCCGATCCAGCGGTGCTTCCAAGGCATGGCACCGGGGATGATTTTCCCGCCGCCCGAGGGCATGCGGCAGCCCATGACGAGCCCGGCGCCGGCGCGCAGTTTTTCGATGAAGGGTTTGATTTCGCCGAAGTCGTAACTGCGGTCCGAATCGCCCATGACGAGGAACTTCCCGCGGGCGGCCTCCATGCCGTGGCGGAGGGCGTTGCCGTAGCCTTTTTCGGGGACATCGACCACGCGGGCGCCGAGCTGGCGGGCGATTTCCTGGGAGCCGTCGGTGCTGCCGTTGTCCGCCACCACGATTTCGCCATCGACAGCGGCGGCGGCGAGACCGCGTTGTGCGGCGGCGATGCAATCGGCGAGCGTCTCGGCCTCGTTGAGGCACGGCATGATGATGGAAACTTCAGGCATCTCGTTTTATTTTTTTGGGAATCATTTCGTCTTCGAGGTTTAGCTGCCGCAGCGTCGGACGACCTCCTCCACTGAGACAATCTCCACGAGGCGGCTGGATCGGAAGTGGTCCAAGTTCCGCGTCGCCAAAAGTGGGATCCCGTTTTCCTGCGCCAAGGCCACTTGCAGAGCGTCTTCGAAATCCTCCCAGCCCAGCTCCGCAGCCGTGCCAATACTCGAAGGAGTCAGTGCGGCGAGGTGGAATTTTGAGCGCATGTAGGCAAGCGGGCCTTCGATGCGCCCGGCTTTTGAGCGCCCGACGATGTAGAGGATGTTTGCAAGCGAGAGCGTGGATAACCACGGTTCCGTCACTTTGGCAATCGCCAGCGCCGACTGCGCAAAACCGGGGCGCTTCAGCAAAACATCCATCACCACATTGGCATCGAAAAGAACCTTCACCGCAGGTGTTTTTCCGCCAAAACCCGCCAGCGCGGATCGTTCCAGTGCTCTTCCAAAGGCAGAGCGCAGCCTACTGCCGCCGCAGTCGCGGGATCAATGGCGGAGAGGCGCCCGAGCTCCATCTCCTCGGTTTCGCGGGCCACCTGTTGTCGAAACCAAGAAGAAAGCGATTCCCCCTTCCTGGCAGCCACCAACTTGGCCTGAGCTGCAACCTCCTCTGGGACAGACAAAGTGATGTTCATATGTGAAATATTTCGAGCTTCACGTATTGAGGCAAGTTAAAAAATCCATGAAATTTTACGCAGCATGCTTGGCATGATTGGAAAACAATGAGTTCCTTGCAGGAATTCCTCAACAAATGAGCTAAATTATCCGAGCAAGAAATTCGGAAGATTCCATCCGGTTTTATTGAGCAGATTGAAGAATGGCTTCGGCTTGGGTGTTGGCTCCGCGGGATTGAAGGAGCTGGGCGTAGTTGCGGGCGGTCTGAGCGCGGGATTCGGGTGGCAAGCCGTTTAGAGCCGCGAGGATTTGGTCGCGGGATTCATCAAAGCGGCGTTGGTCGCAATAGAGTTCGGCGAGCTCCAACCTGACGGCGGAGGCATCGGGGGCGCGCTCGAGCACGCCTTTGAGCAGGATTTCCGCGGCCACAGGGTTGCCCTCGGAGATGCGCTGGAAGCGGGCGAGGTGGAAATCGAACTCCTCGGGCGTTTGATTGGGGACGATTTCGAGCATCACGACATTTTGTTTCAGCGCGTTCGTAAGAAAGTTGGGGGGGTAGGGGATCGGCCGCGCCCAACGGGGGAATTCCTTGCGGAAAAGCGCGCGCTGGCCCCAAGAGTTTTCCACCGATTTTCCGGGGACGGGGTTCGGATAGATGATTTTGAAATAGGGCTCGATGAAGTTTTCCCAGGGCATGAGCGAGACATGCGTTACGCCGTGTTTTTGCAGCAGCGCGAGCGCCTCGTCCTCGGATTGCGCGTTCAAGGCGTTCGCCGCGGACTTCAGGCCGTCCACATTTTCCCAATACAGCGTTCCGATGGTTTTGAAGCCGCCGAAGGTCGAGAGCAGGCAGGAGCTGTTCGGGCTGCTGAGCATCGTGATCGGGCGGCCGTTCGCATTTTCGAGGAATTTCTTCGCCATGTCGCGGTGGAGCAGGGCGAGCAATTGGCCGGACCCGACCTCGATCGTTTGCTTACTGGAATACTGCTTCCAGAAAGGGATGAGCATGCCGCGGACCGTGTCGGCTGAAAAAAGGTAGATGCAGGCGCAGAGCGCCAGAGCTCCAACCGCGCGCGGTCCGGGTGCACTTGGGATGAGGCGCCAGAGTTGCGGGACCACGAGGCCGGCAAGCGCGATGTAGAGCGGGCCGTTCAGCATTCCCCAGCGGACCTGGTAGAATTGCATACCGGTGATCATCACGATCGGGATGCAGAGGAAAACCAGCACCGCCTTGGACCCGCCGTCCACCCGGCGGAAAAATGAGAGCGTGATGGCGAGCAGGATGAAAACCGGGAAGTAGCCGAACGCCACCCTCCACGAAATCGCGCCCATCTGGATGCGGGTAAGGAGCGGGAGGAGTTCGGCGATGTTTTTCCAAAGCCCCGCCATGAACGGGTCGCCGGGAATGTAAACCGCGGGGCCGCCAAGGAGGATCGTGGCGGGCAGCACGGCGCAGGCCGCCAGCGGCAAAACGAGCTTCAGGAAAGGGAACGGAGTCCCGCGTTCGGCGACGATCCACCCACAAACCGTGGCGATGATCCAGCCGCCGCCCAGCCACGCGAGCGAATAGAGCGGGTGGTTCACCTCGAGGCGCATTCCGAGGTGGTTCGGAAAATATTCGAGGCAATACAGGAACAGCGACGCGCCGGTCCCCCAGATGGCCCATGTGCGCCAGAGCGAAACCTCGAAGGTGCAGCCGGATTTTTCGGCCGCCTTGCGGAAGATGGCTGTCGTCACAACGGCCGCCAGGCCGATGCCAGTCAGCACCATTGCGGTCGAAAAGGCGCTGATCCAAAAACCCGCCGCGCCGCAAACGGCCGAGAAGACCATGCCGTGCCGCGCTTGCTTCAAAGAGCGCGGCGGCAGGAAGGCGCCGGCATCCGGTTTTTGGACCCAACCCGCGCCCGCCCATGCGATGCCGAAGATCAGCCCCATCAATGCAAAGGCTGTGATGCCGTGGTGGTCCGGGTAGGCGGGCAGGAAGCCCTCGTAGAATGACGCCGTGGAAATCATCCCGATCGCGAGCACGGAGCCGCACAGCGGGCCGAAGCGCCGCGCCGAGAGCGTGGAGAAAAGCGCCAGCGCCACTACGAGCAGGATCGGGTTTGCCCAAATCGACATCCGGAAAATGCTGTTCCGGAGCGTGTCCCCGGTGAAGTGGCGGTAAACCTCGCCCAACCCGCGCAGATACCAGGCGAACCCCGAACTCCAGTGGACCTCGCGGCCATCGGGGGCGTTGTCCATGTCGGTGAAGCGCACGCGCCATTGGCCGTTCTCGAAAAGTTTTTCCGCATGGCGGTTCCAGACATAGCCGTCGAAGGCGATTTCGAGCAGCGGGACGGGGAGGACCTCTGTGGGCTTGGCATTCGGACCGTCCATCTCGCGACAGAGTCGAGCCGTCACTTGGTCAATCAGGTAGGCGTGAAAGAGAACATACCCGATGCAGGTCAGAAGAATGGCCGCGAAGCCGCACCAGGACAATGTGCGGGCGATGCGGTTTTCAGGTGAAGGAGGCTGAGGTTCCGGAGCGGACTTTTTGGCAGCAGGTTTTTTTGAAGGCACAGTGGAGCCGTGAAACATATTCCCCCGCCTCAGCTAGGAAAACGAAAAACACTCCCTAGCCGGTGGATGAAATGGCGGAAGGGGCGGGATTCGAACCCGCGGACCCTTTTGGGGTCGCTCGATTTCGAGTCGAGTGCCTTAAACCGGACTCAGCCACCCTTCCATTCGAGAGTTTTGAAAAAACACCACGCTCAGCTTTGCGGCAAGCAAAGACCGTAGTTTCTTGTCGGCTACATTCACGGCAGGGTAGGCTTTTTTCCGTGCAGGAGGATGAACAAGCCGATGGGGAACAGAGGAAAGCCGAAATCCGGCCGCGGGGGTTTGGTTCCAGGTCTGACCAGAAAATCAGTGAGGCGGCTTCCTCTGACTTGTTAGAGCGCGATCGAATGATTCCTTCCGGGAAAACCCCTTTCCAGGAAAGCGACGACGACCCAAATAGCAAAAGTCAGCCGGTCCGAAATCAGGCTCCAGCGGACGAAAGAGTGGGTTCCAAATCCAGAAGATCGCGAAGCGGTCGAAGTGGAAAAAGCAAGGGCAAGGCCTTGGAATTCCGTTTGCGGACGGTGGTTTTTATTAGCGTGATTTCCTCCATCGTTTCGGGAGCTCTTTTTTTTGCGTTGGGACGGCATTTTGGTCGATCTGCGGCGCAGACCGTGGAACTCGAAAAGATTTCCGTCACGAGTGACAAACCCACCGAGTTCCAACTTCGCGAGTTCGAGACCGCATTGGTGAATCTGCAAAATGGAATGGTTCCGGAAGCCAAGAATGCCCTTTCCAATCTCCTCGACCAAAGAGCGCCTATCTCCTCGCTGGCGGTGATCGTTGGCAATGCCGCCTTGCTCGATGAGGACATCCCGTTGGCGGAGCGTTGCGTGAAGCTTTCGATTGAGCGTAACGAGTCGGTTTCCGATGCCCTCATGCTCCAGGCCATCATCGAGGCAAAGCTCGCGACAAATCCACAGCACAAAGCGATGGGCAACCCGCGCATTCGGATTGAATCCCTGCTGCAGCAATCCATCGCGGCCGATGCCTCGAATGCCCGGCCCTTCTTCGAACTCGCCACTCTGCGTCGATTTGAAAAACGAAATGAGGAGGCTTTGGAACTGCTCGAATCCGCGTCCAACCGCCTTGGGCAATCCGACAGCATCATGTCGGTGAACCTCGCCAAGGAACTCGTGAAACTGGAGCAATTGCAGGACTCCGAACTTGCTCAATCGGCACCGACTGGCACCGATGTGCAGTCGCTGCTTTGCGCTGCCTATGTGGCCGCGCGACTCGGCGATCCAAACAAGGCGGCAGAACTTGTCGCGCAAGCCCGCAGCGTGACGCCCCTCAAAACATTCAACCAACTCCTCAAAGACCCCGCCTTCGTCCCCTGGCGCAAGGAACCCGCGCTCGAGAAGTTTTTCCCGAAGCAAAAAACAAATTGAACACCATGGTCAAAAAACTACTGCATACCCGCTACCGCGTGGCGGACCTCGATAAAACCACCGCCTTCTACCGCGATGTCCTCGGGCTCGAGGAGAGCCACCGCCACACGAGCGGCCGCGGCTCCCAGCTTGTCTTCTTCAAGGCCCCGCAAAGCGAGGAACTCATCGAAATCTGCAAATACGACGCCAGCGGCCCCGTGGTGGTCGGCCCGGACCTCACACACCTCGCCTTCGAAGTCGACGACATGGACGCCTTCGCGCGCCATGCTGCCTCGCTGGGCTATCCCCTCAGCGACGGGCCGCACAAATCCTCCAGCGGCTCGGTGATTGCCTTCGTCGATGCGCCGGAGGGCTACGAAATCGAACTCATCCAGCGCCCGAAAGCCGGCTGATGGAGTTCGACTGGACAGGCCCGTTCCAAGGCGGCCCCGGCGCGCCCTGCAAGGAGATCGAAGAGTCGTTCGAAGACCCTTTCAGCCTCCGCATCATGCCGGACCCCGACGAACTCCCCGGCAACGAAGCCCGCTATTTCAACCTCGGCCGCGCCGTCTCCGGCCCCGCGCTGTTTTCGGTCTTCCGCACGGACGGCAAAACGCACCGCGTCGTCTTCTCGCGGAAGGCTACGCCCGAGGAGGAACTCTTTCTGGAGCGCAAAAGCGCCGAGTCCGCCGCCTGACATGCGAACCCTGAAACGCTGGAGCGACATTCCGCCCTTCGCCTCGCCGCAGGCCGAGATGGATTTCTGGGCGCAACACACGATCGACCCGGCATTGATGGACGCCTCGCTGCTCAAGGCCGACAACCGCGAATCGACCACCGTCACGCTCCGCTTCGACCCCCGCATGCTCGCGCGAATCAAGCGCCTCGCGCGCTCGCGCTACCTGAACTACCAGAGCATGGTCAAACAATGGCTCGCCGAGCGGCTCGAGAAAGAACTCTGATCAGGGCCGCAATTCCTCTATAAACACCAGCCGCCCGCCTTCGATTTTCAAAACCGGCACCGGCTTGGTGACCGCCATCTCGGGGTCGATCGTGATTGGACCCGTGATTCCGGGGAACTGCGATGTTTCCGCCAGCGCCTTGCGCAGGGCGGCGGAGTCCGTCGCACCCGCCCGGGAGATCGCATTCCGCAGCAGGACCACCGCATCGAACCCCAGGGCCGCCAATCCAGCCGCAGGCTTGTTGTGCCGCATCGAATAATTCGAATCAAAATTCTTCCCCGCTTCATCCGCGCCCCCGGCGTGGAAGCGCCCGGGAATGTAGCAGCCATGCGCCGCCTCCCCGGCGGCTTCTAGGAATTCGGGGCTGTCCCACGAGGCGGTGCCGAGGAAGGGCACGGTGATCCCGGCTTGCCTGGCGCGTTTCAAAATTTCCACCGCCTCGCCCACCGGCGCCGGCAGGTAAACGATATCAGGGCTCTTGCGCTTCACCTCCCCGAGCTTGGCATCGAGCCCCGCAAGGTCCGGCGTGTAGGTTTCGAGCGCCACCCCGGCGCCCTTGCGGTTTTTGAATTGCCGCCCGAATGCCAGCGCGAGCGTCTTTGCATAATCGCTCGAGGAATCATAAAGGATCAGCGCCCGCATGGCATTGAGCGACCCGGCGAACTTCGCCATCACCCGCCCCGAAAACGCATCCGCATAGCAGAGCCGGAAAACCCATGGCTCGCGCGAGGGGATTCCGGGCATGGTCGATCCCAGCGCCAGCAACGGCATCCCCAACTCATCCGCCACCGCCGCAGCTTCCGCTGAGCCAGCGGAAAGCCCGCCGATCAATGCCACCACTTTATCTTGGGTGACGAGGTCGCGGACGGCTTTTTGCGCACGGTCGGGTTCGGAACGCGTATCGCGAACCACCAAACGGATCGGCCGACCCAGCACGCCGCCAGCGGCATTGGACTCCTCGGCCGCCATCACGAGTCCGTTCAAAACCGCATCTCCGCTGGCTTGGGCATGTCCCTTCAGCGGCAGGAAAACCCCCACATCCACGGGCGCGCCCGAAGAAGGCGGCGGTTCCGGAGCGGGCGCCTCAGTGGCCGGCTTGCGGCAGCCTCCCAGGAAGCCGAGCAAAACAAAAACCGCCGCCGCCCGCCAAAAAAATGCCCTCCTTTTCACGGATTCAAACCCTCGCCAGTTCCGCTTCATGGTGGTTCGCCGCAACCGCTGGCTGGACCTCGGGATATTCGAACACGCGCCCCTCGAAGTTGCGGATCACGATCTTCTCCGCATCGTGGTAAAGCACATAGCCGGGGTTCAGCGGCACCTTGCCGCCTCCGCCGGGCGCATCGATCACGAACTGCGGCACCGCATACCCGCTCGTGAAGCCCCTCAGCGATTCGATGATTTCTATGCCGCGCGCCACGGGAGTGCGCAGGTGTGAGGAGCCGCGGATCAGGTCGCATTGGTAGAGGTAGTAGGGCCTCACCCGGCAGAGCAGCAGTTTGTGGACCAAATCCCGCATCGTCGCCGCATTGTCGTTCACCCCGGCGAGCAGCACGCTTTGGTTGCCGAGCGGAATCCCCGCATCGGCCAGCATCCCCAGCGCCGCCCGCACCTCGGTGGTCAACTCGCGCGGATGGTTCGCATGCACGCTCATCCACAGCGGGTGGTGCTTTTTCAAAACGGCGCAAAGCCCGGGCGTAATCCGCTGCGGCAGGAAAATCGGGATGCGCGTGCCGATCCGCAAAAATTCGATATGCGGGATCGCCCGCAAGCGCGTGAGCACCGCATCCAGCTTGGCATCGGAAAAAAGCAGTGCATCGCCGCCGGAGAGGAGCACATCGCGCACCTCGGTGTGTTTTTCGAGGTAGCGGAAAGCCTCTTCGAAATCCGTCACCAACTCCTGCTCGCCCGCACCGCTCACCACGCGGCTCCGCGTGCAATACCGGCAATACGCCGCACAGCGGTCTGTCACCAAAAACAGCACCCGGTCGGGATAGCGGTGCACCAACCCGGGCACGGGCATGGAGGAGTCCTCGCCGCAGGGGTCCGCCATGTCGTGTGGCGAATCCTGGCTCTCCTCGATCCTCGGAACCACCTGCCGCCGGATTGGGCAACCCGGGTCCTCGGGGTTGATCAAATTGAAAAAATGCGGCGTGATCGACATCGCCAGCTTCGAGCCTGCGAGCAAAACGCCGGCGCGTTCCTCGCGCGTGAGGCGGATGCGTTGCTCCAAGCCATCGAGCGAGGTGATGCGGTTCTTGAGTTGCCAGCGCCAATCGTTCCAGTCCGCCGATGGCACGGAAGGCCAGTGCCCGGGGGAGTGGGAAACGAAGCGCCCGTTGGGAGCGGAAAAGTCGTCCGGCATGCGAATCGGTGGAAAGGCTAAGTCGATATCGTCCCCTGTCAACGCGGGTCTTGCCCCAGGTCAGCGCCCGGCGAGCAGGCCACCGAACCCGTCGAGCACGATTTGCGACCAGGTTTCGAATTCGTCCCGGCCGGCCAGCAATTCCTCCGGCTTCGAAAAGCCCAGCTCGGCGATCGCCGCCTCGCCCGGCGCCACATCGGCGGACTCGAGTTCCACCAAATGCACCACGCCGAGGTGCACGCGGCCGACCTCGGTCGAGTCGTCGTTGATCAACGCCACCGCCCGCTCGCTGAACCCGCCGCCCAACCGCAATTCCTCCGCGATCTCGCGCCGCACCGCGTTGTGGTAGGCGGGGCTGTCGAAATGCGCAGTGTTTTCGTCCGTGTCGTTCACATGGCCCCCGATGCCCACGGAGCGCTTGGCCACGAGCCGCTTCTCGCCGGATTTCGAGCCGCGGCGGTAGTGCAGGATTTTGCCGCCGTGCAGGAACACCGCATAAGGGATGATCTGTTTGAGCGAGGGGTCGTTTTCCGCCGCCGGCCGCGGCGCGAAAAAATTGTTCTCCCGCCGCAGGAACGCAGGCAGGTAGTCGCCCACGCGCGGGCAGAGGCCCTGGAAGCTCCCCAGCGCATCGAAAAACTCCCTCTTCACCACCAGAACCATTTCATCCGTGTCAGCCATGGCCCGCAGACAATGTCCAGCCGCCGCTGCCCGGCAAGGCAATTTCCCACGCCCCGTGACTTCTTGCCCCTTGCATGCCGGGGAGCCTTCTGGGAAAAACCCCCTTCGATGCACGAAGAACTCCAACAAGCCGTAGAAACCGGAACCATTGACAAGAAAATCGCCGCCCAAATCGACCGCCTCGCGCCCGGAACCTTCTGCAGCCACAAAAGCTGGGGTTTCGGACGCGTCGCGGAGTGGAATCTCTCCGGCGGCCAGGTCCTGATTGATTTCAAAGGCCGCAAAGGCCACCCCATGCAGACCGCCTACGCCGCGGAGACCCTCACGCCCATTCCTGCCGAGCACATCCTCGCCCGCGTCAATAACGACCCCGAATCCGTTCGCAAATCCGCCTCTTCCGATCCCGTCGGCCTCGTGCGCTCGATCCTCTCCGACCTCGGTGGGAAAGCCACCGCAGACCAAATCGCCGCCACTCTGGCGCCGGCGATGGACGCCGCCGCCTTCAAGCGCTGGTGGGATTCCGCCCGCAAGAAAATTAAGTCCGACGGCCACTTCAAAATTCCCGTCAAAAAAACCGACCCTTGTGTTCTTCTCGAGGCACCGGTCGATTCCGGCACCGGCATCATTGCGGCCTTCGGTGAAGCCCGCCATCCGAAGGACCAACTCCTCGCTCTCGACCGCATTTGCAAATCCCTCGACGAACTTGCAGGCAAACAAACCGAGGTCGCCGCGCTTCTGACCCAAATCGGCGAAACCGCCCAGCGCCTCTCGCGCCTCAATCCGGCCCAGGCGATCGAACTCCTCGCCGCCCGCGACGAGATCGCCGCACGCTTCCCCGCCTTGAAAGAAGCCGCCGCCACCCCATCCATCGCGGAAATTCTCGCAGCCGAAT
This sequence comes from Verrucomicrobiota bacterium, assembly GCA_018970255.1. GTDB lineage: Bacteria > Verrucomicrobiota > Verrucomicrobiia > Chthoniobacterales > Terrimicrobiaceae > UBA967. The sequence goes on along the minus strand of JAGWWS010000045.1, from coordinate 1,563 downwards.
CCGCCCGCCTCGCCGAAATTTTCAACAACATACCCGGCGCGCGCCAACGCGAAGTCCTTGAAGTCCTCGACACCGCGTTCCCCGAAAACTGGCAGGACAAAGCCCTGCGCCTCCTGCGTGATGCGGGCGGTCGTCTCATTGCCGACGTCTGCCGCCTCTTCGAACGCCGCGGTCAGAAGGATCGCTTCCAATCCGTCCTCCAGCGCTGGATCAGCGAACGCGCCACCTCATCCGAACTCCTCATTTGGCTTTGCAAGGAGCGCGATAAACGCTTCCCGGCCCTCTTCAACGCCGAACTCCTCGCCGCCGTCTTCAGCGCCCTCGAGGCCGACCTCCTCGCCGAGAAACGCACCTCGCGCCTCAAGGATCTTCTCATCGACGACCAGGAACTCATCGGCGACCTCCTCGCCGGTGCCGAGCGCGATGTGGTCCGCGACTCCATGCGCAAGCTCATGCTCACCCCGGCCATCGAGGATCTCTCGAAGCGCTCGCTCATGGCACGCATCGTGAAGCTCTACCCCGAGACCCAAAGCATGATCTCCGGCAAAGTTTCGGATGAAGACGGCGAGGCATCCGAATCACTCATCGTCTCCTGGGCCAGCTTGGAAAAACGCAAAGCCGAGTTCGACCACCTCATCACCCGCGAGATTCCCCAAAACCTGCGCGACATCAACATTGCCAAGGAACAGGGCGACCTCCGTGAAAACGCCGGATTCAAAGCCGCAAAGGAACATCAGCGTGTCCTCCAGCGCCGCAAGGTGGAGATGGAGCAAGACCTCCACCATGCCCGCGGCACCAGCTTCGAAACGCCGAACACCGCCCAAGTCTCGATCGGCACCGTCGTCACCATCCGCCACTCCGATGGCACCACCGAGACCTTTAGCATTCTCGGCGCTTGGGACAGCGCGCCTGAGCTCGGCATCGTCTCCTACAAGGCTGGAATCGGTCAGGCGCTCCTCGGCGCCGCCGCGGGGTCGGAAGTCGAACTTCCCTCCGAGCACGGCACTCGCAAAGCCGTGGTGCAAAGCATCGCGCCGTTCACCGACCTTTCGCTCCTCTCGGACAAAGTGCACGTCCTGAAACGCGAGTTGGAAACGGCCTGACCCTCCCCACCTGCGGTCCCAATCCTGCGTGACAACGCCGCCCGGCGGCGAATACTCGCGCCATGGAACTCCTCAAAACGCTGGCCGCCGCAGTGAGCCTTGGAGCTCTCGCGGGAGTGAATCTTTACCTCACGGTATTCATCACTGGCCTGGCGGCGCGTTTCGATTGGGTTTCATTTCCGCCCGCACTCGCAGGCCTCGAGGTTCTTGGCTCCCCCGCCATCCTCGCCATCTCGGGCGCGCTGTTTCTTGTGGAATTCCTCGCCGATAAAATTCCGTGGGTGGATACCGCGTGGGATTCGGTCCACACCTTCATCCGCCCGGTCGGAGCAGCGGCCCTGGCCGTTGCAGCGATCGGTGATGCCCATCCCGCCTTTGAAGTCGCCGGGGGGTTGCTCGCAGGAGGCATGGCGCTCTCAGCGCATTTCGCCAAGGCCGGCACTCGCCTCGCCGCCAACAC
>JAGWWS010000013.1 GCA_018970255.1 Verrucomicrobiota bacterium | reverse complement strand
GAAACCCAGCCCATCCTCGCCGCAGGCTTCGGCATCCCCGGCGTCGTCTCGAACGGCCGCGCCAAGCCCACCAACCTCACCTGGGGCGTCGATGCCGCCGAGATCTCCGCCGAGTTTTCCATCCCATTCGTCAATGTCCTGAACGACCTGGCCGCGAACGCCTACGGCATCGCCCACCTCGCCGCCGACGATTTTGCCGTCGTCCAACGCGGGGCCACCGGCGCCACCGGGAACCGCTGCGTCGTCTCACCCGGCACCGGCCTCGGGCAGGCCGGCCTCTTCTGGGACGGCCACCGCCACCATGTCTGGGCCTGCGAAGGCGGCCACACCGACTTCGCCCCCCGCAACGAACTCGAGATCGCCCTCCTCGAATACCTCATCAAGCAATACGGCCATGTGAGCGCCGAGCGCGTCGCCTCCGGCATGGGCATCGAAAACATCTACAAATTCCTCCGCGACACCGGCCGCGGCAAGGAACTCCCCGCCGTGGCCGAAGCCATCGCCCAAGGCAACGCCGGCGCCGCCATCTCCCGCTTCGCCGACTCCGGCGAGTGCCCCATGTGCGCGAAGACGCTCGACATCTTCGTCAACTGCCTCGGCGCCGAAGCCTCGAACATGGCCCTGAAAACCATGGCCACCGGCGGCGTCTTCCTCGGCGGCGGCATCCCCGCCAAACTGCTTTCCCACATCCAATCCGTCGCATTCCTCCACGCCTTCAACGACAAAGGCCGCCTCAGCAGCCTGATGGAAAACACCCCCGTCTTGGTGATTCTCAACGAAGAAGCCGCCCTCCTCGGCGCCGCCCACAGCGCCCTCGACAAAAGCACCACGCGCTGAGGCGCGCCGAACGAAACCCCGAGAGTCGGCCCTCCGGGCGAGACCCAAGCTTCAGCCACTAAGCGCCGTCACCCCCCCCGCATCCTCAAAACCGCCAGCCACGCCGCGACCAAGCCCAGCGCCGCAAACCCGGCAAACAATCCATAGCGCTCTGGGAAACCCGGGAACGGCACGAAGGTCCCATAAAGCGCCAGCCCCGGCACCACCGCCGCCGCCGGAAAAACCACCCACCTCCAAAAAGGCTGCTTGCGCGGAGCCGAAGCCATGAGTTTCAACGCCCAGAGCGCGAGCGCCGTGTAAACCAGCACCAGCAGCAGTGCCTGCGCCGTCGCCACCACAAACAGCGTATCGAATCGCCCGCCGGCGGGAACTAACATCCCACATGCCACCGCAAAGACCGCGCAGCCGAAAACCACGCACGCCGCCCTTGCCGGCGCCCCGTGCCGGTTCGTCGCCGTGAAATCCACCAGCACGGCGATCCGGATCCACAAAGCCACCCAGTCCCCGACGAGTTCCTCGGCCATCAGCGCATAGCCATCCATCGCAACGCCCCAATCCTTCGCCACATGCTCCGGACCGTAGTGCACCGTCCCCGCATACGAACAAAACACCAGCCACAGCGCCGCCGCGCCCGAAAACAGCAGCGACGCCAGGTAAATCCCCGCGCCCCGGTCCCCGCCCATGGACCCCATGCCCGCCAAACATAATCGCCCACCGCACCCGCCCCGCCGGATCTCCGTCCATCGAATCGAACCACATCGGCGAAGCCATCCACTACAGCACCCTGGACCGCCGCCTCTGGGTTTGAGAAAACCTTATCGTCCTTGGAAAAATTAAAAAATTACTGATAAGTTTTTACATGACTTAGAAACGAAAGGAAGGTGAGCATCAGCGTGATAGAGCGCGAAATTTTTTGGCTGCGCACTTTTTTTCTTACAAAAATTTGATTCACTTAAAATTCCTCAGATCACCGCAAAAATACTCTAAGACGAATCCGTTTTGCGTTTTTAAAACTATGAACGACTAATTTTATGTTCACTGTTTAAAAGCAATCGTTTGTTTCAAAAAAACCTTTCCTTGAAATCTTGAACACCTTCATCACCGGCACCGACACCGAAATCGGAAAAACCTTCGCCACCGCCCTCCTCACCTGCGCCCTCCGCGCCGCTGGAAACCCCACCATCGCCCTGAAGCCCTTCTGTTGCGGCCCGCGCGACGATGTGGAAATCCTCGCCGCCGCCTCGGACCACACCCTCTCCCTCGACGAAACCAACCCCGTCTGGCTCCACACCCCCGCCGCCCCCCTTGCCGCCGCCGCCGCCGAAAAACGCACCCTCTCCCTCGAGCCACTCCGCCATTGGTTCCACAGCCTCTCCTCGAAACACCCCTCGCTCCTTGTCGAAGGCGCCGGCGGTTGGCTCGTCCCCGTCACCGAAACAAAAACCCTCGCAGACCTCGCCGCGCTCCTCGCCCTGCCCGTCATCGTCGTCGTCCCGAACCGCCTCGGCTGCCTGAACCACACGTTGCTCACACTGGAATCCATCAAAGCCCGCGGACTCCATTGCCCCGGCATCATCCTGAACCACCCCTCGCCGCCCGAAGGCGAAGCCGCCCGCACGAACGCCGCCATCCTCTCCCGGCACACCCGCATCCTCCTCGAAATTTCCCACCGCCAAAAATCCCTTCCCCCCTCCGCCCTCGCCGCCTTCGATTTTTAGGCCTGATGAAAAGTAGGGCAGGCGTCCCGCCTGCCACGTTTGGAAATCGGCCCAAACCCGAATCACGCGACCTTGGCGTGTCGGATGACCGCTTCGGCCGCGAGACTCATGTTGCCGTGTAGATTGGCGAGCCGCTCGAGTTTGTCGCGCACCTCGGGTGCGAGCAGCAGAGTGGTGCGAATGTGCGCCCTCGGCTTGCGGCCGGCTCCCGGACGACTCCCTCCCCGCATCGACTGGAGCGCATCGGTCGCTGCCTGGCGAATGGCGGCCATTTGCTTCGGTTTCGCGTGGGCCGGTTTTGTCGGTAGGGCCGCTTCGATTCTCCGCTCTTCTTCATCGAGCGGAACGCTCAGGGATTTTTTCACGTTGTATTTCATGGCTGGTAGATTTTGTGGAGTTTGCGTGAGGGAAAAGCGGTGATTATGCGAAGGTCCGCGCCGCGAAACTCACAGGGCACGGCGTGGACGTAACCGCCGATATTCACGGCCAGAACGACTTGGCCCGGATGCGCCGTGTCCGGCAGCACATCCAGCAATCCGCCGCGCTCTATCGCTTCCAAAATCATTTCGAAGGTCAGGCCGCGTTCTTTCAGGCTCTTTTTGTTGGGATCGCCGGGAAGAATGCGCACTTTGAAAAAGGTGGCATGATTTCAAACTCCGGCAAGCACAACCTCCCGCCAAGCCGGCCTTGCCGGCAAAAATCTTCTTCGATTTTTAGGCTTGCGGTTATCGCGGGTTCGACGATTCTCCCCGACCCGCTCAACAACCGAATCCTATGGCATACGCAGTCATCCAAACCGGCGGAAAACAATACCGCGTCGAATCCGGCTCCGAGATTGATGTCGAAAAGCTCGACGCCGAAGTCGGCGCCGACATCTCCCTCGCCGAAGTCCTCCTCGTCTCCGACGGCACGAAAACCAAAATCGGCACCCCGTTCGTCAACGGCGCGAAAGTCGCCGCCAAGGTCGTCGAGCAATTCAAGGACGACAAAGTCATCGCTTTCAAATTCCGCCGCCGCAAAGGCTATCACCGCACCGTCGGCCACCGCCGCCAGCTCACCCGGCTGAAAATCGAATCCATTCCAACCAAGTAAAAACCCATGGCCCATAAAAAAGGACAAGGCAGCGTCAAAAACGGACGCGACAGCATTTCAAAGCGCCTCGGCGTGAAAAAATTCGGCGGCGAATCCGTCGAACCCGGCAACATCATCCTCCGCCAGCGTGGCACTAAGTTCGTCCCCGGCCAAAATGTCGGCCTCGGCCGCGACTACACCATCTGGTCCCTCATCGACGGCCATGTCAAATTCGACAAAAACGGCCGCCGCGTGAATGTCATCCCCGCCTCGGCGAACTAAAAACCAGCCACTCTCAAACAAACCCACCCCGCGCCCCGCGCCGGGTGGGTTTTTGTTTGTCTCAAAAGTAGGGCAGGCGGGACGCCTGCGCTACGAAAAAATCCAGTCCCGCGCCAAGCCCGCCAAGCCGGCGGCGGCGATCAGTGCCACGATGGGGAGATGGAATTTTCGCAGGGTGACAAACGAGAGAATGGCCACCACCAAAACAAACCAGTCGAAGCCGCCTTCCTCCGGCAAAAGCGCGGCCTCGGCGAACGTGGCAAAGAGATTCAGGATCACGCCGGCGATACAGGCGGTGATGGCCGAAAGAGCCGATGACAATTTGGGAAGGGCACTGAGTTTTTCGATCCACGGCGCACCCAGAAACACAAACAGGAAGCTCGGCAGAAAAGTCACCCAGGTCGTGATGGCCGAGCCAAGCAGTGCCGCCACCCATGGCGAAAGGGAGCCGGGATTTTGCCATCCGCCCACGAAGCCGACGAATTGCAGCACCATCACCAAGGGGCCCGGCGTGGTCTCGGCGAGTGCGAGACCGTCCATCATTTGGAGGTTCGAGAGCCACTGGAAATTTTCCACCGCCTGCTGTGCCACATACGGCAGCACCGCGTAGGCACCGCCGAAGGTCACCAGCGCGGCCTTGCTGAAAAACAAACCCTGCTGTGCCGGCGTGCTCTGCCAGCCGAGACAGACCCCGAGCGCAAGAACAGGCAGCCACCAAAGCGTCAGGCAAATGGCCAGCACACGCGCATTGCGCTGCCAAGTGGGCGAGGGGAGGGGAGGAAGTTTGATGTCAGCGGTTTCCGTTCCGGTCGGCCCATGGGTTTTCCCCGGCGGGAATTGGCCTGGGAAAAACTGATGCCCGATGAAACCCACAAGAGCCGCGAAAATCACAATGAACACGAAGCCGACCTCAAAAAAATGCATCGCCGCAAAAGCCGCCACGGCGAGCCCGAGAAGCGTTGGCGAGCGCAGCGCCTTCCCGCCAACTCGGAGCATCGCATCAAGAACCAGTGCGATGACCGCGCCGAGCAGCCCCTGAAAAAACGCCCCGACCGCCGGAATCTCGCTGCCGGCGATGTAGAGCCAGCTCAGCGCGAAAAGAATGAGCGCCGAGGGCAGCACAAATAGCGCCCCGGCGGCGATTCCTCCTTTCGCGCCGTGGAGCCGCCAGCCGAGGTAGGTGGCGAGTTGTGTCGCCTCGGGGCCGGGCAGAAGCATGCAAAAGTTCAGCCCATTGAGAAAATGGCGCCCGTCGATCCAGCGCTTGGTTTCGACGAGTTCGCGGTGCATGGCGGCAACCTGCGCCGCCGGCCCGCCGAAACTGATGAGCCCGAGCTTCAGCCAAAATGCCAGCGCTTCGCGGAACGAGGGCATTTTGGCGTTTGTCTCGTTGTCGAGGGGCATCTCAAGGCATCAGTTTTTCGCGGCATCACGGGCGGCGTCGGCGAGGGCGGTGCTGAGGTAGCGCTCGCCGGTGCTGCAGCCAATCGTGACGATGGTTTTCCCCTTGTTCTCGGGGCGCGATGCGACTTGCAGGGCCGCCCAGACATTCGCCCCGGTGGAAATGCCGGCGAGGATGCCTTCTTCGGCGGCAAGGCGGCGGGCGGTTTGGATGGCGTCGTCATTCGTGACGCGGATGACATCGTCCACGATTTCGAGGTTGAGGTTTTTCGGCACGAAGCCGGCCCCGGTGCCTTGGATTTTGTGGGGGCCGGGCTTCAAGGGTTCGCCATTGCGGGTTTGCGTGATGACAGGCGAATCGGCGGGTTCGACGGCGATGGCTTGGAACGAGGCTTTCCGCGATTTGATGACTTCCGCCACGCCGGTGATGGTGCCGCCGGTGCCGACGGCGGAAACGATAATGTCGGCAGCGCCATCGGTGTCTTCCCAGATTTCCTCGGCCGTGGTGCGGCGGTGGACGGCGGGGTTGGCGGGGTTGTTGAATTGCTGCGGGATCCAGGAGTTCGGGGTTTCTTCTTGGAGTGCCACGGCCTTGGCGATGGCGCCTTTCATGCCCTCGGTGGCTGGGGTGAGGACGAGTTTGGCGCCGAGGAGGGCGAGGAGCGTGCGGCGCTCGAGGCTCATGCTTTCGGGCATGGTGAGGATGAGCTTGTAGCCTTTCGCGGCGGCGACAAAGGCGAGCGCGATACCGGTGTTTCCGCTGGTGGGCTCGATGATGGTGGTGCCGGGCTTGAGCGTGCCGTCCTTCTCGGCGGCCTCGATCATGGCTGTGCCGATGCGGTCCTTCACGCTGCCGAGCGGGTTGTTGAACTCGCCTTTGAGCAGGATGGTGGCCGGGGCGCCGGCGGCGATGCGGTTGAGTTTGACGAGCGGCGTGCGGCCGACGGTTCCGATGATGGTTTGGTGGATGGGCATGGTTTTGTCTGGTTGTTGGCGGGTTTCAGTGGCGGGCTGGTGTTTCCAACCCGAGGAAATCGGACACGAAGGCGTTGGCCGGGGCGGCGAGGATTTCAGCGGGGGTGCCGGTTTGTTGGATGGAACCTTTGTCGATGAGGACGGCGCGGTCGGCGACTTCGAAGGCTTCCTCCTGGTCGTGCGTGACGAAGATGGTGGTGAGGCGGGTGCGGTCATGGAATTCGCGCAGCCAGCGGCGGAGTTCCTTGCGGACCTTCGCATCGAGGGCGCCGAAGGGTTCGTCGAGCAGGAGGACCTGGGGGCCGATGGCGAGGGCGCGGGCAAAGGCGACGCGCTGGCGCTGGCCCCCGGACAGCTGGGAGGGCAGGCGTTTCTCGAAGCCCTCGAGTTGGACGGCGCGAAGGAGTTCGGTGACGCGTTCGCGGATCGCGGATTCCTTCGGGCGTTTCGACTTGGGAAGGACGCGGAAGGAGAAGGCGATGTTCTCGTAAACGCTGAGGTGCCCGAAGAGCGCGTAGTGCTGGAACACAAAGCCGGCGCGCCGCTTGTAGGCGGAGAGGGAGGTGACATCGCTGCCGTGGAAAAGAACGCGCCCGTCGTTTTCATCGGGGAACTCGAGGCCGGCGATGACGCGCAGGAGCGTGGTTTTTCCGGAGCCGGAGGGACCGAGGAGGGCCACGAGTTCCCCCTCCGCGATGTCGAGGGAGACGCCGTTGAGGGCGGGGTAGCGGTCGAAGCGTTTGGTGATGTTTTTTACCGAGATGCTCATGGTGCTTGGTGGCTGGTGGATTCCCGCAGTTGCTGCTCGGCGCGCCATTCGGAGTAGGTTTTGAGCACGAGCGTGACGAGGGCGAGGATCGAGAGGAGGGAGGCGAGGGCGAAGGCGGCGGCGAACTGGTATTCGTTGTAGAGGATTTCGATTTGCAGCGGGATCGTGTTGGTCTTGCCGCGGATGTGGCCGGAAACGACCGAGACGGCACCGAATTCCCCCATGGCGCGGGCGTTGCAAAGGATCACGCCGTAGAAGAGGCCCCATTTAATTTTCGGCAGGGTGACGCGGCGGAAGATTTGCCAACCGTTGGCGCCGAGCGTCATGGCCGCCTCCTCCTCGCGCGAGCCCTGCGCCTGCATGAGCGGGATGAGGCTTCGGGCCACGAAGGGGAATGTGACGAAGGTCGTGGCAAGCACGATGCCGGGAACGGCGAAGATGATGCGGATCTCGTTTTCGCGGAGCCAGGGGCCGAACCAGCCGTGCGCCCCGAAAACGAGCACATACACGAGCCCGCCGATGACGGGCGACACCCAAAGCGGGAGTTCGATGAGCGTGGTCAGGAATGCCCGCCCGGGGAATTTGTATCGGGTGATAGCCCATGCCGCCATGACGCCGAAGAGGGTGTTCAGCGGAACGGCGATGATGGCGACGAGGAGCGTGAGGACGATGCTGTGGACGGTGTAACGGTCCCGGAAAGATTCGAAGAAAAAGGCGGCCCCTTTCGAGAACGCCTCCTGGAAGACCACCCAGAGCGGCAGCGCGAGGAAGAGGGCGAAAAAAAACACGGTGGCGCCGATGAGCGCGGCCCGGACCAATGGATGGTCGCCCGTGGCGGGGCGAGGGGGTTTTTTCCGGAGGTTGAGCTGGGATGCGCCGGCCATGGTTGGTTCCTCAGGCGATGCCTTTGCGGCGGTTGCTCCAGGCTTGGAAGCCGTTCGAGAGCGCGAGGATGGCGAGCGAGGCGCAAAGCATCACAAAGCCCAGGGCCGCGGCCCCCGTGTAGTCGTATTGCTCCAGCTTGCTGATGATGAGGAGAGGTGTGATTTCGGTTTGGAAAGGGATGTTGCCCGCGATGAAAACCACGGAGCCGAATTCGCCCACGGCGCGACCGTAGGCCAGGGTGATTCCCGTGAGGATGGAGGGCAGCAGTGCCGGAAAAACCACCCGGCGGAATGTTTGCCAGCGGTTCGCGCCGAGGCATGCGGCGGCCTCCTCGAGTTCCGCGGAGAGGTCGGCGATCACGGGCTGGACGGTCCTCACCACGAACGGCAGGCCGATGAAAACGAGCGCGATGAAAATTCCGGCCTGCGTGAAGGCGATCTTGATTCCGAAGGGCGAGAGCAGCCCTCCGATCCATTCATTCGGCGCGTAGATGGCGGTGAGGGCGATCCCGGCCACGGCGGTGGGAAGCGCGAAGGGAAGGTCCACGATTCCGTCAAGGAGCCGGCGGCCAGGGAACCGGTAGCGCACGAGCGCCCATGCGGCCGCCACGCCGAAGACGCCGTTCAGGAGCGCCGCCAGCAGGGAGAGCCCGAAACTTACGCGATAGGACGCCACCACTCGCGGATCGGTGACGGTTTGCCAGAAGTGGTCCCAGCCGCCCGAGTGGGTTTTCAAAACAAGGGCCGAGAGCGGCACCAGCACCACAAGCCCGAGGTAGAACAGCGTGTAGCCGAGCGTGAGCCGGAAGCCTGGGATGGTGTGCCGGCGCGGCATCGGTCAGATGTTCTGCGCCTCGGCGATCATCGCGCGGAAATTCCCGAGGATGGATTCCACGGCGGCGATGTGGGCCTCCACCTGCAATTCCTGCGGGGCGTGGTGGGGCGTTTCGAAAACGATTTCGAAAGGCTTCGGCTTCTGGGTCGGCGGTGCGCCGAGGATGCCGGAGTAGCCTTGTTCGATGACGCCGTTGTTCGCGTGGAAATTGTCGATGCTGCGGTCGAAATTCCGCGGCAGGAACCGCGAGGCGGCTTCCAGGCTGGGTTCGAGCACGTGGCGGGTGAGTTGGTGGCCCTTGGCGAAACCGTAGAGTCCGGTGCTGGTGTCGTCCGTGTGCAGGGCAATGATGCCGTCGAAGGCGAGCCGCATGAGTTGGCCCTCGAGCAAGAGCACCTCGGGCTCCGCGGAGCCGCGCCAGAATTCGCGGTTCATATCGCCGCCGCTCTTGAGCCAGCGGGCATCGCGCTCGTAGCCCCAGGGGTTGCAAACCGGATAGATGAAAAGCTCGTAGCCTCGGGCGGGCTCTGGGTTCAGGTGCAGGCGGCGGATGAGTTCCACGGCGGCCTCCACCCCGGAGGATTCGTCGCCGTGCACACCCGCGAAAATCCCGACGCGCAGGAACGAACCCCGGTCGCCGGGGCCCGTGAAGAGGTATCGCGGGAGCCTCGTGGTGTGGCCGCGGCTATCCGTGAATTCCAACGGCGCCGGGAAGAGGTTTTGGCCCAGCACCACCGCCTCGGTGAGCGGGGCGAGCAGTTCCTTGACGGAGCGTTTGGCGTGTGGGGGCGGCACGGGGCGTGTTTTCGTTTTCATGCTGTTTTAATCGCGGGGCGGGGCGGTGATTTGGTCGAAGACCCCGCCATCGGCGAAAAACTTTTGCTGGGCGTTTTTCCATCCGCCGAATGTTTGGTCCACCGTGGTGGTTTCGAGTTGCGGGAAAAATGGGGCGAACTTGGCCTTCGCGGATTCCTCGACCGGCCGGTAGAAATTCCGCCCGATGATGTCCTGGCCCTCGGGGCTGTAGAGATACTCGAGGTAGGCTGTGGCGGCTTCCTTGGTGCCGCGGCGCCCGGCGACCTTGTCCACCACGGCCACGGGCGGCTCGGTGAGGATGCTGAACGGCGGCGTGACGATCTCGAAGCGGCCGGGTTTTTCCTTGTCCGCCAGGTAGGCTTCGTTTTCCCAGGAAATGAACACATCGCCGATGCCGCGTTCGGCAAAAGTGATCGTGGAACCCCGCGCCCCCGAATCGAGCACCGGCACATTTTTGTAGAGCCGTGCCACAAAATCGCGCGCCTTCGATTCGTCTCCGCCGTATTCCCGGAGCGCCCACGCCCATGCGGCGAGGAAATTCCAGCGCGCGCCGCCCGAGGTTTTCGGATTCGGGGTGATCACCGAAACGCCTTCCTTCACAAGGTCGCCCCAATCCTTGATGCCCTTCGGGTTCCCCTTGCGGACGAGAAAAACGATGGTCGAGGTGTAGGGCGAGCTGTTGTGCGGCAGGCGGGACTGCCAATCCGCAGGCAACAGCCCGCCGCGGGACGCCAATTCGTCGATATCATAGGCGAGTGCGAGTGTGGCGACATCGGCGTCGATTCCATCGAGAATGGCGCGGGCCTGCTTGCCGGATCCGCCGTGCGATTGGTCGATTTGGATGCTGCGCCCGGTTTTTTCCTTCCAGTGTTCCGCGAAGGCGGCGTTGAACTCCGTGTAAAGTTCCCGCGTGGGGTCGTAGGAGACATTCAGGATCGATTGGTCGGCGGCGTGCCCGCTCCCTGCCGCAACGGAAAAAACGGTGGCGGTTGCGAGCAGGATCCGTAGGAGGGAGCCGATACCCGGTCGGTTCCCCGTGGCCAAACCGCCCTCACGGCGGCTTGGTTCCAGCCGCCGGGTATCGGAAATCTTCGCGGCGCGCCGGGAAACCGTGGCCGGTCCCCGCAGTGCGGTTTGTTGGTTGTTCGATGGCGCGTTTTTCATGGTCAATCTTCCTCCGGCGGCGTCCGGTCGAGGGAACGGGTTTTCGATTGGAAACGGGTGCGGCGGATTTGCCGGATTTCGGTCACCCTCGACTCGTGCACATGCACCTCGACCACGCCGAACCTCAATTCCCGCACTGCATCGAGGATGTCCTGCTCGGGAATTTCTTTGCCTGAATTTGCCGTCATCGTGGTCGGAATTTCGACCACCTTGATTAAACTAATCTAAAGAGTCAACAATAAAATTGGGTTTTTTATTTAAAAGGTCAGGAATCAAATTTGAAAATCCAGCGCCGCCTTTGCCTGGACCTCGTCTTTGGAGAAGGGCATCGGGAGCCCGCTCTCCAGGAGTTTGTCGATGGAGGCTTTCGCGGCTTGGGCAAGGTTGATTTTGTCGAGGATGTTGGCGATGGCGTTGCGCACATCGAGCATGAGGAGCCGCAGGCCGCAATGCTCCTCGTCGGGACAGCTGCATTTCGCGTAGGCCGTGAGGCTCACGCAGCAAATCGGCGCCAGCGGTCCGTCGATCAGCCTCACCACTTCGCCGATGGGAATTTGCTCGGGGACCTTGGCCAGGAAGAAACCTCCACCCTTGCCGCGCTTGCCGTCCACAATTCCCGCCTCGCGCAGTTGGACGAAAATTTGTTCCAGGAATGGCAGCGGAATGGTCTCGCGGGCGGCAATTTCTTTCAAGGCCACGAGCGTCCGGCCGGCCTCGCGCGCCAGTGCCAAGTCAATCAATGCCCGGAGGGCGTATTCGCCGCGTTTGGTGAGTTTCATGGTGGTGTTTGGATTTGGGGGGCTTCCCGAGAGCGAACATCATCCCCGAAAGGGGCGTTCAATCAAGAATTGAAAATTTGACTGCCGCGAACTTTTTTCGGCGCCAGCTAAAAAACTCCCCAGAGGAAGCTCGGGTAGGCGAGTTTTTAAAAATACTAATTTGATTACTTTTTATTTGACTACTTTTTAGATTAACAATAAAGCCGCAGGGATGCCTGCCAGTAGGTCCATTCCGAAGTCTTGGTTGCGCTTTGGCGCGGCTTTGGGTTTTGCCGGAATGTTGCTCGCCCCGAATTTGCCCGCGCAGGACGACCCCCCGCCGGTCATCGACCCCGAGCCGCCGCAAACTTTCGCCGTGCGCGAATACCGCATCATCGGTTCGCGCACCCTCCCCCGCGACCTCGTGGACAAGGCGGTCTACGGCCACCTCGGCCCCGGCCGCACCCCGGAGGATGTCGAAAACGCACGCGCCGCCCTTGAAAAAGCCTATCACGCCGAGGGCTTCCAAACCGTCGCCGTCTCGGTCCCGCCGCAGGGCACCGGCTCGGGCGTGATTGTCCTCCAGGTCACCGAGGCCACCATCGGCCGCCTGCGCGTCCGCGGTTCCCGGTTTTTCGACATCGAAAAAATCAAAAAAATGGCACCCGCCCTCGCCGAGGGCACCGTGCCGAACTTCAACGATGTCCAGCGCGACATCATCGCCCTCAACCAAACCGCCGACCTCCAGGTCACCCCATCCCTCGCCCCGGGAAAAACCCCAGGCACCGTCGATGTCGAACTCGCCGTGAAGGACAAGTTCCCCCTCCACGGCTCGGTCGAACTCAACAACCGCTACAGCGCGAACACCACCCCGCTGCGCCTCGACGCCGCCATCCGCTACGACAACCTCTGGCAACTCGGCCACACCCTCGGCGCCGCATTCCAAATCGCCCCGCAGAACCCCGACGACGCCCTCATCTTCTCGGGCTACTACATCGCCCGCACGCCGGCCATCGATTGGGTTTCCCTCATGCTCCAAGCCACGCGCCAGAACAGCGAGGTCTCCACGCTCGGCGGCACCGACTCCCTCGGCAACGGCGAAATCTACGGCGGCCGCTTCCTTTTCAACCTCCCGCCGAAGACCGGCTACTTCCACTCCGCCTCGCTCGGCATCGACTACAAGGACTTCGCGCAGGACCTCGTCATCGGCAACCAAACCGTCTCCTCGCCCCTCACCTACTGGCCGTTCTCGGCGGGCTACAACGCGAACTCGGTCGGCAAGCACTATGAGACCGGCATCAGCGCCGGCGTCACCTTCGCCTTCCGCGGCACCGGCACGCAGGAAGCCATCGATTTCGACAACCGCCGCTACAACGCCAGCGCGAACTTCTTCTACTTCCGCGGCGGCATCGACCACACGCAGAAGCTCCCCTGGGACTTCCGCCTCCTCGGCGCGCTGCAGGGCCAAGCCACCGCGAACCCGCTCGTGGACACCGAGCAGTTCAGCCTCGGCGGCCTCAACACCGTGCGCGGCTACCTCGAATCCGTCGTCGTCGGGGACAACGCCGTCGCCGGAACGCTCGAGGTGCAAACCCCGTCGCTCCTCGGTTGGCTGCCCGATGGCAACGAGTGGCGGTTCTTCGCCTTCGTCGATGCCGGATACGCCGCGCTCAACGACCCCCTCCCCGAGCAAACCGCGAATTGGACCCTCTGGAGCTACGGCTTCGGCACGAGCTTCCGCCTCCTCGGCCACTTCGACGGCGAGTTCCTCATTGGAATCCCGCAAACCACCCAGACGCCATCGAACGCCTACCAACCCCTCTTCACCTTCCGCGTCTCCGCGGAACTCTGACCAACCATGAAAACCATCCTCGCCCTGACAACCGCAGCGCTCCTCGCCGCCCAACTCCCCGCCTCCGCCTGGTGGGACAAAGCCTGGTCCGCCCGCACCGGAGCCACGCTCGACACCACGAAAACCGGCTTCGAGATCCCCGCCCCCGCCGGCGACACCCTCGTCCTCCTGCGCCTCCACTCGGGCAACTTCGACTTCTCGCTCGCCCGCGAGGACGGCGGCGACCTCCGCTTCGTCTCGGAGGACGACAAAACGATTTTCCCCCACCGCGTCGAAAAGTGGGACGCGCTCATGAATGAGGCGTTCGTCTGGATCAAAATCCCCGCGGTCCAAAACAACGCCCAGTCGAAGTTCTGGCTCTACAGCGGCAACCCGGACATCGCCCCCGAGGACATGGCGGACCCGAAGGAGGCCTACGACGCCGACACCATCCTCGCCTACAACTTCTCCACCCCCACGCCCGCCGACGGCACGAAAAACGCGAACAACGCCACCACCGGCGGCACGCTCTCGGAGGGCGCGCTCATCGGCCCCGGCCTGCGCCTGCTCGGCAACACCGCCGTCAAAATCCCCGCCTCCGCCACCTTCGCCTCCACCGAGGGCATGCCGTTCACGCTCTCCACCTGGCTCAAGCAAACCACCATCAACCCCAAGGGCGTCCTGTTCGATTGGGGCGGCGACGGCGGCCGCTTCACTCTGGGTTTTGAAAACGGCTCGCCCGTCCTGTCCATCAGCGGACCCTCCGGAACGGCGAAGTCCACCCCCGGCGAACCCCTCGCGCCAAACTCCTGGAAACACATCGCCGTGGTTTCCGATGGGGCCGCCACGAAACTCTACATCGACGGCAAGGAATACTCCTCCGCCGCCGCAGGCATGCCCGCCATTTCCGCCGAAGCCACACTCGGCGCCGACTCGAATGGAAAGAACGGCCTCGTTGGCGAAATCGACGAATTTGCCCTCGCCAAAACCGCCCGGCCGGAATCCTGGGTCGCGCTCTCCCACACGGGCCAAGCTGGCAACGACGCCAGCGCAAAACTCCTCGCCCTCGCGGAACCCGAAGGCGGTGCGGGCGGCCACGGCGGCGCCCTCGAGCATATCATGCTCTTCGGCGACATCGCGAAAAACATGATGTTCGACGGCTGGATCGCCGTCTTCGTCTGCGTCCTGATGATGATCGCCGGCTGGGCTGTCGCCTTCGTCAAGTTCGCCCGCCTCTCGAAAATGGAAAAGGGCAACGCGGCCTTCAAGAACCTCTGGCGCGGCGTTTCCACAGACCTCACCGCCCTCGACCTCGACAACCCCTCCGCCGAAAAGAAATTCGCCTCGAGCCTCGGCGAGGACGGCGTCGACCTCCTCGCCGATTCCCCGCTCTACCATGTTTACCATGTCGGTTCGGAGCAGATCGCCCACCGGCTCCAGCAGGACCGCTACCGCGGCCAGGGCCTCCGCGCCCGCTCCATCCAGGCGATCCGCGCCGCCCTCGACACCGCGCTCGTCCACGAGCAACACCGCCTGAACAACGGCATCGTCTACCTCACCGTCAGCATCGCGGGCGGCCCCTATGTCGGCCTGCTCGGCACCGTCGTGGGCGTCATGATCACCTTCGCCATCATCGCGAAATCCGGCGAGGTGGATGTCAATTCCATCGCCCCCGGCATCGCCAGCGCGCTCCTCGCCACCACCGTCGGCCTCCTCGTGGCCATCCCCGCGCTCTTCATGTATAGCTTCCTGAACACCCGCATCAAAAATGTCATCGCCGACATGCGGGTCTTTATCGACGAGTTCGTCGCCAAGGTCGCCGAATTCTACCCGCCCCCCGGCGAGGACGGCGCCCCCGCCCCGCTCCAAACCGTCCGCAAACCCGAGGACGCCATCCGCCACGAGGCCGCGCTCGACAAAAAATCCTGACCCATGGACGCCGGAGACGACAAAGCCTACGACGACATCAATGTCACCCCGATGGTGGACCTCTACCTCGTGCTGCTGCTCATTTTCATCATCATGACCACGGCGGGCGTCCAGGGGGTGAAGGTGGACCTCCCCCGCGGCAGCAAGGCGCCGGCGCTCGGCGGCCCGAAAAGCAAGGCGATCACGGTCAACAACGAAGGCAAGGTGCTCCTCGACACCGTCCCCGTCTCGCTCGCCGAACTCGAGGCGAAGCTCAACGCACACAAGGCGCAGAACCCCGATTTCCCGGTCGTCGTCCGCGGCGACCGCGGCACCCAATACCAAGTCATCATGGAGGTCCTCGATGTGATCGGCCGCGTCGGCATCACCCAGATCGGCCTCGCCACCCAGGGGCCGAAATAAAAATGGACCGCACCGAACGCAAAGCCGCGGCCGCCCGCCGCCAGCGCAGGAACCTCCTCATTGCAGGGGGAATCGTCCTCGCGCTGGTTGCCACCGCCATTGCGTTCATGCCGAAAAGCGCCCCGAAGAAAAAATCCTCCATCAGCATGGTGAGCATCATGCCCCCGCCGCCACCTCCCCCACCCCCGCCACCACCGCCGCCCAAGGAAAAACCGCCGGAGCCAGAAATCGTGGAGGAACAGGAATTCACGCCCGAGGTCGCCGAACCCGAGCCGCAGCAGGCCGAACCCGAGCCCGCCCCCATGGGCACGAACATCGAGGGCGACGGCCCCGACGCCTTCGGTCTCGCGAAAGGCGGAGGCGGCGGGATGGTCGGCGGCACCGGCACAGGGAAAAAAGGCGGCTCGAAATTCGGCGGCTACGCCGCGCAGGTCCAATCCTCCGTTGTCCAGGCGCTGCGAAACCACCGCAAGACCCGCACCGCCTCGATGAATGTCACCGCCCGCATTTGGGTCGATGCCGCCGGCCGCGTCACCCGCGCCACGCTCTCGGGCTCCTCGGGCGACCCCGCCACCGATGCCGCCATCCAACAGGAAATCCTCGCCGGCCTTCGCCTGCAGGCGCCCCCCCCGGACGGCATGCCGATGCCCATCGTCATGCGGCTCAAAGCAACCCGTCCCAACTGACCCATGAAAATCCGCACCCTGCTCGCCGCCTCGCTTCTCGGGACCACCGCCCTCGCGCAACAAAACACCCCGCCAGTCAAAAACCGCATCGTCTTCGACTCCCCCACGCCGACGCCCCAGCCAACGCCTCCACCACTCCCTATCGTCGAGGACAAACCCGAGCCCCAAACCGCCCAGCAACAAACCCAGGGCATCGAAACCCCGCCAACGCCCGCCCCCACAGCACAGCCCACTCCCACTCCAACACCGGTCCCGCAGCCCAATGCCGACCGCCCGCCCATGCCTCTCACCGAAACCGGCATGGAACCGGAAGTCTCCATGCAGGAAACCCAAGGCATCGCACCATTGCCCGCCCAGCCTTCCACTCCCGCCCAAGCCGCCGCCCAGCCCCTCCTCGGCACGGGCCCCGGCTACACGCCCACCGGCAGCGTCACCATCAACCTCATCAACAAGCTCGTCGAACGCGGCATCCTCACCCGCCAGGAAGCCGACGACATGATCCGCCAGTCGGAAGCCGAAGCCATGGCGGTCCGCGCCCAGAGCCAATCCGAGATGGTCGCCATCGCCGAAGCCGCCGCCGTCCAGGTTGCCGCGTCGGCCCCCGCGGAAACCCAGGCTCCCGCCACGGCCGAGGACATCCGCGTGACCCACATCCCCGCCCCGGTCCGCCAGCAGCTCAAAGAGGAGATCAAACTCGAACTCGCCACCGACCGCACCTCGCGCCAAATCGCCGAGGCCCTCGACCTCCCCGCCTGGGTCGGCAAAACCAAGCCCCGCTTCGACCTGCGCTTCCGCTATGCCGGCACCTTCTTCCCCGCAGGCAACGACGCCACCGGCGCGTTCCCGAACTTCAACGCCATCAACACCGGCCTGCCCTACGACACCACCGGCACCCAGTTCGCCCCGCAACTCAACTCCAGCGAGGACCGCAACCAATACCTCCTGCGCGCCCGCTTCGCCCTCGACTTCGACATGGGCGAAAACTTCACCAGCGGCCTGCGCATCGCCACCGGCAACAACAACAACCCCGTCTCCACCAACCAGGGCATGGGCTACCCGGGCGGGCAGACCGGCCAGGGCGGACAGTTCAGCAAATACGCCATCTGGCTCGACCGCGCGTTCCTCCAATACGACAACGAATTCTTCGGGGCCCTCGGCGCCACCGCATGGGTCGGCCGCTTCGACAATCCGTTCTTCTCCACCCGCCTCGTCTGGGACGACGACCTCGGCTTCGACGGCACCGCCCTCACCCTCAAGGCCGATGTCACCGAAACCTTCCAGCCCTACCTCACCGGCGGCGCGTTCGTCGTTTACAACACCGACTTCAACTTCTCCACCAACCAGCCCCAGAAATTCCCGAGCTACGACAAATACCTCTTCGCCGCCCAGACCGGCTTCGAATGGGAACTCGCCGGCGACTGGACCTGGAAGACCGGCGCCGCCCTCTACTGGTTCCACAACATCGAGGGCCAACTCTCCACCCCCTTCACCCCCACCACCATCAACGACTCGGGCAACACCGACAACAGCCGCCCCTCCTTCGCCCAAAAGGGCAACACCTACATGGCGCTCCGCGACATCGTGCCCGACGCCAGCAACGACTACGGCGCCACCAACCAGTGGCAATACTACGGCCTCGCCACCAAATTCACCGAACTCGCCCTCACCAGCGAGATTTCCTACGACGGCTTCGAGCCCGTCCGCATCTCGCTCGTCGGCGAGTTCGTCCAGAACCTCGCCTACAACAAGGACGACATCGAGGCCGTCGCCGTCAACAACCGCGGCCCCGCCGACACCACCGAACTCATGGACCTCGGCGCCTACGAGGGCGACCAATACGGCTGGTATGCCGACCTCCGCGTCGGCACGCCGGGGCTCGAAAAGCGCGGCGATTGGCTCCTCTACGCGGGCTACCGCTGGATCGGCTCCGATGCGGTCGTCGACGGCTTCAACGATTCCGACTTCGGCTGGGGCGGCACGAACATGCAGGGCTTCACCGTCGGCGGGTTCTACTCGCTCTCGCAAAATGTCTACCTCGGCCTGCGCTGGATGGGCTCCGACAGCATCGCCGGCCCCCAGCTCAACGGGAACATCTTCTATGCCGAGATCAACTCGAAGTTCTGACGCCACATGAAAAAAACCGCACTCCTCCTGCTCCTCGCCGCCGCCCTGCCGCTCCAGGCCGACGAGGAAGAGACCACAAAGTTCCGCGAAGCCCTGCGCGACTCGATGCTCCGCCTGCGCGACGCCCAGAACCAGCTCGCCAATGCCCAAGCCGCCCAATTCGCCGCCGAAGCCAAGGCCGCGGAACTCGAGGAAAAAACCAAGTCCCTCGCCAAGGAACTCGCCGACGAGCGCAACACCTCCACGAACCTCATCGCCGGCCTCAACAAGGAACTCGCCGGACGCGACGCCAAAATCGCCAGCCTCGAAGCCACGCTCGCGAAGTGGAAAAAATCCTACGGCGAAGTCGCCAAGCTCGCCTCAAAGCGCGAGGGCCAGCGCCAAAAGCTCGACGCCGAAAAACTCTCCCTCGAGCGCAAGGTCGAAGAGCACCAGTTCAAGAACATCGAAATGTATAAAGCCGGCATGGAAATCCTCGACCGCTACGAAAAGTTCGGACTCGGCGACGCCCTCCTCGCCCGCGAACCGTTCACCGCCGCCCAGCGCGTGAAGTTCCAAAACCTCGTCCAGGACTTCGCCGACCAACTCGTCGAAGCCCGCATCCCCGCCGACCAACCCAACAAGAATTAACCACAGAGGACACAGAGAACACAGAGAACACAGAGGGGATTCCTCACCGCTGTAAACTGAACCCTGAACCCTGAAAACTCACTCCATGCTCCGCACCACCATCCTACTCGCCGCCCTCGCACTCCCACTCTCCGCAACCGAACCCGACCCCGTGATCGCCCGCGCCGGTGACCGCGACATCACGGCCTCGCAAATACAGCCCTACTTGAGCGGCCTCTCCGCCGCAGAGCGGGAGACCCTCAAGGAGAATCCCTCCGCGCTCAGCCGCGCCATTAGGACCATTCTTCTCCAGCGCCAACTCCTCGACGAGGCGAAGTCCGCCGAGTGGGAAAAGAAACCCGAAACCCAAGCCATTCTCGCCCGCGTGCGCGATGCCGCCATCGCCGAGAGTTTTTTGGAATCCGTGGCCGCCGTTCCCGCCGACTACCCGCCGCAGGCGGAAATCCAAAAACTCTACGACCTCCGCAAAGCCGACCTCCAGCTCCCGAAGCAATACCGCCTCGCCCAAATCTTCATCGCCTCGGGCGATGACAAAGCAAAAGCAAAAACCAAAGCTGATGCCCTCGCGAAGCAGGTAAAAACCGGCGACTTCGCCGCCCTTGCGAAATCCGAAAGCGACGAACCCCGCAGCGCCGCCACCGGCGGCGAAATCGGCTGGCTCGCGGAGGATTCGATCCAACCTGCCATCCGCAAAGCCATCGCTGGCTTGCCGAAGGAAGCCGTGGCTGGTCCGGTCGAACTCGGCGACGGGTTTTACTTTGTGAAAATCCTCGAAACCCGCGAGCCCCGCACCGCCACGCTCGATGAGGTAAACGATCAACTCGTCACCGCCCTGCGCCAAGAACGCGCCACCCTCAACCGCCAAGCCTACCTCGAGCGCCTCCAAGCCAAGTCCCCACTCACACTCAACGAAATCGCCCTGCCCGCGTTGCTGAAGCAAAAACCCTGAAAAATTGTCAAGGGCTGGAACTCTCAGCGTTAAACGATTCTTTCTCCTGCATTAAGTAGGCTTGAGTTCCGAACTTGAGTCGAAACATCTCATCGTTGCGCTGTTTGGCCCTCAACCACTCATCACGCTCCGCATCGTTTGTTGGAAGTTTATTCCCGATTTCTTGGATAAATGTGTCTTGAAGCGCCTCCCATTCGGCAACCTGTTGGTCTGTGATAATAGGAATTTCAGGCGACTCCGGAATAAGGGCTGCCGGATGCGCGATTGGGGTAGGCCCTATACTTTGCTGATCAGGTTGGGATCTGAGATTATCTTCAAAGCTCCCGCGAACCAAAATTCCATGAACTGCTGGTAAAAGGTCGGGAAATTTTCCTGCGTTCAATGCTTTGGGTTCCGACCGAATTGAAGGCAGGTCGTTGATGCTGTGCGTGTAGAAAATGAGGTAGGCTATGCCAGCCGCTAGCAAGAAATTCGTGCCGATAAGCAGGCGAATGAGGAGTCCGTTCATTTTTAAAAAAGCCAGTGCCGGATTGGGACCGACACTGGCTGTGTTGGCATGACCACATTGCAGCGATCAGCCGGTTGCGTTTGGGGTTAGAGCCTGCGTCCGGATGCAGAAATCACTCCACCATCCGCATCGCGACGCACATTCACATCCTTTAGTTTGATGGGTGCATCGAAGTTTTTCAGCTGGTTTGCGATCGCTGTGTGAATTATCCGTTTGGCGGAGTTGGCCGGAAGGGCCGTATTTGAATACGGAAGACGGACATAGCCCCACAGATCATACTGACCGAAGGCCAAGGATGGAGTGGCCGAGCCCACGGTTGAAGGATTGGGAGCGCTGGTGGCTGTTACATTTCCATTGTTCCCGTAGCTGCCAAGAGTGCCTAGCAAATTGCCGTTCCAGCGGACTTCCTTGGCACCGGCTTTGATCGCCGAGTCCGCATCCGATTCACCCAAAACGGTGAAATAGATGTCGCCAGGATTTCCTCCAGGAAGTTGCAGTTGGGAAGTGATCGCGGTCAATAACGGACCAAATGTGACATATCCACCATTTCCAAGCGGCGAGTTGATTCCCAACACTCGGTTGTCAGTGCTATTGGCTCCAAGCGTGCGACCGGCTGCGGCCCAGAGCGAGTGGCTGGTGACTATGCCGCCGGAGATAACAGCCCTCGCGGAGGCAAGACTTCCGCCTCCGCCCGTGAGTGTCACGCGGGGAGGTGTGTTGTATCCGCTGCCTTGGTTTGTGATGGTGAAGCCAACAATTTTCCCATTTGCGACGCGGGCTGTCGCAGTGGCGGTGCGACCACCAGGTGTTTCTGGTGCTGCGATTTCCACTGTGGGTGCGGATGTGTATCCCACACCGGGAGCAACCACGGTGATGCCCACCACCGGTTTGTTGGTTGTGTTGGATGTCGTTGCTTGCCAAGTCCGGATCGGAGTCGTTGTTCCAACACCATTCGCAGCAGCCCAAAGAGTGCGGATTCCGGAGTCAATACCGCGACTCAATGGATACACCTTCTTGTTGTAATCGGAGGCGTTGCCGGTGAGTTGCGATAGGCGGAGTTCACCGTTCGTATAGAGCTGCTGAGCCAGAAGCGGCGTGATGTTCAACCCGGCGGGTGCCGCAGGGCTGGCCACCAAGCGCAGGGGCAGGATTCCCACAATCGTATCCACCAAGGTCTGGTAGGTTGTGTTTCCATTCTCGGGAAAGGAAACATTGTTGGTGCCCTTCCAAGGAGTGGATACTTGGAATTCATTGCTGATGTGAAAGTCGGGAACCGCTTCGTCCACCGGGGTGGCTTTGGTATCCGACAATACATCCACTGCTTCTGGACCGTTGATAGAGTTATCCAAGAAGCGCACCTTTTTTCTGGAGGCATTAGTCAACCAACCGCCGGCCGAGCCGTTGTAGTTGATCTTGACGGTGACATTTCTTTGACCCGCTATCGTGGCGTTGCCCCACTTGATGACATTCGCGGTGATGATGGATCTGCCGTTATGGGCACGAGTCACACCGGACTGTCCACGGAGAAGATTCTCGATGGCAGTGGTGAGTTCCGTGCGGAGCGCCGGAGCGCCCGCGATGTAGACGGTTGTCTGGGCGTTAGCTGCCGTGAGCAGGCCCAGTGCTGATGCGGCCACGGCTAGGAGTTTGATTGGTTTCATTATTTTGGATTTTTCTACTGATGTTTCGGTTTTTTGTTCCGTTGGTTTTTGGTTCGGATTCCCGAGGCCGGGTCATCGTGATTTTTGATGATTTAAAAAATCATCTTTTTAAAGATTCAATTAAATAATCGAAATGGTCAACAATAAATTTAGAAAAAAATTTATCGGCCGGCTGCGTAGATCTGGTCGAAGGTGCCGCCATCATCGAAGTGAGCCTTCTGGGCTAGGTCCCAGCCGCCCTGAGCTTGGTCGATTGAAAGGAGTTCTATCTCGGAAAATAGATTATTTTTTTGATCGTCTTTATTGACACGGCGCGGGCGGAAGAAGTGTTTTGCGGCGAGGCTTTGGGCTTCGGGGGACCAGAGGTGGGCGAGGTATTCGGTGGCGGCGGCGGTGGTGCCGCGGCGTTCGGTGTTTTTTGAAACCACGGCGACGGGGGCGTCGGCGGCGATGCTGAGCGAGGGGTGGACGACTTCGAAATTTTCAGGGTCGATGACGCGGGCGATTTGGAGGGTTTCGCTTTCAAAGGTGACGAGGACATCGCCGATGCCTTTTTGCGTGAAGGTGGTGGTGGCGGCGCGGCCTCCGGTGTCGAGGACGGGGACATTTTTGAAGAGCCGGGCGATGAAATCGCGGATGCGGGTTTCATCGTTTTGGAACTCGCGGGCGGCCCAGGCCCAGGCCGAGAGGTAGCCGTAGCGGCCGTTGCCGGAGGTTTTGGGGTTGGGGACCACGACGGAAACTCCGTCGCGGGCGAGGTCGCCCCAGTCGCGGATGTTTTTCGGGTTTCCCTTGCGGACGAGAAAGACGACGGCGGTGGTATAGGGGGCGCTGTTGTCTGGCAGAAGCGTGCGCCAATCGGTTTGCACGAGCCCGGCTCGGGCGAGGATGTCGATGTCGGTCTCCTGATTCATGGTGGCGACATCGGCGTCGAGGCCGTCGAGGATGGCGCGGGCTTGTTTGCTGGAGCCTCCGTGGGATTGGTTGATGAGAATGTCCTCCCCAGTTTTCTGCTTCCAGTGCCGGGCGAAGAGGGCGTTGTAGTCCGTGTAGAACTCGCGGGTGACATCATAGGAGGCGTTGAGGATTTCCACGGCGTGCGTGGCGGTGGTGGCCGCGAACATTGCGGCCGCGAGGAGGATGGGTGTTTTCATGGAATGGTTGGGTTTTAGCCTTCGTCGATTTCTTCGTCCTCGCCATCGCCTCCGCCGTAGCCGAGGACTTCGACGGTGATGAGCGAGGGTTGTTCGGGGAGCGTTTCGGCTTGGGGGCGGGATTGCTCGGCAACTGACTCGGCGGCGGTGTTGGCCGCGGCGACGGTGTTTGATCCAGCAGTGATGCCCGAGATGTTCGGCGCGGCCGCAACCGGGGCCGTAGGCACGCCGGCCGATGAGCCGCCCGTGCTGATGTTGTCGGCGTTGAGAACTTGCGTGGCGGCGATGTTGAGGTTGCCCGTGGAACGAATGCCGGCATCGCCTGCATCGACGACACCTTCCGGCGCGATCAGGTCCACATTTCCGGGTTCAACGCCTTCGACAGAGGCAAGGACGCCGATGCCGCCACCGGTGGCGAGGCCGCCAAGGTCTACATTAAGCGCGGCGCTTTGGGGGTCGATGAGCACGCGGGTGGGCGGGGCGGATTGGACGGTTTTCGAGGACGAGCCCGCCGCGATGTCACCCGAGGAAGACCAGATGATCTGGTCGCCGCCGCGGAGCGTGAAAATCCGGGAGATGCCGATGTCCACATCGCCATCGGTGAAAATCGAAATCGCGCCTCCGGCCTCAGTGACGATGCCCGGCGGGGTGAGTGGTGAACCAATGGTGCTGGTGGCGAGTTTCAGAGAACCGCCTGGCGCAAGCAGGCTGATTGAACCTCCGCTCCGGGTTCGGATGTCACGGGAACGGGTCAGGATGTCGCCCTGCGATTTGGCTCCATCAAAGAGGAGATCGATGGCCTCGAATCCCTCGGCGTAGGATTCATCGCCGGACTCGGCCTTAGCGCGGCCGGAGTCGCGCAGAACAAGGTAGAAAACTTCGAGGGCCACACGGGCCTTGGTTTCGGAGTCGAGGGCATCGAAGGATTCGGGCGTGAGGTTGGTTGGGAGGTTCGTGTTTTTCGAGGAAACCTCCGAGAGCCAAGCCGCGCCTTTTTCGCCTTTGACGAAACGGTCGATGAACGCGTCGAAATCCAGAGCCCCATGGAGTGAGGTAGCGGGGCCGATGCCGGCGGCGGCAATGATGTCGGCACCCTGGAATGGCAGGTTCGGGTTGCGGGCGTTGCCGATGCTGGTGAGGCCGACGCCCGTGCCATCGGCGTTGTTGGCGCCGAGGCCGAGGTCGAGATTGCGACCTGCCAGAACAGCGAGGGTTCCCGGGCCGTTGATTTGAATGTCGCCGGCGAGGGCTTCTCGGCTGCTGCCGTCACCGGTTTCCGCCATTGTGTTGCCCTCGGCGCGGGAGGCAAGGCGGGATGGGGTGTTGGCGTTAAATGGCGCAATGTCGCGACCGGACGATATCAAGCTCAGATCTCCGGAGCGGGCGTTTTGGATATAAAAAGCCACATCCGTGATGTCGCGACCGGATAGAATTTTTGAGTATTTTGAGGAGTAAAGCGTGAGACCTGAGATGTCCCCGTCCGCGGAATAAATTCTGAGCGGTTCAGGATCGTTCGCGCGCAGGATGGAACGACCGTGTAGCGCTTGCTGGGTTTGAATAACGGCATTGATTCCGGTGAAGGACCCCGACTCGGTGAAGAATTTGGACAACCGCTGGTCGAGGAAGCCCTGATCCATGTAGAGGGAGTCTAACAGCCCGAATGGAGAGGTGTTGGTTGGGAGGTCGCTGGGAGACGCATCGGAGAGATTGATCATTGCGGTGCTCCAGACCTCGGCTTTGGGTAAGTCCGCCTGAGGGAGATTGAGGCCCAGTCTGACCAATCCATTCATGTTTTTGGCGGCAACCAGTTCGAAAGTTCCAACAGGGGTAGGCCACAGGTCGAATCTTCCAGCAAGGTTCACGTCGCCCGAGAGAGCAGTAATTTTAAAAACTCCCGGGAGAAGTGTGAAGGCGCGCTCGAAAGAAGTGAGATCGATGCCGCTCTCGCCAAGACCGAGCCAGGGGCGCGAAACAGAAAGCGCTTCGCCGCTAATGTAACCCTGGAGATGGATCGGCTCCATCCAGTTTTTCATGATCGGATCGGCCGTGGGTGCGCCGAATGCACTTGAATTGTTGCGGAGCGTTACGCTTCCGCCCATCGAGGAGACGGCCACTGAACTGTCGCTTGCATAAGTGGAGAAGTAACTTTTTCTCCTGACGGAATTGTTGAGGCCGGTCGGCATGAGGAAGGGATTGAGGACAGGACCGAGTTGGATATCGCCGCTCGCCCGGACATCGAAACTTCCTTTCCCGAGAAAGAGGGTGGTGGGCAGGGTCTGGAACAACTCTCCGGATTCGGCGAGTGCGGCTTGCACATCCTCGGCACCGAACCCCATCTCCGAATAGGCGATCCGAGTCGGGTTTGTGGTAATCGCACCACCGGCTTCGAGGCGGC
The DNA here is from genome assembly GCA_018970255.1 of Verrucomicrobiota bacterium. Lineage (GTDB taxonomy): Bacteria > Verrucomicrobiota > Verrucomicrobiia > Chthoniobacterales > Terrimicrobiaceae > UBA967. Next base: position 40,730 of record JAGWWS010000013.1, on the reverse strand, counting down.
CGAGGCCTTTTTCCACATAATACATGCCGGCATCGATATTCCGGCCGGCGGTTACAAAAACATCGCCGCCGCCCAGTTCGTAGATTTTCTGGTTGCGGGCCAGCCGGTCGCCATTTTCGGCCGTATGCGTCACGCGGGCATTTGTGGCGACGACCGCATCCACATTCGAAACATTTCGCCCCGCTTCCAAAGAGACCATGCCGCCGCCCAAAGCGCCGATGCCTTGGAAGAAATTGCTGAAATCCACCCACCATGTTGTGGAGGCGATTTCGCCGTCGAGAGTCGTGCCAAACGATCCGGATTCGTCCACATAGCCTCGGCGGTAGAGCCAGTTGCTCGGAATTTGCTTTTGCGAGTCGGGGAGGAATTCACCGTCCTCCGAGAGAGAAAGCCTTTCGATACTTCCGGTGGCCCGAAGGGAAATCGACCCGCCCGAGTGGCTGTATTGTGCAGGGTAATTGAAGTTTTCAGGAAGCGGATCTGGATTGGCGTCTGGGGAAGTGGATGCTTCTCCCGGTGCATCAAATCTTCCGCCAAGCGTGAGCGCATCACCCACGATCCGCGTGCCTGCGGTGTAAACAGTGGCGAATTCATTGAGGAGTTGGATATCTCCACTGGAAACGATTTCGATGTCGCCGCTACCCGTCCGAATAAACTGGGATTTTTTCCCATCGGGCACCGGATTTCCAATTTTGACAGAGGCGGATGCGGGCTCCCTTGTGCGCGAAAAATCAGCCGATTCGAAATCGCTTCCAGCCGCAATGCGGTAGGACCAGGATTGAGTGTTTTTCGGAAGCAGGTTGGAGGGTTCCAAAAGCCCTGCCATGTAATCAGCGGACGAAAAGCCATCACTCAAAGAGCCTAGGAAAACGACATCTCCTTTGGCGCGCAGCGTAAGAACGCCGGGCGCGGATTTTTCGCCGAATCGATATCCAGAGAGGTCCCAGTCTGCACTTCCGCCAAGGTTTGCATCCCCAAGCACAAGGTCCCCGGACCGGTTAATGACTTCAGCTCCGGGCGACACAAACAAAACAGGAGCGAGTGCGGTGTTTCCATTCAGTATGCGGGTTTCGATGACATTTGCGTTCACGCCGAACAAATCACCCGCGCTTTGGATGTCCTCCTTGATGGAATCGGTCACTACCCCCGAGCCCGTGAGATCGAAGAGAGAAAATCCTTCGGCCAGGATACTCGAGGCTCCGATGATCGAACCGCCGATGCCAGTAATATTCAGATCGGTTCCCGAGGCCGCTTGTGGGGCGCGAAGATGGAGTTTCCCGCCGAAGCGTCCGATCGATGCGCTTTCCGCGTCGTTTGAGGAAACGGAAAGATCGAGGGTGGAACCCTCGCGGATTTCCACGCAAGCTTCCTCGTTGGTGATGCCATTGATCGAGGATCCGGCTTCCAACCCGATCCGGCCGCCCTTGCCAGCGGAGTTGAAATTCAGCCCGGCAACACTCAGGCGCGCACCGGAATCAAGAACGACACTTCCCGATGCGACCAACCGGATATCGCCACCGGTTTGGCCCGATGCGTCGATAAAGCCAGACTCGCCGATCGTGATCGAACCGCCGTCGGCATTGAGCCCGTAACGGGTCGCGCGGGCGATCCCATCCACTAAAACATTGCCAGAGCGAATTCGATAATGCCGTGATCCGCTGAAAGAGGCGTCATTAAGCATCCCATCGATTCCGCCCACGGACGCAAGCGACTTGGTATCGAGTGAAAACGAAGCTCCCACTCCGCCAGAACCGCTACGCCCATCGAGTTGTCCATCGAGAACAAACAATCCCTCCGGTGCTTCGATGAAGACCGAGCCGGCATCGCCGCCATTAGGGTCTGCAGCGACATTCAAGCGTCCTGAGGTGCCAATAAAAATTGAACCCGTAGCACTCCCGAGTTCGATTTTTCCGCCATCGGTGAAGCGCGAAATGTCGTTGAAAGATTTTTTCGTGCCGCCGACATCGAGGGAGGTGGAGGCGGTGGTTCCAATAACCAAATCGCCGGCCATGGAACGAAGAGAGATCGATCCGGAGGGAAGGGAAATGTTGGTGTTCACCAAGAGTCCCGTGCCACCTGTGAAAGAGAGAGAAGCCCCAAGGCCAGAGGAAAGTGTGGATGCGGTTCCAAGAGGATTCAGTGCCATGCTTCCCGTGGAGGAGAATCCATACACGCCTCCCGTTGCGGTGGCGCTGGGCGCGGCGATGGTGAGAGTGCCAGCAACAGCGAGACTGCCATCTCCTTCAGCACGAAGTCCCGACGGCGCATTGATATCCACGGTTCCAAAGCCGCCGATTTGCAAGTTGCTTTTCAGGAGGCGCACCGTGGAGCCGTTGAGGACAAGATTGGCGTTCGAAGTCGGCTGCGGAGTTAGGGCGGATGCGCCCGAAGTATTGCCTATGAGGATTTCGCTCGAAGCGAGGGTGAGCGCGCCGCCGGAGTTGTTGAAGCCACGGAGTTGCGCGGCATTGAGGGCGAGCGATCCGCGAGTGCCGAACGAACCGGTTCCATACAGATCCAGAGTTGAGTAACTCAGCAGCGAGAGTTTTTCGGTATCCGCCAAGCCTCTCAATGCCGCACCGGAAAGAACGAGTCCCGCGATGGACGGAACGGTGCCGGGATTGTCGAACGCGAGCGCGATTTGACCGCTGTTCAAGCCGATCGAATTTCCACGAAGTGTGGCGGATGGATCCAGTGAGGTGGAGTAGGTCGAATCCAAGGTAATCGCGGCCCCCGATATCAAAGCGCCGGCACCAACCACCATCGAAGGGGGAGCTGTCAAAACTGCCTGCGCGGATTGGCTCGAGACGCCGCTGCGAAGAGCAGCTGCTTCACTGTCCGAGGCGCGGACGAGAAGACCATTTCCACTGCCAGCGCTGGAGGCACTGCCGATGAGGATCGGGGTCGATTGCTGCAGCGAGCCGGCACGGGTTTTTCCGGATTGAACGATGGAGGAGCCCGGCTTCAGTTCGAGTTTTTCGGAAGAGGCGAGAAGGATTTCCGGGCCGCCGAGCGGAGAACCGGCATTGTCCACGGTGAGGGATTTGGTGGCCACCGTGATTCGGGTTCCTCCGGATTCCCTGGATCGCGTTCCGCCGATGAGCAGGCTGTCGGCACCGTAGGACGAGAGTTTCGCGGAATCCAGCAGGGTGGTTCCGGGAGCCACCGAGTAGCCGGAGCGGCCAATCACGATGTTGGCCCGGGTGGAGATGTCGATCTCGGCGCCAAAACCACCCGCGAGGGAGCGACCTTGGATGTGTCCATCGAAACGCAACGCGTTCAAACCTGAGAGAACAACCCTTCCGGAATCCCTGGGAAGCCTCTGCTGATCCAGGCCGAGGCGTTCGGCCGCGGCCGGGAAGAATGAGTTTGCAAAGAAGTCTTCGTATTGCGCGCGTTCCCGGAAGACGCCTTGGGATGCCACCTCGAAAGCCGAGGCCAAGGCTGGCCGGGACTGCGAAGGATTCAAGCCGTTGAAGCGATAGCCCTGCACAATGTTTGATCCGTCGGTTTGGCTGTAACCGAACATGGACGCCGAGGGTTTGGGAGTGATCAGGACTCCTCCGGGAAGCAGAGCATAACGGGCCGGAAGAATCGTGTATTCGCCCGTTGGCAGAACCGATCCGGGGCCAATGTGGATGCGGTCGCCGACGGAGATTCTCGAGTCCACATAACCTGGATCCTGTGCGGCCGGATTGAAGGCCGAATAGGGAGAATAATCGAATCCATAGCCGGGAACGATCGCGTAGCTTTCCGTGAGCGGAGCCCAATCGAAGCCGATGGCAGGCGTGACACCTTTGTTGGGCCGCCTGGCCGACCAGACCGCCCCCTGATGGAGAACGAGATCTCCCGCTTGGTAGGAGCCTGTGGCATTCCAAGCGGTGTTGGAGGTGCTCAGGATGTCATGGCCGCCCCCGTTGCCAATAATCCACCGGTGCGCAAACAAATCCCCGCCGCTTGCCACATCGATTACGGCACCGTCGTTTCCTGCTACCGAGATCGCGGAAAGATTCACTGCCTTGTCAGGCAGACCGCTTCCGGTGATGTCGATGCCCGAGGGATCGATCCATGTTTCACCTGTGGTGTTGATTCCATAGGGAATGGTCAATCCCGCACCCGAAACCGAAGTCAGGCTTCCATCGGCCAAGACAATTTGCTGGGCCACGGGAAGCGTGCGGCCCGCCGTGAGTCCCGCTCCGGAGAGATAGTCGCGGGGCGATACGCCTGTTCCATCCCATCCAAGATTGATGGTTCCAAACGGTGCGCGAAGCGTTCCTCCCTGCACGATCGTGGAGGCATAAATCCCGAGGATGCCGCCAGCCGACCAAGGCGGCGGGCGTTCACCCGAGCCGGAGATATTGATGATTCCCGAGCCGGGTGCGCCGTCCCGGTCGTAGGCGACGATATTGAACCTTCCGGCAGTCGTGGGATAAATCTGGCCCGCGCGCAGGTTCAGTGTTCCAGCGATGTTGAGCGCGCCGTTCCCTCGGATGTCGCCGTTTTCGGCGATGAAATTCGCGAGCCCGATGTTTTGGAGCGAGAGATTGCCGATGTCGATGAGCGATGCACGGACTGTCAGAATTCCCGTTCCTGCCGTTGGCATGACATATGTCCTGCCGGGCAACGAAAGCCTGTCCGCATCGCTGGTGGCGATTTGAACAGGCGACTGGAATGGTGTTCCGAGCGCGACATAGGGAGCCTGCAACAAGACATTCCCATCGGCACGGAGCACGCCGCCTTCGGCGACCGCAAGCGCCCGGCGTGCGATGATCGAAACATCCCCGATAAAACCAACAGCACCGGCAGCGGTTCCACTCAACTTCAAAGAATCGAAACCACCTGCCGAAAAGCGATCCACCGAGAAGCGCCCGCGGTCTCCATCGCCGACCGGAACCAGTCGGCCGATCGCAGTTCCGCCCTCGGGATAGAATCCCGCTGGAACCCAGTTACCTGACTGGGCAACCAGAAGATTCAAGTCGAGCGGGGAAGTCGGACTAGGGTTCACCGGGTCGATGTAACGCCCCGAGGAAACGACGAGACTTCCACCCATCGCAGAGGGTCCGCCCGCAAATCCCCGCAATGTGGCATCCGTGAAAAGCATTTCCCTGCCGATGAGCGATAGGGATCCGGCATCGCTGTCCACGCGCGCAGGGACGGTTTGCAGCCAGTATGGGAGGGTGGTTAGCCCGCTGGTGGCGGGGATTCGAAACCCTGCCATGTCTGGAATATTCGCGGTCAGACGCGAGGGGTGGATGTCGATGATTCCAGAGGAGCCGGACACATCCAAGACCGCGCCTGCGGCAGCGACGATGTTCCCATCAACAACAATGCTTCCACCCGGAACGACCGTTCCGAGTTGGCGCTCGCGACCGAGTCTCCATTTGTAGATATCCGGTGAAGGAACAAACTTTCCAGCTGCCGAAATCAGGCTGCCGGGTCCAAGAAAAACAGTCGGCCTCGCATTGTTTTCGTCAGGGCCGGGCGCTGAGGGCGTGAAGATCGGGAATTTTGCAGCGCCTGCGATGTTGATCCGGCCTCCGGGTGCGATGATCGAACCCAGCACCGACACAGTGCCTCCTCGAAGGGTCACCTTGGCAAGAGGGTCTGTTTCAATTCGGGCTCCGGCACCGACAACGATGTCTCCGCGAAGGAGGTTCACAGAAGGAGTTGACCAAGTGTCCTGTGTCACTGGCGCCAGGAAAGCCAAGTCCACCGGCGGGCGGATTCCTTCGGGAAGCGTCATTGGTTGGAATGTCTCGACTCCGCGAATCCGCCTCGAGACCTGGCTTTGGACGGCCGGTCGGATGATTGTTCCTGGCGCAATCGAAATGGCCGGGAGGAAATCGCCGGCGGCTGCATTCACGGCTTTTCCAAGCCCGGTGATCGAAAACGAGGAAAAGCCCCCGCGGCTGAAGAATTCCGGATCAAGATGCAATACCTCGCCGGGCTTGACACCCGGAGGCAACGCCGCACCGCCCCCGATCCGGACCAGCGGGGCCATCAATGAAAGCGACCCGCCCTTTAGCCTGGAATAGCCCGAGAGTTGCGCCCCCAGTGATAGTTCGCCTCCGAGCACCCAATGGAGCGAAGGGTCTCTGCCCCCCAGAATCGCGATCGAACCACCGTTTCCATAGACCCGCTTTCCATCGGCGCGGATCGAGAGCCCGCCGGAAACATCGACCAGACTACCTGGAGCCAGCCTCACGGTGTAGGCGCTGACAGAGATCGAGCCCCCGTTCACAACCGGCGGAAGTCCGATGTCAGGGGAAATTCCGGGCCGATTGTCGACGAGAAGACCAGCTGTGCTCAGGATGCCATTAGGCCCCAGATTGAAAATTCCGCGACCGGGATTCGGAGGCGGCGTGGGCGGTTTGATGGTGGCCGCCTCCCCTCGGGCGGCAACAAACGGCGAGATGTTGAAAACGGTGAAATCCAGAAAACCACCGGGAGCTGACACCTTGCTGTCTATCGAGAGATTCGCCGCGCGAAGAGTGATCGAACCGCCGTAAGGCGCCTCCAATGGTGTGCCCGAAGGAATCGTGATATCGCCTTCGCTGTTGTCCACAAGCAGGGTGCCGAATCCCTCCTCCTCCAAGAGTTCCGGCGAGAGCACGAGGTTGGATTTCCGCTCCGCACCGAGCGGGATGGCATTCCCTTCCGAATCCAAGGCAAACGCGGCCACCGCAGGCAGACTGGACGCGGTCGAGAAGCGGATGGAGGGCGGCGTGGGTGAAAGGGAAAATTGCGGCGCGATCGGATCCGCTTTCTGGAACCTCAAGGCTAGCGAGCCATTCTTGGCGGGTGAAAAGGTTTTTTGATTCACCTGTCGCGGGCCTTGCACGGCACGACCAACAAGTTTTCCGTCCAACGCCATCGACGGAGCGGTGATGGAAATCGAACCGGCGTCCGCACCTTCCACATAGGATTTCTGGAAATACTCGCCGAGCGGGGCCAATGCGGCCCGGTAGGTTTTTGTGACACCCCACTTCGCGTGGGTCGTCGTGGATTCGCCCGTGTAGATCGAGCCGTAGATTCGATCGGGTGTGGCATCCGCGATGTCGATCAGGTGTCCATTGCTCCACAGGCGCGTGGTGCGAACCAATCCCTCTGCATGTCGCTTGGTGCCGCCGGAGACATCGATGAGTGAACCCGGTTGCATCACGACCGACTCCCCGGCGCTGATGGCAACGCTTCCGCCCGCTGTGGTCAGTTCGCCCACCGTGCGCTCAATGATCCCGAGGTAGCCAGACACATCTCCGAGCGGTGTGCCAACCCAGGCGAAACCGTTCCAGACCCCCTTGCGGCGGGCGTCCACCGTGATCGTGGTTCCTCGCACCGCACCCTGCCTTTGCGTTGGAGAGTTTGCCAACTCGGCACCGCGAAGTTGGAGCGTGAGAAGATTGTGTGACATTGGAACCGCCACATCGACCGAACCTGCAACATCAATCACCGCACCCGAGTCGAGATAGACCTGTCCGTTGGAATTCGCCCAAACACTCGAGAGGCCGGTGGAAATCCACTCACCGGCCCGGATTCCAACGCCTGCTTCGAGTCGGCCCCGGTTTTCATCGCGAGATCCATCGCGAGGGATAACCACCCCGTTTCCAGAAGGGATCGAGGCCCCGGGCGCATGGATTGTGGATCCGGAGGCCAGATGCACCGAACGGCCTTGGATGTTGACGATCGACGGCAGGGCCAATGAGAGACCCACCGCCCTGTCTTTGCCTCCGATCTCCGGAAGAATTCGGATCAGACTGTCCCGCCCAAGTTCGACCAGTCCGGTTTTTGTGTTGTAGAAAAGCGGACTGCTGTCGGGCTTGGTGAAATCGTGGTTCGCGTTTGGCCTGGCACCATGGTTCGCCAACAGATCGACACGACCGTTCAATGCTGTGGAAGTGGAACTTTCCAGAACGCCGAGTTGGCGGACCGTTTTTCCCGCGATTGTGATGGATCCGCGCGGAGCCTCGATCAGCCCGGCATTCATTGCCGTTCCTGCCGGTGGTTGCGAACCGCCCGGCGCATAGCTTGTCTCGCCGATGTAAACATCGAGGCCCCGCAAGGTGGGGTCGGATGTCGGATGGGCCGCAAAGCCAACTTGAAGGCCAGCGGCGAGGATCGTTTGTCCATCCGGCGTGGAAATCGTCCCCTCGTTCCGCACATTCGCTCCCGCCAGCACCACGCGGCCACCCACTTTCTCCGCAGAAGTCGGCGCGGTGATCAAGGCCCCGCGCTCCACCACGATGTCCCCGAAACTTCCATCGGGCAAAGTGGCGGGGTCCGGGGTGAAGGCCGGGGTTGGTCCCTTTGTGCCCGCATCAAGCGCAAAGGCTGAAAACAAAAATTGGGCATCCGGGTTGTTCAGCAATCCGCGCTGGATGAGGTTCTCGTTGATCGGCAGCGTCGAAGCGACCAAGGTGCGGGCGTTCACCTGTGAGCCGGCCCCGAAGATGACGCCGTTTTGGTTCAGGACATAGACTTGGCCTTGGGCGTTGATGCGGCCGAGGATTTGCGAGGGCGCTGTGGACGCTCCGGTCACTCGATTGAAGGCGATCCACTTCGAGGCGTCCGCCCCGCCCGCGCTTTGATCAAAATTCAAAGTCGTCTCGCGGCCCACATTGAAAGACTTCCACTCGAGCAGGGCCTGCGCCTGGTTTTGCCGGACAGTGACCGTGTTGCCCGACTGCTGGGGATTCGCCGCCCCATAGGCCACGCGGTCCAAATCCAGCCCGCCGGGCACCAGGCCGTTCGGGATTCCTCCACCCCCTGCGGCCGCGCGGGCGGCTTGTTGCAGGGCACGCATACCGTTCACCGCCTTTGTCGTCCGGGCGAGCCGGTCGTTCGCCCTCACCCTCGCCGCCACGGCCGCCGCCTCGCCGGCAAGCGCCCGGGACTCCGCCACCCGCCGGCCAGCCGCAGCACCCGCCCCCGCCCCGCCCCGGAGGATATCCCCGCCAAGCGCCAAATCCGTAGCGCCCGCAAACGCCAGGAAAAACCCCGGCATGAGCCACCGCATTTGGAAGGCGCGAATCATAAGAATATCAAAAAGGTAAACAAATATACCCGCCGATTGATGGTATGCAATAAAAAGTTACCTTTATGGTATTCTTTTATTGCGACCAAAAAGGAAAGTAACTCGCTTGGGTTACCAAGAAAGAACTGGGGGCGCGGGAACCGTGCGCTGCACGGCGGTGGAAATTACGCCTCGCCGATTTGGGAGCGGAGGGCTTCGGCGATGCGGTCGGCGTGGAGGTCGATCACATCCTGCTCGCGCCCTTCGATGAGGAGGCGGATTTTTGGCTCGGTGCCCGAATAGCGCAGCAGGACCCGGCCTTTGCCGTTGACGGCGGACTCGGCTTCCTTCAGCAGCCCCTGCACTTGCGGCAGGGTGTCGAGCGGGGGCTTGTCCTTGACCCGGAGGTTGCGCTGCGCTTGGGGGTATTTTTTCAGGACGCGCTTCAATTCGCCCAGCGGCTTGCCGGTTTCGGCCATGATGCGGAGGATTTGCAGGGCGCTGACGATGCCATCGCCGGTGGTGGCGTAATCGCGGAAAATCATGTGGCCGCTCTGCTCGCCGCCGACATTGTGCCCGTCGCGGAGCATGGCTTCGATGACATAGCGGTCGCCGACCTTCGTGCGAAGCACACGGCCGCCGTGGGCGGCGAGGGTCTCGTCGAGCCCGAAATTGCTCATGACGGTGGCGACAAGCGTGCCGCCCTGCAGGCAGCCGCGCCGCAGGAAATCCACGGCGGCGATGGCCATGATCTCGTCGCCGTCCACAATCTCGCCGTTTTCGTCGCAGAGGAGCATGCGGTCGGCATCGCCATCGTGCGTGATGCCGACCTGGGCGTTGGTTTCCTTCACGAGTTTTTGGATCTGCGCGGGGTGGGTGCTGCCGCAGTTGCCGTTGATATTCGTGCCGTTCGGGTGGTTGTGGGAGACAATCACATCGGCGCCGAGTTCACGCAGGATGCAGGGGCTGGACTTGTAGGCCGCGCCGTTGGCGCAATCGAGGGCGATGCGGAGGGATTCGAGGCTGAGGCCGCGGGGGAAGGATTGCTTGGCGTATTCGACATAGCGGCCGAGGGCGTCGTCGATGCGGTAGGCCTTGCCGATTTTGGTGGCGGTGGGGCGGATGTCCTCGATCCCGCCGCTGAAGACGAGGTGCTCGATGCGGGCTTCGATTTCGTCGTCGAGCTTGTAGCCGTCGTGCCGGAAAAATTTGATGCCGTTGTCTTCGTAGGGATTGTGGGATGCGGAGAGGACGATGCCGGCGTCGGCGCGGAGGGCGCGCGTGATGTAGGCCACGCCGGGCGTGGGCAGGGGGCCGATGAGCAGGGCGTCGCAGCCGAGCGAGGTGAGGCCCGCGACCATGGCGTTTTCCAGCATGTAGCCCGAGAGGCGGGTGTCCTTGCCGATGACGATTTTCAGGCGGCCGGTGCGCGAGGGGGCGCGGGACTCGGCGAAAATGTGGGCGGCGGCCCGGCCGAGCTTCAGCGCGGTCTCGGCGGTCACGGGTTCAATGTTGGCAACGCCGCGGACGCCGTCGGTTCCGAAAAGTTTCCTGCCGTTCGCACTCATGGGTGGGTTATTTTTTGGGCTTCTGGATTTCGGCGGCGGGGGCTTTGGGGGCGTCAAGCCGCGGGGGCGTCCGGCCGACGTTCTGCTTGATGAGATACCACAGCGCGGCGGCCAGGATCAGGCTCGCGAGCTTGGTCTGCCAGTTGTTGAGCAGGATCGCTTTCGTTTTGTTCATGGAAAAGGAGCTGCCGGAGCCGGGTGCGGAAGCTTTCGACGCTCAAGTTGCGTTCGATCCTCCCCCCGTGGCAAATCGAAACCTGCCCGGTTTCCTCGGAGACGACCACGGCGAGGGCGTCGGATTCCTCGCCGAGACCGAGGCCGGCGCGGTGCCGCAGGCCGAGGTTGCGGTCGAGGTCCTCGCGCTGGGTGAGAGGGAAAATGCAGGCCGCCGCGACGATGCGCCCGCCGGAGAAAACCATGCCGCCGTCGTGGAGCACGGTCTTGGGGTTGAAAATCGTGAGCGCGAGTTCCTTTGAAAATTTCCCGTCGATGGGCACGCCGGTCTCGACGATGGTCTTCAGCGTGAGGTCGCGCTCGATGGCGATGAGGGCGCCGAAGCCTTTGCTGGAAAGCTCGAAGACCGCGTCCGTGATTTCCTCGACGGTTTCCTTTTCCTCGGTGGGCGAGGTGAAGAAGCGGTGGCTGCCGAGTTCCGTGAGGGCGCGGCGGAGTTCGGGCTGGAAGATCACCACGAGGGCGATGGCGAGGAACACCGACATGCTCCGCAGCAGCCAGCCGATGACTTCGAGGTTCAGGAGTTGCGAAACGAGCGTGAGGCTGAGGAAAACCAGCGCGAGGCCAATCAGGATGCGGGCGCCGTGGGTGCCGCGCAGGTAGATGTAGATGTAGTAAATCGCCACGGCGAGGATCGCGATCTCGACCCCCGAGGTCCAATGCCCGGCAAGGATGCTCCCGATTTCCTCAAGCATCGCCCAGGATGGCTTCCGTCATGCGCAGCGCCTCGCGGTGCGGTTTCGCGTCGTGGACCCGGAAAATCCTGGCCCCCTTTTCGCGGCAGAGGGCCGTGAGAGCCACGCCCGGCCAGAAACGGTCCGCCATCTCCGCGGTGCCTGCAATCCAGCCCAGGAACGATTTGCGGGAGGCGCCGACGAGGATGGGGCGGTCGAATTCCAGGAACGCGCCGAGCCCGCGGAGGAGCGCCTGGTTGTGCTCCTGCGCCTTGCCAAAGCCGATTCCTGGGTCGAGGGCGATGCTCATCGGGTCGATGCCCGACGCTACCGAGCGCGCCAGCACCTGTCGAAAAAATTCCCCGACTTCGCGCACGGGGTCGGCGTAGTGCGGGTTCGCCTGCATGGTGCGGGGCTCGCCCTGCATGTGCATGGCCGCCACGCCGGCGCCGGTTTCGGCCGCCAACGCCGCCATGGCCGGGTCGCCGCGGAGGCCCGTGACATCGTTGATGATGTCCGCACCCGCTTCCAACGCGGCGCGGGCGACCACGGCCTTCGACGTGTCGATGGAAATGAGGGCGCTGGTTTTTCCCCGGAGCAGGCGGATGGCGGGGATGGTGCGGCGGAGTTCCTCTTCGGCCGTGACGGGTTCGGCCCCCGGCCGCGTGGATTCGCCGCCCACATCGAGGATGTCGGCGCCTTCGGCCGCGAGGCGCAGGCCGTGTTCCGCGGCCGAAGCGGCATCGGGCAACGAACCCCCGTCGGAAAACGAATCCGGCGTGGTGTTGATGATTCCCATGACCATCCCGCGCCGCGAGAGGTCGAAGTCCCGGCCGCGGATGCGCCAGGTCACTTGGCGAGGCGGATGGAAACCGAGCGCCCGTGTGCGTCGAGGCCCTCGATTCCGCTGAAGGTGGCGAGGAACGGCTGCGAGGCCGCGAGGGATTTTTTGTCGAACATGACCACGCTCGTGCGGCGCTGGAATTGGTCGGCCGTCAATCCCGCGAACGAATGCCCGGCGCCGCCCGTGGGCAATTCGTGGCTCGGCCCGGCCAGGAAATCCCCGGCGGCGACGGGCGACATCCCGCCCAGGAAAACCGCACCCGCCGAGTGGAGCTTGGCGGCGATTTCGCCCGGGCGTTCTGTGGCGATGGCGACATGCTCGGCGGCGTAGGCGTTCGCGGTCTCGATGGCCTCGTCCATGCCGTGCACGCCGATGAGCAGCGTTTCCTTGAGCGCCTTGGCGAGTTGGGCGGGGCGGGCGGAGAGTTTCGCCTGGCGGGCAACGGCTTTTTCCACCGCGGCCAGGATTTTTTCCGAATCGGTCAAAAGGATGGCTTGGCTGCCGTGGCCGTGCTCGGCCTGCGCCAGGAGGTCGGCGGCAACCCAATCGGGGTTGGCGGTTTTGTCGGCAATGACAAGGACCTCGCTGGGGCCGGGAAGGAGGTCGATGGCGACGCGGCCGAAAACCTGGCGCTTCGCCTCGACGACATATGCGTTGCCGGGGCCGAAGATTTTTTGCACCGGGTGGATGGTGCCGGTGCCGAAAGCCAGCGCGGCGATGGCCTGCGCCCCGCCCACGCGGTGGATTTCGGTGGCGCCGCAACGCGAGAGCGCCGCGAGAAGTGCCGGCTGGACCTTGCCATCGGGGCCGGCGGGCGTCACGGCGACGATTTCGGGGACGCCGGCCGCTTCCGCCAGCGTGCAGGTCATGATGGCGGTGGAAACCAGGGGCGCCGTGCCGCCGGGAATGTAAATACCCACGCGGCGGAAGGGCTCGAAGCGCTCGCCCGCCACCGCACCCTGGCGGTTTTTCATGAACCAGCTTTTGCGGAGGCTGCGTTTGGCAAACGCCCGGACATTCGCGCGCGACGCCTCGATGGCTTTCCAAACGGGCTTCGGCAGGTTGTTGCAGGCTTCCGCCACCTCGGCCGGCGTGACGGGGATTTGCGTGGGCTTCAGGGAGGGGCCGCCGAATTTTTTCACCAACCGCACGAGCGCCGCGTCGCCGCCCTTGCGGACTTCGGAAACAATCGAGGCGACGGTTTTCGAAAGCGCGGGGTCCGGCTCCGCGGTGCGCCGCAACCGGGCGAGTGCGCGGCCGCGGGATTTGTCGCTGGCGCGAAGGACGATCATTCGCGTCGGCTCAGTGGATGTAGGCGAGGACGAACGCCGTGATGAAAATGTTCACGAGCGCGAGTTCGAAGAAGAAATACCAGCCGAGTTTCATCAGTTGGTCGTAGCGGAACCGCGGCACCGTCCAGCGCACCCAGATGAAGAGCACGAGGAGGGCGATGACCTTGGCAAAGAAGACGCCGATATTGACGAGCCCGGCAAGGACACCCGCGATGCCCGGCAGCGAGCCGTCGGGGATCAGCGGAAGGCTCCAGCCGCCGAGGAAGAGCGTTACGATCACGCCCGATCCGGCGATCATGGCGGCGTATTCGCCGAGGAAAAACAGCGCGAAGCCCATGCCGGAGTATTCCGTGTGGTAGCCGCCAACCAGTTCCTGCTCGGCCTCGGGAAGGTCGAACGGCGCGCGGTTCGTCTCCGCAAACATCGCGATGAGGAAAATCACGAACGAGATCAGCATTGGAACCCAGATGAGCAGGCGCGGGAGCGAAATGCCGTCGACGAAGGTTTTCGCGATGGCGGTGAAGTCGCCCTTGAGGAGCATTTCGATTTCGAAACCCTTCGGCCACCAGGGGAAAACCATCCAGCCGTTCTCGCGCTGCCATTGGACGATTTCGGGCAGGCTCAGCGTGCCGCAAATCATAAAGACCGGAATCACGGAGAGGCCCAGCGCCAGCTCGTAGGAGATCATTTGCGAACTCGAGCGGATGCCGCCGAGGAAGGGGTATTTCGAGTTCGAGGCCCAGCCCGCGAGCACGATGCCGTAAACGCCCAGCGAGGAAACGGCGAAGACATAAAGGACGCCGATATTGACGTCCGCAATGACCATCGGGACGCCGAAGAGCGAGCTTCCGAAGGGCAGGACCGCCAGGACGAGGATGGCCGGCACCATCGAGAGTTTCGGTGCGATGTAGTAGTAGAATTTATTCACCTCGGCCGGGATGAAGTTTTCCTTCAGGAGGAGTTTGAGGGCGTCGGCAATCGGTTGCCCGAGCCCGAGGATGCGGACGCCGGTGAGGGGGATGCCGGTGCGGTTGGGGCCCACGCGGTCCTGGATCCACGCGCAAATCTTCCGCTCGGCGAACACGGTGTAGGAGACGAGGCCGAGGATCACCGCCAGCAGGCCGATGGTTTTCGCCAGCGAGGTCCAAACGAGGAAAACCTCGGGCTGCATGAGGATGTTCAGGATGTCGGTGGGCATTTCGGGTGGGATTAAAGCGGCCGGTGCCGCGGTGTCGAGGCGCAAGAGCGGCAGCGCTCAGCCGCCGACGATTTTTTCGATTTGGGAAATAACTGCGTTGGGGTCCTGCCACTCGTTGCCGGGCTTCGCGGTGAGCGCCTTGCCGTCCTCGCCGATGAGGACGAGGTAGGGGATGCCGCGGGCGGCGTATTTGCGGAAAACCTCGCTGTCCGCCTTGCTGAATGATGCCAGCGCCCAAGGCATGCCGGCGCCGGTCACATACTCGCGCATCGCTTCCTCGTCTTTGTCGCTGCTTACGAAAACGATCTCGAATTCCGGGTGCTTCGCCTTGAAGCCCTTATACCACTCCACGAGCTTCGGCGTGAACATCCGGCACGGCGGGCACCAGTGGGCGGAGAAATACAACGCCACGAACTTCGGCGCGGGGCCATCGACCGGACCATCGAGGTCGCCTTTGATTTCGTCGAAGTAGCTGGCGTGCGCCGAGCAAACAAAAGCCGCGAGGGCGAGGGAGAGTAGGGTTTTCTTCACGGGGGAAGTCCGTTCGTTTGCGGGGCCGATTGCAAGGAAAATCCCGCCGGGACCGCATCCGGTATTGCCCTACCGCCCGCCCATCTGTTTGAACAAACGGCATGAGCACACCCTTCGACACGCTCCGCCCCTTCGACCTCGGCGGCGGAAAAACCGGCCAACTCCACTCGCTTCCCGCCCTCGAAGAGGCCGGCATCGGGAAAATTTCCAAGCTGCCCGTCAGCATCCGCATCGTCCTGGAATCCGTGTTGCGGAATTGCGACGGGAAAAAAGTCCAGGCCCGCGATGTCGAAACGCTCGCGAATTGGAATGCCAAAGCCCCCGCGCCGGAGGAAATCCCCTTCGTCGTCGCCCGCATCGTGTTGCAGGATTTCACCGGCGTGCCGCTCCTGGTGGACCTCGCCGCCATGCGCAGCGCGGTGAAACAGCTCGGCTCGAATCCCGCCATTATCGAACCGCTCGTGCCTGTCGATCTCGTGGTGGACCACTCGGTGCAGGTGGATTTCTACGGCTCCGCGAAGGCGCTGCAGCTGAACCTCGACATGGAATTCCAGCGCAACCGCGAGCGCTACCAGTTCCTCAAATGGGGCCAGCAGGCATTCAAAACCTTCGGCGTCGTCCCGCCCGGCATCGGCATCGTCCACCAGGTGAACCTCGAATACCTCGCCAAGGGCGTGCTCGAGGCCGGCGGAGTTTACTACCCGGACACTCTCGTCGGCACCGATTCGCACACGACCATGATCAACGGCCTCGGCGTGGTCGGCTGGGGCGTGGGCGGAATCGAAGCCGAAGCCGGGATGCTCGGCCAGCCAGTATATTTCCTCACGCCCGAAGTCGTCGGCGTCCACATGACCGGCCGCCTGCGCGAAGGCGTCACCGCCACCGACCTCGCGCTCCACGCCACCCAACTCCTCCGCGCCGCGAAGGTCGTGGGCAAATTCGTGGAATTCTACGGCGAGGGCGCCGCGGGCCTTCCGCTCACCGACCGCGCCACTATTGCGAACATGGCGCCCGAATACGGGGCGACGATGGGTTTCTTCCCCGTCGATGGCGAATCCGTCAACTACCTCGCCGCCACCGGCCGCACCGACGCGCAGTGCCGCGCATTCGAAAACTACTTCAAGGCGCAAAACCTCTTCGGCATGCCGAAAAAAGGCGACATCGCCTACAGCGTGGACATCGAACTCGACCTCGCCACCGTCCAACCGAGCGTCGCCGGCCCCAAGCGCCCGCAGGACCGCATCAATGTCCCGGAACTCAAAAACACCTTTACCAGCCTGCTCACGAAGTCCGTTGCCGAAGGCGGCTACGGGAAGGGCGCGAACGACCTCTCCAAGGCGGCAGCCGTCAAACGCAACGGTCCGCAAAGCGCCGACGAGGCCGAAATGGTCAATGACCGCCCGACCCCCGATGCCATCGCCGCCGCCCATGCCAAGGGCGACCTCCACCTCCGCAACGGCTCGGTGCTGATTGCCGCCATCACGAGCTGCACGAACACCAGCAACCCGAGCGTGATGATCGGCGCCGGCCTCCTCGCGAAAAAAGCCGCCCAGCGCGGCCTGCGCGTCGACCCCGCCGTGAAGACCTCGCTCGCGCCCGGCTCCCGCGTGGTGAAGGACTACCTCGAAACCACCGGCCTCCAGCCCTACCTCGACCAGCTCGGGTTCCAAATCGTCGGCTACGGCTGCACCACCTGCATCGGGAATTCCGGGCCGCTCGCGCCCGAGATCGAAAGCGCCATTGTCGAGAACGACCTCGTCACCGCCGCCGTCCTCTCCGGCAACCGCAACTTCGAAGCCCGCATCCACCAAAACATCCGCGCGAATTTCCTCATGTCGCCCCCGCTCGTCGTCGCCTACGCCCTCGCCGGCCGCGTCGACATCGACCTCACCAAGGAACCCATCGCGAAGGACAAGGACGGCGTGGATGTTTTCCTGAAAGACATCTGGCCCAGCCTCCAGGAAATCCGCAACGAAATGCAGGCCGCGCTCAAGCCCGAGGTCTTCAAAAAACTCTACACCGGCTTCGCGGACCAGAACCCCAAGTGGAACGAAGTCCCCTCGAGCACCGGCCAAATCTACGGGTGGGACCGCAAGAGCACCTACATCCAGGAGCCGCCGTTCTTCGAGAACTTCGGCATGGAAGCCGGCACGATTTCCAACATCACCGGCGCCCGCGCCATGGGCATCTTCGGCGACAGCGTCACCACCGACCACATCTCCCCCGCCGGCGCGATCAAAGCCAGCTCGCCCGCCGGAAAATACCTCGTCGAAAACGGCATCGAAGCCGCCGATTTCAACAGCTACGGCAGCCGCCGCGGCAACGACCGCGTCATGACCCGCGGCACCTTCGCCAATGTCCGGATCAAAAACCTCATGATCCCCGCGAAACCCGACGGCACCCGCGTGGAAGGCGGCCTCACGGTCCACCAGCCCAGCGGCGAGCAAATGCCCATCTACGACGCCTGCATGAAATACCAGGCCGAAGGCACCCCGCTCGTCGTCTTCGCCGGCCAGGAATACGGCACCGGCTCCAGCCGCGACTGGGCCGCCAAAGGCACCCGCCTCCTCGGCGTGAAAGCCGTCGTCGCCCAAAGCTTCGAACGCATCCACCGCTCGAACCTCGTCGGCATGGGCGTCCTCCCCCTCCAATTCCCCGACGGTGTCAGCGCGCAAACCCTGAACCTCGACGGCACGGAAACCTACGACATCACCGGCCTCGGCGAGAGCGTCCAGCCCCGCCAAGACCTCAAGCTCACCATCACGCGCAAGGACGGAAGCAAGGTCGAGCAAACGGTAAAACTCCGCATCGATACGCCAATCGAAGTCGATTACTACCGCCACGGTGGCATCCTGCCGTTTGTTTTGAGGCAACTGGTCGCCGAAGCGAAGTAAAGGAGGCCTCTCACGGAGGCACAAAGACACGGAGATGAGGGAGAATGATGTTGGCACGATCATCGTGGATTGCGCCGTGGAATTGCATCGGAATCTCGGGCCGGGATTGGTGGAGACTGTTTACGAGGTCACTTTGGCGAGGGCGCTGGAACGCCGGGGATTAGAAGTCCAGAAACAAGTGGCTGTGCCAATCGAATACCAAGGGGAAACCTTCAGAGAAGGCTTCCGGGCGGATCTCATCGTTGAAGGCTTGGTGATCGTGGAACTCAAATCGGTCGAGCGTGTGACGCCTGCTCACAAAAAGCAGTTGCTCACCTACCTCCGTCTTACTGGCCTGAAGCTCGGCTACCTCTTAAATTTCGGCGAGGCACTCATGCGTGACGGGATCACTCGAACAATCAACGGTTCAATCGATCCCTGACGTCCGTGTCTTTGTGCCTCCGTGAGAGAAAAAACTACTGCAGCTCGAAGTTGATGTTCACGGTGTAGCCGTCGGCGTTGCCGAGGGCGGAGGGGGGGGCGTCGATGCGGCTCACGCGTTTCAGGGCGTCCATCACCGATTGGTCCATGACCGGGTTTCCGCTCGTGCGGACGATTTCTGAACTCGTGATTGTGCCGTCGCGGGCGATTCGGATTTTGACGGTGCAGACGAAGGATTTGTCCTGCTCGAAAATCGAGGTGGGTTGCTCCCATTGGCTGAAGAAACGGTCGTGGATGAGTTCGTGATACCAACCAAATTCGCTCGAAGTTCCGCCACCGCCGGTTTTGGTGGCGTTGCCGGAGGCGTTCGCGTTTGCGGCGCCGTCGCGGGCTTCCTTGAATGCGGCTTTCGCGGCTTCGTCGGCGGGTTTCGGCGCGGGCGAGGCGGCGGGTTTGGGCGAGGGTTTCGGGGACGGCTTGGGGGACGCTTTGGGGCTGGGCTTCGGCGAAGGTTTCAGACTGGGTTTCGGGGATGGCTTGGGTGAGGGCTTCGGGCTTGGTTTGGGCGAAGGTTTCGGGGACGGCTTTGGCGAAGGCTTGGGGCTGGGCTTCGGGGTTGGGGTCGGCGTGGGGGACGGTTTGGGCGTGGGTGTTGGTGTCGGCGTGGGCGTCGGGGTGGATTCGACGATTTCGGATTCTTTCTCGGGCTCGGGCGTGGGCTCGGGGGTCGGTTCCGGTGTGGGCTCCGGGGTTTCCTCAGGGGTCGGCTCGGGTGTGGGTTCTGGGTCTTCGATGGGCTCTTCGGGCTCTGCCGGTTGGGTGAAGGAGCCGGGGTTCACCCAGACGATTTCGCCTTCGGGTTTTTTCTCCTCGCGGCGGGAGAACCAGAGGACCGCGGCGATCAGGACGATGTGGAAGAGGGCGACGAGAACGAGGTTCCGCCGGAACTTCGGTGTGGCCATGTCAGGGCTGCGGGGCGGCGGATTCCTCGCGGACGGTCATCACCCCGACCTTCGAAATGCCTGCGCGGTTGAGGATGTCCATGGCGGCGACGAATTGCTGGACCGGCAGTTCGAAATGCGGGCGGACGACGACGGCGGTGTCGGGTTTTTCGGTGCGGGCGGCCGCGAGTTCCAATTCGAGTTCGGTGGCGGAGACGGGGACGTTGTTGAGCTTGTAGGAATTGTTTTTGTCGATGGAAACGGTGAGGACCTCGGCGGGGTTCACGGAGCCTTTCGCCGTGGAGCTTTTCGGGACGACGAGGTCGAGGCTGTTCTCGATCAGCGGCGTGGTGATCATGAAAATGATGAGGAGGACAAAAGCGAGGTCGAGGAGCGGGGTTATGTTGAGTTCGCTCAGCGTTTGGAGGCCGTGGCGCGAGGAGTAGCGGCGCATGGCGGGTCAGGGATTGAAGCGCCGGGGCTCGCGGGAGCCGAGTTCGACATACCGGTGCTCGATTTCGGAGGAGAGTTCGGCGGCGAAATTGTCCGCCTGCACGAGCATGGAGCGGACGCTGGTGACGAGGAAATTGTAGCCGAACATCGCGGGGATGGCGACGAGGAGGCCGATGATGGTCGTGATGAGTGATCCCGAAATGCCGGGGGCCATGGCGGCAAGGTTGGCATTCCCGGCCTGCGCGATGCCGGCAAAGGCGTCCATCACGCCCCAGACCGTGCCGAGGAGGCCGAGGAACGGGGCGCCGCTCACGGCGCTGGAGAGGACGATCATCTGCGACTCGAGCTTGAGCGCGGTTTCGCCAACGGCGCGTTCCATGGCGGCCTGCACGGCGCGCATTTGGGCGGGCGTGATTTTTTCGGCGGTCTTCAGGCGCGAGTCGAAGGTCTCGTCGACCTCGTTCGAGCCGAGCATTTGGATGCAAAGCTCGTTCGAGCCGGCCTCATAGATTTCCCACATGTTCGAGCCCTCGAAGCGCACGCCGGAGGAGAAGAGGAGGAGCGGTTGGCGGTCGCGGTGGAAGAGTTCCTGGAAGCGTTCGTTTTGGCGCTTGCAGAAGCCGAGGAAGCGGATCTTCGTGACCATCACGGACCAGCTGAAGATCGAGGCCAGGAAGAGGGCGATGAGGATGATCTTCCCCTCGATCGTGCTTTCGCTGAAGGCGTAGACGAGGCCGGAGGCGATCATGGGGCGCGGCGCCCTTCCCGTTTTGTCGATGGGACCCGTGGCTGCATTCGGGCGTTAAATGACACCGCGGGCGAGGGGATTGCAAAAGGATTCTTTTCCGCGGGAGGGGAGGGGGGTTAAATGGAATCCATGAAGACGCGATGGGCGGTGGTTTTTTCTTTGGTGCTGGTCTGCGGATCGGCTCTGGATGCGGCGGCGGAGACGGCAGGTCCGCCGCGCGGGAATCCCTACGATGTGATCGGGAAAATTTTCCAGCCGTTCTGGGGTGTGCTATTGGCGGAGTCGAACGGAGCGAATCGCGCGGCTGTGTTGACGCTCGAGATGACGGAGACCGAGGGGCGTCTGCCGAAGGAGATGAAGGGCGCCACGCTCAAGGCGGCTGTGGAGTTTCCCGACAAGGTGAGGCTCGAGGCGCCGGTGCTGGGCGAGACGTTCATCGTTTGCCGGAATGGGAATGAAGTCTGGGCTGTGCCGGGGAAGAAGGCGGAGTTTTTGCTTTCGCAATTCCGGGTGAAGCCGAAGGAAGGGCTGAATCTCTCGACACCGATTTTTCTGCCAATCACGCCGGCACAGGCGATTTTTCTGCCGGCGCTTTTCTCCGTGAAGCGCGCCGATGTGGCGGAGGTGGAGGAATTGAACGGCGAGGAGTGCCGAGTGCTTTCGGCGGGGCTGATGCCCGAGCTGGCGCGGGCGACGGGGGCTGAGGATTTTCAAACGCGGGCCTGGGTGGGGCCGGGTCACATGCTGCGTCGCGTCGAGGTGAAGCGGGAGGATTTCAAGGCGGTGGTGGATTTGCGCGAGGTGGCGTTCTCGAAAACTTTGCCGGCCTCGACTTGGGAACCGCCGGCGGATGCGACCGATGTTTATCGGACGACTCCTGCGATGCTGGAGGGGCTTCTTTATGTTGTGATGAATTCGCTGAAGACCGCCGAGGGCGACGCGCCTTGGCTCTCGGCGAAGTGAGTCTTTCGGGAAGCTCGATTTTTTACAAAAGCCCGCGGAGCAGGGGGGAGAGGAGGGCCAAGAGTAGGATGACGGCGGCGGCCCACCAAATCCAATGGATGCCAACCGTCTTTGCGCCGCCACCGCCAAACTCGCGGCGGGTGAATTCTTCGTAGTCGAAATCCCCGTCGGGCAAATCGAGGCCGCCGGTGGTGTCTGCATCTTCGCGCCAGCCGGAGAGGTGGTCGGCACCGCATTCGGGGCAGGCTTGTGCGCGGCGGGGCACATCTTCGCCGCAAACCGGGCAAACCTCTGGCGGCGGTTTCACGGCTTGGGCGGGGTTTTGCCTACTTCCGCGAGGTGTAGAGGGCGACGAGCGCGGCGCCGATGGCCTGCGAGAGTTCGCCCAGCGTGGCGGTGACGATTTTCACGGTGCGCTGCTGCACCGGGAAGAGCCAGGGCATGGCGGCGTCGCGGATGCCGCCGAGGTAGCGCCCGCGGAATTCCTCCGTCGTGGCGTGGGGGTCGATCAGGCCGCCGCCGATGACGATGTATTCGGCGTCGAGCGCCATCGAGAGGTTGGCCACATGGATTCCGAGGGCTTTCGCCTGGTGGTCGAAGATTTCGAGCGCGAGGGCGTCGCCCTTTTGCGCGCGGGTGCGGAGCGCGAGGACTTTGTCTTTGAGCGGGAGGGGGGATTGGTGGAACTCGTGGTCCGGGTATTTCGGGAGGAGGTGTTCGAGGTATTGCGGGAGGCCGGAGATGCTGGCGTAGGCTTCGAAGCAGCCCCAATTCCGCCCGCAGCCGCAGGTGAAGCGGGGAAGGTCGAGGAGTTGGAGCGGGGCGGGCATGTGGCCGGCTTCCATTCCGGCGAGGGTGTCGCCATCGAGCGGGAGGCCTTCGGGGCTGATGTAGGCAGCGCCGAGGCCGGAGCCGGGCGCGAGCATGATGACGCCACATTTCTTGTCGCCGCGCACTTTGGCGGCTTCGGCGACTCCGCCGTAGTTGCCGTCATTGCCCGTGACGACATGCAGGGTGCGGCCGGCTTTTTTCGAGAGGGCTTCGGAGTAGTCGGCGAGGAAATTCCAACCCGCGAAGGCGGCGGGCAGGTTCGGCGAGCGGTCGAGGATTCCGTAGCCCTGGTAGGGGCCGGGCATGGCGAGGCCCACGCCGGAGACCTGGTCCCAGGCGAGCTGGTTTTCGCGGAGGAATTTTTCGACGCCCTCGACCCAGCCTTCCACGACGGCGCGGGTGCCGAGTTGGGAATTGGTGGAGCTTTGGGCGAGGTTGAGGGTGACGGGGGTGCCGTCTTCAAAAACGCCGCAGGTTTTGGATGTGGTGGCGCCGCTGTCCGTGCCGATGAAGATTTTTTTCATGGGAAGAAGATGCAAGTCTACCACCGCGGCGCGGCGGGGGGAACATGGAAAGGCGGGGGTCGGCCTATTTTTCCGCGTCGTGGGATTTTTTCTCCGGGATCAGGAAGGAGAGGAGGATCGAACCGCCGATGAGCGTGGAGATGATGGCGAGCGACCAGCCGATCGGGAACTTGCCGCCGAAGGCTTCGTTCAGCCAAACCATCTTCAGGCCGACGAACACGAGCACGAGGCCGAGGCCGTATTTGAGGAGGCGGAATTTGTGCACCACGCCAGCGAGCAGGAAGAACATGGCCCGCAGGCCGAGGATCGCAAAGATGTTCGAGGTGAAAACAATCATCGGCTCCTTCGTGATGGCGAAGATGGCCGGCACGGAATCGACCGCAAAAACGATGTCCGAGATTTCGATGAAGACGAGGGCGACGAACAGCGGGGTGGCCATGAAGGCGCCGTTGTGCCGGGTGAAGAACTTCTGGCCGTCGAGGTGCGGTGTGACCGGGAGCACGCGCATGAGGAGTTTCATGACCGGGTTCTTGTCCGGCTCGAGCGGTTTCTCCGGGGCGAGCAGGACCTTGATGCCGGTGAGGATCAGGAACACGCCGAAGAGGACGACGACCCAGTGGTATTGGACCAGCGCGGCGCCGATGGCGATGAAGATGCAGCGGAAGACCAGCGCGCCAATGATGCCGTAGAAGAGGACGCGGTGCTGGTATTTGGCGGGGATGTTGAAAAAGGTGAAGACAACAACGAAGACGAAGATGTTGTCCACCGAGAGCGCCTTCTCGACGATGTAGCCGGTGAAAAACTGCAGCATCGCGCGCTGGGCCTCGGTATTCGGGTCGAAGCCCGGGATGGCTAGCAGGCGGGCGTCGTTTGCGAAGCGGTATTGTGCGTATTCGCCGAACGCGAAGCCGAAGGCCACCGCGAGGGCGACCCAGATGATGCTCCAAGTGAGGGCCTCGCGGAACTCGACCACATGGGCGTTGCGGTGGAAAACGCCCAGGTCCAGCGCCAGGACGCCGATGACGAAGACGGTGAAGCCGGCGTAAAACCACCAGTAGTTGGCGAACGGAAACAGGTCCATTCCCGCAGGGTGCCGACAGCCGGTTTTTTTGAATAGAAGGAAAAAGAAAGCCGATCGTTAGAGAAAAACGAAACCCCGTTCTAAAATATCTGCGAGGTTTTGATCAGAGCTGACTTTCGCCCTCTTCCAGAAGCTGGATGAAACTTGCGGGAGTTTTCGCTGCAAGGAGTTTCTGAAGGAATCCAGGGTTTTTGCAAAACCGGGCGATCGAACCCACAACGCGGAGATACTCGTTGTTGAACGAGGCGGGAATGCCTGCAACCAGAACAAGCCGCACCTTTTTCTTGCTGTCTGCGGTATCGAAGCCCTGCTTCGTGACGCCGGCCGCCATCACCAACGACCCAACCACTTCAGTTCTGCCGTGGGCGATGGTGATCGCGCTGGAATCCGTCTCAAGAGACGGGGCACTCTGGCTCGCGACGGTTGCGCGGAGTGACTCCCAGTCGGAGACCCGGGGGTCGCCACGCAATGACGCGAGCACCTCTTCCACTGCGGCAGGCAGGGTGGAGGAGGAAAGGTCCAGGTTCACGCAGGAGGGCATGAGAATCTCGGCAATCGAAATCATCGTGTGAGGACTTTTTTTGAACAACTGTTGGGAAGGCGCTCTGATCTAAACATTGCTGCCTGTCCATTTCAGCTTTTGCCGCAAAACCTCCGTGAATGGGCGCTCCGGAAGCATCGCGAGCGGCAAAATTCGGTCGCTGTTTTGAATCACCAGAGTATCGCCTTTTCCCAACTCGGCCCACGGGCGGGCATCCACAGTGATTTTGACGGATTGTCCCGGCTTGGCCGGTGAGATTTCAACACGCGAGCTATCCCCGATCACAACCGAGCGGTTGGTCAACACGTGTGGGCAGATTGGCGTGATCACGAAGCAGCCGGAATCCGGCATCAAGATCGGGCCGCCGGCTGAGAGAGAGTAGGCCGTTGAGCCCGTAGGCGTCGAAATGATCAAGCCATCGGCATTGTATTCCGTCAACGAAACGCCATTGAGCGAAACGCGAACCCGGACGAGCTGCGAGTTTTCACCTCGGCCCACGACCACGTCGTTGAGTGCATACAAAACACCTTTGCTTCTGCCGTCGGCTTGAAGCTCGGCACGCATGAGCGTTCGGCGACTCAAAACAAAATCGCGCGCAGCGATGCTTTCCACCGCGCGGGAGATTTCGCCGGCCCCCAGACATGTCAGGAATCCAAGCGTGCCGATGTTGATGCCGAAGATCGGCGGAAGGTTGCCGGGGATTCCTTGAACCACCCTCAGAATGGTCCCGTCCCCCCCCATGACAATCAGCAGATCGCATTTTTCGGCCAGTTCGGCCTCATCCAGTTTGGAACCGCGCCCCGCGAGTCTCGCGCTGTCTTTGTGCAGCAGGAAAGGCAGCTTTGCCGTCTCGAGACCTTGAATCAGATCAATGACGAGCTTTCCAGCTGCTGGCTTTTCGGAGTGCGTGATGATGCCGATCATTCCATGACGTGGCGCAAATTCGTGGGCCGGACAACCCGGTCCTGCTGTTCAGATGGAAAATTCATCCAACTTCCCGAAGTAACTCAAAGCCACGGTATGAAATCAACGCCAAGTTCGAAGGACTGCGGAAGACGAAGCACGGCGATTGCCAACCCCGCCGTTCTCCACTAAACAAAATGATCCCGCACAGGATGGGTGGCAGAGTGGTCTAATGCGCACGCCTGGAAAGCGTGTATGCTGAAAGGCATCGGGGGTTCGAATCCCCCCCCATCCGCCAGCGACTACGGTCCCTTCAAGAACAACCAAAACAGTTGGCATTTTTTTATGAGAAAAAATATTCCAATTAGTTGAGCGACTTTTTTTAGCCAGCTCGATGACTCACAACCAGTAGGTCGTCTCAAACTATCTCAATTTTCCACCAAAACTGTTTTCGATGCTCGCAAAGACTCACTCTGATTTTGATTTAATTCATTCATTTCTGCGCGCATCGTTGCGCGGTGAACGAGGAATTTCCGAGGAAAGACATCGAGTCGATCTGGGCCCCCTGGCGGGTGGAGTATTTTCAGGCGGAGCACCGCACGGGCGTGGATTTTCTCACCGAGGCCGCCGAGAGCACGGATGACGCCGCCCATCTGGTCGTCACGCGCCGCCCGACCTCTTTCCTCATCATGAACAAATACCCCTACTCCGCCGGCCACCTCATGGCGGTGCCGAACCGTAAGGTTTGCGGCATGGCGGATATCACGCGGGAGGAAGTTCTCGACCTCTGGGACCTCGCCATCCACGCGCAAAGGTTGCTAGAGATTGCCGTGAAAGCGCAGGGATTCAATATCGGTTGGAACCTCGGGAAAGCCGCCGGCGCCGGCGTGGAGAACCATCTCCACATCCACATCGTCCCGCGTTGGAACGGCGACTCGAATTTCATCGCCGTCATCGGTGGCACACGAGTGATCCCCGAGGGGTTGAAACCGCTATACGACCGGTTGATCGAAATTCAGCGCGGGCTGTAGGCCGAGGATTTCCCGCGAAGGCGCGATGGCGCGAAGTATGGAGGGATGATTGTAGCGGCGCTCTCTGAGCGCCGGGGTGGGCTTCGATTCGGCGGTCATAGACCGCCGCTACAGGAGATCCGATAGGTTCCATGTCTTAAGTGTTTAGGAAAATTCTGTTAAGTATTTTTACTTTTTGACGATTGAACATTCATATTGTAATTTTCTGCGGTAATGATTCCGAGGCAGATTCAAACGACACTGGAACGATTGGCGGCGGGGTTTCCCGTGGTGGCGATCACTGGTCCGCGGCAGTCGGGAAAAACCACGCTGGCGCGGAGTTTTTTTTCCGGTTTGGCGTATGTGAGTCTGGAGGATCCGATCGAATTGGCCTTTGCCTTGGAAGATCCCAAGGGATTTCTGGCACGATTTTCGGCAGGAGCGATTTTTGATGAAGCGCAGCGCTGGCCGGATCTTTTTTCTCATCTCCAAGGAATGGTGGATGTGGACCGAAAGCCTGGACGATTTGTCCTGACGGGCTCGCAACAATTCGGCTTGATGGCCGGGGTCACCCAATCCCTGGCCGGTCGCGTGGGACTCACGCGACTGCTTCCATTCTCGCTGGCGGAGATTCCCGCCGGTGCACTCGGGACTTTGGATGAAACGATCCTGCGGGGCGGTTATCCGGGACTTTATTCGGGCGCGGTGGAAATTGGCGACTGGATGGCAAGCTATGTGGCCACTTATGTGGAAAGGGATGTGCGCCAGGTTTTGCAGGTGCGTGATCTGGCACTTTTCCAAAAATTTCTGAGGCTGTGCGCGGGCAGGTCTGCACAATTATTGAATCTTCACTCACTGGCCGGAGAGACCGGCATCTCGCACACCACCGCCCGCGCGTGGATGTCCGTCCTGGAGTCGAGCGACGTTGTGTATTTGCTGCCACCCTACCACAGGAATTTCGGCAAGCGTCTGGTGAAAACTCCCAAGCTCTACTTTCTGGACACGGGACTCGCCTGCTGGCTTTTGGGAATCCGCTCAGCGCAAATGCTGGCCCTGCATCCTTGCCGCGGCGCATTGTTCGAGACGCTGATCGTCGGAGAGTTTCTGAAAAAGCGGTTCAATCTCGGAAGACCGGCCGATCTGTTTTTCTGGCGCGACAATAGCGGACTCGAGGCGGATCTCCTTTTTGAAACGCAGGGGCGCTTGCAGATGGTGGAGATCAAATCCGGGCAAACCGTGACCGGCGATTACATTCATGCCGCGAAAAAATCCATCCACTTTGCCGCACAGGAGGCTCTCACACCCTGGCTGATCCATGGCGGCGAGGAAACCTACGAGAGAAACGGCGTGCGAGTGACAGGATGGAGATCGTTGCCGAACTGTAGCGGCGCTCTGTGAGCGCCGGGGTGGGCTTGGCGGAGGGAGGTGTTTCGCGCAAAGGCGCGAAGGGGGGAGTGAAAGTGAAAGTGGAGAGTGAAGGGTGGAGGGATACTCGGAAAATTGGAGGGCGATGCTCCGTCAGCGCCGGATCGATGTGTTTGCCGCGAGCTGTCCCGGCGCCGACAACCGACGCACCGGGAGGTGACGAGAAAGCACATCGGAGATGGCCCGAAGGGCGCGAGCAAGGCAAAGCGTCGCCCCTCGAGACAGGGGGGGCAGGAGCGGTCCGGGCGGTGGGGGTTCTTCCCGCGAAGGCGCGATGACGCGAAGGGAGGGAGGATAATTGGAGCGGCGCTCTGTGAGTGCCAGGGTGGGCGTCGATTCGGCGGTCATAGACCGCCGCTACATACGAAGGACGGCGCCTTCAGCGCGTGGGGTTTGGGTCCGCTCGGAGAGCAGACCCTACCTTTTTAAGGGCAGTAAAAAGGGGCACCGGAGTGCCCCTTTCCACAACAACCATGAAAGGTTGATCAAGCCTGCTGCGCTTTGCGGCGGCGGGCGATGAAGAAGAGAACCAAACCACCGAGTGCCATGAGGGCGTATGTGGATGGTTCGGGGACAGCCTGAAGGCTTACAAGCTGAGCACCTGTCAAACCCCCGGTGCCACCGCTACCTCCATCAAAAATGTTCCATTGCACAACTTGCGATGCGTTCCATGAACCCGCTGTGGTAAAAGAAGCGGTTCCGGTTGTAGAAGTCGTGAATGTGCTCCAACTAAAAATAGCTGTAGCTAATCCACCACCCGAAGACTCCAGAGAAATGCGGAATCCACCACCAGGGGTGACACCGCCTGTTACGGTGTTTGCGAGAGTAAGACGTAATTGGTTATTCGAACCAATGGTGAACGGCGATACAGGATCATTTGGGTAAAGAGAACCTGAGTTGCTATTTGGCGAGTTAATGGAGAGAGTTTTGTTACTTGAGGACCAAACCCAAGGCAAATCTGCTGTGATAGCCTCATTGAAATTGGTTATAGTAACCTGTGAGTAAGAAGAGGTTAGGGTTACTAAGGACACGATTCCGGCCAAGGCGATGAACTTTTTCATGGTGTGTAGGTGTTGGGTTGTTTGTTTTTTTGACTAGACTAAGTAAATTAGAGAAAAGTATAATTAAAGAGAGTATGGGACAGCCACATTGACTATGTCCGCGGGACCAGTGCCGAAGCGGGTTACCATTACTGATCCACCAGGAGGGACAGCGACATTATCTTGGTTGGCGCC
The DNA here is from genome assembly GCA_018970255.1 of Verrucomicrobiota bacterium. GTDB lineage: Bacteria > Verrucomicrobiota > Verrucomicrobiia > Chthoniobacterales > Terrimicrobiaceae > UBA967. The sequence continues at coordinate 11,410 of JAGWWS010000013.1, read as the reverse complement.
AGAACCGGAGCGACGCCAGTTTGTTCCATTGAAGAAATAAGTTCTCACTGATCCAGCACCATCTATGGTAACAATTTTATCTGCATCCGCTGTGGTCACACCAGGCTGGTTAGTGCTACGCCAACTGGCCAAGTTTTGAAATCCAAAACTGCTGATCGTTCCATCGGTGGGAAAAAATCTGGCAATATATTTTGAGCCGGAAGTTGGAATAACGTATTTAACCGCAGATGTTGGAACTGCGCCAGTAGATGTCATGGAAAGTGCTGATTGTCCAATACGGCTGTAGAATGCACCGGCAGACGGAGAAATCCTAGTTCCGCCTTGGTTGCTGCTTGAACCGGTGCGGCGCCACTGATTAAATTCGGTATTGAAATAAAATGTTCTCACAGAGCCTGCAGCGTCAGTAATGGAGACGCGATCTGTCGCAGTCGCAGAGAACTGAGTTGCATTGCCTCCTACCACACCATCTGCTGGAGTTCCAAACATCGAGAGAAGGGTGTCACCTTGGACCAGTTGGATCGAATTTCCGACCTGTGCTCCGCTTGCTGAAAGGTCAAGCCCTTCAGTTGCGACAGTTAAGGTGTCAACGGTATTTGCAGTAACTGGGAGTATGAGGCCAGTCAGATTTCCAGTTTTAAAAAGGACATAAACATCACTGCTAGGAAGCTGACTGACCGTCCATCCAGCAGAAGAGACTGTGATGGTGTCTGCTGTCAGTGCAGAGACTGAACCTAATGTTGATCCTGTCACCGCAGACGCAACCACGAGAACCGGCGAAATAGGCGTTACGGAATAGCTGACCCCATCATTGCTAGCAGCTATCGTTGCAGTGACAAACCCGACCGGGTCGGTAGTGGCATTCTGGGCATTGGCGATGGGGACTGCGGCGAGAACTGCTGCCGCGAGTGAGGGGATGGCGTTTTTCAGTTTCATTTTGTTGTGGAGTTTCGGGAGTGGATCAGGAGATGTCAATAAAATCTTTTCAATAAATTTTGACCGCAGGAGCGGAGTTGTGTTCAGAAAATTTCCGGAGGCAAATCATTTGGAGGACGAGGAAATTTAGAATTTCGGCGGCGTGGTGCAACAGAAACTTTCGTCTCGAGGGCTTGAAAAAATTGAACAGTTCAAGTCCTGACTGGGAGCGGATGACAGGGCGGGAACGAATGCGGTGCTTGGGGTTTTTCCCGCAGAGGCGCGGGGACGCAGGGGAGCGCTTCGCGCGGGTTTGGGAATTTTTTGAGCGTCGATTTTTTGGCGATGAGTATTTTGGAATTTTTTTGCCGACTTGATTTTTTTTCTTTGCGGCTTCGCGGGAGATCGTGTGTGCTTCCCGCGAAGGCGCGATGAGGCTGAGGTTCCTGCTGCGCCGAGTGGTTGGAGGTGGTCGATGGCGAGTGGATCTGCGGTGCTGTGGCTCAGCGGTGGAGCTTGGAGGCTGAGCAAGTCTGGCGTTTCTCTCGAGCGTTAAAATCCTGCAGGGATGACCAATCTGTCGTCCTATTCTGGGAGCATTTTTGAGTTGCCCGCGAAGGCGCGATGACGCGAAGGGGCCGCTTTGCGGCCGGGTGGAATAAGGCAGGTGTGAGTGAACAGCGTTAAAGGGAAACGGGCCTTGGGGCTTGGCGGTGGGCTCAGGAGGAAAAGTGATCTGGGCGTTTCTTTCGTGGGTCGACCCTTTTTGAGGGACGAGCGCCGTGTCATCGTGTTTTTGCGACGAGTTGGGAGGATGCGCGGCGCTTTGCGCCTGGGGCTTGGGACGTTTCGGAGAAACGTCCCTACCATTTTACAACGGAGGCGGGACGGGCGGCGATGAGTTTGGCAGGCGTCTCGACTGCCGGTTGGGTCGATCACAGGCGGGACGCCTAATGCTGTCATCTTTGAGAGGGGCACAGGCGTCCCCGCCTGTGTGAGGCGCATGGCGCCATGGTTCCTGAGTGGCCGTCATGTTAAAGAGCGCCAGTCTCTGCACGGCCGAGACGGCCATGCCCCCATCTTTTGCTCGGTCATGCTGACAGTATTGGACGAGACACCTGCACTACTGTGAGGAATGGTGGGAGGTAGGGCCGATGGGGACATCGGCGCTCCCAGGGCGGCGGGCGCCGGAAGGCCGTGCCCTGCCTTTTGGGAAAGAAAAAACCCCTTCCGGCGGGCCGGAAGGGGTTTTTGTTGAGTGTTCGCTTAGGCGATTCTTAGAACGCGAAGGCGATGTTGGCGCCGCCCCAGAAGGTGCTGGGAACCGTAGTGCCCCACAAATTCACGAAGGCATAACTGTAAGCAACATAACCAGTTAGAGTAATGTTGTCATTAATGGCAACCGGTAGAGAAACACCAAGTTCCCAGTTGTTGAAGCCATTGAACTCTTGGAGACCAGAGTTCGTAGAACCACTGGGTTCGAGGTTATAACCGAAATTCATGCCGAGCGCAGTGTAGGGGCTGAGCGATACAATCTCTTTATAAACGGGAATGTTTCCTGTGAGACGAAGGTCGAGGTAGCTTGTCGCCATGCCATTTGAACCAGCGCCCAAATCAAGGGAATCAACGTCCCTATCCGGACCCAGGTTGAAGAAGTAGGTAATCTTTGGTGTCAAGGACATAAACCCGAGATCTACAGTGTAGGCTGCAGAAACGTTTAACTCATTAGCATACTGATCTTTGAAATCTTGGGGAAAGATATAGTAGAAGGTATATCCAAGTCCCAAGGCAAGATCGCCCATCGTGTGGGTGTAGTTGATGGGAATATCTAGTTCTCTGTAACCACCTCTGATGTTGCCAAGACCAAAAGCCATCCAAGCTCCGATGGAAAGAGAATCGTTTTCAGTTATATTCCAAGTGAAGCTTGTGCTGGTCCAATAGAGGCTGTCTCCATAGGAACCCCAAGGGTCGTTGTTGCCGTTTCCGGTGTTTAGAAGGTTTGCACCACGGAACATGTAGAGGCTGTCGAAGCCGGTGCTGAGTGATGCGTTATACCAAGGGGTGGCTTCCTCTTCGACCACGACGGTCTCTTTGAAGGTTTTGCCGGTTCCCGCGAAGAGCGGCGTGGCGGCAAAGGCCACGATGCCCGTGAGAGCAACAATTTTCTGAGTCAGTTTCATTTTGTTTTGTTTGGTTGTTGTTTGTTTGTTTTCGCGGGAACACCGTTGCCGGGTTGCCCGTTTTGGACCGGCTTTTTACTGCGGTCGCCCGCGGCTAAAGCACCATCCGTGCCAAGGGGCTAACAGAGGGGCGAAAAGTGTCAACGCTTTTTTTGAGATTTTTTTGTCCAAAAAAAACCAGCGGGGTGTCGCGATTTTTTCTTCGGGCGGAATTGTGAATAACTCAGGCCGCGACGATGTGAATGTCTTCGGGCTGGATGCTGGCGAAGATTTGCTCGCCTTCGTGGTAATCGCTCTGTGCCTGGCCATCGTTCGCGAGGAGGGCTCCGAGTTGGAGTCCGCCCTGGACATCGAGGGTGAGTTCGTCGATGGCGCCTTTAAAAATCTCCAGGGAAACGCGGGCGGGAAAGCTGTTCGGCACGGCGGGGTTTTCGCGGTGGAGGCGGATTTTTTCCGGGCGCAGGGAGAGGAGCAATTTTCCGCCGGGGTGTGCGGACTCGGAGCGCACGGTGAGTTCGAGCCCGCCCTCGAGCCGGCAGCGGGATCGTCCGCCGGCGTCCTCGATGACCTCGGCTTCGATGATGTTCGTCTCGCCGATGAAGGTGGCGACGAAGCGGGTGGCGGGTTTGTAGTAGATTTCGTTGACGGTGCCGATTTGTTCGACGCGTCCGGCGTTGATGACGGCAACGCGGTCGCTCATGGTGAGGGCCTCCTCCTGATCGTGGGTGACGAAGATGAAGGTGATGCCGAGTTTTTTCTGAAGTTGTTTCAGCTCCATGCGCATTTGGGTGCGGAGCTTGGCATCGAGGGCGCTGAGGGGTTCGTCGAGCAGGAGGACCTTGGGCTCGCAAACGATGGCACGGGCAAGGGCGACGCGCTGGCGTTGGCCGCCGCTCATCTGTGCGGGCTTGCGGTCCACGAGAGCCTCAAGGGAGGTCATCTTCACCACACGCTCGACGCGCTCCTTGATCTGCGCCGGCGGGACTTTTTTCATCCGCAGGCCGAACGCGATGTTTTCGTAGATCGTGAGGTGCGGGAAGAGAGCGTAGTTTTGAAAAACCTGATTCACATCGCGCCGGTAGGGCGGGTCGAACGTCACATCCTTGCCATCGATGAAAACCTGTCCGGAGGTGGGTGTGTCGAATCCGCTGATGAGGCGGAGGCAGGTGGTCTTTCCGCAACCGGAGGGGCCGAGGAAGGTCATGAACTCGCCGGTCTTGATCTCGAAACTCGCATCCTTGAGCGCTTCGTAATCACCGAAGCGTTTGCTGACATGACGGAGTTCGACCATGGGAACGAGGGGGACGCTAATCCGCGAGAAAGGGGAATTCCACGATTTTTATGGGAGGGTTGCCCGCGAAGGCGCGGAGGCGCGAAGGAAGAAAAAAAGGAAAGGTAGAGCGGGAGTGAATGGGGGCTTGGAAAGCGGGCCAGTTTCTGCACGCCCGGGACGGGCGTGCCCCCTTCTTTTGTAGTGCCACAATTACCGGGCGATCGTGGGATCGGCTGCGGCTTTGCTTCGGCGGTCATAGACCGCCGCTACAAGGTTGGGCTTTTGTTTGATTGTTCAAAGAGGGTGCGCCAGTGGCTGAGGCGTTCTTTGATTCTTTTTTCCAGACCGTTTTCGGTGGGCTCGAAATAGCGGCGGCCTTCGGGGAGATAGGCTTGCGGGACGAAGTTTCCCTCGAAGTCGTGGCTGTAGAGATAGCCTTGGCCGTGGCCGAGGCGTTCGGAGCCTTTGTAGTGGCCGTCGCGCAGATGTTCCGGCACGGCGAGGGTGCGGCCCTCGCGGACTTCCTGGGCGGCGCGGCCGATGGCGGTGGTGGCGCTGTTGCTCTTCGGCGCGGTGGCGAGATAGAGCGTCGCGTGGGCGAGGATGAGTTCGGCCTCGGGCAAACCCACAAATTCGACGGCTTGGGCGGCGGCCTGGGCGACGAGCAGGGCGTTGGAGTCGGCGAGGCCGATGTCTTCGCTGGCGCAAATGACGAGCCGGCGGGTGATGAATCGGACCTCTTCGCCGGCGTGGAGCATTTTCGCGAGCCAATACACGGCCGCATCGGGATCGCTGCCGCGGATGCTTTTGATAAAGGCGCTGATGGTGTCGTAATGACTGTCGCCGGATCCATCATAGACGACCGCTTTGCGTTGGATGCTTTCCTGTGCGGCCTCGAGGCCGATGCGAACGGTTCCATCGGCATCGGCGGGTGTGGTGAGGGCGGCGATTTCGAGGGCGTTCAGACATTTTCTGGCGTCGCCATCACTCAATTTGGCCAGAAAGGTTGCGGCCTCGGCGGCGAGATGGATTGGCATTTTCCCGAGTCCTCGTTCGCGATCGGCCAAGGCGCGGCTCATGAGTTTTTGGAGTTCCAACTCCTCGAGCGGCCTCAATTCGAAAACCTGCGAACGCGAGACCAGTGCGCTGTTGATGCTGAAGAAGGGATTTTGCGTGGTCGCCCCGACCAATCGCACCGTGCCATCCTCGACATGCGGGAGGAGCGCGTCCTGTTGGGCTTTGTTGAATCGATGGATTTCGTCAATGAAGAGGATCGTCCGCTCGCCGTTGCGGCGTCTTTGTGCAGCGGTGGCCAGCACCCTGCGAATATCTGCGACTCCACCCTCGACGCCGCTGAGTTGCTCGAATCTCGAGCGCGTGGCTCCGGCGACCACTTGGGCGAGCGTGGTTTTTCCCGTGCCGGGCGGGCCGTAGAGGATGAGCGAGGAAATGCGGTCCGCCTCGATGGCGCGGCGGAGCAATTTTCCGGGGCCCAGGATGTGAAGCTGGCCCTCGTATTCCTCCAGCGTGCGCGGCCGCATCCGCGCCGCCAACGGCGCGTCGTCAGAAATTCCCGGCGTTTCCTTTTCGAAAAAATCCTCCACGGCGACTCCCCCACCCTCGCGTATCGGCACGGAAAATAAACGAAGGATTTTTCTGGCCGGATCGGTCACGGCAGCCGGGTTCATTTTGGTAAGGCCGCGATCCATGGGAAATTTTCTCCGTTGTTTTCGTGCGGGGGTTGAAACAATCTTTTCGCGCTCGAAGGAGCACTCCAACCGACAAAACCATTCGATTATGAAAACAGTCAAAGTCATCACCACATTGATCGGAATCGCGGTTCTCAGCGGCTGCGGGACGGGACCCGATGCGCAGACCGGCACCGTGCTCGGCGGTCTGGGCGGAGCCGCGGTGGGCGGCATTATTGGAAACCAAAGCGGACGCGGGCTCGAGGGGGCTGCGATCGGTGGAGGCATCGGGGCAGTCGCCGGCAATGTGCTGGGGAATGCGCGCGATCAGCGGAATAATCAGTAGAGGGGTGCCCCCCGCGAAGGCGCGAGGGCGCGAAGTAGGGTGGTAAAGGTGGGGCCGATGGGGACATCGGCGTTCCCGGAGGGCCGGGATGCCTGTCTGACGGGCTAAGAGAGTTTTTTCTCCAGAATTTCCCCGGCGAGGGCGGGGTTGGCTTTGCCCATGGAGAGTTTCATGACCTGGCCCTTGAGGAAATTCAGCGCGGACGCCTTGCCGGCCTTGAAGTCCGCAACGGGGCCGGGGTTGGCGGCGATGGCTTGGTCCACGAAAACCTCGATCGCGCCGGTGTCGCTTTCCTGCTTGAGCCCTTTCTCCTCGACGATGGCGGCGGCGGCTTTCCCGGTGCCGAACATTTCGGCGAAGACTTCCTTGCCCTGCTTGGAATTGATGGCGCCGGAGTCGATGAGGTTGACGAGTTCGTCGAGCGCGTGCGGCGGGACGGGGCAATCGGTGATGGCGAGCGAGGCACTTCCGAGGGCGCTCTGGAGGTCGTTGAGGATCCAGTTGGCGACATTCTTCGGTTTTTTCGCGCCCTTGGCCGCGGTTTCGAAATAGGACGCAAGCGGGAGGTCGTTCGCGAGCACGGCGGCATCGTAGTCGCTCACGCCGTAGTCGGCGACAAAGCGGGCGCGTTTTTCCCAGGGCAGCTCTGGCTTGCGGGCGCGCGCTGCTTCAAGGATGGGCGCGGTTTTGACCGGCAGGAGGTCGGGGTCCGGGAAATAGCGGTAGTCGTGCGCGCTTTCCTTGATGCGCATGAGCGTGGTCTCGCCGCGGGCGTCGTCCCAGCGGCGGGTTTCCTGCTGGAGCGTGCCGCCGCCGCGCAGGACCTCGATCTGGCGGGGGATTTCAAACGCGAGGGCGCGGCGGACGCCGGAAATGGAGTTGAGGTTTTTGACCTCGATCTTGGTGCCGAATTTTTCCGTGCCGACGGGGCGCACCGAGACATTCACATCGCAGCGGAGCTGGCCCTTTTCCATGTCGGCATCGCTGATGCCGCCGTAGACCATGACCTGCTGGAGCACGGTGAGGTAGGCAAAGGCCTCCTCGGGCGAGGCGATGTCGGCCTCGCCGACGATTTCCATGAGCGGCGTGCCGGCGCGGTTGAAATCGATGCCGGTGGCGGTCTCCATGTGGAAGCTTTTGGCGACATCCTCCTCGAGGTGGATGCGCACGAGGCGGGCTTTTTTGTCCTTTGTCGCGATGGTTTTCTGGGCGTCCTTCGGATACGCGAGGTCGTGGAGCGGGACGGCTCCGCCGAGGCAGAACGGCAGGTCGTATTGGCTGATCTGGTAGTTCTTCGGCATGTCCGGGTAGAAATAGTTTTTCCGGTCGAACTTGCAGACGGGGCCGATTTCGCAGCCGAGCATGAGGCCCGCGAGGGCGGTGAGGCGCAGGGCCTCCTCGTTCATCACGGGAAGCGCGCCTGGCATCCCGAGGCAGACGGGGCAGACATTCGTGTTCGGCTCGGCGCCGTATTCGACCGCGCAGGCGCAGAACATCTTGCTGCGGGTCTTGAGCTGGACATGGACTTCGAGGCCGATGGTGGCGGTGTATTCGGTCATGGTTTCGTGGGCGCGGAATCTTGCGCGGGGGGCAATGCGCGATCGAGAGCTTTTTCGAGGTCGATGGAAAGCACGAGTTTTTGGAGCGAGGGGTCGGTGGCCGCCGCGAAAATGGCGGGGCTTTGGATGAGCACGGCCAAATTCCCGTCCTGCGCGGCTTCAACGACGCGCGGATCCTGCAGGACAGCCTGCATGCGCGGGTGGGCGAGGATTTTTTGGACGCCGGGGTCGTCGAGGAACCGGACCATCGCATTTTGGTCCTTCGACAGGCGGGAGAGGCGTTGGATGTTGTCGTAGGCCGCGGCGGGCATGATGTCGAACGCGGCGATGCGTTCGCCCAGCGGGCCGATTTCGAGCGACTCGCGGAGCTTGGCGAGCATGGAACCGGATTCGGAGAGCGCACCCGAGGCGCGGACCAGGGAAATCCCGCCCCACAGGAGGAACAGGCCGGTCAGCAACCCGAAGAATGCCCCGCCGAAACCGAACAGCCAACGCGCTGGGCCCGGGGGTTGTTGCGAGGTGCGCTTGAAGAGGAGCGCGCTTGCCAGCAGGCAGGCGCCGAGCGCAAGCAAGGCCACCACGGAACCGGCGAGGAGCCCTCCAAAAAATGAGAGGCCCGGAAAAACAAACCCGACCACCGAAGCGACCGTGCGCCCGGCGATGAGGCCGAGGATTCCCGAAAGGACGAACGCGCCGAAATGCAGCGCGCTGCGGATGAGGCCGCGGCGCCACCCGGCGAAGATTTCCCAAAGCAGGAAAAGGGCCGCGCCGTAAAGGAGCGCGTTTTGCCAAAACGGGGATCCGGGCTCCGACATGCTTCAGCGGGGCAGGCAATCCTGCGCCCGCTGGCGCAGGGCGTGGTCCACGAGGACCAGCGCGGCCATGGCTTCCACCATCACGACGGCGCGCGGGAGCACGCAGGGATCGTGGCGGCCGCGGGCGGCCAGGGTGGACTCCCCGCCGGATTCGGTGACGGTCGCCTGTTCCTTGGCAATGGTGGCGGTGGGTTTGAAAGCGACGCGGAAGAGGAGGTCCTCGCCGTTGCTGATGCCGCCCTGCACGCCGCCGGAGTGGTTGGTTTTCGTGTGGACGCGGCCGCCGCGGATTTCAAAGGGGTCGTTGTGCTCGGCGCCGGTGAGGAGCGTTCCCGCAAAACCGGAGCCGACCTCGAAGCCTTTCGTGGCGGGCAGGCTGAGCATGGCTTTCGCCAGGTCGGCCTCGAGGCGGTCGAAGACCGGTTCGCCCAACCCCACGGGCATTCCGCGCACAACGGCATCGATGAGGCCGCCGACACTGTTTCCCTCGGAGCGGACTTTTTTGATGCGGGCGACCATGGCCTCCGCCGCCGCAGGATCCGGGCAGCGGACGGCATTCGACTCGATGGCCGCGGGCGAGACGGTGGCGGGATCGGCCTGTGCGGCGATATCGTGGATGCGGGAAACCCAGGCAAGGATTTCGATTTGGGGAAAAAGGGTTTTCAGGATTTTTTTCGCAACGGCGGCGGCTGCCACTCGGCCGATGGTCTCGCGCGCCGAGGAGCGTCCCCCACCCTCCCAATTCCTGATGCCGTATTTCGCCTGGTAGGTGAAATCGGCGTGCGACGGGCGGAAGTGGGTTTCCATTTCGCGGTAGGCCTCGGGGCGCGCATCGGTGTTCGGCACCATGATCGAGATCGGGGTGCCCAGTGTCAGCCCGCGGAAAGTTCCCGAGAGGATTTTGCAGGCGTCGCCTTCCTTCCGCGGCGTGACGATGTCGCTCTGGCCGGGGCGGCGCCGGTCGAGGTCGGGTTGGATGTCGGCCTCGCCGAGCGGGAGGCGCGGGGGGCAGCCATCGATGACAACCCCCACCCCGCCGCCGTGGGACTCGCCCCAGGTGGAGATGCGGAACACGGTGCCGAAGACGCTCGCCATGGGTTTGAAAAAAACAGAAGCGGGCGGCGCAATCACGCGAATAAACTTCCAGCCGCGGATTTTTTGGCATCGGATCACCGGCTTGCAAACCGACCTCCAATTCCGGATCGAAGCCCGCGCGGACGGTTCGCAGGCGCGCGCCGGCAGGTTCCGGACATTGCACAACGAAGTGCTGACGCCGCTTTTCATGCCCGTGGGGACGCATGCCACGGTGAAGGCGCAGACGGTGGATTTCCTGCACGGCGCCGGGTCGCAAATCCTTTTGGCAAACACCTACCACCTGCTCCTGCGGCCGGGGCCGGAGGTTTTCCGCAAGGTCGGTGGCATCCACGGGTTCATGGGCTGGAAACGCTCGGTGCTCACCGACTCGGGCGGGTTCCAGATTTTTTCCCTGCCGCATTCCCGCGAGATGCGGGAGGAGGGCGCGGTTTTCCAAAGCTACCTCGATGGAAAAACGATCCTGCTCAGCCCGGAGCGGAGCATCGAAACGCAGGTCGCGATCGGCAGCGACATCATGATGGCGCTCGACCAGTGCGTGCCCTCGACAGTGGATTTTTCGACGGCGCGGGCGGCGATGGAATTGACCCACCGCTGGGCTGCGAGGAGCCTCGCGGCGCGGGGGGATTCGCCGCAGGCCATGTTCGCCATCGTGCAGGGGGCGCTGCACAGGGCGTTGAGAGCGGAGAGTGCGGAGGCGCTTTGCGCGATGCCGTTCGACGGGTTCGCGATCGGCGGGCTGGCGGTGGGCGAAGGGAAATCCGAGCGGGAGGACACCTGCGGGTTCACGGCGGCGCTGCTGCCCGGGGACAAGCCGCGCTATTTGATGGGGGTGGGCACGCCGCTCGACATCCTCGAGGCGGTGCACCGGGGGGTGGACATGTTCGACTGCATCATCCCCACGCAAGTGGCGCAGCGGGGCGGGGCGTTCACATCGCGGGGTTTCCTGCAAATGCGGCGCGGGGTTTACAAGGCCTCGACCGAAGCGCTCGATCCGGATTGCAGCTGCCCCACCTGCGCGTCGCACACGAGGGCGTATTTGCACCACCTCACGAAATGCAAGGAGCCGCTGGGCTGGCAGCTCCTCGGCCAACACAACATCCACTTCTACCACCAGCTCATGGCGGAAATCCGCGCCGGCATCCTCGGCGGGCGATTCCAGGAACTTTACCGCGCGAAACGGGAAGTTCTGCACCTCGACGACATGGACAACCCGGTCACGCCCATGCGGCGCAATCCGCCGCGGCCGTTGTCGCTCGGCGCCTACCGCATCCACCGGGCCTTCGAGGGCTTTTGCAGCATTCTGCATGAAGCCTCGGGCGAAATCATGCACTCGCGCACGCCGCCGATGGACGAGGCACGCAACCTCTACACCGGGCAATCGAACCTCGCCGAACGCCTGCAGGAAAGGGACGCCGGGGAGTTGGTAATTTGGGATGTCGGCCTCGGAGCGGCGGCAAATGCCATGGCGGCGGTCGGGGTTTTCGAATCGCTCGGGACCCCGCGCCCGATGCGGATCGTGAGTTTCGAGAACGACCTCGACCC
>JAGWWS010000044.1 GCA_018970255.1 Verrucomicrobiota bacterium | reverse complement strand
GGCGTCCTTCTTTGCAAAGATGTCGCGGGTGATTTCGACGAGGTAGCTGTCGAGTTCGCCCTTGTTCCACTCGGCGAAGACATCGTGGAGTTCGGATTCATGGAGCCCGAGGCCGTTCTTGAGGATGTTGTAGGCTTCGCAGATGAGCTGCATGTCGCCGTATTCGATCCCGTTGTGGACCATTTTCACATAGTGGCCCGCGCCTTCCTCGCCGACCCAATCGCAGCACGGCGAGCCGTCCTCGACCTTCGCGGAGATGGCTTGGAAGATTTCCTTCACATGCGGCCAGGCTTCCGGCGAGCCGCCGGGCATGATGCTGGGTCCGCGGCGGGCGCCCTCCTCGCCGCCCGAGACGCCCGTGCCGATGAAAAGGAGTCCCTTGGATTCCAACTCGCGCTGGCGGCGGTTCGAGTCGCCGTAGAGGGAATTCCCGCCGTCGATGATGATGTCGCCTTTTTCGAGGTGTGGGGCGATTTGCGCGATGAAGTCGTCCACGGCCTGGCCGGCCTTGACGAGCATCATGATGCGGCGCGGGCGCTTGAGTTTCGCAACGAGTTCCTGGATGGAATGGGCGCCTTGGACCTTCGTGCCTTTCGCTTCGTTGGCGAGGAAGTCGTCCACTTTCGAGGTGGTGCGGTTGAAGACGACGACGGTGTATCCGTGGTCGTCCATGTTCAGGACGAGGTTTTGGCCCATGACGGCGAGCCCGATGAGGCCGATGTCCCCTTGAGGTGTGGTGTTTTCCATGAGAGTGCCGCTGCCCGGCGGGTTGGAGCTTGGCGCGGACGGCGAGGGCTAACGCAAAGGGCGCCGCGTGTTAAGCGGAAATTCAAACATTGTCCGGCTGGAACGAACCTCCGTAGCCCGGCCGGTAGAGCATGAGCCCGGCGTTTTGCGCGATTTTTTCGAAATGCCCGTCGATCGTGAAAAGCCGCACGCAGTCGTGGATGGCGAGCGAGGCGATGAGCACATCCAGCCATGGAACGGTCAACCCCGCCCCGCGCAGCCGCCATGCGAGGCTGATCGCGCGCTCCCAGTCGTCCGGTCCGACGGAACGATACGGGATTATGGAAAAATAGGACCCGATCATCCGGCGCTCCTCCCTCCGCGAGCCGCCCATCACCTCGAGGCGGACGGGGGCGCAGAGTTGCGCCTCGTAGGCCTCGAGGAGGGCTTCCAGGGCGACCTTCACATCGAGCCGGCCCTGGCGCCGCAGGGCTTCGATCCAAACCGACGAGTCGACCAAAACCATGCTAATCCGCGGCGAGGGGGGGGATGGGGTTCGCGAGGGAATCAGCCGCCGCATCCGTCGGATAATCGAATGCACCCTCCCTCATCAACCTGCCAAACTCCTTCGCCCGCTTCCGCCTGACGAATTCGGTCACGGCCTTGGCGAGCGAGGCGCTTTTGCTTTTCTCGCCGGTCAATTCCATGACTTCGCTTAAAATCTCCTCGGAAATGTCAACGCTGATTCTCATGGGAGGGAAAATAGCGCCATATTGCATCATTGCAATAATTATTTTGATGCAGTTTTATGAAAACAGGGTCGCGTTCCGCTGCGAAATGGCAGATTGGATTTCCTTGGCGAGGGCGTCGGCTGGGCGGGAGGCGTCGATGAGCACGATGCGGGCGGGGTTTTCCAAGGCGAGCTTGAGGTAGCCGGCGCGGACGGCGTCGAAGAATTCCTCGGACTCGCGTTCGATGCGGTCGAGCGAGCGTTTCCCGGCGTGCATGCGCTCCAGCGAGGTTTTGCGGTCGAGGTCGAGCAGGAAGGTCACATCGGGCAGGCAACCGCCGATGGCGAAGGTGTTGATGCGGGCGGTCTGGTCGGCCGGGATGCGGCGGGCGACGCCCTGGTAAACCGTGGTGGAATCGAAGAAGCGGTCGCTGATGACGACGCGGCCGGCTTCGAGCGCGGGCAGGATTTTTTCGCGGACGAGTTGGGCGCGGCTGGCGGCGAAGAGGAGGAGTTCGGCTTCGGGGACGAGGTTTTCGCCCTCGGGCGCGTGTTGGAGGAGGTGGCGGATGGACTCGCCGGCGGGCGTTCCGCCCGGCTCGCGGATGAGGAGGGGGTCGCGGCCGGCGGCGCGCAGGGAGGCGGCGAGCAGGGAAATTTGGGTGGATTTCCCGCAGCCTTCGGAACCTTCGAAAGTGATGAAAAAGCCGGTGCGGGGCATGGGGCGAATTTGATATTCGCGCCGATACCGTTTAGCAAAGCCCGAATGAACCATTGGATGGTGAAGCAGGAACCCTCGGCGTATCCGTGGGGGCAATTCGAACGCGACGGCGGCACGGCCTGGACGGGCGTGAGGAATTTCCAGGCGAGGAACAACCTCCGCGCCATGCGCCGGGGCGACCGGGTGCTTTACTACCACAGCGTCGAGGGCAAGTGCGTGGTGGGCGTGGCGGAGGTGGCGCGCGAGGCGTATCCCGACCCGACGGCGCAGGAAGGGGATTGGTCGTGTGTGGATTTGAAGCCCGCTGGCGCCTTGAAGCGGCCGGTGGGGCTCGAGGAAATCAAAGCCGAGCCGGAGCTGGCCGGGGTGGCGTTGCTGCGCCAATCGCGGTTGAGCGTGATGCCGCTCGCGAAGGCGGAGTTCGACGCCATCGTGCGGCTTTCAAAAAAATAAACATTCGGCTCGCGCGCGGGTGTGGGGGCGCGGAAGATTCGGGTGTCATGGCAACTCCCCACTTCGCCGTCGCCTCCGCGTTTTCGCCGCGCATCCGCGCGTTGATTTTCGAGGCCGAGCGCGTTGCCCGCCTGTTCGGGGCGAGGCTCAGCGTGTTGCATGCCGGGGACCGCAGCGACGAAAAGGTGGGGGTTTTCCACGACATCTTCGCGGACCTCGGGCGCGAGGAGGTGGATATTTTTTGGTGCGAGGGGGCGACGCCCGCCGAGGCGCTGGTGGATGCGGCGGCAAGCGAGCATTTCGACCTGTTCATCGCCGGGACCTTCGCGAGGCCGGAGGACCCCAGGAATTTCACGGGGACGGTCGTGAGGGAATTGCTGGTCCGGACGCCGTGCGACCTCCTGCTCGTGCCCGATCCCAAGGAAGAGGGTCCCGGGGAACTGAGCGTGTGCCTTTTGGTCGAAGCCCACCGGCCGCGCTGGCGGTCTGCGATGGACACGCTTCGGGCGCTCAAGCCCGCGCGCATCACCGTGCTCGCGAGCGACAGCCCGTTTGCCCGGGCCAAACAACCGGGCGGCGGGGCGGTGGAGGAGGGGACGCTCGATGAGGTCGAGGCCGAGCTGGAGAATATCGCGGGCGAGGTGGATGTGCGCCGCGTGCAGTCGAACACGGGCTTCGTGCTCTGCGACATTTTGCAGGACGAGCCGCACCATTTCCTGCTTGTGGAGAGCGAGTGGAAAAACCGGCAGCGCACGATCCCGCCGCACCTCGGCTGGCTCGAGCAGGTCGTGCCGGGGCGGTTGTTCCTCTTCGGCAAGCCGCCGCGGGGCGTGAAGGAAACCACAACGCTCGTTCCGGTTTGAGGGAGTCGCAGGCGGAATCGGTGCTGGGTTCGTGGAACCTCGAGGCGGGCGTGGTGCTTGCGCTGCTGGCGTCGGCGTTCATTTATTTCCGCGGGTGGCGGAAGCTTTCGCGCACGCTGCCGGAGCGGTTCCCCGGCTGGCGTCCGGCGTGTTTCCTGGGCGGGCTCTTTGCGGTTTTCGTGGCGGTTTGTTCGCCGCTGGATGCGTTTGCGTCGTGGCTGCTCAGCGTGCACATGGTGCAGCACCTTTTATTGACGATGGTGGCGCCGCCATTGGTTCTGCTCGGGGCGCCGTTCCTTCCGATGCTGTCGGGGCTGCCGCGGAAATTCGTTCGCTCCGGCCTGGCGCCTTTCCTCAATGCGCCGCCGCTGAAAAAAGCGGGTGCGTTTTTCGTGCATCCGCTGTTGGCGCTGCCGCTGTTCATGGGCTCGAACCTTTTTTGGCATGTGCCGGCGTTTTACGAACTCGCGCTCGGTTCGCGCGCTTGGCACCAGGTCGAGCACTTCTGCTTCCTCGGGACGGCGCTGCTGTTTTGGTGGACGGTGGTGCAGCCGTGGCCGGCGCGGGCGGTCTGGCCGCGTTGGGCGAAGGTGCCCTACCTGCTTGTGGCGGATTTGCAGAACACCGTGCTCTCGGGGTTTTTCACTTTCTACGGAAAGGTGCTCTATCCGACCTACGCCGCGGCGCCGCGCATCACGAACCTTTCGCCCGAGGCCGACCAAACTGCGGCAGGAGCCATCATGTGGGTGCCGGGGTCGATTGCGTTCCTTGTGCCGGCGGTGGTGATTGCCGTGAAGTGCCTCACAAATTTGCAGCCGCGGCCAAAGGCGCCGTTGAAACGGCGGCCGGTGCCCGCTTCGGGCGGGCGGCGGGGTTTTGACCTTTTGCGCGTGCCGGTCCTCGGGGCTTTGATCCGCTGGAAACATTTCCGCGTTTCGATGCAGGCGTTGATGTTCGGGCTGGCCGTGGTGGTGGTTTTGGACGGTTTGTTCGGTCCGCAAGTCGCGGGGATGAACCTTGCCGGGGTGCTGCCTTGGCTGCACTGGCGCGGGTTGACGGTCCTGGCGCTGCTGGTGGCGGGGAACCTTTTTTGCATGGCGTGCCCGTTCACTTTTGCGCGGGACCTCGGGAGAAAAATCCTGCCGGCCCCGCTGCGCTGGCCGAAGGCGCTGCGCTCGAAATGGCCCGCAGTGGCGCTGCTGCTGGTGTTTTTCTGGGCCTACGAGTTTTTTGCGTTGTGGGAGACGCCTTGGTGGACGGCTTGGATCATCATCGCGTATTTCGCCGCGGCGGTTTTGGTGGACGGGTTTTTCAAGGGCGCCGCGTTCTGCAAGCACATCTGCCCGATCGGGCAGTTCCACTTCGTGTCGTCGCTCGCTTCGCCGCTCGAGGTGAGGGTCCGCGAACCGTCGGCGTGCGCCTCGTGCCGCACGCACGATTGCCTCCGAGGCAACGAATCGCAGCGCGGGTGCGAGCTGCACCTTTTCCAGCCCGCGAAGTCCGGGAACATGGATTGCACCTTTTGCCTCGATTGCGTGAAGGCGTGCCCGAAGGACAATGTCGGCATCCTTGCCGTGGCGCCCGGTGCCGATTTGTTGGGTCCCGGGCGGCGCTCGGGGGTGGGGGACTTCGCGCAACGCCCCGATATCGCGGCGCTGGTTTTGGTTTTCACTTTTGCGGCGCTCGCGAATGCGGCCGGGATGGTGGAACCGGTGGCCGCCTGGGAACGGCGGTTGGCGGAAATGCTCGGAGCGGCCCCTGCGGGTTGGTGCTGGAGCGGCCTGTTCATTGCCTCGGTGCTGGTGGTGCCTTTTGCCGCGGCATGGCTCTGCGCGGGGCTCGGGGCTTTTTGGTCGGGGGCGAAGGAGCCTTGGCGGAGGCTGGCCGGCGGCTTTGCGGTTTTGCTCGCGCCGCTCGGGTTTTCGATGTGGGCGGGGCATTTCCTTTTCCATTTCCTCGGCGGGATGTTTGCGCCGGTGCCCGTGGTGCAGCGGGCGGCGGAGGATGCCGGAATCTCGCAGGCGCCGCCGGACTGGGCTTTTTCGCCCGCGCTTTTCGCCGATACGACCGGCCTCGAAATTCTCCTCCTCAACGCCGGCTGCCTCTTTTCCCTCTGGCTCGTTTGGAAAAAATCGCAGTCGTTTTCCTGCCCGAGGCCGGCGGCGCTTTTCCTGCCCTGGGCTGCGCTGGTTTGCGCCATTTACGCCTGCGGGCTCTGGATTGTTTTCCAGCCGATGGAAATGCGCGGGCTCCTCGCCGGGTAGTTTTTTCCGTCCCCAAAAACCTTGAACGCCGCACCGGGGGCGTGCAGTTTTTGCACCCTTGAATCCGCCCGCGCACCAAGCCCCGCACAAGCCATCGCACGAGTGCGGGGTCTTCGCGGTTTTCAACCACCCGGATGCCGCCATGCTCGCCTACTACGGGCTCTTCGCGCTCCAGCACCGCGGCCAGGAGAGCGCGGGAATCGTCTCCAGCGGCGCCGAAGGCGGCACCTTCCGCTCGCACAAGGGCATGGGGCTCGTCTCGCAGGTGTTCCGCCCCGAGAACCTCGAAAAACTCTCCGGCAACCGCGCGATCGGCCATGTGCGCTATTCCACCACCGGCTCGAGCAATTTGAAAAACGCCCAGCCGTTCGTGGTGGACACCGCCCGCGGTCAATTGGCGATCGCCCACAACGGCAACCTCACCAACGCCGCCGCGCTCCGTTCCGAACTCGAGCAGAAGGGCTCCATTTTCCAAACCACCGTCGACAGCGAAATCGTGCTCCACCTCCTCGCGCAACCCAGCGGCGGTGGCGGCGGGCTGGCGGCGCTGCGTCAGCTCGAAGGCGCTTTCTCCATCGTGCTCATGGGCGAGAACGAGGTCATCGGCTTCCGCGACCCGAATGGCTTCCGCCCGCTTTGCCTCGGCCTCCTGGACGGCGCCTATGTGCTGGCCTCGGAGAGTTGCGCCTTCGACCTCATCCACGCCGAATTCCTGCGCGAACTCGAGCCCGGCGAGGTCGTGATCATCGACCGCGACGGCCTCCGCAGCGAGTGGCCGTTCCCGCGGAAGAGGAATGCGTTTTGCATTTTCGAGTATGTTTACTTCGCCCGGCCGGACAGCAACATCGGCGGCCGCAATGTCAGCATGGCGCGCATCGAGATGGGCCGCGAACTCGCCCGCCTGCACCCGGTCGATGCCGACCTCGTCGTGCCCGTTCCCGATTCCGGCATTTTCGCCGCCCTGGGCTTCGCCGAGCAGAGCGGCATCCCGTATTACCCCGCCTTCGTCCGCAACCACTACATCGGCCGCACCTTCATCCAGCCCACGCAAATCATCCGCGACTTCAATGTCCGCGTGAAACTCAACCTCATCCGCAGCGCCGTCGAAGGGAAGCGCGTCGTGGTGGTGGACGACTCCATCGTGCGCGGCACCACCGCTCGCTCGCGCGTGGTGAACCTCCGCGAAAACGGCGCCACCGAGGTCCACATGCGCATCAGTTGCCCGCCGCACAAGCACGCCTGCCACTACGGCATCGATTTCCCGGACCCCGCCAAGCTCCTCGCCAACCAGTGCACCCCCGACGAAATCCGCCGCTACCTCGGCGCCGACTCCATCGGCTACCTGAACACCGAGGGCATGGTCCGCGCCACCGGCCAATCGGCCTCCCAATTTTGCATGGCCTGCTTCAACGGCGACTACCCCGTCCCCTTCGACGAGAAATTCGACAAGCTCATCATGGAAAAACGCCGCGAACGCGCGCGCCTGCTCGAAACGCCCGCCGACCGACTCCTTTGAAAACCGTGAAAAAACAAAAAGCCTACGCAGCCGCCGGCGTCGATGTGGACCTCGGCAACCAGGT
Source organism: Verrucomicrobiota bacterium (assembly GCA_018970255.1). Taxonomy (GTDB): domain Bacteria; phylum Verrucomicrobiota; class Verrucomicrobiia; order Chthoniobacterales; family Terrimicrobiaceae; genus UBA967. The sequence goes on along the minus strand of JAGWWS010000044.1, from coordinate 9,841 downwards.
CAAAAAAGGCATCCACGCCATGGTCGCCGGCACCCACGGCAAGGAAGTCCTCGGAAAAATCGGCGGCTTCGGCGGCCTCTTCCGCCCCGATTTCCGCGGAATGAAAGACCCCGTGCTCGTCTCCAGCGTCGATGGCGTCGGCACCAAACTCAAAATCGCCTTCGCCACCGGCCGCCACGACACCATCGGCCAAGACCTCGTCAACCATTGCATCAACGACATCGCCGTCATCGGCGCCCGCCCCCTCTTCTTCCTCGACTACATCGGCGCCGGGAAACTCGAGCCCGCCGTCTTCCGCCAAATCCTCAAAGGCTTCGCCAAAGCCTGCCAGGCCGGAGGCTGCGCCCTCATCGGCGGCGAAACCGCCCAAATGCCCGGCATGTATCAACCCGGCGAATACGATGTCGCCGGCACCATCGTCGGCGTGGTCGACCGCCCGAAACTGCTCGACGGCTCGAAAATCCGCCCCGGCGACCTCCTCGTTGCCCTCCCCGCCAACGGCTTGCACACAAACGGCTATTCCCTCGCCCGCAAGGTCCTCCTCGAAAAAATGCGCCTCCCCTTGGACAAACCCGCCCCCGGCATGAAGTTGCCGCTCGGCCGCGAACTCCTCCGCATCCATCCCAATTACCAACCCCTCCTCGCCAGCCTCCCCGCCGGGTCCATCCACGGCGCCGCGCACATCACCGGCGGCGGATTGGTCGACAACCTCCCCCGCATCCTCCCCCCCGGCACCCGCGCCATCGTCTGCCGCCCCGCCTGGAAAGTCCCCCCCATCTTCCGATTGATCCAGGAAGGCGGCCGCATCCCCTCGGACGAGATGTATCAAGTCTTCAACATGGGGGTCGGCATGGTCCTCGCCGTCCCCCCCGCCCGCATGCAGGAAGTCATCCGCCGGACCAAAGGCTTCCCCATCGGCGAAATCGCCCCCGGCCCCGGCGGAGTCCACCTCGTCTGAAGGAAAAACCTTCCCTGATCAGCCTAAGCCACCAGCCGGTGGGCTACCCCAACCTCGGCAAAAAATTCCTTCTCCCTTCGTAAAACACCTGGGAAACCCCTTGGCACGCTTGTTGCTTCCCAATCCTTCGCAGTGAAACGACCCATGGAACTGGGTCACAACCCAAACTAATCATTATGATATCAATCAACGTCAACCCCGCGGCCAGCCGTTCCGGCATCAACCTCGGAAAATCTCAGCAAGCACTCGCCGCCAGTCTCGAAAGACTGTCGAGCGGACGACGGATCGTGAATTCCAGCGATGATGCTGGTGGACTCGCGGTTTCCATGAAAATGCAGGCCGCCCAAAAACGCACTGAGGCTACTGCCATTAACCTTAGGAATATCCGTTCCTACCTCGAGGTTCAAGATGGTGCGTTTCAAGTCGCCGACAAGGTTCTTAGTCGCATGTCGGAATTAACAACTTTGGCTCGCGATGTTACTAAGAATGCCGGCGATGTCGAGAATTACGATAAAGAATTCCAAAATCTTCAATTGCAACTCATCAGCCTTGCAACTGAAAAATTCAATGGCGTGCCCATGTTCATGGACGGAACCAATCCAAACGCCTTCCAGTCAGTTGCCACAGCAGGAACCACTATTCTTGTTCCCACATCGGAAGACGGAATTCAAAACACCACTGTGACCCAAGCAAACTTTGTTCAAGATCCTTGGGTAAACATGATGATCAATGGTTTTAGTGTTGCCCAGGATACCAGCGGAAACACCATTTACGTTCCTCAGGGCTCGGCTGTTGGCTACAGCAACGATCCCACGGTCAACTCCCTCCAAGGCTTTGCTATCCAGCCAGGCACTTTGGTTCCTGTTGCAACAGACAGCACTCTAACTTATGACAACTCTGACGAGTTTGTTCAAGTCGTTCAAATGGCTCTCCAACAGACTGCAGACATGCGCGCTCAGAATGGTTCAGAGGTCAGTCGTGTGAATTTTGCCGAAGACCTTCTCAAAATCAACGCCGTCAATCTTGAGGCTGCTAACAGTCGCATTATCGATGTGGATGTTGCTGCAGAGAGTTCGCAACTCGCCCGCTACCAGATCCTGCAACAGGCTGGCACGGCAATGCTCGCACAAGCGAACACCAGCCAGCAGTCGCTCGTCCGTCTGCTCCAAGGTTAAGCGGAGTAAAAGACTCAACCAACCCCAAGAGGCTCTCCCGAAAGGAGAGCCTCTTTTTTTAGCACTTCCCGCCTGCCTGCGAAAACCAAACGCCGACCGGCCGAATTTCTGCAAGGGTCGAAGCCCGCCCGAACCATTTCCGCTTCCACCCCAATTTCGAATTGAAAAAACGCCCCGCCAGGAGGGCGCTGCTGGTCAGCGCCGGGCTGGTGTTTTTCCGCGAAACGCTCCGACGCCGACCAGCGGTGCACAAACGAAACAGCTCGAATCAAGCATCTGACATGCTTGCCTTCTCCGCTCAGCATTCGCTGTGATCCCACCCCCGCGCGTGGCACACCACTTGCTGTGATGAGCGCACGATGAACACGCTTGCCGCTCTCGAGCACTACAATTCCCTCTGCGACGAAATCGACTCCTACATGCACGAGGAAAACTCCCATCTGCGCTCCAATGGCTCCGATGAAGGGTTGCTCGTCGAGCGCAAGTCCGCCCTCCTTGCCAAACTCGACTCCGCCCTGCAGCGCCTCCGTGCGGCCGGTCCCGTGAAGAGCGCGGACCACGCCGCCTCCTGCGAAGTCCGCAAGCGGGTCCTTGCGAAAATCATGAAGCTCCTTCTCCTGAGCCGCGAGAGCGAGCAATTGCTGCTGAAAAATTCCGTCCGCTCCATGCCCCGCTTCGAGGCTCAGCCGAGCCCGTCCCGGCTGGCAAACACCTACAAAACCCACAAACCCGCTGCCAAAGCGGCCATCAAGCCCGCACCCAAGCCCGAGAGTTCCTGGGTCGTCTGGTAATTTGCCCTTCCATGCGGACCGCCCAAACAAATCGGTCCGCCTTCTTGCGCCAAATGCGCAAACCCATTTAGCCTGCCTCCACTCGCATGGCGCAAAAAACCCTCTCCGTCACTCCCGGGCAGAAATACAAATTCATCGTCAAGTCTGCCGAGGAAGCCGCATCGGTCATCCGGCAAAAACTCGGCGAAACCGCCCAAGTCATCTCCGTCCGCCAAGTTGAAGGCGAAGGTCTCGCCCGCTTCCTCCAATCCCCCAAGCTCGAAATCATCGCCCAAGTCCCGCCGGACGACGAACCCGCACCGGCCGCCTCCACTCCAGCCCCACTCCAGCCCGAGCAAACCGCCCCCGAGCCCGAGGACGAGCCCGCCAACGAAACCTCCCAACGCAAAAAAGCCCCCCGTCCCCGAAAGCCCCGCGCCGCGGAACCCAAGCGCGACGAGTCTGACTACGTCTCCGAAACGCTCGTCCGCGCGATGTTCCAAAACCTCCCCACCGGCAGGCTCTGGACCATCCTCTCGAAAGCCGGGCTTCCCTCGGAATTCCTCACCCAAATCGGCGAACGCCCCGAAACCCGCCATCTCAACGACCAGCCGCTCCAGACCGCCATCTCCCACTTCGCGCTCCTAATGCGCGACCGCGCCCCGAACCGCGCCCTGCCTCTCACGAACCGCATCGCCTTCTTCGGCTCCCCCGGCGCCGGCGCCACCACCGCCCTCTGCAAGCAACTCGCCTCCGATGTCTTCCTCCGTGGCCGCCAGGCCTTCGTCATGAAGCTCGAGTCCGACGAACCGAACTCCTCCGAGGAACTCTCCATGTTCTGCGAAGCGCTCGGCGTGCCCCTCCTGCGCACCCGCGCCGAACTCCGCAAAGTGCCTGAGGATTCCATCGTCTATTTCGACGTCCCCGGCATGGTCTTCACGGGAAAAACCATGCGCCACCTGCAAAAAACCTTCGACGAACTCGACATTCCCTCCCGCGTGCTGGTCGTCAATGCCGCCTACGAGCGCCAACTCATCCAAGACGCCTACACCCGCGCCGGCGCCCTCGGCGCCTCGCACGTCGTCTTCACCCATGTCGACGAAATCCCCCGTTGCGGAAAACTCTGGGAATTCGTCCTCGACGACGGCCTAGTCCCCCTCTTCGCCAGCACCGGCCAAAACATCGCCGCCGATTTTGACCGCCACGTCATCGACCTTCTCGTCCGCCGCACCCTCTCCGCCGGGGACGAGTAGTCAGAGTTGCGAAATTTCTGAGCTAGTTCGGCTTTTTTTCAAAAAAGCCTTTACCGAATCAATATGCCGCCGATTGTTTAAATCGCCCCATATATAAAATGCGCACATTATTGTCTACTCTCCCGCTTTTGTTTATCCTCTCTCGCGGCCTATACGCTGTCATAACTCCAGGAAGTGTTACTGCCGGCACTGAAGGACTTATCTTTCCGAAGGTCGTTTTCACCACAGACCAAGTCACTACGGGTAACCCAAGTATCAGATGGAAAGTCATAGGAGCGCCCCCAGGAATGGGAATCGATAATCGCGGAAATTACGCAGGGACACCGACAAAAGCTGGAAACTATTCCATGGTTGTTTATGCCTACACAGCGAACGGCTCGAGGTTGGTTCTAAGGGACTCGCGCACAGTTGCTCATTCGATCAACGCGACTCTACCACCCACAATCAATGGACCGTTCACGCTGCCCGATCGGGCGAAGTTTGATGTCCGGTTTAAGGGCACCGGTGGGCATCAACTAACCGCCAGCGGTGGGTATCCTCATCCCGCGAATTCCAGCTTTCCTTTGGGATACTCCTGGGAATTGGTTCCTTCAGGATCCGGGTTTCAAACACTCCCTGCAGGAATGAGCATCAGCAGAACAGGAGTCGTTTCGGGAACTCCATCCGCCCGCTCGCCGATTCCTTGGAGTGTGCAAACCTATGTTTTTAGGGCAAAGGCAACGGATTTTGTCGGTAAATCGGCAACTGCAAACTTCACGCTCGTTGTGGACCCTGCCGATCCGCCGCAGAATTTAACCACCTGCCCACTGCCGGAGGGATTGGAAATTTTTAACTATAATCCTTTCACGCTTCGGGCGGCAAAAGGCAGACCTCCTTACTTCTGGAGTATCGATCCGCCCGGCAACTTTCCACCTGGCTTGAAATTGGATTTTAGAACGGGCGTGATTTCTGGTAAGCCAACACTTCGAGGAACCTACAATTTCACACTCGTGCTCCGGGATGCCAATGGGCTCACCGCGAACAAAACCTGCTCGATTACCATCCGTCCGGCGCCCGAGATCATCGTTCGCCCGATTTTTCAATGTGCCCAATTGGGGGACTACGCTTGTGAGGAAATCGAGGCCAGAGGCGGCGATCAACCTTACGAGCCGTGGGATTTTGTTGGAGATTCCGAGGGTTTTACCATTACCAAAGTGAGCAATTCCAAAGCTCGGATTTGCGGCAATTTTACCCGCACTGGCTCCGTGACACTTCGTGTTAGGGTTAGGGACCAAATGGGCCGCACGGATGTCGAGCCATTTACTTTTGAGGTCCGGCCGAGGCTGGGTATTTCCACGAATAGTCCTCTTCCCTACGGCATTCGCGGTTTTCCCTATCCGGGCAAAACAGGGTTGCCGGTAGTTAAAATCGATGCCACTGGCGGCTGGCCAATTTACACTTTTTCTCCTCGCAGCCCCCTCCCACCCGGTCTATCGCTCAGTCCATCCACCGGAGCGATCACAGGTGTTCCTTCACTCGCTGGGAATTACACATTCAGAGTCCGCGTAACCGATACTTGCGGAAGATTCTTTGAGAAAGATTTTCAGTTGGCAATCTATGATCCGATCACGGTCCTCGCCCAGCCAGACCCCTGCCTCACGGTCAACCGGACCTTCAGCCTCAATATGACGGTTTCTGGAGGCGCAGAAGCTTTTGTTTGGAATGATTTAAGCGTGAGCCCTGCGATTGCCGATGCGATCCTTTCCATACCGGTGGCGACAAACACTCGCATCGCACGCATCACTGGCAAGCCGACGACGGCCGGTCCACAGAGCTTCACTTTCAATGTGACCTCGACCCCGCTCGGCATCACCGAAACGATCACGGTGAACTATACCATCCACCCGGAGTTGAAAATCACTTCGGATTGTCCGCAGCCCTCCGAGGCCACGGTCGGGCGGCCTTACCCGTCCCAGAACTTCCAAGCCGTGGGTGGCACCTCCTCGGGAAATTACTCTTGGAACGCCACTGTCAGCGTCAGTGGAACCATGGTGTTTTCCTCAAATTGGACGGCGTCTCGGACTGATTCCACCCTGCGCTTTTCTTCTTGGATACCCTCCGTCCCGCCGGGGGGATTCACGGGCAACAGCGCCACGACTGGCATTCCTCACACCATCTCCGTGAGGGTCACAGACGACTGTGGCAACACCGATACCAAAAATTGCACGGTCACCGTTTATCCGGCGCTGACTTGCAATTTAACAAATACATTGCCGTGCCTTTCTATTAGGCCATTTACATTACAAATAGTTGCAGACGATGATTTTGCGTTATTTGCTGGGAATGCAACTGAGATTACTAGAGTTGTTTATCAAAATGAAGATGGTTGGGATCAACAAATTATAAACGCCGCTTCTTTGAGTTTTAATCTACTTAATGATGAAGACACATATTATCTTTGCGCAATCGACTTGGGTGGGCCGGCTGACATTAGCGGGAAAATTAATGGACAAAATATTGCGGATATGGTTTTAAGCAATCCTAATCGGATTGTGGTATCGGGAGACATAAAAACATATCTATCTTTATATCAAACAAATAACTATTCAGTAAGTCTTCAGGATGCCCAGAATGCTTTAAGTAGTATTTCTAATCATCAGTGGACATCGCCTTTAGTAAAATCAAATACAACTGTTCTGAATCAAAATCCTCATGCCTACTCTCAAGCATACGGTAGAAGAGTGGGTTTTGATTTCCCTATAAACGGGGCTGTCTTTTTCCGTGTTGCATCTGCTGATATAGGAACCATCCCTGATACCATTTTTGCTACCGTCTCAGGTGGTAAACCTTGCTACACATGGAGCATCAGCCCGCGGCTTCCTGCCGGACTAAACTACAGACAAAGCGCCTGCGGCGAACAACTCATTTTTTTCGGCTCGGTTACGGAAAGCGGAGTTTTCCCAATAGTTGCTACCGTCACTGATCAATTGGGGAACACCTGTAGCCGGAACCATACGATCCGCGTTTACCCGCGACTCGAAATTTCAACAAACGCCGCCCTACAAACTGGAAGTGTTGGCAGAAATCAAACTTGGGTCTTTTCTGCAACGGGCGGGAATCCGAATCCGAACTACATCTGGTCGCATGTCACGACCAATTTGCCAGCGGGAGTCTCTGCCAATTTGCCGCCGGGGCTAACCTTCTTGAATGGTATTTTAAGTGGCACTCCAACACAGTCGGGATCTTTTAAATTCAGGATTCAAGTTGCCGATCAATGCGGAAACATTGACTTCGAGGATTTTACCCTTCAGGTTTCCTGCGCCCTCACCCTCTCGATTACTTCCACCAATCCCACATCGCCAGGAGGAAGTGATGGCACTGCTACTATAACCATAGGCGGGGGAACTACGCCCTTCAAATACGAATTATTTGTAGTTGGAAGCGGTGTTCCAATACAAACGGTCACAAAACCTCAGCTAAGCCATACTTTTACTGGGCTTCAGTTTGGGGTAAACTACTTGGCAAAAGTTCAGTCAACGAATGATTCGGGTTGTGAATCCGAACAAGAATTCAGCCTTCCGCAGTCTACGATTAATTTCGATGCGGATTATGTGTTGCTTACTTATGAGTTTACAGATGGGCGGGATTTAGACACCCATTCTGAGCTTCTTGGTATGGATAACTTAGCAGGTGGAGCGCCACGGCCGATGGGTTATGGCAGACCGGGCGGACTATCCCAACCAGCGACAAACCCGTTCTTTTTCTGGGGTGATGACAACCGTGGAATGGGATTTGAAGCTGTTTATATTGATCTAATCAAACTCAGGCAATTTCACCCAACTATAAACGAAATTGCGATTGATTGTCGCGCGCACTGGTATGGCACAAGTGGATCCAGGCCCGTGAAAATGGTTGCAACGCTTTTTAAGGGGGGCTCAATGGTTCTGAGTGGTTACACATATACCAACCCGAGCGCAATATTATCCAATACACTAGACTCTTTTTCGGACCCTATCGGTAATAGATATAGCAACCCAGAAAGAATTGCAGTATTTACATATAATTTAAATACAAAAGTTGGGCGATTTTTGGCCACATGGCCGATAGCGACTCCATCTAATTTAAATTCGTTGAATTCGTTCTCTCATCAAAATGCTATAAATGAAACATCTCAAAGCTCGTTAGTATATAATTATGTGGATGTAGAAATTGCTTCTAACGATATCGTTGACGATTTAATTGACAGCCTATCCAATTTAAGATTCTTAGTTTACCAGACCGAGGTAACTATCGCGGATTATTTGGATTTCCTTAATGCAGTAGGTTTCCATGATGATTTTGGAATTTACAGTCCAGAAATGTCCAATCTAGGAGTCATTCAAAGTGGTAGTGCAGGGTCTTACTCGTATGCCGCAGACCCTGATTTATTAAGTTACCCCATAACCTATGTCTCTTGGTTTGATGCCGCGCGATATGCCAACTGGCTGGCAAATGGCAAGCCATCAGGTGAGCAGAATTCCGCTACCACCGAAGATGGAGCCTACTCAATGGCTTCTCCCGAGATTACCCGTAACGCAATAAATCCGAATACCGGAGCAGCCCCGACTTTTTGGTTGCTCAACGAGAGCGAATGGCATGCATCCGCTTATGTGAAATCGGATGTTTCTGGGCTGTGGACATATCCCACTCAGAGCCACACGGCTCCTGATTCCAGTGGCGCAAATCTCTCCAACTTCGCCAACTTTGGCGGCGCCTTTGGCGAGACCACACCGGTCGGCTTTTTCGATCAAAGCCCCGGTCCCTTCGGAACCTTCGACCAAGCGGGGAATGTGAGGGAATGGACCGAGACGCTGGACGCGAGTTCGGAAACACCCATGCGAATAATTCGTGGCGGTTCTTGGGCCGACCCAGTTGAAGCCATGCGTGCCGATGAGAGCCATGTTGCCGATCCTACTTTGGAAGATGACAAAACCGGCTTCCGAATCGGCGGCGCGCCTTAGGATCAGTCCTCGGAAATTACTTCGAACGGAATTTCAATTAGCGAGCCGTCGTCTATTTGGATTTGCAAACTCTTGCCCTTCAGTTCGGGGCTGGGAACCACGCCGCTGAGGTCGATTCGGTAGCCGAAGTCGCCCATTTTTGTAGGGGTCGCAACCATTCCGGGTTTCGGCACTACGAGATTTGAAACAGAAAATTCCCCTGGCGATCCTGCTTTGACGATGATGGTTCTCTTCATCGGCTCGGTTCCTGTTTTGAGGACGATCTTTGCGGGAGCTGCGATAAACTTTCGTGCAGGTGTGACCAGCGCGGGGATATTGATGAGCGGCGCGCGAGGGTGGTCGGTCTGGAGGGTGACTAGGAAAGATTGGGGGTTGGATTCGGAGAGTTTTTCGATCTTGGCGGAGATTTGGTGGGAGCGGGCGTCGGGGGCTGTCTCGACAGAGATGCGGACCGAGGGGTCAGAGGATTGGTTTCCGGTGATGCGCAAAGATTGAGTGTTCGAGGTGATTTGAACAGAGCCCGTGGCGGGTTGGCCGGCTGCCGGTTGGCGCAGGGTCATAACGGGCGGGGTGACATCGAACTCGGTGGCGATTTTGCCCTCCATCGCGAGGACGATGGTGGGATTGGCTGGATCATTGGATTCCACCGAGATCGTTTTGCGGGCTTCGCCCGAGCGGCCGGCGAGGGTGAGTTTGGTGGAAATTT
>JAGWWS010000012.1 GCA_018970255.1 Verrucomicrobiota bacterium | reverse complement strand
TTCCCGCGGTGGTGGAGTCAATCAAGCCGCCTGCGATGGTGAACGCGCCGGAGCCGAGGGCGTTGTTGTTGTCGATGTTGAGTTGTCCGTCGGCGAGGGTGGTTCCACCGGAATGGGAGTTGTTGCCGGAAAGGGTGAGCGCGCCCAAACCGGATTTGGTGAGGGAACCGGAACCGCTGAGGGAGCCGGAGAGGCTTTGGTTGACGGTTGCCGAGTGGATGAGCGAACCGTTGTTGGAAATCGTTCCCGAGTAGCTTCCGCCGCCGAGCCTGCCCGTCGATGCGATTTCCAAAATTCCGGAATTGATGGCGGTATTTCCTGTGTAGGTGTTGTCGGCGCTGAGCGTGAGCGTGGCCGAGCCGTTTTGGCTGAGGTTGCCGCTGCCCGAGAGGGTTTTCGAGTGGGTGCTATTTGTGGAGCGGTTGAAAACCAGGTGGCCGTTGTTGGTGAGATCGGTATCCAGTGTTCCGGTTGTGCCGCCGAGACCGATTTCGAGGGTGCCGCCGGGACCAAGCGTGATCGCGCCATCCACAACGCGGGACAGCGTGCCGCCGACGGCGACAACCCCGTTTCCGGAAATGGCGAGGTTTGCGGTGCCCCCGTCGCCGACAGCTAGGTTCATCGTGTTCGTCCATCTTCCGCCCGTGATCGTGGCATTGCCGGAGGAGCCCAGGGCGTCGCCGAGAACGGCGTTCGTGTTTGTGATATTCCCGCCAGTCATCAGGAAAGTGCCGTTGCCTTCGCTGCCGACATGGAATTGGTAGAAATCCACGGTCACATTGCCGCCCGCGAGCGACAGGGTGCCGTCCCCTTGGTATCCGACAAAGAAGTTGCCTTTCACGAGCCAGGAACCGGATGTCATCGAAGCGTTGCCGGTCGAACCGGGCGCGTTTCCGAGGATGGACCAGTTGGTTTCCACATCGGCCCCAGAGATGAGAAGCGAGGCCGAGTCTCCATCCTGGTAGCCGACCACCAAGTCGCCTTCGGGGTGTGCGATCGATGCGGCGGAGCCGAAAACCAAACCTCCGGCCCGGACCACCGTGCCGCCTTCCTGCGATGCGGTGGTGTTGATGGTGAGTGTTCCTCCGCCGGTTTTCACCAACCCGGCAGCGCCCGAGGTGGAGCCATTGATGCCAAGGTCGAAGCCGTTTGTGTCGATGGTTCCGGTCTCATCGAAAATCCAATCTCGCGGGTCGTCGGCGATGGAGCCTGCGAGTTGGAGTGTGGCGCCGGTGCCGTTGAAGCTTACGGAACTGGTGTCGGCGCCCAGTGTCTGCCGGCGGTCGCCCTCGCCCGCGCGCAGCGTTCCTCCGGAAAGAACCGTTCCGCCAGTGAAGGTATTGGTGCCTTCGAGGACCAGTGTGCCTGTGCCGTTTTTTATGATCGCGCCGCTGCCTTCAATCCGCTCGGTGGAGCGGGTGGTGCCGTTGCCTTCGATGGTGAGGTCGAAGCCGTTGTTGTCGATTCGCCCGCCGAGAAGGAGCGTTCCCGCGGAGTTGTTCGTCCAGGTTTGCGCGGCCGCGAGGTCCAAAAGAGTGGAGATGGTGGTGTTCGAAGCCCCGGGGTTTTGGACGATGCCCGAGTCGCCGAGCGTGATCCGCGATCCGGAGATTTCGAAAGATGGCATGGATGTCGTTCCGTCGCCGATGGCGAGCCCGTTGATTTCGTGGTTCCCGGCATTCGGTTCATGGGCGGGCAGAATGGAGAAGGCGAACCCGGCTTGGTCGGAGGTGGTGTCATCGGCCGGCGCGCTGCCGCCGACCCAATTCGCGCCATTCGTCCACGAGGCCGATGCATTGCCCTGCCACAGGATGAGCGAGGCCGGGACGTTTGCCGGAATGAGGAATGCGGCCAGGACGGCTGGAAGAAAGAGGAAGAATTTCATTGCCTCGCCGTGTTAGCTGGAGACCGCGGGGCGGTGTATGGGGTGAAACCCGCTGGGGAATTTCAACCAACGACGACAAAGCGACCATTCTAAACGGCGCGGATTACCTTTTCGGCGAGCGGTGGGGTTTTTCGACCCACAGGACTTGTTCGGTGGCGTCGAGTTGCTCGAAGGGTGATGGCGGGATTTCGTTGAATTCGCTGGTGTCGTCCGGGGCGGTGGATTCGTGGACGGGGTGGAGGCGGACCCATTGGATGACGGGGATCCAATGGTGCTTGCCCACTTGGACGGCGCCGCCGGTGCGGCCCGGGCCGGGGACGATGCGGGTATCCGGGTGCACGCTGAAATCCGAGGTGGCACTGGCACGGAGAATTTTCATGCCGAAACTTCCGCATGCGGGAGAAATTCTGTCAGGGGGGTGATTGCCCGCTTTTGGCATCAATGTCGCCGAGCAGGTCAGCGAATACATCAAGCGGCTCGCCCCGGATTCACGGAAGCGGTTGCGGCAGGCTGTCCGGCTGCTTCAGCAGGAGAAGGGCGACATCAAGGCGCTCAGCGGGGAGTTGAATGGTTACTACCGCCTGCGTGTCCGCTCGCACCGCGTAATTTTCGCCTACCGCGGCAGGAAAAGGCCCGGTCCGGCGGAAATCGATGCGATTTTTTGTGAGCACCGCTCGAGTGTTTACGAAATCTTCGCGGCGATTGCCGCCCAGCGTTTGGGGGTTTGAGTTTCGCCGTCAGGTTCCGGCGGGGAGGGGGATGAAGCTGATGATGGCGCCGGTGGGGATGCCGTCGCGGCGGAGGAAGGGCGTGGCGCTCAACAGGAGCGGTAGGCCGCCGGGGCCCAAAGGGAGCCGTTCCTCGAGGCTGGGGGCGCCGGAGAGGATTTTCGAGGCGGCGCGGGCGGCGGCGGCCAGGATGGGGTGCGACAACGCCGTGACCTTGCGGCCGGTATCGTGCGGCAGGAGGCCGGTCTGGCGCGCGGCCGTGGGCGTGAAGCGGCGGAGGCGCAGTTCGGTGTCCAGGAACAGCGTGGCGATGTTCGAGCTGGAGATGAAATTGTCGAGGTCCTCGTTGGATTTCGTGAGTTCGAGGATTTTTTCCTGGTGGTCCTGGTTGAGGGTTTGGAGTTCCTCGTTGACGCTCTCCAGTTCTTCATTGGCGCTCTGGAGTTCCTCGTTCGAGACCTGCAATTCCTCGTTCGAGGTTTGGAGTTCCTCGTTGGTGGCCTCGAGGGTTTCGATGAGCGATTGGAGGCGGGTGCGGCCGTCGCGGATTTCCTGCTCGAGCGAGGCGATGCGTTCCATGCTTTCCTTGAGGCCGAAGGCGGATTCGGATTCGGCGGCGCTGCGTTTGCGTTCCTGGAAAAAGGCGAGGAGCAGCTGGCGGGATTCGCCGGGCAGGCGGATGCCCTCAACCGCGATGCCGACGGTGCGGTCCGGCGGAAAGGGCACGGGCGAGAAACTGCAGGGCTTGCCGGTGGAGAGGGTTTTCGCGGCGGCGGAGGAGAGGGCGACGGCGGCGGGCTCGGGGAGGAGTTCGGTGAGGACCATCGTGGAACGGCCGCTGCGGAGGGAGGCGAAGCGGGGGGCTTCGCCGAAGGAGTAAACAACCTCGAGCTGGGGATTCAGGACGAAGCAGGCGTGGGCGAGTTGGCCGAGGCAGCGCCCGACGACCAGGTCCATGAGTTTCTGGGACGAATGGAGGCTGGGGACGGGGGATTGTTTCGGGTCGGGCAGGGGGGGCTGTGAGAGCGTGACCGCGGAGTCGAAAACAAAGGCGTCCGGCCGGCGCGCGCTGGGGTTGGAATTTTTGAAGAAGATGTGGCGTTTGGCGTCCACCGGGGTGAAGTCCGGCTGCAAGGCGCCGAGTGCCTCGCTGCGGCCGAGCATGAGGGCGCCTTCCACGCGGAGGGCGAGGTGGAGGAGGCCGAGCGCGCGTGCCTGGGCGGGCGGCTGGAGGTAGATGAGGACATTCCGGCAGGTGGCCAGGTCGAGCCGGAGGAACGGGGGGTCCTTGAGGAGGTTGTGGCGGGCGAAGACGATGCGCTCGCGGATGGGGCGGATGATTTGGAAATTCGCGCCGTGGGGGGTGAAGTATTTTTTGAGGAACCCGCGCGGGAGGGAATCGGCGATGGTGGCGGGGTAGATGCCGCGGCCGGCGACCTCGAGGGCGCGGCGGTCGAGGTCGGTGGCGAACATTTTCACGGGGAGGCCCTGCTCGCCGAGGTCTTCGAGGGCGTCGTCCACGAGCATCCCGACGGTGTAGGCCTCCTCGCCGGTGGAGCAACCGGCGCACCAGATGCGGAGCGGGCGGCCGCGGGCGGCGCGGAGCATCCCGGGGATGACGGTTTCGCGAAGGCGCCCGAAGGCTTCGCGGTCGCGGAAGAAGGAGGTCACGCCGATGAGGATGTCCTTTGCGAGGTTGTCGCATTCGGAGGGTTCGCGCTGGAGGAGGGCGATGTATTTGCCGAGGTCCGGGGTGCGGCAGAGGCCCATGCGGCGCTCGATGCGGCGGGAGACGCTCTCGCGCTTGTAGTCCGAGAGGTCGAAGCCGGTTTGGCGCTTGAGGATGGCCTCGAGTTTGCGGAGTTGTTCGGCGGAGGAGTGGTGCCTGGCGGCGCCGGTCCGTGGGGGCTGCGGGTGCGCCGCGGCGGCGAGGCGGGCGAGTTCCAGCGCAAGGGTGCGCGGGGATTCAACGATGTCGGCGGATGCCGTGAGGAGGATGCTGGCAGGGAGCGATCCGGTATCGTTCGGGTCCGGGGTTTGGAGGAGGACGAGGCCGCCGGCTTCCTTCACGGCGCGCGTGCCGAGGGCGCCATCGCTGCCATGGGCGGAGAGGACGACGGCGGCGGAATGGTCGCCGAATTCCGCGGCGACCGAGCCAAGGAGGGTGTCGAGCGGGGGCTGGCGCCGGCTGCGCGTGGCTGAGAGTTTGCCGCCGGTGGCGGTGAAGGTTTTTCCAGCGGGGATGTGGAGGATTTTCCCCGGGGCGATGCGTGTGCCGGCACTGGCGGCGGATTTTTTTCCCGTGGGGGCCGGGGAGCCTCCGGCGACGAGGAGGGCGCCGGGGAAGGTTTTCGGCAGGGCGGCGAGGAATTCGCGGAGCGGCGCGGGATCGCCGGGGGGGCAGGCGACGACCGCGACCGGGAAGGCGGGATGTTTTTTCGGTGGGGCTTGTTTTTTTACCGGCTGCGAGGGCACCGGCGGAAATTACCATTCATGCGCCCGCGGGCGCCACATTTTGCAGCGCGAGCCATTGGGCGGCGGAGGCCACGAGGGCCGGCATGGTCGGGGCGTCCATCTTCTCCTTGATGCGGGAGCAGTGGGTATCGACGGTCTTCGGGCTCATGTTCAGGCGCCTCGCGACCAGCCGGGTGGGCAGCCCCTCGCCGAGGAGCTTGAAGACCTCGAATTCGCGCGGGGTGAGGGCCTCGACGCCGGTGTGGTGGCCGTTTTTCCTGGGGCCGATGAATTCCAGGAGGCGGCCGGCGACGGATTCGCTCACATGGATGCGGCCGGAGAGGACGGTGCGGATGGCGGAGAGGAGGCTGCCGCCATCCTCGCTTTTCATGACATAGCCGCGGGCGCCGATTTCGAGGGCGCGGCGGGCGTAGGCGGCCTCCGGGTGCATCGAGACGATGAGGACCGGGGTGCCGGGGCAGCGGGCGGCGAGGTCCTGGACGAGTTCAAACCCGCTGCGGCCGGGGAGGCTGACATCGCTGAGGACGAGCGAGGGCGAGAGGCGGATGCAGGCGTCGAGCCCGGCGGCGGCGGACTCGGCCTCGCCGCAGACTTCGAGGTCGGGCTCGCAGGCGATGAGCATTTTCAGGCCCATGCGGGTCATGGGGTGGTCATCGACAAGGAGGATGCGGTGGCGGGGCTTGCGGGCTTTTTTCATGGTTTCTCAAAGACGCAGTGGACGCAGAGCCCGCCTTCCTTCGGCGAGAGGAAGGAGACGGTGCCGCGGAGGATTTCGGCGCGGTGGCCCATGATTTTGAGGCCCATGCCGGCGTGGGCGCCGTTCGCCGCGGCGGATTCGGGGAGGCCGCTGCCGTTGTCGGTGACGGCGAGGATGCCTTTCGAGCCCGAGCAATCGAGGAGGATGCGGATGCGGGTGGCGCCGCCGTGCTTGATGGCATTCTGGATGCACTCCTGCGCGATGCGGTAGAGGTTCGTGGAGCGCTCGAGGCCGAGCTTCGGGATGGCGCCCTTCGCGGTGAAGGAGCATTCGGTTTGGAAAAGCGTGGAGGAATTGGCGGCGAGTTCCTCGAGGGCGTCGGAAATTTCGACGGATTCCAGCGCGAGCGGGGCGAGGCCGCGGGAGATGAGGCGGGTGTGGTGGACGGCGCGGCTGGCGGCGGCGGCGAGTTCGGCGAGTTGCTTCGAGAGCGCCTTCGCGGGAGCGCGGGACTTCGACATCGCCTCGATGGAAAAACGGATGCCGGCGAGTTCCTGGCAGACGCCGTCGTGGAGGTCCTGGCCGATGCGGCGGTGCTCGCGCTCGCTGATTTCGATGAGGTCGCGCTCGAGGCGGCGGCGCACTTCGATTTCGTTTTGGAGGCGCTCGGTGGTCTTGCGGAGCTGGGAGGTGCGGTTCGCGACGGTTTCCTCGAGCTGCTCCTTCGACTGCTGCAGCGCGGTCTCCGCCTTCACGCGGGCGGTGGCGTCGTTGACGAAGCAAAGGACGGAAGCGGGGCGGCCGTCGGGGTCGAACAGGCAGGAGAGGTGCCACTCGCCGTAAAAGGTGGAGCCGTCGCGCCCGGTGAAGCGGGCGCTGGCGAACGCGCTGGCCTCGGAGCCCCGGTGGAGGCGCTGGTAAACCTCCTCAAAGCGCGGGCGGTCGTCGGGGTGGATGACGGCGCTCCACATCCAAAGGACGGAATTGGGGCGCGGGCCGAAGAGTTCCTCGGCGCGGTGGTTCCAGGTGGTGCAGCGCCCGTCTCGGTCGAACTCCACGACTGCGAGCGGCGAATTGCTCGCATGGAGCATGAGGCGCTGGCTGGCGGCCTCGAGTTCCGCCTCGCGGCGGTGGCGGTCCGTGCGGTCGCGGATGCTCGCGATGATGGAGAGGGGGTCGCGGCCGTGCATGGAGACCGGAGCTGTGCGGATATTGAAGATGCGGATGCCGCCGGGGGTGATGAACTCGTAGTCGCGCTCCATGGTGTGCCCGGTGCGGAGGGTGGAGATGGTGAGTGTTTTTAAAAACTCGCAAAAACTTGCAGGGAGACCGACTTCAGAGGGGTTTTTATCAATAATGGTATCGGGGGGAACGCTAAGCATATTGATGGACTGGGGGTTGGCGTAGGAGATGACTCCATCGGCTGTGATTTCCAGGATGATGTCGGGCGAGCACTCGGAGAGGGCTTCGAACCGATGATTGACAGCCGGTAGGGCGTTATGGATGGGCGAATCAGACAATTGCGTGGGTGACTTTGCCTTCACATAGTGCAAACGCGGAAAAGGGAGATTCTTGCAGGATTTTTTTCACTTTCGTGCAATCAGGCGGCATTTTCTTTGAGGGTGCGGAGGCGGGAGCGGAGGCTTTCGGCGAATTCTTCGACGAGTTCGAAGGCGGTTTGGCGTGTGGTGGCGGTCTCGGAATTGGCCAAACCGGGGCGCCATTCGTCGTTCGCGGTGCCCGGGCTGGCGGCGAGGGCGGGTTGGAAGACCGAGACGGCGCTGAGTGCGCGTTCGTCGATGGCGGGGTGGCAAAAGAAATCGATGCCGCGCGGGAGTGTCTGACGGCGAAGGTAGGAGGCCATCGAGACGGCGGCGGGGCCGGTGTGGTCGCCGAACAGGGCGAAGAGGGCGCAGCGGCGGTTTTGATTCAGCCAGAGCCAGGAATTTACCCAAGAGCGGAAGGCCGGGGGGACGCCTTCGCGCGCGGAGGCGGAGACAATGACGACATCTGCGAGCGAGGCGGCGGAGGCGGCCTGGGTGCGAATGGCGTCCTCGCCGAGGACAGCCATGTTCCAGACATTCACATCGAGGCTCGAGCCGCCGGCCACCTCGCTGCGGAGGAGTTCGCAGGCGCGGAGGGCGCGGGCGGCGGAGACGAGGTTCTCGTAGATAATCGTGATGCTGAATTTCCGCGCGGGGCGCGCCGGGGCGGCGATGTCCGAGCATTTCTCGATGAGGTGGTCCATGGAATGAAGTGGTTTGGTTGATTGCGCTGCGGGTGGCTCTTATGCCCGTGGTGGCGGTTTGATTCCTATGGGGTGAAAACCCCGCAAGGGCGGGGGAGGGGTTTTCGCCCCATGTCGTAACGAGGGGCGGCGGTGTATCGGCGGCGGCGTATGAGAACCAAAGACCCCGACATCCCGAACACCACCGAGGAACAACTGGAACTATTCGACATCGTGCCCGATCGGCCGCTGCCGTCACCGAATTCCGCTGGAGCATTCCGCGGCGAGCCGCATGTGGAGTGGCTCCGGCGGCAATCCGAGGACCAATTGCGCATCCTCCTCGAAATCCTGCAACACACACCGGGGTTCCGCCGGGCATGACGGCCGGGGTTTTGACCCAAGGGGGCGCGCGCGCCGCCGCGGGGCGCGGAAGCGCCCGGAAGGCGCCGCGGGCCGAGCAAATCGTAACGGAGCTTTTCGCAGAGGCGGACATCGAGGTCGGCGGGGTGCGGCCTTGCGACATCCGGGTGAACAACCCGAAATTCTACCAGCGGGTGCTCGCGGACGGAACGCTGGGTTTCGGCGAAGCCTACATGGAGGGCTGGTGGGATTGCGACGACCTGGAGGAGCTTTGCTACCGCGCCATCCGGAGCCGCATCCACACGCGGTTCCGCCCGAACTTCCGGGCACTCGTGGAAATCTCGCTGTCGCTCCTGTTGAACCTGCAAACGCGCACGCGGGCGCGGGTGGTGGGGCGGCGGCACTACGACCTCGGGAACGATTTCTTCGGGGTGATGCTCGACCCGGCGATGCAATACTCGTGCGCGTATTTCCACAACACAACCGACCTCGCGACCGCGCAGGAATTGAAGATGGAGCTGGTGTGCCGCAAGCTCGGGCTCACCCCCGGGATGCGGGTGCTGGACATCGGGTGCGGCTGGGGCGGGCTCGCGCGCCACATGGCGGCGAACCACGGCTGCGAGGTGGTGGGCATCACCATTTCCAAGGAGCAGAAGCGGCACGCGGAGGCTGTTTGCGCCGGGCTGCCTGTGGAAATCCGGATGCAGGACTACCGCGATGTGGAGGGGAAGTTCGACCGCATCTCCTGCGTGGGGATGTTCGAGCATGTGGGGCCGAAGAACCACCGCGCGTTCATGCAGGCGGCGGGCGGGCTGCTCGGCGGCGACGGGCTGTTCCTTTTGCACACCATCACGGCGAACGAGGCGTCGCGCGTGTGCGACCGGTGGATTTCGAAATACATCTTCGCGAATTCCGCGCTGCCGACCGCATCGCGCGTCCTGCAGGCCGCGGAGGGGCTCTTTGTCGTCGAGGACCTGCACAACCTGGGTCAATACTATGTGCCCACGCTGCGGGCCTGGGAGGCGGGGTTCATGAGGTCGTATGCGGACTTCCGCGCGCAGTTCGGCGAGGAGTTCGTGAGGATGTGGCGGCTCTACCTGCTGAGCTGCGCCGGGGCGTTCCGCGCGCGGAGCCTGCAGGTGTTCCAGTTCCTGCTCTCGCCGCACGGGGTCGAGGGTGCCGAGCCGTTGCGCATCCAGTGAGGTTTTCCGCGCGCGGCGGGGAAGACCCCATACCGCCCCCGCCGCCGCGGAAATAGGGTCCGCGCCGTGAAAACCAAACCCACTCTCCTCGCCGCCGCGGCAACCCTGCTGGCGGCGTTTTTTCCGGCGTCCGCGGCCGGCTCCGACGCGGAAATCCGGTTCGATGCCCCGATCGTGCGCCCCGGCGAAGGGCGGCTCGAAGGCGTGCTCGCGAAAAAGGAATTCGCGTTCCGGCTCCCCGAGCATGTGCGCTACAGCGGGGGGAGCGGACTCTCGCTCGCCTGGCGCGGCTCCCCGCTGCTCATGGATGTCTCGACGCTCACGGTCTCGCTGAACGGGCGCCAGCTCGCGAGCGCGCGGGTCGGGCACGCGGCGGGCGAGGCGGAATCGCAGGACCGGCGGACGCTCGCGGCGGAGATCCCCGGGGGAATGCTGCAGCCCGGGTGGAACAGGGTGTCCATCGATTGCCTTCTCCAGACGACGGCGATGAATTGCCGGGATGTGGACAATCCGGCGGCGTGGATCGAAATCGACGACACGAGCCGGGTTTCGGTCTCCGCGGCTGGGCAGCCACTTTTTGCGGAGTTGCAGCGCTTCCCCGATTCGATCGCGGAGGCGGCGCTGCTGGAGCTTCCGGGGTTCCTGTCGCCGAAGGAAACGGTTCCCGAACCGCTCGTCTCGCTGTTGCTGCCGTGGGACGCCGGCGATTCGGAACTCCGGACCCTTTTGATCGCCGCGGCCCGGCTCGGGCAAACGGGCTACCTACCGGAGGAAGCGGTGGGCATCGGCGACATTTCGGAATTCACCGCGGTTTCGCCCAAGCGCAACGGAATCCTCATCGGGCTGCGCGAGGAATTGCTGGAACTCCCGCTGCCCGCCGCGACGGCGATGGCGCTGGAAAAACTCGGGGATGGCGAGGGGTTGCTCTCCGAGGAAATCGTGGGCCGCGATGGCGGGCCGGAGCGGCGTTGGGTCATTGTGGCCGGGGCGGACCCGGCGGGCCTCGAAAAGGCGGCGCTTTCGCTCGGGAGTTCCGTTGCGCTGAAGAACGCGCCGTCGAATTGCTGGACGGTCTCGGGGGTGCCGGTGTTGTCGCCGCTCGTGGAGCGCCTCGCCCACCCGCCCGGGGCGCCACTCCAACTCGGGACGCTCGATGGCGGCGGGCTGTCGCTGCGCGGGTTGTTCCGGAACGCAGGGGCGCGCGAGCTGGAATTCCCTCCGGGATACGAGACGGCGGCGGGCGGATTTCTGGAATTGTATTTCAACCACGCGGAGAACCTCTCGAAAACCTCGGCATTCCAGGTTTTGCTGAACGACGCGCCGGTGGGCGGGGTTTCCCTGGATGCGGGGAATACGGGGCCGTCGCGGCGCCGGATGGCGATCCCGGCGGGGATTTCCGGGCGGGACCCGTCGCTGCTGGCGGTGTCGAGCTACCTCGACATCGGGAGCACCGATTGCGCGCACCGGACGAACGAGCGCGCCTGGGTGGATATTTCGGGCGATTCGCTCATCGACCTGCGGACCGCGCCGATCGAAATCGGCGACCTGCGCAAGCTCGACCGCATCCTTTTGCGCGATGCCTTCCTGCGGCGGGCTGCGCTCATCGTGCCCGGAGAACCCGGCGGCGAGCGCGACGGTTTGGTCAAGGCGATCGGGATGCACCTCGGCTCGCGCCTCGCGCACATGCCCGTGCTTTGGCCCGAGTTGGCGACCTACAGCGCGATCACGCCGCCGGACCGGAACCGCGTCGCGTCGCGCTCGGGCGTGGTGCTGGGGTCCGCAAACCAATGGTCCGAGGCGTTTGGCGAAAAGGCGCGGCTCGTCGTGGAGGAATCGGCGTCGAACCCGGACCGCTTGCTGATGCGCGGCGAGGATGTGCCGAAGGATTCGTTCGACCCCGGGATCAGCATCGCGCAGCTCCTGCCATCGCCCTGGAGCGGCGGGGAGGTTTTTGCCGCCGTGGGCGGATTGTCCGGCTTCGGCGGGAACAACACGCTCGCCATGCTCACGGAGCCCGCCGTGTGCGAACGGCTGCGCGGGACGGTCGCCGCCTATGACGGCAAAACGGTCGTGACCTACGATGTGCGGTCGGTGCAGGAGGCGTCGCTCGCCGAGGAATTCGGTGCGTCCTTCGCCCGAGGGGGTGGAAAGGGCGACCCCGAGGACCGCCTGATCAAAAAAACCGAGGCCGGAATCGCAGCGGCGGGTGGCAGCATTTTGGTCCTCTCCGTGGCGATCGTGGTGCTCGGGGCGCTGTTTTTTTCGCAGAGGTTCATGGTCCGCCGCACGCGCAAAAAACACGGCGCCGAGGAAGGCGGTGAGCTGTGAGGCGGCTGGTTTTCGCCGCAATCCTTGCAGCGCTGGCGCCCTCCGGGGCGTTTGGAAAAACCCTGTTGGTTTACGATGCGGTTGCGAAGCCGTTCTCGATGGTCGATGAAGTCGAGCCCGTCGCGATCCTGCTCTCCCGATACGACGCCGAGCCCTTGCGGCGTTCCGCCGGGGAATTGGATTCCGGGGATGTCGCCGCCTCGGAACGCGTGGTGGTGGTCGGTGTGGGCGGGATGCCGGTTTTCAAAAACGGCGTCCTTTCCGAGATCCTGAAAAAGCCGCTGCTCGCCGTCGGGGCGGCCGCGCCGCTGGCGGAAGGCAAGGCGGCCGGCGTGAAGTCCCGACCCGTTACGGACGGGAAGCTCCGCTTCCGCGGGCGGGAATGGCCGGTGAGGGTCGATCCGTTTTATCCCGTGGAGGCGCATGGAGGGACGGTTCTCGCCGAGGTGGCGGACTCGGGCGGGGCGGAGCCTCTTGCCTGGGGCAATGGCACGCGGTTTGGATTCGCGGCATTGCCTGGCACCGGGCGGCTGGCCCATGTTTTTTCGGACCTGCTGGTGGATTTCTTCGGGCAAACGGAACGCCCGGCGCGCGTGTTTTACCTCATTGAGGATTTCAACCCCGGATCCGGGACCGCATCGGTGCGGCGGCTCGCGGACTACCTCGCGCATTGCAAGGCGCCGTTTACGGTTTCGGTCCAACTCCGCGAAATTCCCGCGGGCGTGGAGCCCGTGCCCCGCGGGGAGTTCATGGATGCGCTGCGGCACATCCAGGCGAGGGGAGGGGTGGTGCTGCTTCGCGGCAAGGATTCGGCGGCGGATATCGAAAAACTGCGCAGCGAAGGGATCGAAGCCGCAGGGTTCGAGAACGCGGCGGGGCAAGCGGGGCTGCCATTGCAGATCGGCCGCGTTTTCTACAAACCCACCCCGGATTCCGAGCCCGAGCCGTTCGCGGCTTCCACCGCATTGAAATTGCCCGGAGGCGGGACGCTGTTCCCCGAAAATGTGCGCGGCGGGGTGGACGGGCAGGCATTGGAAATCGTGGCGTACCATGTGCGGGACATCGGGCTCCTGCGCGGCGGAATCGCCGGCGTGGTCATCCCCGCCTGGATGCCGTTCCAATCCATGCGCGACATCGTCGATGCCGCAAGGTCCGCGGGCGTCCCCGCGGGCGACACACAAACTTTTTTCAAACCATGAGACCCATTCCACTGATCCTTGCCGTGGCGGCGCTCGCAGTTCCGGTCCGCGCGGAGCCGCACGAAGCCGTTCAAAAATCCATCGAATACTCCAACCAAGGCCGCCACGCCGATGCGGTGCGCGTGCTGGAGGAAGCCGCCGCCGCCGAACCCGGCAACGAAGGGGTTTCGTTCCGGCTCGCAACGGCGCTTGTTTTCCAGCGCCGGAATGCCGAGGCGCGCGCGCGGTTCGAACAACTCAAGCAATCCTGGGACCCGCAGGTCGCATCGATGGCGTCGAGCAGCCTCGCCGCGCTCGACCGCGCCGAGGCGGAGGAGCTCGCCGCCAAGGCGAAACCGCCATCCGCCGAACAACTCCGCCGCGAGCGCGAATACGCAGCCCGGAAAGCCCGGCTCGAACGGCAGCAGGCCGCCTATGATTTGGCGGCCGAAGGGAACGATGCGGCGGCGGTCGCCGCGGTCGGGCGCCTCGAGGACGAAGGGGAGGCAACGCCGGACTTGCTGCGGGCAAAGGCGGCTGCGCTTGACCGGATGGGGCAAACGGAAGAAGCGGTCCAGGTTTTGAGGGACCTTTCCCTGAAGGAAAACCCCGCGCTGTCGACCCGCTCTCAACTGGCCTCCCTCCTCAACCGCCAGGGCGCGCACGAAGAGGCTTTTTCGATTTGGCAGGACCTGCGCGACAAACATGGCGACTCGGCGGAGGGCGCCGCCGCGGCGCGCGAGATCGCCGCGTTGTCGCCACCGCTCAACCTGGAGCGCTGGAGCTGGGGCGAACTCGACCTGTATGGGGTTTACCTGTCGCGATACGACATCGGCGTCGCCAGCGGGCGGTTGCGGCAGGGGACATTCGTCCCGGGCGCCCGGTGGATCGAACCGTTCGTGCAGGCGGACTTCAGCCTCGATTCCAGCGATGCCCAGGACCAGGAGGGGATTCCCACCGTTTACAACGAGAACCTTGCGGGTTTCCACGCGGGCGCGCGGATCCGGCCGTTCGCGGACCAATCCTTCACGCTCTATGTGCTCGGCGGCGTGCAGAACAACCTCCGGGGCTTGCCGCGCTACGACGGCATCTGGTTTGCCGAACTGGTCACCGGTTTGAACGGCTTCTGGGCATGGGGTCCGGGGCGCGAGTGGGCTTCGGCGGATTTGGGGACGCTGTCGCCCGGCGGGTTGCCCCCGCTCCCGCCCAATGGCGGGAATTGGGTTCCGCGCAGCTGGGCGCCCGTGCAGGGGAGGTTCGATTGGTTCGTCGAGGCCGGCGGCGACGCGGCCTACTACACGCGGCTCTCGGATTGCATCGGCTACGGGCAAACCCGGCAGGGCGTGCGCGTGCTGCAGTTCGGGCGCGCGGGGGCGGTGGACGCCTATGCGCTCGGCAATGTGGCGATGGACACCACCGGGAACTATTACGACAACTACCTCGAGGGCGGGCCCGGCGTGAGGTTTGTGACGGCGCCCGTGGGGGCGGCGGTGCTGACGACGAGCGTGGACTATGTGCTCGGCGCCTACCTCGGCAGGAATTTCGACGACACGCGCGGAGGTGCGGGCCCGACCTACTCGGACTTCCGCATCACGGCTTCGCTTTCGCTCCGCTGGTAACCCACATGGATACCATCCACACCATTTTCCTGGTCCTCGCCTACACCGCTGCAATCGGGTTTTTCGTGTTCGGCGTGGACGATGTTTTTTTCGACATGCAATTCCTGCGCCACCTGCGGAAGAGGCGGTCCGAGCCGCCCCTGACGGTCGGCGACCTCACGCGGGAACCGGAACGCCAAATCGCGCTGTTCATCCCCGCGTGGCGTGAGGGCGGCATCGTCAACAAGATGGCCGAATACGCCGGGCGCACGCTCCTTTACGAGCGCTACGACATCTTTATCGGCGTTTATGAAAACGATGCCGAGACGAACCGCTGCGTGGACGGGCTCGTCGCGGCATCCGGCCGCATCCACAAGGCCGTGGTGCCGCACCCGGGGCCGACTTCGAAGGCGGACTGCCTGAATTGGATTTTCCGCGCGATGAAGGCCGCGGAAATCCCGGGGCGGAAGCAATACGACATCATCGCCCTGCACGATGCCGAGGACATCCTGCACCCGCTCACGCTGAAGGTTTACAACAAGCATGTGCCGGCCGAGTTCGACATGGCGCAGTTGCCGGTGCTGCCACTCGCCTTGCCGCCGCTGGCGAATTGGGTCGGGAATTGCTACATCGACGAATTCAGCGAACTCCACCTGAAGGATATGTGCAGCCGCGAGGCGCTCGGCGGCGTGGTGCCGTCGGCAGGCGTCGGGACGGCTTTCTCGCGGCGCGCGATCGATCACCTTGCATCCATGCATGAACAGTGCCCGTTTGCCGTGGGTTCGCTCGCCGAAGATTACCTGGTCGGGCTGGAACTCCGGCGGACCGGGTTCCGCGTTGGTTTTGTGGACAACCTGGTCCAACGGCGCGTGCTCAGGCCCACCAAGGACGGAAAGGCAAGGGAGCCGAGGGTGGTAAGGGAGAGGGTCGCCGTGCGCGAAAATTTCCCCACCCGCTTTGTTGCCGCGGTCCGGCAAAAGGCACGCTGGATCATCGGAACGGCATTCCAAGGCTGGGAGATGGGCGGCTGGAAGGGGAACGCAGCGGTGAAATACACGCTCGTCCGCGACCGCCGGACACCGCTGGTCCACACCGTGAACGCCGCTGGCTACTGCGTGGTCGCCTACATGCTGGCCGAATTCGGCATCCGGCAAACCCAGCTCTCGAACTCGTTTTTCTTGCGGCCGCTTTTCGAGGGGAATTCGGTCCTTTGGAACATCGTCCTCGTGGACACGGCGCTCCTGACCTACCGCGTCGGGCAGAAGGTCGCTTGCGTTTCCGAGGTCTATGGCCTGAAGCAGGGGCTGTTCGCGGTCCCGAGGTATCCGGTGGCAAACATCGTCAACATGGGGGCGACGCTGGTGGCATCGGCGCTCTACGCCCGCCACCGTTTGTTCAACAGCCCCCTCGCGTGGGTGAAAACCCGGCACACCTTCCCCGGCGCGGCCGAACTCGGCGGTTTCGGGAAAACGATCGAGGATGTGCTGGTCGAGGACGGGCACACCACGAGGGCGGAACTCGCGAAGCTCCTCGAGCGGAACCACGGGCGCTCCGCCGCCATGGCGCTCCTCGATGCGGGGAAAATCGACGAGGATGGCTTTTCGGAGGCTTGGGCCAAGCAGTCCGGGCTCGCCGTGCGGTCGATGGTTTCGCGCGATGTGGATCCCGCGTTGCTTGGGGTTTGGACCGAGGAAATGGCTGTCCGCGAAGGGGCGATGCCGCTTTGGATGGGGAGCGACGGCGCGCAGGTGTTCGCGTTTGTGGAAGCCCCGGACCACGAGAAGACGGGGGAGATTTCCAAAACCATCGGGAAGCCGCTGCAGGCTTGTCTCGTTCGCCCGTCGAATTTCCGTTTTGTCCGCGAGGCGGTTTACCCGGCGCGGGCGCTCGGGGAAAGGTTTGCGGATCCCTTGGCGGAAATCCTGGGGGATCTTTCCGCGGAACAGCGCGCAAGGTTGGACACCCACCGCTTCCTGCAGGGCGTTTCCACCGCCGAGGCCCTTGTAACCCTCAAAATGGTCTCCGCCGGAAAGGTGCGTGACGCCTTGGCTGAAGCTTGCCGCGCGAACGCCGCAGACATTTCGCATGCCACGCCGAGCCTGTCGCTGATCGGGGCGCTCGGGTCGCTGTTTTGCGAGGTCCACCGGATCCTTCCGCTCCACGATGGCACGCTCGGCATTTGCGAACCCATGCATCCGGCGGTCGAAGCGGGTGTGAAACGATTTTTGAACGGGGCGCTGGTGTTTTCCGCCGATGCGCCGTCCGGGTTTGCAGTTCCGTGGCAACGCTTCGCCCAGTTGCGCACCACGGCGCAATCGCTCATCGGGGAATTGCACCGCTCCGGCGCGCTGTCCGCAGACAATGCAAGGCGCCTTGCGAACATGTCCAGGCATGTCACGGGTCCTGTGGACCGCCTGGTGATCCAGCTTGGGCTTGCGACCCGCGCGCAGGTTGCCGCGGCGCTGCAAAGGGTTTCGGGCTTGGACACGGCGGGGTTCGACGATTCCCCCTCGGACCCTGACGGCGGTGGAATCCTTGCGCCGGGTTTCGCCGAGCGCACGGGAATCCGCGTCCATGATTTCAACTCCGCCGGGATCACCTTCCGCCTCGGGTCGATTCCCGCCGCCGCCGACCTTGCAGAGATCCGCCGCCGGTGCGCCGGGGTCCCGCTGCACTTTGAATTCGCCGCTCCATGAGAAACGCCAAAAAAACCATCGCCATTGTCGTCGGAACACGCCCGGAAGCCATCAAGCTCGCCCCCGTGATCCGGGAGCTTTCGGAGTCGGCTTCGCTTGTTCCATTTACGGTCTCCACTTCGCAGCACGGGGATATGGTGGCGCAGATTTTCGACAATTTCGGGATCGTGCCGGACATCGACATGCATGTCATGCGCCCGCGGCAGAAGCTGTGGGACCTCACGGCCGTGCTCTCGCGCGAACTGGGTGAGCTTTTCGGGTCGCGCCCCGTAGCGGCCGTTTTGGTCCAGGGCGACACGACCAGCGCACTCGTCGGCGGGCTCGCCGCGTTCTACCACCAGATTCCCGTCGGGCATGTCGAGGCCGGCCTGCGCTCGCACCGGCGCTACTCCCCGTTTCCTGAGGAATTGAACCGCACGCTCCTCGGGCGGTTGGCGGATTGGAACTTTGCGCCGACCGAATACGCCGCGGACAAGCTCCGGCGGGAAAATGTGGATGGCGATTCGATCTATGTTTGCGGGAACACGGTCGTGGATGCGCTGAAGTGGATGGTGTCGCGGCTGCGTGGCCGCGAGCTGCCGGCGGGGCTCGGCGACGGACGGAAGCGCCTCGTCCTTGTGACATGCCATCGGCGCGAAAACCTCGGGCTCCCGATGCGCTCGGTTGCGCTCGCCGTGAAGCACCTCGCGGAATCGCACCCGGATACGCATTTCCTCTTCCCGGTCCACCCGAACCCCGGCGTGCGCGAACTCGTCATGCCGGTCCTTTCGAACCAACGGGGGGTCACGCTTTGCGAGCCGCTCAACTACGAGGAGTTCCTCTCCGTTTTGCAGCAATCCCACTTTGTCCTCTCGGATTCCGGCGGCGTGCAGGAGGAGGCGACCGCCCTGGGCAAGCCGGTGCTTGTGCTGCGGCGCGAAACGGAGCGGCCCGAGGGCGTCATGGCCGGAACGCTGCGGCTCGTCGGCACCGATGTTCAGGACATCATGGGCGGCGCGCACGAATTGCTGGTGAACGACGAAGCCCATCGGGCGATGTCGAACGGATCGAGCGTTTACGGCGACGGCCGCGCCTCGAAGCGCATCCGTGCGGTGCTCGAGGAAAAGCTGGTGGGGCTCGGTTCCACGCTGCCATTCCCCGGGAATCCCCCCGCGCCGCTCCTCCGCGAGTAGCGGGCGGGGGAATGGGGATCAAAGCCCCGTGGGGTAGGTCTCCTCGAGTTCGCCCGGTTGCCAGAGGGCCGTGCGCTCGAGGGGTTCCACCGCACGGGTGGTGTCGATGTGGAAAACGGCGTCGAACTGGTCCGGCACCGACGCCTTGAAATAGTGGCTCCTGCGCTCGGTCTCCGGGCTGTAGATGACGCCGACCGCTCGCTCGAGCACCGGCTCCCGGAGCATGTTGGCGATGGCGGGCTGGGATTTGAAATCCAGCCAGAACGAGGGGATTTCCGAATGGTGGAAAACCGACTCGATGCTTTGGGGGAGTGCCGGGCGGAGTTCCATGTGCTCCGCGGGGCCGTCCCACTGCGAGGCGGCGGTGACGGTTCCCGCGTAGGTCGTGAACCCGATGAGGACGGCTTCGTTCCCGAACCGCTCGCGGCAGAGCTGCCCGATGTTGACCTCGCCGCGTTTCGACATCTCGGTCGCCTGCGCGTTGCCGACATGGGAATTGTGGGCCCAAATGACGAGGCGCGATTTTTCGTGGATGCGGTCGAGGTGGTCCATGAGCGCGAGGAGGGTGTCCACCATGTGGCGGTCCCGCAGGTTCCAGGACTGCACATCCCCGCGGAGCATCGTGCGGTAGTATTTCTCCGCATCGGCGACGACATTCGCGTTCCGCTCCGCCTGGAAAAAGTCCTCCTCAGCCGCGTGCCCGTCCATCGCGAGGTAGGACGCCCGGCTCCGGCGGAGTTCCGCGAGCGCGCCGACCACCTCGTTTTCGCACCCCTTGGCCGCGCCGGTGCCGGTGAAAAGCCCGTATTTGCGGACATCGCCGCCGAAGTGGTCGAAGCACGCGTAGCGGTGCGAGAACTCCCGCGCCGCGGCGGGGTCCTTGTGCGTGAGGTAGTCGATGACCGCCTTCATCGATTCGTTGAGGCTGTAGATATCGAGCCCGTAGATCCCGCGCTTCGAGGAAGCGCCGGCGAAGCGGCTGTTGTGGTCGAGCATCCAGCCGGCGAAGTCGAGGATGTCGCTGTTCCGCCACATCCATTGCGGGAAACGCCGGAAGCCCGCGAGGGCGTCCGAGGCGGTTTCGTGTTCGTCGACCCCCTTCACGAAGCGGTTCAGGCGCCAGGTGTCCGGCCAATCCGCCTCGATCGCGACCCCGTGGAAGCCGAGTTCGGAGAGCAGGCGCACCGTGGCGGCGCAGCGGATGGAGTAAAACTCGTGCGTGCCGTGGGTCGCCTCGCCGATGAGGACGACCCGGGCGTTCGCGCAAAGTTCCAACAGCCCGTCGTAGTCGGCGGGCGAGCCGTTCAGGGGTTGGACGGCGTGGCGGATGGTTTCTGTGTCGATGTTCATGCGTTGGCGTGGTGGCGGATTTTCGAGCCGGACCTGAGGAGTTCGTAGACGGTGTCGTCGTCCGTTTGGGTGAAGTCGTCATACCACTGGCCGACCCCGAGGAAGTCCCCCGGCTGGATGACGGCGATGAATTCGTCCACGAGCGGCTGCATTTCCCAGACGACCGATGGCGGTGCGGCCGGGGTTGCGACCACGATGCGGGCGGCTTTTTGCGACCGGAGCATCTGGATTGCGACGCGCATGGTCGAGCCGGTGGCGATCCCGTCGTCCACGAGGACCACCGTTTTGCCATCGATGCCGATCGGCGGGCGGTTTCCGCGGTAGAGGGCTTCGCGGCGCATCAACTCCAAGCGCTCGCGGCGTTCGGATTCCTCGATGCTTTCCGGCGGGATGCGCAGGCTCTCGATGACCGTGCGGTTCAGGAACCGGAAGCCGCCGCTGGCGATGGCGCCCATGGCGAGTTCCTCGTTGCCCGGGACGCCGAGCTTGCGGACCAGCATCACATCGAGCGGCGCGTTGAGGGATTTCGCAACCTCGTGCCCGACCGGGACGCCGCCGCGCGGGAGCGCGAGGACGACCACATCCGGGTGGTTTGCATATTTCGAGAGTTTGCCGGCAAGGATGCGGCCGGCGTCGCGGCGGTTTTTGAAGCGTGCATTCATGGAATCAGATGGTGGGTGAGGATTCGGGTTCTGGTTGCTTGGCGAGGTGGCGCGAAAACCATTTCGCGGCGAGCTCGGCGACCTTCTCAAGGGCGCCGGGCTCCTCGAAGAGGTGCGTGGCGCCCGGGACGACCGCCAGGCGCCGGATGCAGCGGAGTTGGTCGTAGGCGTCGCGGTTCAACTGGAGGACCGCTTCGTCGTGCCCGCCCACGATCAAAAGCGTGGGCGCCTTGACACTCTTGAGGTGCCCGTAGGCGAGGTCCGGGCGCCCCCCGCGCGAGACAACGGCGGTAATCTCCCCGTCGAGGATCGATGCCGCGGAGATGGCCGCTGCGGCCCCCGTGCTCGCCCCGAAGTAGCCGAGCGGGTTTCCGTTTTTGAACGGGTGGTTTTGGACATACCGCGTTGCGGCGATGAGGCGGTCCGTCAGGAACTCGATGTCGAAACGGAAGCGGGCGTCACCCGAATCCTCGGTTTCCTCGTCGGAAGTGAGGAGGTCGAGGAGCAGGGTTCCGATTCCGGCATCGACGAGCTTCGATGCGACGAAGCGGTTGCGCCGGCTGTGACGGCTGCTTCCGCTGCCGTGGGCGAAGAGGACGATGCCCGAGGCCTCGGCCGGCATGGTCCAGACGCCTTCGATGTGTTTCGGGCCGGCCGGGATCTGGACGATCCCGGAAAATCCGTCCTCCGGTTCCCGCAGGCGGGTTTTGGTTTTTTCGAGTGTGGTTTGCATGGTTTGTGGGTTTCTCCGCGGGCGGCGGTGTTTTTGTTCCGCCCGCACCGGCATCTGAGCGCGGGGCGGCGCTGCGCCCAATGGGGTGAAGTCCCTTCCGCGCCTCAGGCGGCGAAACCGAACCGGTGCCGCACTTCCGCGTAGTCCAGTGCGAGCGATGCCCCGATGAGCGCGGCGACATGGCGCTCCGCGGCGATCCGGACCATGCGGTCGAACGCGTGCGGCTCGAGCGCGATTCCGTCGTGCTTGACCTCGTGGATCCGGCAACCGCTGGCGAGCAGCCGCGAAAGGAACGATTCCGCCTCCACGGGATCGTCGGTGTGGTGGACATCCACGCGTTTGTTGTGCTCCGGGAAGACGGTGTAGCTGATGGCGAATTTGGCGAGCATTGGCGGGTTCATGGTTCGGCGGACCGAACAGCCGCAGCCACGTCGCGTCTGCGGGGGTGAACGCCCCATGGAGGCCCGGGAGCCGGTGGGCAATTGTCCCGCCCCGCGAACCCAAACGGACAACATGAAAAAACGAAAACGCAAAAAGCCGGCCGCGCAGGCCCCGCGGATCCATGTTTCCCGGGACGACCGTGCCCGGACGAACGCCGGGAAAACCGCGGACAGCAAAGTCCGCAGCGAAGGGCGGGCGCTCGCCGCCCGTTCGCGGACCGAAATGGTCATGACCGCATCCGAGGCGGAAACCGCCAAAAGGCTTGCGGCGCTCGGCTGGGGGGCATGAACCCGCCGGCTACCGATTTCCTCCCGTGGGGAAAATCCCCACACCCCCTGCAAAAGCGCAGGGGAACCCGGGCGGACAACGCCCGATCCAAAACCCAAACCCAATACGACATCAGCAACGCATGACAAAAATCCACCTCACGAAGCGCCCCCCGGCCAAAGCCAAGAAGCCGCCCGGGAAACCCCCTGCGCGCCCGCCCCTCCGCCACCAGGACAAACCCGCCACCCGCGCCAAGACGCTCTCCGTGGGAATCGCGGACGACCACACTTTCATCCGCGAGGCGCTCCGCTCGGTCCTCTCCACCGACGATTCGATCCGCGTGGTGGGCGAGGCCGAAAACGGCAGGAAGGCAATCGAGATGGCGGTGGCCGAGCGCCCCGATGTGATCCTCATGGATATCGGGATGCCGCGGTTGAACGGGATCGAGGCCGCGCGCCAGATCCGGCAGGTGGCGCCCGGCGTTCGGGTGGTCCTGCTTACCGCATTCGGGAACGACCAATACATCCAGCAGGTGGTGGACGGCGACATCGACGCCTACATTTTGAAGGATTCGCCCGCGAGCCTGGTCACGCACGCGATCCGCGAGGTGGCGGGCGGGAAAAGGTTTTTCAGCCCGGTCATCTCCCACCGCATCCGCAAGATTTCCGCCGCGGCGCCGAACGGCAACGGCGGAAAGCCCAATGTCAAACTCACGAGCCGCGAGGTCGAGGTGCTGCAGTTGATCGCCGAGGGGGCGGCCAACAAGCAGATCGCCGGGGAACTCGGCATCAGCATCAAGACGGTGGAAAAGCACCGCCAGAACCTGATGGACAAGCTCCACATCCACGACACCGCGAGCCTCACGCGCTACGCGATCTCGTCCGGCGTGATCGACAACATGGTCCAGCTCCCGCTCCCCCTCGCGTAGCGCAACGCGCAACGCCGAGCCCCCAAACCGGCCTGCCAATGGGCGATGACCCCATGGCGGCCGGTTTTTTCGTGCCCGAGGGTTGCTGCGGAGGAAAAACCATGAACACACCATACAAAACCAAAGCGGGCCGACCGTCCGCATTCCTGATCCTGTGCGGCACCGTGGTCGCCCTGGCGGCTGCGGGAACATTCCTGTTCGCGCAAACCGCCGGGACAACCGCCACGGTGCCGGCCGGGCCATCCGTGCTGGTCCTTTACGACAACGAGGGCCAATACGGCTGGCTGGGCGAAATCTATTCGTCGAAGCTCCAGAACCTGCTCGGGCACTTCGAGGCGCGGGTGACGAGGAAACCGCTCGCGCAATACGCGGCCGGGGACCTCTCCAAGCACGACGCGGCATTCTATGTCGCGGCTGTCTGGAACGAGTCGCCGCTCGCAGCCACGCTGCAGAACGACATCGACGCCACGACGCGCCCGTTCGTCTGGATGGGCGTGAACCTGTGGCGATACGCGTGGGACCTGTCCACCTACGCGCAGAAGCCGGCGTTCGAGCAAAAATACGGGTTCCGTTTGCTGTCCTATTCGGGCGAGCGGCACGGGAGCGTCGTTTACAAGGAGACCGAACTCGAGAAGGAGCAGTTCGACCTCGGGCTCATGCGCTACGAAATCACCGACCCGGCGAAAGCCGTGGTCCGCGCAACATGCAATGACCTCAACGGAACGGCATGGCCCTACATCATCCAGAGCGGGAATTTCTGGGTCGTCGGCGACATGCCGATGATCTCGACCTCGTTCGAAAACCGTTCGCTCGCGTTCCAGGACCTGCTGCACGACATGCTCGGGATTTTCCACGAGGAGAAGCACCGCGCGTTTTTCCGCATCGAGGATGTGGCGCCGGTGGGCGACCTCGAGACACTCAAGCAGCTTGGCAATGTGCTCGATTCGCTCGATGTGCCGTTCACGATCAGCATGATTCCGGAATACCGCGATTGGTCCGGCATCTATAACAACGGCGTCCCCGAGGCCGTGCGGTTCACGGCGTCGAACCCGATCGCGAAGGAGATGAAGCGCTGGGTGGGCTTCGGCGGCCAGGTGCTGCAGCACGGCACCACGCACCAGATCGACGGGTTGCTGAACCCCTACAACGGCGTGAGCGGCGACGACTATGAATTCTACCGCGTGACGGCGGACCAGTTCGGGTTCCTCACGCTGATTGGCCCGCTGCCGGGCGAGACGCGCTCCGGCACGCGCTCCCGCGTGGTGCGCGGGCAAAACATCCTCAAGAACGCGGGCTTCACGCCGACCGGGTGGCTCACGCCGCACTACCTGTCCTCGCCGCTGGGCTACCAGGTTTTTGCGGGGCTGTATCCATTTGCTTGCGACCGCACGATCCTGTTCGTGAAGGATTCCGCGGGGAAAACGCAGGCGAGCGAGCTGAACTCGCCCTACATTTTCCGCGACACCTACGGGCTGAAGCGGATTCCCGAAACGATCGGCTACATCGACCCGTTCGGCTGGTATGAGCTCCAGCCGCCGAGCATGCCCGAGGACCTCATCAAGCGCGCGAAGGCGCTCAAGGTCGTGCGCGACGGTTGGGCGGGGTTCTATTTCCACTGGTATTTGGACCCCGAGCTGCTGCGGCAAACGGTGCAGGGCTTGAAGGGCCTCGGCTACGAATTCACCGCGCTCAACGGGGAGCTCAAATAACGCCACATGTGCGGAATCGTAGGATACGCGGGCAAGTCGGACGCGGTGCCGTTCCTGCTCGGGGGATTGGAGCGGTTGGAATACCGCGGGTATGATTCGGCCGGGCTCGCCGTTGTCGAAAACGGCGGGCTCTCCGTGCGCAAAGCGGTCGGAAATGTCGCGGCGCTTGCCTGCGAGATCTCGGCAAGGCCGCTGGCCGGGGCGCCCGGGATTAGCCACACGCGCTGGGCCACGCATGGCGAGGTGACGCTGGAAAACGCGCACCCGCATGTGGACGCCACCGGGCGCCTCGCGCTGGTGCACAACGGGGTGGTCGAAAACCACCGGGAATTGCGCGCCATGCTCGAGGAACGCGGGCACGAATTCGCATCCACCACGGACACCGAGGTTCTCGCGCGGCTCGTTGGCGAGGCGTTTGAATCCATGCCGTCGAGGGATGGCGAATCCTTGCGCGAAGCGGTGAGGGTGGCGCTCCTGCAGGCGAAGGGATCCTTTGCCGTCGGCGTGATCCACGCGGATGCCGCCAATGCCATGGTCGCGGCACGGCGGGCGAGCCCGTTGGTCGTCGGCTCGGGGTCCGGGGGCCAATTCCTCGCGAGCGACCCCGGTGCGCTTTCCGGATGGGTGGACGAGGTCGTCTTCCTGAACGACGGGGAGATCGCGCTGCTGGATGGCGGGGAACTCCGCGTCGACCGCATCGATGGATCAGCCGCGCCACAGCCGGTTTTCCGCGAAGTCGAGGCCGCTGCGGGTCCCTCGGAACTCGGGGGCTTTGAGCACCACATGCTCAAGGAAATCCACGAGCAGCCGCAGACGCTCCGCGATGTGATGATGGGAAGGCTGGACAGCGATGAAGCGACCGCGCGGCTTGCCGGCCTGGACTGCCCGCCGGAGGACATTCGCGGCTGGGGGCAATTGATCTTGACATCGTGCGGGACTTCGTTCCACGCGGCACTGGCGGGTGAATACCTCATCGAGTCGATGGCTCGGATTCCCGTCGAATGCGAATACGCGAGCGAGTTCCGATACCGGAATTCGCCACTCGACGGGGGGGCGGCGGTTTTTGCCCTAAGCCAAAGCGGCGAGACGGCCGACACGCTGGCCGCCGTTCGCGAATGCCGGCGCCGGGGGATTCCCACCTTCGGCATTGTGAACAACGCGTTCAGTTCGCTCGCGCGCGAGACCCGCGGCGGCGTGGACATCCGCGCCGGGGCCGAGATCGGCGTGGCGGCGACGAAGACCTTCACCTCGCAAGTCGCGGTGCTTGCCATGCTGGGATTGCTGCTTGGCCGCATGCACGACATGGAGCGTGGGGAGGGGATGGAAATCCTCGAGGCATTCTCGAGGCTCCCCGACATGGTGGCCGAGGTCCTCGGGACCGAGGGGCTCGTCCGCGGGATCGCCGAGAAATATGCGGATTCCGGGTCGTTCCTGTTCTTCGGGCGCCAGGCGCATTTCCCCGTTGCGCTCGAGGGGGCGCTGAAGCTCAAGGAGGTCAGCTACATTTCGACCTGCGCCCATCCGAGCGCGGAGCTGAAGCACGGGGTGATCGCGCTGGTGAACGAACGCACGCCGAGCGTGTTCATCGCGCCGCGCGACGGGTTGTTCGAAAAAAACCTCGGGAACATCGAGGAGGTCCGTGCGCGCCGGGGACCGGTCATTGCTGTCGGGAACGCCGGCGATGGCGAGTTGGAGGCAATCTGCGACGCCTTCATCCCGGTGCCCAAGGTCCCGGAATTCCTGGCGCCCATCCTGACCGTCGTTCCGCTGCAGTTGCTCGCCTACCATATCGCGGTCCTGCTGGGCTGCGATGTCGACAAGCCGCGGAACCTCGCGAAGAGCGTGACGGTCGAGTGACCGGCGCCACAGGGGGAAGGGGGCGGCATCCGCGAAAACGGATGCCGCCTTTTTCTATTCCGTGAACACGCGGACGGGCGCGTCGCCGTAGCCGGTGCGGAGTTTGGTTTGGTGCCACTTGAACAAGCGGCGGGCATCGTTGAACACATCGTCCGGCGTGCTGCCGAGGAGGACGATGATGATTTCGCTGCCGTTGTGCTTCGCGGAGGCGACGAGGCATTTCCCGCCCCAGAGCGTGAAGCCGCCCTTCAGGCCGTTGAAGTAGGCGGGGCGGCTCCAGACGAGCCAGTTTGTGTTTTCGAGGAGCCTGCTGTGGCCGTCGCCGAACCGGAAGGGGACCGTCCGCTGGGCGGCGAAGTGCCGGATGAGCGGGACGCGGTAGGCGTGGTAGGCGATGACCGCCGAGTCGCGGGCGGTCGAGAACTGCCCGGCTTCGTCCAGCCCGTGCGGGTTTTTGAAACTCGAATTCGAGGCGCCGAGGTTGCGCGCTTTCGCGTTCATGCGGGCGACGAAGTCCTTGTAGGAACCGTTCCCGTTCGAGGCGAGGGCGCTGGCGGCGTCATTGGCGCTGCTGACGAGCATGCTCGAGAGCAGGTCCATGCGCCGCTGGTGCGAGCCGGGCGGCAAGCCGAGTTTCGTCGGCGGCTGGAGGGCGTCGGTGAGCGAGATCGGGATTTTCGCTTCGAGGCTCCCCTCCTCGATCGCCACCATCGCGGTGAGGAGCTTCTGGGTGCTCGCGACCGGCAGGCGGAGGTCGGGGTTTTTCTCGTAAAGGCTCTCGCCCGTGACCGCATCGATGAGGATCGCGCTGCGGGCGACGATGTCCGGCGCGCGCCGCGGGGCGTTGCCCGGTGCCAGCGAGTTGGCGACACTCGCCGCCGGCACGAAGCCGGGCTCGACGGTCGTGTCCGGCGGGGTGAAGACCGAGCATCCCCACATCAAGGCGGCCAAACCCGCCGCCACTGCCCCATATGCCGCAAGGAAGTCGCGGCTGCGGGGGGTTGTTTCCTGCTCGTTGCGCCCGTGGCGCTGTGTTTGCGTTTTCATTGCGGGGGCAAGGAAACGCCGTGGCAACCCGCCCTCAACGGGGCGAACGCATAGGCAGGGTAAGTGGGTAGCGGGCGCTTTGGGGCATCACCCCATCGCCCCGCGGGGCGGGCGGACCGAGGTTCGCCGCGATGAAGACCATCCCGACCAACGAAGAAGGCGGCCCGCTCCGGCGCGGCGGCATCACCAAGAAAATCCTGCTCCCCGGGGCTGTCCTGCTTTTGCTGGCGGCCTTGGTATGGCTCTTCCTCGCCCTGCGGGGCGCCGCACAAGCGGGGGGGACCGTGACGCTCCTGTTTTTCGACCGCAACGGGGCGCAGCTCGCGCCTGCGCAGGTCCGGGCGGTCTCGAACAACAACGGGCTCGCCTACAACAGCGACTTCCTTTTGAACCCGGCCAACCTGCGGGCGGTCTCCAGCGGGCCGCTCTACACCTCGGGGACGAACCTTGCGTTCAACATCCCGTCGCAGCCGGTGGCGCTGGCGTTCAACTGGCCGACGCTCCCGGGCGGGTTCCACTTGCTCATCCTCGACAACGGCGGGGGAGGCTTCACGACGGGCGGGACCATCAACTTCACCTACCAGGCGGCGCGGGATGTGAAGCGGCGGCTCGATGCAGCCCTCGCGGCGCGGGCGGACTATGTGCGCTCGGCGAAATTCTCCACTGCCTATGACGCGGCGGCAGCGCAGTTGAACTCTGTGGATGTTTACAGCCCCGAGTCCGCGAAGGGCAAAGCCGGCCAGTTGGCGCTCGACCAGCTCGGCGTGGCGTTCGATGCCCTGCTCGCGGAACACGGCCCCGTTTTCGCCCGCAACAACAAAGCCACCCTCATGCCCTGGTTGGGTTTCACGATTGATACGGTCTCGAACTACCAGGCGAACCTCGACCTCGCCGCAAGCCTCACCGCGCCCTACGGATGGATCCGGATCGTTTTCGACGCCGGCGTCGGGCCGTCCACCTACTCGGCGCTCGTCGCCTACGCAAAATCGAAGGGGCTCAAAATCCTCGGGCAGCCCGTGGACTCCAGCTACGACCGGCAATACACGCGGGCGCAATACAAGCAGCGGTTCATCGATTTCATCACCGCCTTCCCGCAAATCGACGCCTGGGAGGTGGGCAA
This sequence comes from Verrucomicrobiota bacterium, assembly GCA_018970255.1. Taxonomy (GTDB): domain Bacteria; phylum Verrucomicrobiota; class Verrucomicrobiia; order Chthoniobacterales; family Terrimicrobiaceae; genus UBA967. Next base: position 39,779 of record JAGWWS010000012.1, on the reverse strand, counting down.
CGAAGTCAACGGCACCTGGCTGAGCAGCGACATCGCGCTGCGGATCGACGATGCCGCCACAGAGGTCAAGGCGCGCGCGCCCGGCGCCCTCACGCTCGTGACATTCTTTTGGCAAATCAACACGGACACGGTGGCGAACTCGATGTTCAACTGGATCGCCAACAACCTTCCCGCCTCCACTCGCTCGAAGATCGATGTGGTGACCTTCTCGCAATACCAGGAGCAGGCCCCGATGGGCGTGGCGTTCGACCAGGTGATGAGGACGCTGCGCGCGGAATTCCCGACGCAAAAGATCGGCCTCGGCGAACTCGGGTATTGGATCGCGGGGCAGAGGTTCTGGTGGGCCTACAACGAAACCGATGTGGCGGCGGCCAAGCTCGCCATCTCCGCGCAATACCACGGTGCGGCGTTCGACTACGCTGGAAGCATCGGCGGCGTCTTCTGGTGGGAATTCATCACGGATTTCAAAACCAACACCGCGATGCAGCAAACCGTCACGCGCGTCCGTGACATCCTGAACTCAGGAGGCGTAACGCCCACGCCTACGCCGACCGCCACTCCTTCACCGAGCCCGTCCCCATCGTCTTCGCCGTCGCCGCAACCTTCCCCGACCCCCACACCGAGCCCGTTGCCAAGCCCGTCGCCAAAACCAAGTCCGAGCCCGAGCCCAACTCCCAGCCCCTCGCCGGGAAGCAATGTCTTCAATGGCACCTGGGCGGTCCGGGGAACGATCCCTGCAACGGCGACCTACCGGGACTTCTACCAACGCGTCGCGGTGACCGCGAACACACAAGTGAGCGCGAGCGTCTGGGTCAAAGGCACGGGGTCCGTCGAACTGCAGGTCTGGGGGGATTCCGCCTGGACGCGCAAGCTCGCCGGTGTGCGGGTCAACGCCGGCGCGAATTGGACGAAGGTCACCACGCCCGCCTTCAACACCGGCGGCCGCACGCGCGTGTGGCTGAGTTTCGACAACGCCTACAGCAACGCCGCCGGGACAATGTATCTCGACGAGGTTTTCCTTGGCTCAACCGGCGGCGCGAACCGCGTTTTGAACCCCGGTTTCGAAAGCGGTGCGGTTTCCTGGACGAGCACCGACCAGTCCGTCTTCACGGTGAGGCAAAACCCGTAGCCGCCGCGCCTCCCGGGGGTTCACCCCATTTCGCCGGGGGGCGCCATGGAGTTCGGTGGGGCTGTGGATGGAATGCCATCGGCAGCCCCGCCACGCCGGGCGGTGCGGCAGCGGCCGCCGCAGCCCGGTCCACCAAATGGCCGCGCAAACACAAACATGAACACACTGATCAAATGGAATCCCTTTAGGGAATTCGAACTCATGAGCAACCGGATGAACAACCTTCTCACGAGGTCGCTGCTTCCGGCCACCTTCGACGAGCCGATCGGCTCCTCCGAATGGTGCCCGCTCGTGGATGTCGAGGAGAACGACAAGGAATACACCATCAAGGCGGAGCTGCCCGAGGTGAAGAAGGAGAATGTGAAGGTCGAGCTGGAGAACGGCTCGATCCGGATCTCCGGGGAGCGGAAGCTCGAGAAGCAGGAGACGGGCCGCCGTTTCCACCGCCTCGAGCGGAGCTACGGCGCATTCGAGCGCACCTTCACCCTGCCGGAAGGCACCGAGCGCAAGGGCGTCTCGGCGGAATTCAGGGACGGGCTCCTGAAGGTGCACTTGCCGAAAGGCGAGTCGGCACAGCGGAAGGCACTGGAAATCCCGGTGGCCTGAGGCGCAGGGGCAGCCGCCGGCGCGCGCCCGCTTTGCGGGCGCGCGCCCATCCCCCCGACACGCCATGGAAGAAATCCTGCAAACATTCCGCGACTACTACAAAAAGCCCGCCGTGCGCGCGCGCATCCTCGAGTTCCTCGGCGGGGACACCCCCGAGAGCGCGACCTGCGAATACATCACGGCGGACGGAGTGTCGTGGCCGGCCAGGACGCCGCAGAGGCCGGAGCAGCTTTTCGGGCAACTCGACGAGGGGCTCGACATCTGCCGCTCGCTCTGGGACCGCGAGTCGCTCATCGCGCACCTCGACATCGAGTATGTGAATTTCGATTTCGCCGCCGAAGCCTACCTCGACCCGGAGAGGACCTTCGAACTGCAGGAACCCGTGGAGCGCGCGATCCACAGGATCCTTTCGTTTTACGGCATCCACGCGCTGCATGTGCTGAGCGGGCGCGGGCACCATTTTGCTTGGAGGATCGACCGCGGCTCCCCGGTTTTTTCGAGGCTTGCGGAAATGGGGTCGCGGGCATGCGCCGAAACCGGACCGCAGGCGCCCCCCGGCGATGGAAAGCTTGCAAAGGGGTTCGCGGGCCTTGGGCTGGCAATGGAATTCGTGGGGCGCCTCGCCATCGAACTTGCCGCACCGGAAAGCACGATCCCAGTGGATTTGACCGCCGTCGAAGTCGGCCCCTCCGGGCGCGGGCGCGAAATGGTTTCGATCGACATCTCGGAATACGGCGACCCGCTGCACACCCGCACCGTGCGCGTCCCGTTCAGCGCCTACCTCAAGCCTTGGCAACAAATGCACGCCGTCGGCGCAAACAACATTCCGCGAATTGGCCCCATCATTTTCATTCCCTTGGACGGCGTGGATATCCGCCAGGGAATGGTCGCCATGCGCGACCCCAGGCAAGCCGCGCTGCTGGCCGAGAGGATTTCCGCACGCATTCCCGACGGAACGGACGGGACGGGCGCCCTGCTTTCGCACTACCGGGGTTCGGCGTTGCGGCGCTTCCATGATTTTTTTTACTCGGCGCAGCACGATCCACCCCGCCTCTGGCCTGGGACCTACGACCGGACCCCGCTCGGGGACTTGCCGGAAGCCGCCCGCGAAGCCTTGGTTTTCCCGAATGACCTCCTCCTGCGGCCGACCGGGATGCGCGCGGTGGTCGAGGCGCTGCTCGACCGCGGTTGGCATCCCCGCCACATCGCCGGGTTGATCCGCTCGAAGTTCGAGCGGGACCACGGGTGGGGCGCGCAGTGGAGGGAGTATTCCCCCGCGATGCGCGCCGATTTCTACGCGAGGATTTTTTCTGCCCGGCGGGCCAGCGTTTGCCGCGAGGCGGGCGAGGTGCGCGCCGCCGAAGCCGGGCTGTTCCCGAGGGGCGTGCGGCCTGCTGCCGCGCCACAAGAACCCATTCCCGGCGGAACGGAGGTGTTGAGGCTGTGACCAACTGGCCGATTGGAATTTCAACCGGGTGCTTCCACAGCATCCCGCTGGTCGATTGCCTGGAAACGATCCGTGCGAGCGGCTTCAGCATGGTGGAGGTGGTTTTTTCGCCCGGGCACCTCGATTACAGGAACCCCGATTCCGTCCGCGAGGCGGCCATGCGCATCGACGGGCTCGGCATGGAGGCGTTCTCGTTCCACGCGCCGTTCGCCAAGGACATCGACATTTCCTCGCCCGACCCCGCCGCGCGCGAAAATGCACTCGATGAAATCCTCAGGGCCGTGGAAGCGGCGGCGCTGCTTGGCGTGCATTACTTTGTCATCCATCCCGGGCCCGAGGATGCCGACACCCCCTCGCGCGAGGAGCGGCTGTTGCGGATCGAGAATGTGGTCTCCGTGCTCAACCGCGTGGCCCTGCGCTGCGCGGAGGCGGGAATCCGCTGCGTGGTCGAAAACAAATTGCCGCACCTGCTTTTCGGAAATTCCAGCGACATCCTGTGGATCCTTGGCGCGGTCGAGAGCACGCAGGTCGGCGCCTGCATGGACACCGGGCACGCGTTCCTCGCCGGGGACCTTTACAACCTCGTTTACAAGCTCGCGCCCTATTTGCGCATGCTGCATGTCCACGACAACAAAGGATTCGCGGACGACCACTCCCCCCCCGGCGAGGGGAGGATCGACTGGGGCGCGTTCCTCCGGGAGTTGGTTCAAATCGAATTCCAAGGCGCGCTGGTCCTGGAAATCGCCGGAGGTTCCGCCGACCCGGAAACCATCATGGCCCGTGCGAGGAGGGGGAGGGCATTCCTGCGCTCCCACGCCCGAAGGCTCGCGCTCGAACCCGCGCCGGTCGTTCCGCACCGCTGAGCGGCGGAAAATCAGCGCGCCGGAGTAGCGGCGGGTTGTGGAGCCGCTGCAGGCGTGGCGGCTGGAGCTGCAGGTTTCTGGGCCTCCGGCAACTCCTTCTTCATTGCGGCGTCAGTGGACTGAATCGTGGCTCCGGCCTTGGCCGCGTCCGCGCGCATGAACACAGGCTGGGTGTCCGGCATCGGGACGGGCTTGTCGAGGAGTGGGAACATTTCTTTCTCGGTCTTCTCGAGCCAGGTGAGGTTGTCGAGACGCCACTGGGCCATCTCGCGGAGCATGGTGAGGTTGCTGCCGTAGAATTGGCCGGATTCCGCGGGCGGAGTGGCGGGAATTTTGTCGAGGATCCATTTGTAGGCATCCCGCGCGCGGTCGAGGTGGCGGAGGCGCTCGAAGCAAAGGCCGATCTGATAAACGGCGGCGCCGCGGTAGCTCGGGTCGTCCTCGATTTCCGCGAGTTTTAAAAAGACCGCGTGGGCGCCGAGGACATCGCCGGATTCGTAGAGGTCGTTTGCGATTTCGTTACCTGTTTTGCGCTGCCAATAAACCCAGACGGCTGGCTTTTTCTTGCCGTATTCCTTGCCGGAACGGAGCAGTTCGAGCGTTTCGCGCATGGCTTCATCGTTGCGGCCGAGTCCGCGTAAGGACTGGATGTTGATGTATTGCGCCTCGGGGGCGAGGGGGCTGGAGGGGTAAGTGGCGAGGAAGGTTTCGGCGCGGGTGAGTGCTTTCGGGTAGTCCTTGTTCAGGTAGGAAATGAACGCGAGGCGGAAGGCAACTTCGCTGGCCTCGGTCTGCGTCATGTCGATGAGTTGAATGCGGTCGTAGAGCTGCGCGGCGGTTTCGTAGTCGCCCTTCGCGAAGTGGGTGTGGGCGATTTCCATTTTTGCGCGGAGGGAGGTGTCCTCTTTTTTTTCGCCGGTTTTCACCTGAAGCTCGGAGTAGAGGACGTTGTAGAATTTGTTCAGCGCGGCGGTGAACGCTCCGGTCTCTCGATAGATGCGGCCGGAGCTCATGAGGACGGCCGGGGCCTCGGGATCAGTGGGGTAAAGTTTGAGGAACTGTTCGTAGAGGACGAGGGCCTTGGCGTCCTCGTTTTTCTCATCAAATTTGCGCGCCATTTTCAGGACGGCGTCGCGCTTCATGGCCGGCGAGGCCCTTACGCCAAGCAGGCGGGTAAGGAGACGCTCGGCCTCGGCGGTGTCGCCGGTCTCGAGAGCCTGCTGAATTTTGAAGTCGAGCTCCTCGGATTCGATTTCACCGGTGTCGAGGCCGTCGTTGCGCGCCGCGTCGGGGCTGTCTTCAAGCTCGATCTCGAGAGCATCAAGTTCGATGCCCGGTGGTAGGGCGGGTTGTTCCGAGTAACCGGAGCTGCGAGTAGCTGTGTTGTTTTCCGTGAGGGGAGGGGGAGAGGAAATTTCGGCAAAGACGCTCGTGGCCGCGAGCAATGTGGCAAGGAGGGCAGGGTGGGATATCAATTTCACGGGAGTTGTTCGTAGGAGGTGCTGCTGACGGGTTGGTTCGCCGGGGTGGGGGGGGTAAACATCGAGTCGAAGGCCGGGCCGAAGAGGGCTTGGCCGGCCGGGGCGTCGCCAACGCCTTGGAAGAAGTCCTGTGGCTGCTCGTTGTTGATAAACTTCGGATCGGTCTGGCTGATGGTTTCTTTGGTATCGGCGGGAGTCTCGGCTGCGATCCGTGCGGCCTCCTCTTCGCTTTCGGTGGGGATATTCACCGTGATGTTCGGGAGTTTCGGGGCGTTTCGGCGGTTGGCATCGTCTTTGGCTACACGCATCGGAGCGGGTTTTGGCAGACGTTGGGAGAGGTTCGGAGAAGCAATAGGAGTGGGTTTTTTAGGTGCGGATGAGCAGGAAGCGCCTCCCAGGGAGATGCTTAAGATGATAAAAGTCGAAAAAAGTTTCGGAATCATGGTGCGGTTCGAGGTGGGGGGAAATGAGGTTTTGTTGAGAATCATGTCTTTCCTATCGAACAAAACACCGAAAACTTAACCCTTTTCCGGAATGCCGCAAGGAAAGAAATCCTGCAAAGTTCCAGGCGGAGCTTTTCTTGACTGGTTTTTGCATGAGGCATGAAAATTGCTGCGAATCGGTGTATGTCGACCCGATTTGCCCATCTCACCCGAGGCGTTTTTTTCGCATCCTGTATTCTCGTTAGCGCCTGCTCGAATCAAACCGAGCGCGCCGTGCACGACAAATCGGGGCGCATAAAACAAGTTCAGCAGGTTCCCCAAGCCCCGCCATCTGCCATCAACTGGCCCGCGGGGATGCGGAGATTGGCGATTTTGCCTGTGGATGCGGTCAGGCCGGTCAATGAAACCCAGCGCGACATGGATGGGGTCTTCCGCGGAGAGCTTTCGAAGGTCGTCAAATACGAGATCGTGCAAGTCAGCAGGCCGGAAATGATGAAGTTGATCAACCGGGAGTCGATTTCGTCCACCGAGGTCTTGCCACAGCATTTGGTCACTGCCCTGCGCCAAAAGTATGCCGCGAATGCGGTGATGTTTATTGATTTCACGCTCTTCCGTCCTTACCGGCCAATGGCGATCGGTGTTCGTGCGAAAATCGTCGACCTTTCGAATATGGAAATCCTGTGGATGGCCGACGGGGTCTTGGATGCGGCCGAGCCCGATGTGGCGGCGCTCGCTTCGCAATTCGCCGACTCCAGCCTGAAGATGGGCTACATCAGCCCGACGATTCCGAAGGGACAAACCCGGGACTACGCGAGCGGGAATCAAATCGTTCTCCAATCTCCGAGACTCTTCGCGATGTTCGTGGCGCACGAAGCCTTCGCTTCGCTGGCGCCCCCGCCACCTCCTCCGGTGACCAACCGGTGAGGATTTTCGCTGCGCTGGGAGGAATACTACTTGAGTTGAGGCCGCACTTTTGGCGGTATTTGTGCGTGCCTACCTTCCCCCTTTGCCCGACACGCGGAATGCATCCAAACATCTGATGGCGTCCTCAACCAACCATCCCTCCCGCGAGGAGATTGACGAGTCCCAACTCCTTCTTAAGCGCCTCTCGAATGAGTTGAATTCGGAACTCTCGCCGGGACTGATTCATGAGGTGAACAACATTCTCACTGGAATCTACTTCAACCTGGAGGGTTGCCAGGAAGCTCTCGACCCCTCGAGCCACGCCATCGAGTTGATCAAGGAAATCAACCGCGGCGTCGAACGCATCAAGGAGATCCTCGGGCGAGCCACGCAGATTCAGCTGAATTCGGCCGAGAGGGAAGTCAGCTACCACGATCTCGAGGCGCTGGTCGCCGGTCAGTTGGATTTGATGAGGATCGTTTTCCCGAAAACTTCGAAAATCAACCTCACTCCCAGCTCCCAAACGATTCATGTCCGCACTGCGGAGTTTCCCTTTCGTGTGGCGCTCCTCACCATGGCAGCGCGGCTTCGCGGGTTGTTCCCCGCTGGAAAAAACGACATCCGGCTGGCGATCCTCGGTCCCGAAGAAGTCTCGAAGGCGACTGGTGAAAAAGGCGGATTTGCTGCCGTTGAAATCTCAATCCCGTGCCTTGCGGAAACCACCGAGGAAATCGACGAGTTTCTTTTCTGCGCCACTCCGGGCGACATCTCGCTCAAGAACGTGGAGGTGATCTGCGCGGCATTCGGTGGTCGCGTTGCGATTTGCCCTGGCGCCGATCGTAGCAGCAGCAAAATTATGCTTGTGCTTCCGATCTACGACCTCCAAGCCTAGCCACTTATGAACCCATCCTCCCGAGCCATTCTCTCCATCGATGACGATCCTTTGATCCTCAAGGTCCTCGAAGATCTGGTCACTCGAGCCGGGTATCAATTCTTCGGCACCGCGAGTCCCGAGGAGGCGCTCAAGCTCGCGGTGGAGAAGAAATTCGCCGTGGTCATCGCCGACCACAACATGCCGGAAATGATGGGGGCCGAACTTCTCAGCCGCTTCGCGCAAATTCAGCCAGCCGCATCCCGCATCCTCATCACTGGCATCAAGTCGCTCGATGTGGTGACTGCCGCGGTGAACAGCGGAGAAATTTTCCGCTTTGTCACAAAGCCATGGATCTCGGCAGAGATGGTCGCGACCTTGCACAATGCGGTTCAGCGGTTCGAGCTCATCGAGTCGAACAGCGCTTTGGAAAAAACCTCGAAAGACCTCAATCAGCGGCTCTCCGATGCCAACGCGCAGCTCGAGAAGCAGGTCAAAATGCTCGAGGCCAGCAAGCGCGAGATCGACATCTCCCACGATGCTCTAAAGACAAACTTCAGCCGCTCACTCGAGCTCTGCCACCGCATCCTCACCACTTTCAATCCGCTCCTCGGCGAACAGGCCGATGCCGCTACGAAGATCTGCGCGACGATGGCGGATACGCATTATTTCAACGACGAACAAAAGCACGTGCTCGATGTGAGTGCGCGACTTTACGACATCGGCCTTTCGGCAGTGCCCACCGGGTTTATGAATGTGGTGCAATCGAACTCTGAGGACATGGCGCCGGAGCTGAAGACGGTTTTCCTTAACCATACGATCCATGGGCAAACGCTCGCCTCGTTCGTGGATTTGCTGAAACCGGTCGGCGACACGATCCGCGCGCACCACGAGAGATTCGACGGAAAGGGCTTCCCGGACGGCTTGGCGGGCGAAATGATTCCTTGGACCGCACGCTGCCTGGCGGTGGTGGTTTACTACGTCACCTGCGGGTTGCCGCACGAACAGGCGGTCGACCGGATTCTCGAGCAAAGCGGAACCGTTTTCGATCCCGATGCCGTAAGGCTCTTCCTGCGCTGTGCCCAAGCCTCGCCGCTCCCGCGCCTCGTGCGTGAAGTGATGGTCGATGAACTCGATGTGGGTATGCAACTCGCGAGCGGAATTTACAGCCCGACCGGGGTGCTGATCGTTGCCGAGGGATATCACCTCGACGAAAACTCGATTAAGAAAATCCGGAATTTCAACCTGAGTTCCGCCCTGCCGCGCCAGTTGCTCGTTTACTGCTGAGGCTCAGGAGTCGAGCAACGCGCCGACCTTCGAAATCAGGTCGCCCACGGCGAAGGGCTTTCTCAGCAACTCGAATTGCGGTGCCGTGGAGGTCGCCACGGCCTCTTGCTCCGGATATCCGGTCGCCAGGAGCACCGGAGTGTCGGGAAACAAATTCGAAACCTTTTTTGCCAATTCGATTCCACCCATTCGCGGCATGACGATGTCGGTGATGATCAGATCGGGGTGAAGAGGTTGGGGCCCGCTGAGAATCTCCAGTGCGTTTTCGCCATCGACCGCCTCGATCACCTGATGGCCAAGACGGGAGAGAACGATTTTCGCCAGTTGGCGCATGGCGGTGTCGTCTTCCACCAAAAGAATCTTTGCAGATTTTGGAGCCGTGCTGGGAGCTGGCTTTTTAAGCTTGGGTTTCTCGGACTCGGCAGCGCTCGGCAAATAGAGCTCGATCATGATCCTGCCATCATCCGCAGGCAGGACGGCAAAGACGCCATCGTTCTTTTCGATCGTGTCTGCGGCAGCCGAGACACCACGTTTTTTTTCAAATGCCTTGGAACCCGCACGGCCGGATTCGGGTTCGAGGAGAATTCGAACGCAGACATAGCGGCCGGGCGGCAGTTGCTCGTGGCCGACACTGCGAGCCTCCGCGATGGTTTCATTCGAGGTGGAGAGTGTCAGTGATCCGCCGCCGGGCATCGACTCGCGCGAGGCGGCGGCGAGGTTGATGAGCACTTGTTCGAGTTGAGCGCGATCCACTTGGATCGGCCAGATTTGGTCGCCGGTTTTGAGTTCCAGGGTGATTTGCTCCCCGAGGAGTCGGCGCAGCATTTTCGAGACATCATTGAGAACATCGTTTGCTTGAACCGAGGCGCGACGGACGGTGGCCGGCTTGGTGAAGGCGAGGAGTTGGTTCGTGAGCGACGAGGCTCGCATGGCGGCTTTCTCGATCTCCGCGAGAAATGTCCGCCGGTCGTCATCCGCAGGAATGTCCTCGAGCAGGATTTGGGTGTAGCCCACGACCACGGAAAGCATGTTGTTGAAATCGTGTGCAACGCCGCCCGTGAGCTGACTGAAGGCTTCGACGCGCTGGGCTTGGCGCAAGCGGGATTCGAGTTCGCGGAGTTCCGAGACATCCGTGATCATCGATGAAAGCACGGGGGTGGTGCCCTGGAGTTGGCTGATGAAATACCCTCGCTCGAGGAGTTGGATGTATTGGCCGTTGCGGCGCTTGGCGCGGTATTCGACCTGGAAGGGTCCACCCTCGGTGAGGACGCGCTGGATCTCGCGGCGGTAGCCGGGGCGGTCGTCCGGGTGGATCAGGGCGGCCCAGGTTTCGAAAGTGCCCGACATCTCGTGCGGGTAGATGCCGAGGATCGATTCCATCGCGCCGCAATAAAGCGATTCATCGCGCGCCGTGTCCCACTCGCGGAGGATGTGGCCCGAGGATTCAATGGCCCCCTCGGCCCGCAAGCGCCACTGGCGCAATCCTCGCAGGTCGCGTTCGACTGCGTCCTCCTTTTCGCGGAGCGCCTCGGGGGTTGTTGCGCGGTTGGGTATCGGTTTTTCCACGGTGGCAGGGGAATCGATAAGCGCGGATTCCTTTGGGCGAAAGGGTTATTTTGCTTCCAAGAGGCTCCTCGCATGGCGCAGGGCGGACTCCCCACCTCCGCCGAGCATGCGGGCGACCTCTGCCTCGCGGGCGGGACCGGATGCGGCTTCGAGGTTCGTCGTCGTCCTCTTTCCCGAAGTGTCTTTCCGAACGAGGAAGTGTGAACCCGCAAAAGCGGCGACCTGGGGAAGGTGGGTGATGCAGAAGACCTGGTGGCGCCCGGAGAGTTCCTTCAATTTGCGCCCGACCTTCGAGCCGACCTCGCCGCCGACATTCGCATCGATCTCGTCGAAGATCAGGATCGGCACGCTGTCGTTCGAGGTGATCGCGGTTTTCAGCGCGAGCATGACGCGCGAGATTTCGCCGCTCGAGGCGATGGCGCGGAGCGGGCGCTCGGGCTCGCCGGGGTTGGGGGAGAAAAGGAATTCGACGGACTCCGCGCCCGAGGGCGACTCGGCGGGGGAGTCGGTGATCGCAATGGAAAATCCGGCTTTCGCGAAGCCGAGGTCCGCGAGGCTGGATTGGACGAGCTTTTCCAGTTTAGGGGCGGCTTTGCGGCGGGCGGCGGAAAGTTTTTTTGCGGCGGCGAGGAGTTCCGCGTGGGCGGATTCGATCCGGGCTTCGAGCCCGCCTTCGGTGTCTGTGGCGGATTTCAGCGTGGAGAGCCGTTCCGCTGCCTTCGCGCCGAAATCCAGGACTGCCGCCACCGAGGCTCCATATTTCCTTTTGAGTGTTTGGATCGTATCGAGTCGTTCGTCCATCGCGGCAAGGCTTCGTGGGTCGGCATCGATGGACAAAGCGTGGCGGTCGACTTCGGAGGCGAGGTCACGGATCGAGTCCGATATTGAGAGCGCGGCGGCGCCGAGCGATTCCGTGCGGGCATCGAGGCGCTGGAGTTCGCGCGCGACCCTCGCCACATCGAACCACTTCGACGGGATCGAATCCTCGGAATCGCCGAGCAGCGCGGAGAGTTGCGAGCAGAGTTCGCAGATGCGTTTGGAGTTCGCGGCGGCGCGCTGGCGCTCGACGAGTTCCTCCTCCTCGCCCTCGCGCAGGGCGGCTCCGTCGATTTCGGCGGTCTGGTGCTCGAGGAGTTCCATCTCGCGGGCGATGGCTTCCGAGTTTGCGGAAATCCTGTCGCGCTCGGCGACGAGGCTTTGCCAAGCGCTGCGGAGATTTGCGTGTGCGGCGCGGAGTTCCGTGGCGCCGGCGAAATGGTCGAGCAGGGCGAGTTGGCGGTCCTTGGAAAAAAGGCTCTGGTGGTCGTGGGGTCCGTGCAGGTCGACCAGCATGTCGCCGAGTTCCTGCAGCAATCCCAGCGTGCAGGCGGAGCCGTTGACGAACTGCCGCCCCGAACCCGCCGCCGGCACCGTGCGTTTCACAATCAGCGCGCCCTCCTCGCACGGCTCGGCGCCCGCATTTTCAAGGACCGCGTGTGCCGGGGAATCCCCGGGCACTTGGAACACGCCTTCCACGATGCATTGTTCCGAGCCGGACCGGACCACCGATTTGTCCGCCCGCTCGCCGAGCAGCAATTTCACGGCGCCGAGGATCACTGATTTGCCTGCTCCCGTCTCGCCGGTCACCGCCACGAATCCGCCCGGAGGTTCCCACAACATCTCCTCGACGAGCGCGAGGTTCTTGATGCGAAGGGATACCAGCGTTGCGGACATGGGGCGAGTATGCCACGCTCCGCCGCGATTCCAAGAATGCGGGACATGGAGGTTACATTCCTGGGGACCGGCACCTCGCACGGCATCCCGGTGATCGGCTGCGGCTGCGCCGTTTGCCATTCCAGCGACGCCCGCGACCGCCGCCTGCGCACGGCGGTGCACATCCAGGCGCCCGACATCTCCATCGCAGTGGACACGACCCCCGACTTCCGCACCCAATGCCTTCGCGAGGGCATCTCGCGGCTCGATGCGGTCATCTACACGCACTCGCATGTGGACCACATCCTCGGGTTCGACGACCTGCGGCGCTTTTGCGAATTGGAAAAAAAAGACATGCCGGTCTTCGGTTCGCCCGCGACCCTTTCTGCGCTCCGCCGGGTTTTTGAATATGCCTTCGATGGCTCCTCGAAATTCCCGAACTATGTCCGCCCTTCGCCGCGAACCATCGAGGGCCCGTTCGAACTCGGCAGGCTGCGCGTGGTTCCCGTCGAACTTCCCCACGGGCGCATGGTCACGAACGGGTTCGTCTTTGAAAAAAACGGGAAGCGGCTTTTTGCGTATTACACCGATTGCGCCGGCGTGCCGCCCGAAGCCGAGGAAGCCGCGCGCGGTGCCGAGGTCCTTGTGATCGATGCCCTGCGCCACAACGCCCACTCGACCCATTTCACGGTCCAGGGTGCCATCGAAGCCGCGCGCCGGATCGGTGCCGCCAAAACCTACTTCATCCACATGTGCCACGAACTCGGGCACGCCGAAACGGAAGCCTCGCTCCCGGACGGAATCCAACTCGCCTATGACGGCCTCCGCCTGGATTTTTAGGGTCGCCGCAGCCCTGCTGCTCCCCGCCGCCGCGCTCTTCGCGCAGGACCGCCAGGCCGCTGCCACGCTCGTCCTCTACAATACGGGCGACCCCGATTCGAAACCGCTCGCCGAATACTATGCCGGGAAACGCGGCATCCCCGCCGCGCAGGTTGTCGGATTGGATTGCCCGAACACCGAGGAAATCTCGCGTGCCGATTTCAACCGCACCATCGCGAACCCGCTCCGCAAAAAAATGGTCGGGGAAGGTTGGTGGAAAGTCCGCAATGTTTCGAACGGCAGGCAAATCGTCACAGACACCACGATCCGGTTCGTCGCACTCATTCGCGGGATGCCGTTGAAAATTTCCAGCGACCCCTCGATCGGGAACGCCACGCATGTCAAAGGCGTGCCGATCGCCATTGCCTCGCGCAACGACGCCTCGGTGGACGGGGAAATCGCCGCGCTTGGCCTCGAGGACTTCACCCCCGCGGGGTTGATGCCGAACCCGTATTTCGGTCGCTTCACGCCCATCCTCGACGAAACCGTCACGCCCGGCCTGCTCCTGCCTGCGAGGCTGGACGCGCCCACGGCTTCAATGGTCCGCGCGATGGTCGACGATTCCATCATGGCGGAAAAAACGGGGCTGTGGGGCTGGGCATACATCGACGGGCGCAACATCACCGACGGCGGATACGCCGAGGGCGACGGGTGGATGCGCAACCTCGTCGAGATGCTCCGCCAGCGCGGCGTGCCGGTCATTTTCGACGACTACCCCCAGACGATCTCCGCCGATTTCCCCGTGACCGAAGCGGCGCTCTACTACGGTTGGTATGCTGGCGATCTGAACGGGCCGTTTGCCACCGAGGGTTTCGCATTCAAGCCCGGCGCGGTGGCCGTCCACCTCCACTCCTACAGCGCGAGCACACTTCGCAGCACTTCCCTGAATTGGTGCGGCCCGCTCATCGCCCGCGGGGCGGCTGCCACGCTGGGGAATGTTTACGAGCCCTACCTTTCGCTCACCGCGAACCTCGATGTGTTCCAGGACCGGCTCATGACCGGGCTCACGCTCGCGGAAAGCGGACACATGGCGATCCGCGGTCTTTCGTGGATGGCGGTGACGATCGGAGATCCGCTCTACAAGCCCTATAAAGCCTGGGGCGATTTTCCCGACCGCCGCCAGCCCCTCAACCCCTACCGGCTCTTTCGCGGGATCACCGCCAATGCGCGCTCGAATATCCTGAATGCCATCCTGCCCATCCATGAAGCCGCCCGCGAGACGGGCGACAGCATGTTCCTCGAAGCGCTCGGGGCGGCGCAGGCGGACGCGGGGCAACCGGGGGCGGCGGTGAAGACTTTCGAATCTGCGATGTCGTTTGCGAACACGCCTGCGGTCCAGAAGCGCCTCGAAATGGAAATCGAAGCCGCAAAGCGCCGCATGCCGCTTGAGGAACGCTATCCCATCCGCGTGGTGGAAGCGGCGCCCGAGCCTGCGGAGCCAGAGACGGGCGGCGTCCAACCGGTTCCCGGGGAATTCGAGACGGAATCGAAAGACTCGCCGCTCGTGAAGCCCGCAACCGTTGTCCCGGCGATGCCGGAAGAGATTCCGAATTTGCCGTATCCCGATTTGTGAATCTGTCCGACGGTTCCGCCTACGCGGCTGCGCGCTTGGGGTGCTCCGTTGCCGAGGATTCCCCGGTGCGCTTGCCTGGGGAGTTGGAAATCCAGGCGCGGTTGTTCAATGGCGGTTTCGGCTGCGAGTGGACGACGCTTTGTGGCAGGCAGGTGGTGGTGCGGCACTTCGGGGATTGGAACCGCGAGGCGGGACCGGATTTCAAGGGCGCGGTCGTTTGCTTCGACGGCGGCGGGGAGATTCGAGGGGATATCGAGATCGATCCCGATGTGCGGGACTGGGAACGGCACGCGCATTTTTCCAATCCCGCCTACGGAAATGTCGTCCTGCAATTTTTCCTCACGCAGGGGCGCGAAACCTTCTTCGCCCGCACGCATGACAACCGCCAAGTTTCACAAGTCCGCCTGCAAATCGACGCGCCGCAGCGCCCGGTTCCCGAGCCGCGTGGTGGATTCGTGGGGCCCGAAGATGCGAAGCGCATGGTTGCGGAGGCGGCGGCTTTCCGTTTGCGGACGAAACACGCGGCGCACCTTTCCGCCGAATCCCTCCACGGTGCCGATGGTGCGATGTTCCATGCCGTCGCAACGGCGCTTGGCTACAAGAACAACTCGATTCCATTCCTGCTCATCGCCGGGCGTGCGGGGTTGAAGCGTGCCGGGTCGGCATCCGGCGAGGCGCTGTTGTTCGGTCTTGCGGGGTTCCTTGCGCCGCGGAATTTCGACAACGCGGACGAAACCACGAAGAAATACCTGAAGCCTCTCTGGGACGAGTGGTGGATGGTGCGCGATGCCCATGCGCTGCTGGTCCTCGATCCGGCGATGTGGAAGCTCTCGGGGATCCGCCCGTCGAACCATCCGCACCGTCGGCTGGGCGCCCTTGCTGTGGTGGCATCGAGGTTTGACCGACTGCGGCGGCTCGTTTCGCAGGGCGGCATGGCGGGGTTCCGGGATTTCTTCGAATCGTTGGACCACCCGTATTGGAGTTTCCACTGGAACCTTTCGGTGGGTTCGCTGGGAAAGAAGACGGCGCTGGTCGGCAGCGACCGGATTTTGGATTTGGTGATCAATGCCTTCATTCCGTCGCTTCCGCCGGAGCGGGGGTTGCGCGAACTGGCGGCGATGCGGGGACCGAGCCCGAGCGGGCGGGTGAGGCGGGCGTGCGATTGGCTCGTGGGCGGTTTTCGCGCGGAGTTGGTCCGTTCGGCGGTGGACCAGCAGGGGTTGATGCAACTGCATGCGGACTTCGGTCACCTTCCCGCCGCGGAGGCGCTGGAGAGGATTGGGTGAGGATTGCGCTTTGCGAGGTGGGCGCTGATTGTCAGCACCGGAATTGTCGTGATGGCGCGAGCCGCCCTGGCGCCGACCAGCGGCGCCCTCCTGGTGACACTTTATTTTGATTTCGCGGCTCGGCAGCGGACTCCTACGGAGCGGGTGTTTGGCAGGACGAACTTTCGGATCTCCACTTCGGCGGAATCGGCTCCGAAACGCCCGATGAGCATTTCACAAAATTCCTCGGCGAGGGTTTCCACGAGGGCGCGGGGGCGGAGCATGGCGAGTTCACCGACGGCTTCGCACACGGCGGCGTAGTCGATGGTTTCCGAAATCGCATCCGCCATTTCGCCGAAGTTTTTTTTCAACCCGATGCGTAGGTCGATTTCGATGTCCTGCAACTTCGCGCGTTCCTCATCCGGGACGCCGATGCGCGTTTGGACACGCAGCCCATTAACCAGGATTTCGTTCACAGGAGCCTTTGCACGCAGGCAATGTCGCGCGCGATGATGGTCGGGTGGGCGGTGGCGAGTTTTTCGAGCCGGTCGAAGCCGCTGAGGAGCGCCACATCGAGGACGCCGCCGTGCTTGGCGGTTTCGATATCGTGGACCATGTCGCCCACGAACATCGTCTCGCGCGGGTCGAGGTGGTGGGTTTTCAGGATTTCGCGGATCTTGGCGCGCTTGTCCATGACCTCGGTGTAGGCGACTTCGAAAAACCCGGCGACGCCGTTGCGCTCCGCCTGGATTTGGAAATGCGAGGTCTTGATCGAACTGAGCAGGAAGGCTCGGCGCCCGGTCGCTTGGCAGAATTCCAAAAACTCGCGGGCTCCGGGCAGGAGTTCGATGCGGTCGTTCATGCCGAGGAAAAACCGCTCGTAGAGTTCCTCGAGACCTTCGAGCGTCGCTTCGGGCAGCAGCTCCGCGTAGAACTCCGAGAACGGCAGGCGGAAGTGGCGGCGGAAATCCTCGAGGGTGAGGGGATCGCGCCCGTATTCGGCGAAAATCTTGTTGGTCGCCACAAGCACGCTGCCGAGGTCGTCGGCAAGGGTGCCCGACCAATCGAGCAGGACATTCCGGATCATGTCGTGAGCAGGAAGATCAACACGCAGACCACCGTCGGCATCAGGGCGCCAAGGAAGAGTTTCAGGGGCTCGATGCCGTTTGTGCCGAAGTGGGATTGCAGGATGGATTGACCGGCGGGGTTCGGGGCGTTGGCGATCACCGTGAGACCGCCGCCAGCCACGGCTCCGGCGACGACCGCAAGTTTTGCGGCATCGGTAAACCCAGGGACGAGCGAGGCGAGATAGGTAATAGCGGCGTTGTCGTTGAATGCCGTGAGCACGGTCGCGCCGAGCAGGAGTTCGGTGGGGTTGAGGCTGGTGAGGACAGGCTCGATCCACCATTGCTGGCAGCGCCCGTGGATCACAAGCCCCGCGAGGAAAAAGCCGACCAGCACGGGTCCGCGCAGGCTGAGGTCTTCCTGGTTGCGCCGCGTCGCCGCGACAAATGCCAGAAAGAACATGAATGCCAAAATGACCATCGCCGCGTAATGGGCGACATAGACGACGAATCCCATGAAAATCAAATGGGCGGCGATGAGTGATGCGGGCGTTCCGTTTTGCTCGCTGGCGGGCTCCAAATCCGGCACGCGGAGGGAGGCGAGTTCCTTGCGGAAAACCAGAAATACGGCGGCGTTCGCAATGAGGATCGAAAGAACGGATTTCCATCCGAAGTGCTGCAGCATGAAAAGGGTGTCCCAGCCCCAGGTGCCAGCGACCATCACCACGGGCGGAGCGGCGAAATGGGTGAGGGTTCCGCCGATCGAAATGTTCACGAATAAAAGACCGAGCGTGGCGTAGCGCAAGGACATCGAAGGCTGGAGTCGGAAAAACTTTGAGACGAGGAGCAGGGCGCAAATCGTCATCGCGGCGGGCTCGGTGATGAGAGAGCCAAGGATCGGTCCGACGGTGAGGATCGAAACCCACCAGGCGGCTGGCGTCCCTTTTCCGAGGTCGGCAAAACGGCGCAGGGCGGCTTCCGCAAAGACGAGGACCGGGCGCGTGGATGCCATCGCCATGATCACGACAACGAAGATCGGTTCGGTGAAATTCACGCCGTTGATGTAGTGTTTGGCGGTATCCGGGCTCTTCATCGTCACGATGGCGATGGTGAGGGGAATGAGCCAAATGCCGAAAACCGCTTCGACCTCGCCGAGGAAGTGGAATGCGACTTCGGCGAATTTTTTGCGGTCCATCTTCCGGTAGTGCGCGGCGGCTTCGGGTCCGGGCGGCGGCGTTTGGCGCGAGAGGGCTTCGTATTCGTGCTCGAAGTGGTGCGAGATTTTCCGGAAACGCGCCGCGAGGAAGGTGTGGATGATGGCGGCGAAGAAAATGAGGGTGGCGACGAGGTTGAACGGGTCTGCTTTGATGCGACCGAGGAGTTTGGTGCCGATATCGGTGGTGCCGGTATCCGCGTAGGCTTCGAGCGGCGTGGGGAATTCCTCCTCGGGTTGTTCGGCAGCGGGTGCGGCTGGCGTGGCAAGCAGGAGCAATGCGAGGAGTGCTGTGATGAGGCGGCTCATGGCGGTCTGTGGAATACCAGAAAGGCGCGGCGTGCCACAACCGATTGGTGGCGGTGCGGGAAATGTTTGCGCGTGCGGCGGTCGGCGGCGGATAGTCGCGGCATGTTCACGGGACTTGTCGAGGAAGTCGGAAGGGTCGAATCGTTCGTCCGCAGCGCTGCGGGGGCGAGGATTTCGGTTCGGGCGGGTTTTGCGGAGGAGGTGGCGATCGGGGACAGCGTTTCGGTGAACGGGTGTTGCCTCACGGCAGTCTCGAATTCCGGCGGGGTTCTGGCGTTTGACCTTTTGGAGGAGAGCCTGCGGCTGACGAACCTTGGCGGGCTGGCGAACGGGGCGGCGGTGAACCTCGAACGCGCGCTGGCGGCGGGGGCGCGGATGGGCGGGCATTTTGTGCAGGGGCATGTGGATGCGACGGTGAAGGTTTTGTCGGCGAAGGCGCAGGGGGCGGATTTGCGGCTGGATTTCGAATTGCCGGCGGCGTTCCGCGGGTATCTCGCCTACAAGGGCTCGGTGGCGCTGAATGGCGTAAGCCTGACGGTGGCGGAGGCGGGCGAGGGTTCGTTCGCAGTCTGGATCATTCCCCACACGGCGACCGCCACGAACCTCGGTGTGTTGAAAGCGGGCGATGTGGTGAACCTCGAGTGCGACATGCTGGCGAAGTATGTGGAACGGATCCTGGCATCGCGCCCGGGTGGCGGGTGAGGGGAATGGAACGGGTCGTCGTTCCGGAAATTCTCGATTCGCTTCCGGCGGATGACCCCGAGGCGCGCCGGAGCCGGGCGGACTTGCGGGTGGTGGATGCGTTTTTGGGGAACTCGCGTTGGATTTTGCGCAGGCTGAGGGCGGATGGAAATGTGCGCGGCGGGGTTGTTGAACTCGGGGCGGGCGAGGGGAATTTGTGCAGGCGGGTTTTTCGGGAGTTTCCGGGGGCTTCGGTAACGGGGCTGGATTTGTGTCCCCGACCAGCGGGAATCCCGGATGGGGTGGGGTGGGTGAGGGGGGATTTTTTCGGGGCGCTGCCAGCGGCGGGCGGGGTGTGCATGGGGAGTTTGGTTTTGCACCATTTCGGGGAGGAGGCGCTGGCGAACTTGGGTGCGCGGCTGGTTGGGTTTTCGTCGTTGGTTTTTAGCGAGCCGCTGCGCTCGCGGGTTCCGCTGTGGTTTTCGAAGGTGGCGGCGCCGGTTTTTGGAAAGGTCACGCGGCATGACATGGCGGCGAGCATCCGGGCGGGCTTTGTCCGCGGGGAGTTGGGGCGGTTTCTCAAATTGGACCGGGGGCGGTGGAAGATTTCCGAGCAAGCCACCCTGCGCGGATCGCTGCGGTTCCATGCCGTGAAATTATGACGCGGCGGATCAAAATCGCGGGCGGCGGGTTGGCGGGGCTCTCGCTGGGGATTGCGCTTTTGAAGCGGGGTGTTGCGGTGGAACTCCACGAGGCTCTGGCTTATCCGCGGCACCGGGTCTGCGGGGAGTTCATCAGTGGGGTTTCGGATGGCACGCTCGGGAACTTGGGAATCGCCGGGGCTTTGGCTGATGCCGAGCGGCTCGCGACGGCTTCTTGGAATGATGGCAGGGGTTTGGTTTCCGAGATGGAAGTGCGCGGGCTTGGGATTTCGCGCTGGGATTTGGATGGGCGGTTGAGGTGCGAGTTTGAAAACCTGGGCGGCGTGTTGCACACGGGTTCGCGGATTTCTGCGGGCGAGGGGATTGTTTGGTCGGCGGGGCGTCCGAGGGCGCGGGGGGGTTGGATTGGGTTGAAGTGCCATTTCCGCGGATTGGAACTCCGGCGGGATCTCGAGATGTTCGCGGCGCCGGGCGGGTATCTCGGGTTGGCGCGAATCGGGAATGGGGTGGTGAATGCCTGCGGGCTTTTCACGGAGCGGCATTCGAATGGCTTGAAGGGTCCGCAAATGCTGATCGGGATTTTGGAGTCGATGGGTCTCGGGAACCTCGCAGGGCGGCTTCGAAATGCGGAGGCGGATGCGGGCAGTTTTTGCGGTGTTGCGGGTTTCCAGCCCGGCTCTCAGCGGGGACCGGCGTTTTCCATCGGGGATGCGGCTTGGATGATCCCGCCGTTCACGGGGAATGGAATGACGATGGCATTCGAGTCCGCGGAATGTGCGCTGCAGCCGGCTTTGGACTATGCGCTGGGCAAATCGGATTGGGATTCGGCGGCGAAGGCGGTGGAGCGTTCGCAACGGCGGCGTTTCCGCAAGCGGATGGCGGCGGCGATGGGGCTGCATGTGTTTTTGACGGTTCCGCTGGCGCTGCGAACCGTGCTCGCGCTCGCACGGCGGCGTTGCGTTCCGTTCCAAACCCTGTTGCAACTCGTCCGCTGATGTTCCTGCAATCGCTCGCCACCGCATTCCCGCCGAATTCGTTTTCGCAGGCGGATTGCCTTTCGGCGTTGCGGGAATCGGGGGCGATGGGGCGCCTGCGCAGCGGTTCGCGTTCGATCCTCGAAAAAATCCTCTCGGGCGATTCGGGGATTGCGGCGCGGCAGTTTTGCATCCCCGACCTTTCGCGGGTTTTCGGATGCAGTGCCGGGGATTTGCACCGGATTTTTGAGGTCCATGCGCCGCTGCTTGCGATGGATGCGTTGCAGAGGGCTTGCGGGCGGGCGGGCATCAAGGCGTCGGCTATCGATGCTCTGCTGGTTTGCACCTGCACGGGGTATTTGTGCCCCGGGGTGAGCGGCCATTTGTCCGAACGGCTCGGGCTTCGACCGGATGCGTTTTTACAGGATTTGCTCGGGCTGGGGTGCGGCGCGGCGATCCCGATGCTTGAGGCGGCGCGCGGGATTTTGGCGGCGAAGCCGGATGCGGTGGTTGCCACGGTGGCTGTCGAGGTTTGTTCGGCGGCGTTTTATTTGAATGACGAGCCGGGCGTGCTGGTGAGCCTCTGCCTTTTCGGGGACGGGGCGGCGGCGGCGGTTTGGCGCGGGTCGGATTCGGGCGGGCAGCTGCGCTTCCATGGGTTCCGCACGCTTCACCAACCCCAGCACCGCGAGAAAATCCGTTTCGTGAATGCCGACGGGTTTTTGAAGAACCAACTCCACCGGGAAGTTCCCGAGCTTGCCGCGCAGGCTGTGGCGGGGCTTTACGCGCAGCGGACCTGCGGGCCGGACCTGGTGGTTTCCCACACCGGCGGACGCGATGTGCTGGATGCGATCGGGCGCAAGATCCCGGGGATTTGCCTCGATGCAAGCCGCGGGATTTTGGGCGAGCACGGGAACATCAGCAGCCCGAGCGTGCTGGCGGCGCTGGAGCGTGGGCTGCGGCCGGACACGGAAAATGTGTGGATGACCGCATTCGGGGCGGGCTTTGCCGCCCACAGCGCCGAGTTGACCCGGTCTGGCGCGCCGTGATTTTGCCCAAAGAAATGGTGGACGAAGGTGGGGGGAGTTGTTAACACGCCCCCAAGTTCGAGCCCCCCGCCCTCCACGACGGAAGGTTCGTTTCCCAAACCGCCGGCGAACCCGGCGACAATCCAACCCAACAAAAACAACATGCCAACTGCCACCAAACCGAAGCGCAAAGCCAACCCAGCCCTCCTCAAACCCGTCCAGCCCGACGCCACCCTCGCGGTGATCGTGGGCTCGACCCCGCTGCCCCGCGGCCAGCTCACCAAAAAGGTTTGGGACTACATCAAGAAGCACAAGCTCCAAGACCCCAAGAAAAAGACCCAAATCAACGCGGACGCCGCGCTGAAGGCTGTCTTCGGCGGCAAATCCTCCGTCACCATGTTCGAGATGACCAAGCACGTCTCGGCACACGTGAAATAACGGAACCTTTTCCAAAAACCCCTCCTGCGTCCGCGCTGGAGGGGTTTTTTATTTGCCGACGAGTTCGGCGTGTTGGCGGGCGAGGTAGCGGTCGGTCATGCCCGAGATGTAATCACCCACGCTGCGGTGGAGACCGTCGCGGTCGATGCGCCCCCGGGCTTTGCGCCCCATTTTTTCGGGGTGGGCGGCAAGGTGGGCGAAAAGTTCGGAAATCAGGCGGGCGGCTTCCTCGTTGGCGCCCGAGACTGCGGGGTGGTGGTAGAACTTCGCGAAGAGGTGGCGGCGGAGCCCGGAGAGTTCGGCTCGCATTTCCCGGCTGAAGGATGCGAGGCGGTGCGGGTGTTCGCGGACGGCGCGGAGGGTTTCGATGCGGGCGCCGGCGATGGCTTGGCGGGTCGTTGTGACCAGGTCGTCCACCAGCATGTTCACGAGGCAGCGGATGATGAAGCCCCGGTGGCGGTGGGGGTCGATGGCGGCGGCTTCCGAGTGTGCGCGGTCCAGGGCGCGGCGCCAGAGCGGGACTTCGGCGAGGTCGGCGGTTTTGAGGAGTTCCGCATCGATGCCGTCGTCGAGGTCGTGGCTGGAATAGGCGATTTCGTCGGCGAGGTCGGCGATTTGCGCTTCGAGGGAAGGGGAGGGGTATCGCGAACCGTCGAGGGGGTCGGTGTAGCCCTCGGCGTGTTTTTGGATTCCCTCGCGGACATCCCAAACGAGGTTGAGCCCCGGGAACTGCGGGTATTTTTCCTCGAGGACTTCGACGACGCGCAGGCTTTGGACATTGTGGTCGAAGCCGCCGTGGTCCTTGAGCAACCGGTCGAGTTCCTCTTCGCCGCGGTGCCCGCAGGGCGGGTGCCCGAGGTCGTGGGCGAGTGCGATGGCTTCGGCGAGGTCCTCGTTCAAATGCAGAGCGCGGGCGACTGTGCGGCTGATCGAGGCGACCTCGATCGTGTGGGTGAGGCGCGTGCGGTAGTGGTCGCCGGTGCCGTTGAGGAAGACCTGGGTCTTCCCGTCGAGGCGCCGGAAGGAGGTCGAGTGGATGATGCGGGCGCGGTCGCGCTGGATTTCCCCGCGGTAGCCGTGCAGCGGCTCCGGGAAGGCGCGCCCGGCCGAGCCGTTTGTCGGGACTGCCCACGCAGCTGAAGGGATTTTTTTGAAATCGTTTTTCATGGCGTCAGGCGAGTTTGCGGCGTTCGCACCCGATCCAAGCGATGACTAGGCCGGCAGCGATGTGGATCGAGAGAACCGCGATGCAGAGCGCTGCCGGCGCGAGCGGACTTTGGACCACAGTTTGCACGATGTCGTAGTAGCGCTCGCCGCGGAGTGTTTGCAGAATTCCGGACCAACTCCAGTAAGCCGAGATGAACGGACGGACGGCTGTGCCCAGCAGATCTGGGAGCGCGAGGACGGCGCCGGAAAGCGGGAGTTGGAAGCCCACGAGGTAAATCGAAACGAGCGACGCTTGCTCGGGCGATGAGAGAAGGCTCGAAACGGCCAGGCAAATCGAGGTCATGGCGGCATTGACAAGAAGAAGCATGACAAGTTGCGAGCCGAGGTTGCCCGGGAATCCACAAACATGGTGGACGAAGACTCCCATCCATGTGGACTGGACGGCGACGAGGACCGAAAGAAAGACCGCCTTCGAGGCGACATAGGCGAGAGGACTAAGGCCCGAGAGTTTTTCCTGCTCAAAAATCCCGCGCTCTGCGGCGATTTCGCGGCCAGAATTGTTGGCGCCCATGAGGGTCAGAAGGATCACCTGGAACATGACGATACCCGAAACGAGGCTGCCGACTTTGCTGGATTGAATCAGAAACTCTCTGGCTTCATTGAGGCGAGTGAGGACATCGAGGTCGAGACCCATGCTGAGGTTTTTCACCGCCGGGATACCGTCGAGTGCGAAGACCGCTACGAGAAGAGGAAAGCCAAGCACGAGTCCGGCTTGGAGCAAGAGTTGAGGGCCGGAGCGCGAGAAGACCAACAGGCGGCGCTGGAAAAGTGTGAGAAATTGCGAAACGGGGCCAGGACTTGAGGGAAGATCGGCATCAGTTTCAGGTGACGGATCATTCGGCTGGGAATTGGATTTTGCTGCGTCAGCGAGGGCGTTTCGGTGCTTCGTCCAAGATGCCGCCCATTCAGCGGGTTCGCGCAGGGCTAGGCGGGCGTAAAGTTGATCGGGGCTATCCACGCCAAAGTAGTGTGCGAGGAAATCCGGCGGCCCCTGATAGGCGAGCGCTCCTTTGTAGAGAACCGTAACCGAATCATAGAGGCTGAGGTGTTCCAGGCTATGTGTGACGGACAAGACAAGACGTCCTGCGCGGCGTGATAGACCGTGGAGCAGGCGGACGATTTCGTTTTCGGAATGCGGGTCGAGACCGCTGGTGACCTCGTCACAAAGCAGAATCTCGGGCTGGCAGGTTAGCTCCATCGCAAGGGCGAGCCGCCGGCGTTGACCGCCAGAGAGCGTTTTAACGGGCTGGTCCGCGAAGTCCCGCATTCCGGTTTCTTCAAGGAGCGATTCGATCGTGGCCTCGGAGTCGGGCCGGTCCGCGCGACGGACGCGGAGGCGCAGGGCGAAGTGGATGCATTCGCGGGCCGTCAGTTCCTCGTGGGCGACTCCAAACTGCGGAACATAGGCGATCTCCGAGGCGGCGAAATCTTGCTGGGAAAGATCGCGGGTTTTCCACAGGACGGTGCCTTCCTCGTCTCCGGGGGCAATGCCGGCGACCAGTTTCAGTAAAGTCGTCTTGCCGCACCCCGATGGACCGATGATTGCGCCGAAGTGTCCTTTTGGAAACGTGGCGCTGATGTTTTCCAAAAGCCGGTGCCCGTTTGTTTCGATGGAGACATTTGCGAGTTCGAGCATCGGAATGGGGCAGGCTTAGTTCGCGGAAAAGGGCTTTTCAACCAAAAGGGATGTGGCGAGTGCATCGAAGCGTGTGGAGGGATTCGCGTAAAATGGATAGCGGCTGTCGTTTTTCGAGGGGCGGTAGCGCCAGTGCTTGTAGGCCCAAAGCCAGCATTCGGGATGTTCGCGGACTGCGGGTTCCAGAGCGTTCCAGCATTGCTGGACGAGGGCGCTGGTATCGGCATCCTCCGGGCACTCGATGGGTTTATGGTGGATGATGCGGTAACGGCCGTCGGGCAATGGGCGGCATTCGATGGGGACAATGGCGGCACCCGTTTTTTTCGCGATGGCGATATGGGCCGGTGTGGCGCTGACGAGCAGGCCATCGAACGACATCACAGCGACGCTACCCTCGTGCGGGTGGATGTTGAGGTCCACGAGCATTCCGAATTTCCCGCCGGCGCGCAGGTGTTTGAGCATCCGCAGCATCGCGCGCTCCTGGGGGATCACTGTGTTGCCGGTGCTGGCGCGGAGGCGATCGAAGACGGGACCGAGAAGCGGGTTTTTGAAGCGCTGTGCGATGACGGGGCCGTTCTCGATCGACCATGCGCTGACGAGCGAGAGGAGTTCGAAGTTCGAGTAGTGGAAACAACAGTAGATCGCGGGTTTTTCGGGGTTTTTCCGGCAGGTGTCGTGCTCCCAGCCCTCGAAGACGATGTTTTCGCGGACGAATTCGGCATCCATGTTTGGCGACCAGAAAAGTTCGAGCATCGTCCGGGCGAAGCTGCGGTAGGACCCGCGGGCGATGCGGGATTTTTCCGTCGGGGAAAATTTTTGAGGGAATGCGGCTTCGATGTTGGCGAGGGCGGTGCGGCGGCCGCGGGGGTCGAGGCGGTATACGATGGCGCCCATCAAATCCGCAAGCGGGCGGAGCGTTTTGTGCGGGAGTTGGACCACGAGCCATGCGGCGGCGGAGAGGCCCGCGTATTCCAGCCAATCGCGGAGCGGGTGTTTCACGGCTGCAGCTCGATTCGCGGAAAGAGGGGAACGGGCTCGGAAAGTTGGTGACCGTCCGGGAGCAATCCCCATTCGGTGGCGGCGGTGGAAGGTTCGGCAGTCCAGTTCAGCTGTGCGCGCATGGCGGCGGCTTGTTCCGGGATGAAGGGCTCGAGAAGGATGGAAAGGATGCGGAGGGACTCGGAGAGGGTGTAGAGAACGCCGTCGAGTTGGGCGGCCTGCGCTTCGTCCTTCGCGAGTTTCCAGGGGGCGGTTTCTTCGACATGGGCGTTGCAGCGGACGGCGATTTCCATGGCCGCCTCGATGGCGGCGTGCGGTTGGTAGGATTCCATGGCGGCGTCCCAGGCTTTGGCTTTTTCCGAGACGAAGCCTGCGAGGGGGGAGCCGCACTTTTTCAGGGTTCCGCCGCGGTAGCGTCGCGTCATGTTGAGCGTGCGGTTCAGGAGGTTACCGATGTTGTTCGCGAGTTCCGCATTGTAGCGCTGCTCGAGGCGCTCGATGCTGAAGTCGGCATCGCGGCCGGTGGCGATGTCGGCGAGCAGATACCAACGGAGCGCGGCGGGCCCGTATTTTTCCGCCAAGGCGGCGGGGTCGACGATATTGCCGAGGCTCTTGCTCATCTTAGCGCCGGCGATGTTCCACCACCCGTGGACGAGCAGGGTGGGCATTTCGTTGTCCGCGAAACCGAGCGCGCGGAGCATGGCGAGCCAGTAGATTCCATGGGGCGGGACGAGGATGTCCTTGCCGATGACATGGACGGCGGGCCAGAGGGATTGGAAGGTGGAAAGATCGGCGCCGGGGGAGGGGTCGTAGCCCGCGAAGCTGATGTAGTTCGAGAGTGCGTCGAACCACACATAGGTGACGAAGCCGGGGTCGAACGGCATTTCGATTCCCCAGGTGAGGCGCGATTTCGGGCGCGAGATGCAGAGGTCGCCGGAAAGCTTTTCAACGGCGTTTCGCAATTCGGCGGCGCGGAATTCGGGGATGACGAGCGGGTGGGCGGATTTCGAGCGCGAGTCGATGAGGCCGAGGAGCCAATCGCGGTGTTCGGCGAGTTTGAAGTAGTAGTTCTCCTCCTCGATGTAGACGACCTCGCCCCACTCGGGGCCGAATTCGCCGTCGGGGCCGCGTTCCTTTTCGGTGAGGAATTGTTCCTGCCGGACGCTGTAGTGGCCGCCGCGCTTGTCCTTATAGAAATGCCCGGAGTCCCAGAGGCGCTGGAGCATGCCCTGCACGCAACGGATGTGGACGGGCTCGGTGGTGGCGGCCCAGGCGTCGTGCGAAATCCCGAGCTTCGACCAAAGCGCGAGGAACTGTGCGGTGATGCCGTCGACGAATGCCTTCGGTTCGAGCCCGAGTTTTTGCGCGGACTGCTGGACTTTTTGGCCGTGCTGGTCGACGCCGGTCAGAAAAAAAACCGGTTGCCCGCGGAGCCTGCGGTGGCGGGCGATGGCGTCGGTGAGGACTTTCTCGTAGGCGTGGCCGATGTGCGGCGCTCCGTTCGTGTAGTCAATCGCGGTGGTGATGGAGAAAGTGCGGGCCATGTCAGTCATCGGTTTTGATTTTTCCGCCCCAGGAGAGGATGCGGGCCTTGCCGCCGGCGGCTTCGGCTTCCTTGATGTTTCCGTTGCGCACATGGAAGAGCGAGAGGCTCGACCAGGCGAGTTGGTTTTGCGGGTCGAGTTGCACGGCGCGTAGCCCAGCTTCGACCGCCTCGGCGTGGCGGCCGCTCTTCATGAGCGCCATGCCGAGCGCGTGCCAGCCATCGAAAAAGGCTGGGTCGATTTCCACGCAGCGCCGGTATTTTTCCACTGCCGCATCCAAGTCGCCGAGGGCGATGTCGCCGGTGGCGGCGTCGAAAATTTCCTCAAGCGCTTCCGGCATCAGCCTTGGTTGGCCGCGGGGACGGTGATGCCCGCCTGTTCGCGCCGGCTGCGGAGCCATTCGGCGAAGAGGACATCGCGCTTGTTCGCCAGCAGCCCCTCGCGGATTTCCGTTTCGCGGCCCTCGAGTTCCTTGGGGTCGATCGGCCCGCGCGAGTCGAGTTGGATGGCGAAGGCGCCCCACGGGGCGCGCTCGAGGCCGGAGAGTTCGCCGTCCCTCAACAACAGCGTGCCCGCGGCGAGCATTTGGTCTTCGGGTTTGGTGTCCTTGCCGGCCGGGATGACATTCGAGATTTTCTGGACCTCGAGGTTTTGGGCGGCGGCTGCTTCCGCGAAGGATTTGCCTCCATCGATGGCCGCCTTGAAGGCGTTGAAGGCGGAGTTCGCCGACGTGGCGAATGCCTGCTCGGCTTTGTTGGCGCGGATCTGGGCTTCGATGCGCCCGCGGGATTCGTCGAGCGTGAGCTGGCGCACCGGATCCACCGCCGTGAGGTGGAGGATGTAAAAGGCGTCGCCTGCCTGGATGACATCCGTGGTTCCGCCGGGGCCTGCGAGTTGGAACGCGTAGGGCGCAAGTTCGGGGAGCGCGGATGCGATGGCTCCGGTGTCCGGGGTTTCCTGCAGGCCTGTGCGGTCGAATGGCGAGATTTTCTGGACCGGCTTCCCCGCTTTTCCGGCGGCTTTTTGGAAATCGAGCCCTTCTTTCGAAATCGATTCCACGAACGAACTGGCGGCGTTGGCGAGGGCTTGGAGCGCTTCGACCTTTTCCTTGCCCTCCGGATTGGAATCGGCGGGAAGCTCGAAAACGACCGCTTCGACCCCGCGGGTTTCCTGGGTCAGGAGGTTCGCCTTGTTTTGCTCGTAGATGGAATTGATTTCCTCGGGGGTGGTCGTGATGCCGTCGGCCGCCTTGCTTTTGTCGAATTTCACATACGAGGCGGTGACCGGCTGGAAGATCCGCTTCGTTGCCTCCACCTCCCCGGAGCCGAGCGCGGCGGGTGCCTGGACGACTTTTTCCACTTCCTCGAGGCGCAGCGCGTCGCGGACGACTTCCTCGAGCTGGCGCTCGGTGAACCCGCGCGGCGTGAGTTGCTCGGCGAGGAACTTGGAATACTTCACGGGGTCGAACTGCCCGCTGGTTTGGAAGGTTTCCATTTCCTTGATGCGGGCGGCGACTTGGGAGTCGGTCGGGTGGATGCCCATCTTCGCCGACTCGTGCTGGAGGACGAGGAGGTTCCAGATGAAGTTCGTCAACGCCATGTCGCGGTCCTCGGAGGCGCCGCCGAGTTTTTGAATCAGGCCGAGCTGCCCGAGCGCGAGGGTGAGCTGGTAGTTTTTTACCTGCCGCTCGATGGCCGCCTGGTCCAGTGCGCGGCCATAGATCGACGGGGTGCGGTTGTCGGCGAGCTGCTCGAGCTGGGTTGTATTATAGAGGATGATGAAGGAAACAATCGTGAGGATCGCGACGAGCAACATCAGGCCGCGTTGGTTTTTCCGGAAGACTTCGATCATGGTTTTTGACGAAAAGGTTGATTCAGCGGGGGCGAAGCATTAGGGATTCCAGTCGATGAAAGCAAGTGTCCCCCGTTTCCTCGCCACGGTTCTGGCGGCGGGCTTGTGCGTGGTCCCGGTCGGCGCTTGGGCGCAGGATACGGTGGTCCAAAAAGACGGCGGACGGCGTGAAGGTCAGGTGACCGGCGTTCGCGGGGGCTCCGTGCGAATCAAGATCGGTCCCGCGGAAACGGGCGTTCCGCTCGACAAAGTCGCGTCGGTGGAAAAAGAGGCCCCTCCCGCGTTCGGGAAAGCCACCGAGAATTGGAGCACCGGAAATGCCGCGGCCGCCTTGGCTGCGCTGGAACCGTTGGCCGAGAATTTTAAGGGCCTGTCCACGCCTTGGGCGCAGCGGAGCCTTTCGATGCTCGCCGAAATCTACCTTGCCGAAGGCAAAACCGCCGAGGCGGATGCCGTTCTGAAGGATTTCCGCACTTTTTACCCTGGGGCCGCATCGAGCTTGGACCTCTTGCTGGGGCAACTCGCGCTCTCTCGGCAGGACATTTCCTCCGCGCGGCAAAAAATCGAACCGCTCGCGGCCGCTGCGCGCCAGTCGAAGCTCCCCGCCGGAAGCGAGGCCGCCGTCCAGAGCCAAGCGTTGTTTTTGATGGGCCGGATCGAAGAGGCGTCCGGCGACAAACCCCTCGCCCTGGAGAACTACCTGCTCGTGACAAACATTTTCAACGACGATCCGAAATCCACCGCCTCGGCTGCCGAGCGTGCATCGGCTTTGGAAGGCGAAAAAGTCCTCGTCCCTTGACTCACCCATGAAACACAACCACCCCGCACTTCGAAACACCATCCCCTTGGTCTTGCTGATGCTCCTCTCGGCCGCCGCACCGGCGCGCGCCGCGGAGGGCGGCACCGAACAGATGAGCATCATCCAGATGATCCTCCACGGCGGACCGCTGATCATCATGATCTGGATCTGCATTCTGGGAACATCGGTCGTCCTGATCATGTTCATCATCCAGCTCTACTTTGCGCTGCGGGTGGATGCTTTGGCGCCAAAGGCGCTGGTGGAGTCGATCGATTCCACGATCAAGGCCGGCAACTACCAGGAGGTTTGGGAAATCTGCAAGGCGAACAAAAAGGTCTACCTCGCCGAAGTCATCCGCGGCGCGATGGAACGCCTCGGCCGCGGGCGCGATGCCGTCGAAACCGCCCTCATCGAATACGGCCAGCGCGAAGGCCAGATCCTCAAAACAAAAATCAGCTATGTTTCGGTTATTGGCGTCATCGCCCCGATGATCGGCCTCCTTGGAACGGTCATCGGAATGATGGGCGCGTTCGCCGTGTTGGGTTCTTCCGGCGTGGCGGACCCGCGCGGGCTGGCGCTCAGGATCGGCGAAGTTTTGATGGCCACGGCGAGCGGCCTCTTCATCGCGATCCCCGCATTCATTTACTACTACTACTTCCGGAACCTCTGCACGATCGTGCTCGTCCGCGTAGACGAAATCATGCGCAGGCTCGTTGAGGACATTCCCTACGAGGAATTGGATGGCATCGTGATCGGGGAAAATTTCCAACCCGCCCGCCCGCGTGGTGGTTCTTCGAAAACAACAACCTCCTCAGCTTCGCTCAGCGCTGGTCTATCTCAAAAAGTCTCCCTCACTGACACCGCCTGCCCGGTCTGTGGAGGCGGGATTTCCGCTGGCCAGACGCCCTGCCCGCATTGCGGCGCGGTCCTCGAATGGGGTTGATCGCCCATGTCCGAACACACTGGCAAAAAAAACAAAAAAGTCCGCCCGCCGGACACCGAGCACGATCCGGAGTTCCAGATCGCTCCGATGATCGATATCCTGCTCGTGTTGCTGGTCTTTTTCATGTCGATCAGCTCCACGGAAGTTCTGCAGTCGAACAAGGAAATCGCCCTGCCCGTCGCCAAGGAAGCCAAGGAGGCGAAGGACAATCCCGGGCAGGTGATCATCAATGTCACCTACGCCGCCATCAACGATTCCACCGGCATCGAGGTGGACCAAAAAGACTACGGCATGCCTGCGGACATTGTTCCCATGCTCAAAAACAAGGTCGCCGCGAACCCCCTTGTGCGAGTGCTCATCCGCGCAGACCGCGAGGTGCGCTACGATTACATCCGGAAAATTCTCGAAGCCGTCGGCCAGTCCGGTGTCGGCAATGTGACTTTCTCGGTCGTGGACAAAGACCCCAAAGCCGCATCCCCGACATGATTTCTTCAACCATCAACCCGGTCCGCGCTGGAGCAATTTCCGCGGGGTTTCTTTCCTGACGCATGGGCGGCGGCGGCACATCCGAAGACGGAGATGTGGGATTCCAGATCGCACCCATGGTGGATGTGGTCTTTGTTCTCCTGCTTTTCTTCATGGCCTCGGCCGGTTCCCAAGTCATCGAAAAGGAACTCAACATCAGCCTGCCGAGTGGAAAATCGGCCTCGGCCGCAGGAGGCATTCCCACCACTCCAATCATCATTGACATTCTTCCCGACGGGAAAATCCAGATGAACAATCAAGTTTACGACAACCCCACGAGCAAGGAACTGCCCGAATTGCGAGCGTGGCTGAAGCAGACCATTCAGAAATTCGGGGATAAGGACCCTGTGATTCTTCGCCCTGACCCGCAGACCAAGCACGAGCGCGTGATGGATGTTCTGAACGCAGCCTCCGCTGCGGGTGTCACAAAATTGTCCTTTAGCTGACCCGCTCCGGTGCGCCGGAAAAAATCCAACTTTCCCTCGGTTTTGGCGATCGGGTTCTCCGTGGTAGCGCTTGCGGCCCTATGTGGTGGAGTCCTTTGGTTTCTCGGATTTCTTGGTAGTCCGCAGGCGGCTAGGTTTCTTGAGCAGGCTGTCGGCTCGGCGCTTCAGGCCGAGGCCAGAATTCTTGGCCTTCGTGCCGAGGGAATCGGCGCCGCCGCCGAAAGACTGGAGTTGCGCGGAATGCCCGAGTCGCCGATCGAGTCGCTCCGTGCCGAGTCGCTTTTCGCTCCGTGCAATTGGCGCGCTTTGCTTCAAGGAAATCTCCACCTCCACGAGATTGGCGCCGGCCGTGTGGTCGTTTCCTTCAAAGACCCAGTTGTTCAGGAATCCAGTTTGGAAGCCCAAACTTCCGATGCCTCAAACGAGCGCTTTCAGATCGGGCGTTTCTCGCTTCGCAGCGCCGATATCTCCTACAAGGGTTTCAACCTCTCCGGCGTCGCAGTCACGGCGGCTCAATTTGAAAATTCCTGGGACATTGTCGGCAGCGGCGGGGAACTTTTCATTCCGGGCATCCCGAAGCTGGGAGTTACCAAAATCGAACTTCGTGAATCCGGTGGAGTTTTCACCTTGGACTCATCGAGCTTCCGCCTCGGAAGCGGTTCGGTCTCCGCAACGGGAACATCTGCCACACCTGCCGCCCTCAATGCCAGATTCCAAGACATCCTGCCCAGCGAATTGATTCCTGGTCTCCCCGCAGGATGTCTGCGCGGCCTCGCGAGCGGATCGGTTCAACTCCGCCTCAACGAACCACTGCGCGGTTCGTTCTCGATCTCCAACGCAGTCCTCGCCGACCTCCCGCTCCTCAAAAACATCTCGGACTTCCTCGCAGATCGCTCGTTCCTGGAGATTCCTTTCCAAAACTTCTCTGCCGACTTCGAGTTCAACGACGGGGTCTGGCATCTCTCGAATATCAATCTCGCCTCCGATGGAAAGCTCGCCGCACGCGGTTCCGTGCGGATCGGCGCCGATGGACAGCTCTCCGGCCAACTCCAACTGGGCGTCGCGAACCGCATCCTCTCCGCTCTTCCCGGAGCACGGGAGACCGTTTTTCGAGAAGAGAAGGACGATTTTTGGTGGGCGCCGCTCGCCCTTGGCGGAACCGTTGCGCATCCGACCGAAGACCTCTCGCGCAAATTGACCGCATCGATCGCCGGCGGGCTTTTGATCAAACACGGCACGAACGCAGTCGAAGCTGTCCCCGAAACCGCCGTGGATGCCGCGAAGGGCGTTTTCGACCTACTGTCACCACTCATTCCCTAACCACCTATGGCTAAAAATTCCCCTCCCGTCGTCCTGACGATCGCCGGCTCCGACAATTCCTGCGGCGCGGGCGCGCAAGCCGACCTCAAGGCTATCACCGCCCTCGGTTGCTACGCGCAGACGGCCATTACCTGCGTGGTCGCGGAAGTCCCCGGCCGTGTCTCGGCCATCCAACCCGTCAAACCCGAGCTGGTCGCCGAACAAATCCGAATGTGCTTCGAGGCCTTTCCAATAGCCGCCGTCAAAACAGGCATGCTCTTCTCTACGCCGATCATAGAAGCCGTTGCTGAGCTGCTTTTCAAAAAACGTAAAAAAATACCTCTGATTGTTGATCCAGTGATGGTTGCATCCAGCGGAGACCCGCTCCTGAAACCATCTGCCCTCCGTGCCTACCGCGACCTCCTCTTTCCGCTGGCCACGCTCGTTACCCCGAACCTCGACGAACTGCGAATTCTCTCAGGCGCAGTCTGCCGCACACCCGAAGAAATGGCCGAAGCCGGCCGCAAGCTGGTCCGCAAACACCGTTGCGCCTTCCTGCTCAAGGGCGGCCACCTGAAGTCGAGGGAAGCCATCGACATCCTCGTGACCCCGAAAGGCACCGAGACTTTCACCGCCCCCTTCCGCCGGAACATCGACGCCCACGGCACGGGGTGCACTTTCTCCGCGGCGATCGCCGCCTGCCTCGCAAAAGGCTACCCGCTCCCGCAGGCCGTCAGCCGCGCGAAAGCCTACATCACCCGCGCCATCCACGAGGCGCTGCGTTGGAAAAAAACCACGGCGCTCCATCTGAACCCGTAGCGGCGGCGGCCCGGTTTTCGCATTCCCCCGCGGCGGATTCGGTCTAAATTCCCCGCGTGCCGTTCGTCCATCTCCACTGCCACACCGAGTATTCGCTGCTCGATTCGACCGTCCGCCCGGGCGACTTGGTCAAAAAAGCGGCCGCGTTGGGCATGCCGGCCGTTGCCATCACGGACCACGGGAACCTCCATGCCGCCGTCGAGTTCCACCAGGCAGCCGCCCCGGCGGGGATCAAACCGGTGATCGGTTGCGAAATCTATGTCGCCCCCGGTTCGATGCGGGACAAACCCGCAGGGCGTTCGGGCCACGACGATTCGTTCCACCTCACGCTCCTCGCACTGGACGAAACCGGCTACCGCAACCTCGTCAAAATTTCCACAGCCGGATTCCTCGAGGGGTTCCAACAGAAGCCGCGCGTGGACCGGGAATTCCTCGCCTCGCACGCGGCGGGGTTGGTGGCGCTGAGCGGGTGCGCCCAGGGCGAGGTGCCCCAACTCGCCGCCGCCGGCCGCGAAGCCGATGCCCTCAAAGCCGCCGCCGCCCACCGCGATATTTTCGGTGCGGAAAATTATTTCCTGGAACTCCACGACCACGGGCTCGAAGCCCAGCGCCGCACGATTCCCGTGCTGGCGGGGATTTCCAAAAAACTCGGGATCGGCCTCGCCGCCGCCAACGATGTCCATTTCCTCGAACGCGCGCACCACGAAGCCCACGATGTGCTGGTCTGCATCGGCACGGGGGCGAACCTCGTCGATGAAAAGCGCAAGCGCTACAGCCCGGAACTCTACTTCAAGTCCGCCGAGGAAATGCGCGCGGCCTTCCGGGAATTCCCCGGGGCCTGCGACAACACGCTCCGCATCGCCGAACGCTGCTCGTTCCAAATGGAATTCGGGAAACCGAAATTCCCGAACTTCGATTCGCCCGATTCGCGCAGCCGCGAACAATACCTCCGCGACCTCTGCCACGAGGGCCTGCACCGCCGCTACGGCGAACGCGCCGGGTCCGACCCCGCCCTCGCCCAGCGGCTCGATTACGAACTCTCGGTCATCGAAAAAACCGGCTTCACGAGCTATTTCCTCATCGTCTGGGATTTCATCCGCCACGCGAAGGAGATCGGAATTCCGGTTGGACCCGGCCGCGGCTCCGCGGCCGGCTCCATCATCGCGTATGTGCTCGGGATCACCGATATCGACCCGCTCCGGTTCGGGTTGATTTTCGAGCGGTTCCTGAACCCCGAGCGCGTGAGCCCGCCGGATATCGATGTGGACTTCTGCATGGACCGCCGAGGCGAGGTGATCGACTACGTCCGGCGCAAATACGGGGAGCGCGCGGTTTCGCAGATCATCACCTTCGGCACGCTCGGCGCGAAGAGCGTGGTGCGCGATGTCGGCCGCGTTTTGGGATGGAGCTACGGCGAGGGCGACCGCATCGCCAAGATGATCCCCGCAGAACTCAACATCGACCTCGCGAAAGCCGTTGAAAAAAGCCCCGAGCTGAAAAACGCCCTCGAGACCGAGGCGCCCGTCCGGCAGTTGTGGGACTACGCGACCGTGCTGGAGGGTCTTTCCCGGAACGCAGGCGTCCACGCCGCCGGCGTCGTCATCGGCGACCGCCCGCTCGACGAATTCGTCCCCCTCTGTGCCAGCAAGGACAACGAAACGGTCACCCAATTCGCCATGGGGCCGCTCACCGACCTCGGGCTGCTGAAGATGGACTTCCTCGGCCTCAAGACGCTTACCGTGATGAGCGAAGCCGAGCGGCTCGTCCGCGTGGCGGACCCCGCCTTCCAGCTTTCCTCGATCCCGATGGACGACAAGGCCGCCTTCGACCTGCTCAACACCGGCGAGG
Source organism: Verrucomicrobiota bacterium (assembly GCA_018970255.1). Lineage (GTDB taxonomy): Bacteria > Verrucomicrobiota > Verrucomicrobiia > Chthoniobacterales > Terrimicrobiaceae > UBA967. Next base: position 3,469 of record JAGWWS010000012.1, on the reverse strand, counting down.
TGGTCGGCGTTTTCCAAATCGACGGCGGCATGGCCTCGTGGTGCCGCAGTTTCGATTTCCAGTCGCTCAACGACATCATCGCCCTCAACGCCCTCTACCGGCCCGGCCCGATGCAATTCATCCCCGACTACATCGAGCGCAAGAAGGGGCTGAAAAAAGTCGAATACATCCACCCGCTCCTCGGGCAGGTCTGCGCCGAGACCCACGGGATCATCGTTTACCAGGAGCAGGTCCAGCGCGCCGCCAGCGTCCTGGCCGGCTACTCGCTCGGCGAGGCCGACCTGCTCCGCCGCGCGATGGGGAAAAAGGACGCCGAGAAAATGGAGAAGGAGCGCAAGCGCTTCATCGAAGGCTGCGGGAAAGTGAACAACATCCCGCCGGCCACCGCGGAGGCGATCTTCGGGTTCATCGAAAAATTCGCGCAATACGGCTTCAACAAATCCCATAGCGCCGCCTACGGCTGGATTTCCTACCAAACCGCATGGCTCAAGGCCCGCCACCCCCGCGAGTTCATGGCCGCGATGCTGTCGTTCGATGCGAACGACACCGACCGCCTTGCGCAAATCCTCGCCGAGTGCCGCCGCATGGGGCTCGCCGTCCTCCCGCCGGATATCAATGCCGGCGAATTGAAGTTTGCGCCCGACCCCGAAGGGCCCGGAATCCGCTTCGGCCTCGGCTCCATCAAAAATGTCGGCTCAGGCGCCATGGAAGCCGCCGTGGCGGAGCGCGGAAAATCGGGGCCGTTCCGCTCGCTCGAGGATTTTTGCCGCCGGCTCGATTCCCGAACGGTCAACCGCAAGGTCCTCGAAAGCCTCGTCAAATGCGGCGCCTTCGATTCGCTCGAGCCCAACCGCGCCGCCCTGTTTTCAACCATCGAGGGTGCGATGGCCTCCGCCGCCTCGGTCCAGCGCGACCGCGCGAGCGGGCAGGTTTCGTTGTTCGGCGACGAACCCACCGCCTCCCAGCCCAAGCGCGCCGGCGCTGCAAAAGTCGAACCGTGGCCAGCCCTCGAAATCCTCCGCCACGAGAAGGAACTCCTCGGCTACTATGTGAGCGGCCACCCGCTCGACAGCTACGCTGGGCATTTCGATTCCGGGAAATACAATACGGTTGACCAAGCGCGCGCCGCCACGGAACCCGGCACCTTCAAACTCGCCGGGCTCGTGACGGGTGTGGAGAAGCGGTTTTCGAAAAAGGACTCCAAGCCGTTCGGCGTTTTTACGCTCGAGGATTTCACCGGCGCGCTCGAGGTCACCGCGTGGGACGAGGCTTGGGCGAAAAACTCGGCCCTGGTCGTCCAAGGAACGGCTGTCGCCGCCACGGTGCGCGTCACCCGCCGCGACGAAATGGTCCGCGCCACCGCCTCCTCGATTTCCGCACTCAAGCCCAAGGCAAGCCTCCGCCCGGTGCGCATCCGCCTGGAGCATGCCCGTTCGGATTCCTCAACCCTCGAGGCCTTGCTGGAAGCCGCGAAAAAAAATCCCGGCAAACGCCCGTTGGTCCTGGAAATCGCCATGCCCGGCGGGAGTTCCGTGGACCTGCATGCCGGGGCCGAGTTTTCCGTCTCCGAGGATCAGCCGCTGCTCATCGCCTTGGAGAAAGCCTCGGCGGGATAAAAAAATCAGCCGAAGAAGTGCAGTGACAGAGTCGCGAGTCCGAAATACGCCAGCAGCGTGCAGATGTCGGCGATCGCCAGCGTGAGCGGACCGGCAGCGACCTTTGGATCCATTTTAAAGAAGCGCGAGATAGATGGAATCAGCACGCCGAGCAAACAAGCGGTGGTCATCGATAGGAGAATGCTCAAGGCAATCGAGCCCGCGGCCAGAAGGTCGCGGTGCCAGGTGAAGACGACGGTGCCGACCAAAAGACCGGAAGACGTGCCGAGAAACACGGCTGTCGCAAATTCCTTTTTCACCGCTCCCAGCAGCCATTTCACGGTGGGAGAACTGTAATGCATCGCCTGCAGTGTGACTGCGAGTGACTGCGCGGCCACGCTTTCCCCAAGCCCGAGAACGAGCGTAAGAAAGAAGGCGAGGAGGAGTTGTTGCTCGAGGGTTTCCGCGAAGACCCCCGAGAGAAACGCACAGAGTGTGCCGCCCGCGATCGTCGCCAGCAGCCAGGGAAAACGCAGGATGAACGCCTTTCGCGCCGACGCCTGACTGACTTCCGAAACACGGAAACCGAGAGACTGAAAAACGTCCTCCGTCTGTTTCCGCTCCGCGAGATCAAGAACCTCTTCCCGAAACACATTCACATCCACCACGCCGATGATACGACGCACCTTGTCGACGACGGGAAAGGCGAGGAATTTGTGCAGCACGAAGAGTTCGCAGGCCTCGAGAAGCGTGGCGGTCTCCGGAATCGCCATCACGCGTTGGATCATGCACTCCGCCACTGGACGCTCCAGCGGCTCGGTAAGGAGTCGCCGTGTCGGCAGCACGCCCCTCAAAACGCCGTCGGCATCCGTCACATAAAAGTAGATGATTTTGTCGCCGAACCCCCGTGCCCGAATCGACTCAAGTGCCAGGCCGATGGTCGCGGCAACATCCACCACGGGAAATTCCCGCGAGCAAAAATCCGTAACCGGACGATGGAGTTCCGAGGAAGTCAGCATCGCCGCGTTCTCTAAACAACATCCACTTGTCGCGCAACCATTGTGGACTTCATAAGCGCGAACGGCAGCGGCTTGCCTGCAAGTCTGGTATGATTCCGAACTCTCAAAATCATGCTTTGAAAAAGCTCCAACGCCCTGCTGGAGATAAAAATTAGGCAAAGCCTGTTGCTTTGTGTGGCGTATAGGTTTAGTTAGTTTGTCCCCAATTTTTTATGAATCTACGCTGCTCGTATCGTCTGCTTCTTGGAGCTTTGCTGGTTGTTTTTGTTCCGGCACTCCGCGCTCAAACACCCGTCATCACCAGCCCCGGCAATGCCACCGGTCAGATCGCAGTGCCATTCGCCTACACCATCAACGCCACAGGCAACCCGACCTCCTACTCGATCGTCTCCACCGCACCATCCAGCCTGGTCCAAGGCGTTTATCGCGGTGCCTTCGGAAGCCAAACCACCGCCTCCGGAAAAATCTGGATGGCTGGAAGCGGACAGGAATTTCCCATCTCCTCCGCATTCGCCGCCATCACTTCGAATGGCTCCACCGTCGCGTGGGGGAATCCTGATTTCGGCGGCAATGCCACGGCCGTCTCCTCCGGCATCTCTTCGAATGTCACCGCCATTTAATTCGAACACCCAAGCTTTCGCCGCGCTGAATTGGTAATTGTTGCGGATGAAATTTTGGCCTCCAGTATCGTTCTTTTTGGGAGTTTTTCTGATAGGGGCTATTTCGTCTTCACAAGCTCAAACTCGGATCATTGGCCTGAGCGGGAACCTTTCGTTTGGAAGCATCACCGTGAACGCTACAGCCAACCGGACGCTTTCAATCCGGAACAGCGGGAGTGGAAATCTGAGTGTCACC
>JAGWWS010000001.1 GCA_018970255.1 Verrucomicrobiota bacterium | reverse complement strand
TAGTTTTGGATGAACCACTCGAGGTGCCGCTCGGCGTGGAGGAAGAAATCGATGAAGTTGGCGAAGGTCATGCGGCAGGGATGTTCAGCAGAAAGGGCGGCGGGGGGCAATCAGGGACAAGTTATTTTTTTAACTCCAAAGACTTGCCTCCTGTGCGTGATGCAGCACGTCTCAGCTCCTTAACAGCTTCTTCAGAGGGTTCGAAAGAAATAAAATTCACCCTGCATTCCATATCCTTAAGTCTTGCAACGGCTTTTTGGAATTCATCCCAGGGAACATCCCCGATTTTTCCTTCTGGCTTCCACTGAAAACTTCCGTCGGAAATTAGGTAAATCAGGTCGGGTTTGAGCGTAGCGGCGTAATCTAACACACCAACAATTCCACGCATATTTTTTGTAGTGTTTTTTGTAGATTCCCATTCAGCTTCCATCCACGACTTTACGGCATCGCTATTAGATTTTGTTTTAGGAAGTAAATCGCTGGAAAAAGATTTATAAAGTTGTCCAAATGATATAATTCCAAATCTAGAAGTGATTGGAAGTTTATCTATAAGAGTCATTGTCTCATCCTTGATTTTTGTAAATGGAATCCCAGCTTCTTGGGCTTTGTTTTTTACAGTTTTAGATACATCAAACATGATTAAAATTCGTGAGCCTGCAGACTGGATTCCCAGGAAGCTAACACCTTTGTCGCCGAATCCCGCGGCTCCAGCTGAGCCAACGCCGCCGGTTCCGATGCCGTCGGCAGTTGCGAGCGAGCTGACGTTTTCCGCGATGAGTTGGGAGGGGTCGAGCGGGAGCGCTTGGTCGAGTGGAATCTCGGGAAGTGCTGGGAGCGAGAATGCGGTGGGGCGCGTGCTTTGCATGCGGTCGGAGATCGTGGGCTTCGGCGCAGCGGCGTCGAGGGCGGCCATGTTCATCTTGTGCTCGCGCTTCTTCGCGGGGAGGCGGACATCTTTTTTTACGACGAAATTCGCTGGGGGCGGGAAGATGTATTTTGCCACGACGAAAATGCCGGCGATGACACCTGCACCGACATGGAGGATGACGACGCCGAGGATGATCGAGATGATCATGTTCCGGCGGCGCTTTTTTTGAATGTCGCTTTCGGAAAGGAGTGTTTCGACGGATGCCATGGTTATTCCTCCTCAGCGGCTGAGTCGGCGAAGGTGACGCCGGTGATTTTGGCAACGGCGCACGCGTTGAGCACGGTGACGATTCGCTGGTGGTTTGCCTGATCGTCGGCGTCGATGGTGACGAGGGCCTCGGATTTGTTCGCGTCGGCGGATTCCTTGAATCGTTTGAGGGTGGCGGTGAGGTTCGGGAGGTCGGGGCTTTGGGGAGAGTCGATCGGCTGGTCGTTTAGTATGACTTGGCCCGAGGCGTCGATCTTGATGCGTTGCTCGTCTGGGATATCGAGGACCTCTTCTTGGGCAACGGTTCCGGGGAGGCCGATATTTACATCGCTCTCCTGTTTGATGGGCTTCGCCGAGACCATAAAGAAGACGAGGAGCAGGAACACCATGTCGATCATGGGGCCCATCTGCATCTCGACGGCTTGGGTATCTTTGCGGCGGAGGCGCATGGAAGTATTAAGAAATGTAGGGCAGGCGTCCCGCCTGCCATAAGGCGGTCGATCGCAGGCGGGACGCCCGCGCTACGGCGTGGCGGGTGCGGAAGTTCATTCGTCTTGGTAGGTGCCGAAGATGACGTTGACGGCGCCGGCTTCGGCAGCGATGCGCATGAGTTCCTTGATTTGCTTGCCGGGGGTGTTTTTGTCGGCACGGACGTAGATGCGGAGTGGCGGGGTGACTTTGAAGCGCTCTTTCAAGTGGGCGGTGAGTTCCTTTTTGGTCGCGGGCTCCTGGCCGATGTAATACTGGCCGGTGCCGTCGATGGAGATGATGTCGCGGTTCGAGAGGTCGTCCGGGATGGTGGCGTTCTGGGCGGTGGGGAGCTTGATGTCCACCTTCACCTGGTCCTTCGAGATCTTGGTGGTGACCATGAAGAAAATGAGGAGGAGGAAGGTCATGTCGATCATCGGGGCGAGTTGGAACCCGATTTCGTCTTCCTGGCGTTTCGCGATTTTCATGGGTCGGAATTTTCCACCACGGAGGGCACGGAGGACACGGAGGGGATTTTATTCGGCGGGTTGCTCGAATTCGGCGGTGGAGCCTTCGATTTTGATTTCGCCGGAGAGGAGGTCGAGCATGAAGGTCGCGCGCTTTTGGATGTTCGCGATGTTAATTTGGAGGAGGTTCCTGAAGTAGAAGTAGAGGAACATTGCGGGGATGCCGACGAAGAGGCCGCCGGCGGTGGTGATCATGGCCTCGCCGATGCCGCCCGCGAGGTCGGCGGGCTCGGATTTGCCGGCGGCGAGCATGTCGAAGGAGGCGATCATGCCGGTGACGGTGCCGAGGAGGCCGAGCATGGGGCCGATGGTGGCGAAGACATTGAGGTAGTTCACCCAGAGGTTGAGCTTGGTTTCCTCGTTGGCGAGGGTTTCGCCGGCGGCCTGTTCCATGGAGGCTTTGTTCGCGAGGTCGCGCTCGAAGTTCACCTTGAGCAGTGCGGCGGCGATGGTGTTCGCAAAGACATTCGGTTGGTTGTGGCAGAGGGAGTAGGCGGAGGAGGCGTCGCGGGCCTGCATGTATTGGCCGATGGCTTCCACCTGGGACGGGGGCATCATTTTTTTGGCGCTGATCTGCAGGAAGCAGTAGACGCCCACCGCGGCGGTGCCGATGGAGCAGAGGAGGAGGGGCCACATGAGGGCGCCGCCGGCGTAGAAGGTGTCGAGGAGGGTTTTGTCCTTCGGCGGCTTGGCGCCCTGGGCGGCTGCCGGTGCGGCGCCTGCGGGCGCATCCTGGGCGGCTGCGGGCAGTGTGGCGAGGAGGGCGATGGCCGCGGCGCAGATGGCGAGCGGCTTGGCGAGGCGTGTCAGTTTTTTTTCCATGGTTTTTTGGCGGGTTTGGTTTCCGTTTTGGATTCTTCGGGGGCGGGGGCGGTTTCGGGCGGGGAAGCGGCGGCGTTTTCCTGCAATTCCTTGCGGGCTTCGGCTTCGAAGTCCACCGCAAGTTGTTCGGGGGTGAGGCTGGCGAGGAATTCGGAGGCGAGCTTGGCCTCGGGCGTGGACGGGTAGAGTGCGGCGATGTCGCGGGATGTTTCGATGGCAAGGTCGAGCTGGGATTTTTCCATTTCCGCGTTGCCGGCCTCGCGGGCGTTTTTCGCGGAGAGCTGGTAGATGCCGATGGCGCCCCAGAGCCCGCGGGCGGCTTTCGCGGAGTCCGAGCCGTGGAAGAGGGAGGGGTAGAGGTAGAGCTCGAGGACGCGTTTGTTCAGGGTGTGGCGTTCGTCGATGACGAAGGGGTCGATGTCCCAGCGGGGGTTCTCGGCGAGGAAGGCGCGGAATTTGTTGTCGGCGTCCTGGGCCATGATGAAGTTCGCATCGATGAGGATATCGGGGTCCTCGGTTTCGGCGGCGAGTTTGTTTGCCTCCTCGACGGCTTCTGCGGCGCGGCCGGAGGCGAGCATGGCGCGGAGGCGGCCCTGGCGGGCGGCGGTTTTGTCGGCGGTGTCCCAGGAGTTCGCTTCGATTTCGGTGAAGAGTTCGAGCGCGCGTTCGGTTTTTGCGGAGTCCTTGGCGTCGAGCAGGAGCAGGCCGAGGCGGTTGCCGATTTTGCCGGCGGGGGAGCGGGGGAAGGCGAGCCATGGGCGGTGTTTGTTCCAGTGGACTTCGATTTCGACGATGTTGGCCGGGGTGGCGGTGAGGAGTTTTTCGTCGCGGGTGGGGTCGGGCGCGAAGTCGATGGATTCGACATCGGCGCGGGGGATGTTTGTGGAGGCGGTGGGGGCGGTGGCGCCGGGGGTGGGGGGCTCGCCGAGTTTGATTTGTAGCCTGATGTTTGTGTCGTCGGCGGAGAGGATGGTGCCGGTGCGGCGGTCGCCGCTTTTGAGGTTGAGGGTGTCTTGGGCGCTGGCGCAGGGCGTGGATGCCAGGAGGAGGGCGAGGAGGAATTGTGGTAGCGGGTTTTTTGATGGGGGCGGCTGTGCCGCGGATTTGGGACGGCACGGAGGCCGTCCCTCCAGTTGGGAGAAGTGCGGGTTCATCCTTGGGCGGGGGCGGGTTCCGCGACCGGGGCGGGTTGGGCGGGGAGGGGGCCGCCGAGGGCTTGGAGGCGCTCCTTGGCGGCGGCGGTTTCGGGGAATTCGGCGAAGTCTTCCTTGGTGAGGAGTTCCGCGTAGGTGCGGCGGGCGCTGTCTGTGTCCGAGATTTTTTCGAAGGCTTCGCCGCTGCGGAGGTAGGATTTCGCGACCCAGGGTTTCCAACGGCCATACATGTTGAAGACCTGGATGAAGTAGGGGATGGCTTTTTTCGGTTCGCCCCGCTGCATGTGAATCTCGCCGGTGGTGTAGAGGGCTTCGGCCTTGAGGTCCGTGCGGACATTGTCGGCCTTGAGGACTTCGTTGAGCGTGTGAAGGGCTTTGTCGTTCTCGCCGCGTTTGGAGTGGAGCTTCGCCTTGTTCAGCATGGTGGGGCCGAAGGCAGGCGTGCCGAGGTTTTCGCGTTCGAATCGCTCGTAATAAGCGAGGGCGGTTTTTTCGTTCCCGGCGCGGAGTTCGGCGTCGCCGAGACCGGAGAGGATTCCGTCCTTCTGGATGGCGCGTGGGTTCCAGCGGAGGGCGTCGAGGAGCATCTGGCGGCCGTCCTCCGTGCGGCCGGCCGCGATGAGGGCGTTGCCGATTTCGGCGAGCATGGCGGGGTTGTCCTTGCGGACATCGGCGGTGGTGGCGGCTTGGATGAGGAGGGACCTGGAGAGTTCGGGGTCGGATTTTTTCACCGCGGCGGCCTGGGCGCAGAGGAGGCGGGTGAGGAGGGTTTTCTTGCCCGAGGATTCGGCTTCGGAGGAGAGGTCGCGGAGGAGGGCGAGGTATTTCAGGGAATCCTCGGGACCGCGGTAGAGGCGGGCGAGCGCGGGGAAGAGGTCGTCGGCGGAGCGGATGGCGGGGTCGTTTCCGTAGTCCGCGATGGCTTGCCAGTAGAGCTCGCGGGCTTTTTCGGGCTGCTCCTGCTGGCGCCAATACCACCCGAGGTTCGCGATGGCTTCGGCGACGCGCGGGGACGCGGGGTTTTCCGTGCGGAATTTTTCCATGAGGTCGCGGTAGCCATCGTATTCCTCGAGGAGCTTGAGGCCTTCGGCGGTGCGGAAGACGCCCTCGGCGTAGAGTTTCGAATCCGTGGACGGGATTTTGGCGAACTCGGCGATGCCTTCCTCCATGTAGCCCTCGTTCATGAAGGCGTTGCCGAGGAGGATGCGGGCTTCGTTGTTTTCTGCCTCGCCGGGGAATTTTTCGAGGTATGCGAGGAGTTCGTCGATGGCGAGGCCGTAGCGCTCGAGTTGCTGGGCGCAGTAGGCTTTCCGGAAGACGGCCTGGCCGCGGTGGCGCCCGTCGGGGAATTTTTCGAGGTATTCGTCCATGGCCTGGCGGGCTTCCTCGAATTTCTTCGCGTAGGAGAAACCCATGCCGCGCCAATAGGTGGCGGCATCGGCTCGCGGGTGCTGTGGCTGGGCTTGGAGGAATTTGTCGAATGCGGCGATGGCCTCGTCGTTTTTCTCGGCCTGGAGGAGTGCGAACCCGCGCATGAACAGGGCTTCGGGGCCTTGCTTGGAATTCGGGTATTTCGCGGCGATGTTTTCGAACGCGGCGGCGGCTTCTTCGTAGCGAAGGCTCGAAAGGAGTGCCTCGGCTTCCATGAACAGGACTTCAGGAATGTTTGGAGAGTCGGGGAATTTTTCCTGGAACTTTTTCGCGGCGGCAACGGCTTGCGGCCAGTCTTCGAGTGCCGACCAGCAGCGGACGATGTTGACGGCGGCTTGTTCGGAGAGTTTGTCCGGCGGTAGGTCGTCGAGCATCTTGTCCATGACAAGCGCGGCTTCGCGGTAGCGCTTCATCTGGAGGTAGGCCATGGCGAGGCGGAAGCGGAGGGCAGTGTCGAAGCCCTGGGCTTTCTTGAAATTTCCGAGTTCGCGTTCGACATCCTTCACGAGGCGGGCATAGACGATCCTCGCAAGCGGGTCGGCGGCGGAGCGTTCGGCGGCGATGAGTTTTTGTTTCAGTTCGGCGAGGCGGTTTTCTTGATGGCGGACAAGGCGTTCGAATTGCCAGACGCGCTGGAAGCAGAGGATGGCTTTGCGGAACTCGCCGAGTTCCAGCCAGCGGTTCCCGAGCTGGAGGATGAGCATTTGGAAGGAAACTAGCTGCGGGATGTCCGCCATGTTCGGGTATTCCTCCGCGAGGACTTCCATGGCGCCGTCGTTGTCGCCGAGTTTCTCGAGGGCGAAGAGCTGGAAGATAACGGCGCGGCCGCGGGTGTCCGGCGTGAGGCTGCCCTTGAGGGTGGCGTAATAGTCGGCGGCAGCTTGGTAGTTTTCCTCGAGGATGTAGGACATCCCGATTTGGGAGCGGGCCTCGGGAATCCGCGTGACGGCGGGGAACGAGCGGACGATGTGTGGCATTTTTTCCGCGCCGGGTTGGAAGAGGGCGATGAATTTTTCGAAGGCGGCGCGGGCGGCCGGGTAGTCCTTTTGTTGCATTTGTGCGGCGCCGAGCCAGAAGGTGAGGTCCTGGATTTGTGCCTGCGGGAGCGGTGGCTGTGCGGCGAGGGCCTCTTCGATGGCAGGAATGGCTTCTTGGAATTTCAGCGTTTGCACGTAGCAAATCGCGAGAGGGTAGCGGGAATTGTAGATGGCTTCCTTGGCTTCCGGAGAGGAGCCGTAGTCGGCTTTGAAGCGTTCGTAGGCTTCGAGCGCGGCGGCGAAGTTTTTTTGGTTGAAGAGAGAGCGTGCCTGTTCGAAGAGCTCGTTTGCTGTGAGATTTGCGACGGACGGCTCGGCTGGTGCGGGCGGAGCGGGTGGGGTTTGCGCCAAAATGCCGGGAAGCGGAAGGGCAAGGGCGATGGCCGACGCTGCGATGTGGTGGAACCGGCGGGTCATGGTTTGGCGGGGATGCCTGTAGTTGTCAAAAATCGCTGGGGACGGGAAGAGGAATTGTGTGGCGGTTCCGGCGAATGGGTTGCGTGGCGGGGGCGGGTGGACTATGGACATGCGGTCTATGGCGAAAGACGATTGCATCACAACGGACGGGGTGGTGGTGGATGTGCTGCCGGGGACTCTGTTCCGGGTGAAGCTCGGCAACGGGCATGTGATCCTCGCGCACATCTCCGGGAAAATGCGGAAGCACTTCATCCGGATCGTGCCCGGGGACAAGGTCACGGTGGAAATCTCGCCGTATGATTTGACGAAGGGGCGGATCACTTTCCGGGAATCCGGCCCCCCCCCACCGCCGCGATGAGGCTGCAGGCGGGTCTGCGGGCGGGGAGGAATTTTTTGGCGGAATGATTGCGGGGATCGATCTGGGGACAACGCACTCGCTGGCGGGTGTGGTGGAGGATGGGTTTCCCGTGCTGGTGCCCAATGCGGATGGCGGGAGGCTGACGCCTTCGGCGGTTTGGTATCGGGGTGGCGGCGGTGTGGTGGTGGGGAGGGCTGCGATCGAGGCGGTGTCGGCGGAGCCGGGGCGTGTGGCGGTTTCGGTGAAGAGGTTGATGGGGCGCCGGGCTGCCGAGGCGCGTGGGGAGCGGTGCGGGTGTGTTTTGGGTGCCGGACCTAAAGGCGAAGCGGGTGTGGTGGTGGATGGGCGGTGGATTTCGCCCGAGGAGGTTTCGGCGGAGATTTTGCGGAGCTTGAAGGGGGATTTGGAGAGGTTTTGCGGAAAGCCGGTGGACCGGGCGGTGATCACCGTGCCGGCGTATTTCAATGATGCGCAGAGGTCGGCGACCAAGCGGGCGGGGGAGTTGGCGGGTTTTTCGGTGGAGAGGATTTTGAGCGAACCCACGGCGGCGGCGCTGGCTTATGGGTTGGAACGGCTCGGCGGGAAGGCGAAGGTCGCGGTGTATGATTTGGGCGGCGGGACTTTTGATATCTCGGTGCTGGAATTGAGCGGGGGAATCTTCGAGGTGCTGGCAACGAATGGCGATACGCGCCTCGGCGGCGACGACCTTGATGCGGCGCTGGCGGCGGAGTGGGGGGTTTCCCCTCGCGCTGCGGAGCGGATCAAGCGCTCGCTGGGGGATGGGGAAATGGTGGTGGAGGATGGGCGGGAGTTTTCGAGGGCGGATTTGGAGAGGGTCTGCGGACCGATTATTGAAAAGACGCGGGCGCATTGTTTGCGGTCGCTCGCGGATGCGGGTTTGAAGCCGGAGGACCTAAATGCGGTGGTGCTGGTCGGCGGGGCGACGAGGATGCCGCTGGTGAGGAAGTTTGTGGCGGGGGTTTTCGGGCGTGAGCCGGACACGAGCCAGCATCCCGACGAGGCGGTGGCGCTTGGCGCAACGATCCAGGCGGGCGTGCTCTCGGGTGCCGTGGGGAATGTGACGCTGCTCGATGTGACGCCGCTTTCGCTCGGCATCGAAACCTTCGGCGGGCTGATGAATGTGATCATCCCGCGCAACACCACGATCCCGTGCAAGGCGGGCGAAATGTTTACGAATGCGGTTTCGAACCAGGCATCGATGCGGATCACGGTGCTGCAGGGCGAGCGCGAGATGGCGCGGGACAATTGGAAACTTGGCGAGATGGATGTGGATTTTCCGCCGGCGCCGAAAGGGCAGGCGCGGGTGGGGGTGCAATTTTCCATCGATGCGAACGGCATCCTCGGGGTTTTGGCGCGCGACACTGCAACGGGGACCGACCGGGTTTTGGAGATCCGCAGCGCGGTGGAATTGTCCGACGAGGCAGTGGAGAAAATGCTCGGCGATGCGCTCGACCACGCCTTCGATGACATGGGCGAGCGTGTTTTCACCGAGGCGAAGTTGAAGGCGGACGAGATGCTGCCCGCCGTGGATGCCGCGCTGGAAGCGCTCGGCGGGGCGGTGGATGCGGCAACGCGCGAACAGGTTTTGGAATTGTCGGGGAAAGTCCGGGAGAGCCTTGCTGCAAAAAACGCCGCGGAGTTGAAAAAGCTTTTGGCGGAATTGGACAAGGTGACCGAACCGCTCGCGGCGATGCTGGTTGAGCGCGCGATGGGCGGTCGGGGGTAGATTTCGGAAACTACTCGGCCTCGGTTGGCGGTTCGTTTTCCTGCCCGGGTTTCTGGAGTTTCTCCAGGAGCGGGGTCATGTCTTCGACTTCGTCCCAGACGGTTTGGTTGACGTAGATGGGGGATTTTTGGAGGGCTGCCATGGCCATGCAGTCGCTGGTGCGGGCGTCGATTTCGACGATTTTGCGCTGCTGGAGTTCGTTTTCGGCGGTGACGATGAGGCGCCCGTAGTAGATACCGCTTTTGAAGTCGTTGATGACGACGCGTTCGACCTTGGCGCCGAGGGCGGTGAGGATGCTGGCGATGAGGTCGTGGGTGAGCGGGCGCTCTTTTTCCACGCGGTTCAGGTAGATGCCGATGGCGTTGCCGATGGATTGGTCGATGTAGATGGTGAAGACTTTTTCGTCGTTGCCGAGGAATACGGCGGTGCCGGCGTTGGTGGGGATGAGGGCTTTGATTTGGACTGGAACGACGGATTTGCTCACGGGTGGAAATTACCACCGGGCGGGGGTGGCGCAAGCCGGGTGGGTTTTTCAACCCGCTGCTTCGACGGCGCGGATGGCGGACCAGGCGGCGGGGATGTTGTGGACGCGGAGGATGGATGCGCCGCGCAGGATTCCAGCGACGATGCAAGCAACGGTGCCGGCGTCGCGGTCGGCGGGGTTTTCGATTCCAAGGACGCGGCCGATGACGCTTTTTCGGGAGACGGGGAGCAGGACGGGGAAGCCGAGTGCGGCGATGCGGTCGAGGTGGCGGAAGATGGCGAGGTTGTCGGGGGCTTGCTTCGCGAAGTCGATGCCGGGGTCGAGGAGGATTTGTTCGCGGGGGAGACCGGCGGCGAGGGCGAGGGCGGTTTTTTCGCGGAAGAAGGCTTCGAGTTCGGCGAGGATGTCGGGGTAGGTGGTGTGGGTGTGGGGAACTTTCGGCGAGCCTTGCGAGTGCATGATGAGGAGGGCGGCTCCGGTGCGGGCGCAAATGCGGGCGTTGGTGCCGTCGGGCAGGGCGCCGATGTCGTTCAGGATGTCGAAGCCGATTTCGGCGGCTGCGCTGGCGACGGCGGGGCGCCAGGTGTTGAGGGAGAGGAGAGGGGGGAAGAGTTGGGCGGGGTCGCGGGGTTTGGCGTTTTCAACGGCGGTTCCGAATTTCTCGAGGAAGGGGAGGATACGGTGGATTTCCTCGGCTTCGGTGACGGGCGGGCGGTTTGTGCGGGCGCTCTCGCCGCCGACATCGATGATGTCCGCGCCTTGCGAAACCATTTCCGCCGCGCGTTTAAGCGCCCAGGTTTGGTCGAGGCTACCGTCGCCGGAGAACGAGTCGTCATTGATGTTGAGGATTCCCATGGCGAGCGGTCGGCGGGGGAATTCGATGGTCCTGCCGCGTGCGCGCAGCGTGCCTTGGAAGGCGGCGATGTTGTCCTTGCCGGGGCGCGGGAACTTCTCCAGTTTGGTTGCGTTGGCATCCATGGGATTCATCGAAACGGTTTTTGAAAAAGTCCGGCGGCATCCCAAGAGGATTGTGTTTCCCGATGGGGAGCTGCCGCGGGTGATACGGGCGGCGGAGATTTTTTACCAGAGGCAATTGGGGATTCCCGTGCTGCTCGGGCGGCGGAGCGTGATCGAGAACATTGCGCTGCACGAGAAGATCAGCCTCGACCATGTGGCGATCGTGAACCCGGAGACATCGGAGGAATTGCCGACCTTCTGCCGGCGGCTCGAGCGGCTCGAGCGCTACCGCAAGACCGGTTTGCGCGACAGCAGGGAGATCATGGTGAAGCCGAATTATTTCGCGGCGATGATGGTGCAATACGGGCTCGCCGATGCGCTGGTTGGCGGCGTGGATGCGGCTGGCGGGGCGTTGCTGCGCCCGCTCCTGCATTTGGTGAAGCCGCTGCCGTTCGCGGATGTGATTTCGTCCTGCACGATTGTGGAATTGAAGTCGCGGGACCATGGGGACGACGGGGTTTTGTTTTTTGCCGATACCGGCGTGGTGCCCGACCCCACGATGGAACAACTCGCGACGATCGCGGTGCAAACCGGGATGCTGGCGAGGCAGGTCTTCGGGCGGCGTCCGCGCGTGGCGATGCTGAGCTTTTCGACGAAGGGAAGCGCGAGGACGCCATCAACGCAGAAGGTGGCGGCGGCTGTGGAACTCGCCCGGCACATTGCGGAGAAGGCTGGCTGCGAGATGTCGGTGGACGGCGAGATGCAGGCGGATGCGGCGCTGAACCCGGCGCTCGCCGAGATCAAGATGGGCGAGAGCCATGTGGGCGGGCGCGCGAATGTTTTGGTTTTCCCCGACCTCAACAGCGGGAACATCGCGGTGAAGCTCGTTCAACTTTTCGCCGAGTGCGAGAGCTACGGGCAGATGTTTTTGGGGTTCACCAAGCCGGCGGCGGATTTGCCGCGGGGCTGCACGCCGCAGGGGATCGTGGCGATGGCGGCGCTGGTGGGTTTGCAGGCGATCGAATACCGGAAGCTTTATCCCGCCGAGGAGCCTGTGGATTGAGCCGGTGAACACGGTCACGCCGCGCCTTTTCATTGCCGCCACCGAGCAGGACACCGGCAAGACGACGATGTCGCTCGGGCTCTATGCCGCGTTGAGCGAGCGGCTCGGGCGCATCGGCTACATCAAGCCCGTCGGGCAGAGGTTCACGGAAGTGGACGGGCGGCGGATCGACGACGACAGCCTGCTCATGGAGGCGGTGTTCCAGCCGAGGATTCCGATCGAGCACATGAGCCCGATCGCGGTGGAGCCGGATTTCACGCGGCGCTACATCAACGAGTCGAACCACGATGCGCTTGCGAAGCGGATCCGCAATTCGTTCGACCGGGCGTGTTGGGAAAAGGATTTCACGATCATCGAGGGCAGCGGGCATGCGGGCGTGGGGGCGGTTTTTGATTTGTCGAATGCCACGGTGGCGCGGCTGCTGGGAAGCAAGGTGTTGCTGGTGACGCCGGGTGGGATCGGGCGACCGATCGACGAGGGGGCGCTCAACAAAGCGCTGTTCGAGTTGGAGGGCGTCGAGATCGTCGGTGTGGTGATGAACAAGGTTCTCGAGGACAAGCTGGAGTATGTGGGGGATTTCGCGCGGCGGGGATTCAGGCGGCTGGGGATCGAGTTGCTCGGGGTTTTGCCGATGCAGCGGATGCTCGCGCAGCCGACGCTGGGGCAGGTGGCGGGGAAAATCCAGGGGGCGTTCCATTGCAATGCGGCGCCGGCGGGGATTGTGGCGGGCGAAATTGTGATCGGGGCGGTGAGTTCGGCGAATTTGCCCGGGCGGTTGGGCGCGGGGACGCTCTTGGTGGTGCCGGGCGACCGCGAGGATATCGTGCTCGCGGCGATTGCGGAGGCGGAGGGAGGGAAGTTGGCGGGTTTGGTTTTGTCGGATGGGTTGGTGCCGCACCCGAAGTTGATGCAGATGCTCGCGGAGAGCGGGTTGCCGGTGGTGGTTTCGCCGATGGATAGTTATTCGATTGCAAAGCGGATCCACTCGATGCGGATCAAGCTGCAGCCGGGGGATACGGAAAAAATCCAACGCGTGAAGGATTTGGTGGCGGCGCATGTGGATATTCCGAGGTTGCTGGAGAAGTTGGGGCTGGGTGGGGGTGTTTGGGAGGGCTTTGGTTCGTAAAGCCGGATCGGAGTGTTTGCGAGGACGGCTCCGGCGCTGACAAACAGCGCCCTCCTGGCGATTCGTGGGGACAAACCTTTTTGGAATCAGAGCGGGATGCGGAGTCCGGCGTATTTGGCGAGTTGGCGCTGGCGGGAGTCGAAGGTCAGGAATTGCTTCGCGCCGAGGTGGACGGCAGTGGCGACATGCATGATATCGAGTGTGCGGTGACCGCCTTTCGTGGTGCGCTGGCGCGCGAAGGTGCCGGAGAGGCGCAGGACGGCGTCGAGGTCGCAGGGGACGAGTTCGTTGGTGCCCGCGGCGACATCGGATTCCCAATCGGCGACCATTTGGTCGGCGATGGATTGCGGGTAGCCTTTCTTGCGGTCGCTGAAATTCAGCCAGACTTGGAGCTGGATGGATTGGAGGAATTCAAATTCCAGGAGGCGGGTGAAGTGGAGTGGTTCCGCCATGGATTCGCGGAAGGACAGTGCTGCGGGTGTGTGGACCTGCTTGCGGTAAATCGAGCAAAGGAAACTGGTATCGGCGTAAAAAATCACGGCTCGCCGGTTTCGAATGCCCGCATTTCCTCGACTTCCTTTTCCGAAAAAACCTTGGTGCCCCAGATGCGGTCCAGGCGGGCTTTGTAGTCCGGGAGTTGGATTGCCTTTTTGCGGCGGGAGGCTGTCGCGCGGGTGATGCGGGCGACGGGTTTGGCGTGTTTGGTGATGAGGATTTCCTCGCCGCTTTCGAGCCAGGCTTCGAGTTTCGGGAAATCGTAGCGCAAGTCGCGGACGGTCGCGGTTTTCATGGCATCACAATAATGTGATGTTTTTGCCGATTCAAGCGGCGATGAGTTTTTCGATGTGGGAGACGGTTTCGCGAAGGGCGCGGTAGCCGAAATGGCCTTGGCGGACGGGCAACAGCCGGGCGCCGGTCCAGGATTTGGCGAGGCGGTCGAGGTCGTCGACGGGTGAGATGCGGTCGTGCAGGCCGGCGGTGATGAGGGTGTCGGCGGAAGAGGAAATCGGAGTGCCGTGGAGCGGCGAGCCGAGGTGGTCGAAGCCGGTGGTGTTGCCTCGGGCGTGGCCGAGTTTGCGCAGGCGCGAACGAATCATGGCGGCGCCGGGGTTTTCCCAAACCGCCTTGTCCATGTTCACGATGGGCTGGATGAGCGAGATGAAGCGGAAGTCGGGTTCGAGGAAGGAGAGGAGAGCACCGTTCCAACCGCCGTAGCTCGTGCCGAGGATGCCGAATTCGCGGACGCCGCGGATGCGCAGGAGCGTCATGAGTTGGCGGAGTTCGGCGACGCCCTGGCGGATGCCCTCGGCGTTGCGGATGAGGTTCGAGGTGATGGCGAGTTCGCCGTTCCAGGTGCCGCGAGGGGTGCGCGAGTAGTGGTAGGGCAGGTGCGGGAAGGCGGCGCTCCAGCCGTAGTTGTTGAACCATGCGGCGAGGCGCCGGTAGCCGATGTCGCTCGCGCTCATGAGGGCGTGGAGGATGAGGACGGTGGGGGCGTCCTTGTCGCGGGCTGGAAACAAGCGGACGCGCACGCGGTTGTTTTCCTTGTGGGTGGTCGGGAGCGGGGAGTCCCACTCGAGCCAATTGTCGCGCAGGGTGGTGTTCGCGGGACGGGGGGCTTTGAAAAAATCGGCGCGGTCGGTTTCGGCGCATTTGGCGAGGTAGGCGGAGAGTTCCTCGACGGTGTTGGTCTCGCGGCGGCGGCGCCATTGGACGGCGTGCATCATGTTGCACATCGTGCCGTCAACGACCCAGGCGGCGGATTTTTCGAAAAGCGTGATCATGGTTCGCGCATGCGCTCCTGCGGAGAATGCGGGAGGTCGTTGTCGTCGAGTTGGAACTTTTCGACGAGAAGGTTTTTCAACCGCACGAGCGCGGCGGCGGTGTCGTCGCGCAGTTTTTTGCGTCCGCCCTCAAGTGTGGGAAAAACCGGCTCGCCGGTGGCGATGTAAACTTTCGCGCGGCGCCAGGGGAGCCAGTTGCGGCGGTTGTATAGGCGCTCGCTGCCGAGGATGGCGACGGGGACGACGGGGCAATTTGCCTTTGCGGCGAGCAGGAAGGCGCCTTCGCGCATTTCGGCTCCGTTCAAAATCGAGCGGTCGCCATCGCGGATTCCGCCTTCGGGGAAAATTCCGACCATGCGACCGGCGGAGAGGCGCTTGAGTGCGGTGCGCAGGGCTTGACGGTCGTCGCCGGTGCGGTCCACGGGAATGACATCGAGCCAGGTGAACCCGGCGCGGGACCATGCGGTGCCGAAGAGTTCCACCATGGCAATCCAATCGATTTTGCGCGGGAGCCATCCGCTGAGGAACGGTGGGTCGAAGTGGCTGATGTGGTTCGAGACCATCACGCAGGCGCCGGCGGGGAACGGGGCGCAACGGAGCATTTGCACCCGCGAGCCGAAGCGGAGCAGCAGCTTCAGCGAGCCGACGATGAATTTGTAGAAGAGGCTGTGGAAGGCGTCGCGAGCGGACATCGGCTACGCGGCGGGCTGTGTGAAAAAGCGTTCCTGCTTGGGGGTGATTTCGCGCCCGAGTTTGCGGAGGACGAGGAGCATGTCTTCCCAGACTTTTCGTTTCTCCGTGATGGTCTGGTTCCGCAACAGGTAGGCGGGGTGGTAGGTCGTCATGACGGGGATGCCGTCGAATTCCAGCCACGAGCCGCGGAGTTCTCGCATCGGGCGGGTTTCGCCGAGGAGACCTTCGGCGGCGGTGGCTCCGAGGGCGACGATGGCGCGGGGTTTGACGAGTTTGATTTGTTCGCGGAGCCAGGGCAGGCAGGTCGCCATTTCCTCGCCGCGGGGCTTGCGGTTGCCAGATTCGCCGGCGGGCATGTCGGGGCGGCACTTGAGGACGTTCGCGATGAAAACCGTCTCGCGGGTGAAGCCCATGGCTTCGATGATTTTTGTGAGCAATTGACCGGCGCGACCCACGAATGGCTCGCCCTGTGCGTCCTCGTCGGCGCCGGGCGCTTCGCCCACGAAGAGGAGTTCGGCTTCTCGGTTGCCGACACCGAAAACGACTTGCGTGCGCGAGCGGACGAGGTGCGGGCATTTCATGCAGCCGAGCACGGCTTTTTCCAACGACTCCCATGTCCAATCGGTTTTCGCCGGGCGCGCGGCGGCGGTTTTTTTAAGGGCGGCGAGGGCGGTGCGCGAGGCTGTGGGCGGGCGTTTCAAGCCATCCTTCATTTCCCCGAGGACCGGGATTGTGCCGGCGAGGGCTCGCTGGAATGCATCGCTCATCGGCGCGGTTTTACCAACCGGCGGGCGGGTGCGCGAGGTTCGAGTGGAATTGTTGCGGAATGACGCTTGAAATTCCGGGCGCCTGTGTTCTCGTCGTGGACCGTGGACGGGCAACGCGACATGGGGTTCATCGGCGGGGGGCGCTACGCGGTCGACCGGCGCGTCGGCGAGGGCGGTGGGGGTGCTGTTTATCTCGCTTATGACCAAACGCTGCGCCGCTGGGTGGCGATCAAGCGCGTGCGGTTCGACCCCGACAGCCCGTATGGCGAGAGTGCGATGAATGAGGCGACGCAACTGGCGAGCCTTCAACACCCGAACATCGTCACGGTTTACGACTTCCTCGAGGAGGGCGGGGATTTGTTCGTGGTGATGGAATATGTGGCGGGGCAAAACCTCGAGGATGTGACCGAGCCGATGACGGCGCAGTTTTTCGGCGACTTCGCCGGGCAATGCCTTTCGGGCTTGGCGGCGGCGCATGCGATGTCGATCGTCCACCGCGACATCAAGCCCAGCAACATCATGCTCGCGGCGCTGCAGAGCGGCGGGTTCCAGGTGAAAATTTTGGACTTCGGTCTCGCGAAACAAATGGTGGCGGCGCAGACGCAGACCGTGGACCAATCCGGCGCGCTGACGGGGTCGATCTACACGATGTCACCCGAGCAGTTGCAGAAGGAGAAGGTCGACCACCGGACGGATATTTATTCGATGGGTTGTGTTTTCTACCAGGCGTTGACCCGCCGGACACCGTTCCAGGGAGACACGGTGGCGGAGGTGGTGGCAGCGCATTTGCAACACCAGCACGAACCGCTCGGGACGCTGCGCCCGGATTTGCCGAAGGCGCTGGTGGACTGGGTGGAGCGACTGTTTGCTTTGGATGCCGAGGAGCGCCCGGCGACAGCCGCGGAGGCGGCGGTGGAGTTGCGGGAGATTTTGCAAAAGCGCGCGCAAGCCGAGAGCCGCAAGCCGTCCATTTCCGGGGTTCCCCTTGAAGGCTCGAAAAAATCCAAACCCGCGAAGGGCAAGAAGCCGAAGGCGCCTGCGGGCGAGGGCGAACCGGCGCGCGAGCCGTTCTACAAAAACCAAAATTTCATGATCCTCGCGCTGGCGGGGCTCTTTTGCGTGACGCTGCTGGGGATTGTTTTGATCAAGGAATTCGGCGGGGGAGGAGGAGGCGGCGCGATTGGAAAAAAGAAAGAGGCGGCAGCCACGCCCACGCCGGAGAAGACGACTTTCGCATTCTCGGACCGCAAGGACATCTCGAACCGCGCCGGCAAGGAAGTGACGGTGAAGGGCGTCGCGGGCGAGGTCATCGAGGAGCAGGGCGGACGGATTATCGTGAAATTCGAGGGCGGCACCGACCGCGATGTGATGCTTTCGTTCGACAGGAACAAGGGGCAGTTCAGCAAATGGGCGCTCGGGAAATTCAAAGGGCAGAAAGTCGCGGCGAAAGGCACGGTGTTGCTGGACCAGGGGCGCGTGTTTGTCGATGTTCCATCGATGGATGACATCCAACCAGCGGGGGGCGCGGACTGATGGCGTTGGTCGGGAAATTGCTGAAACTTTTCGCGCTGTTTGCGGCGGTCGTCTGCATTTCGTGGTGGGTCTTTGCCGGGATGAACCGCGGATGGACGAAAACTTCCGTGGCGACGATGGAGACCGATCCGGTGACGGGGATCGAATATCCGGTTTGGAAAAAACAATTCGTGCCCGGCGTGGATTTTCTCGGTGCGGGGCTCGCGGGCTCCGTGTTAGTTTTTTCCATCGGCTTTTTGCCGGTCTTTAGAAAACCCAGAAACACAAACCAAACATGAAACTCCATATCGCATTGCTCGCCACCGCCGCCCTCGCCCTTCCCGCGACCGCGGAAGAAATCACCTTCGACTTCAAGGACCCGAAAGGGGTCAACAACATCGTCTTCAAACTCGACGCCCCGCTCGAATCCATCAGCGGCACGGCGAGCGGGATCAGCGGCACGATCGAGGCGGACCCCGCCGAGTCCGAGGACATCGAGGGCAAGATCGTGGTTGATGCCAAATCACTCACGGTCTCGAACTCCGTCATGCAGGAGCACATGCTCGGCGAGGAGTGGATCGACGCCGCGAAACACCCCGAGATCACTTTTGAAATCAAGGAAGTCCTGAATTCCAAAAAGAGCAGCGACACCTCCGGCACCGCCGATGTGAAGGGTGTCTTCACGCTCAAGGGCGTTTCCAAGGAAATCACCGTGCCGGTGAAGGTCGATTACCTGCCGGGGCGCCTCGCCGACCGCTCGAATGGTCAAATGGAAGGCGACATCCTTGTTGTCCGCACGAACTTCCAAATCAGCCGCGGCGAATTTGGAATCAAGCAGGGCGAGAACCTCGACAAGGTCTCCGACACGGTGGATGTCTCGTTGAGCGTCGCCGGCATCGCACCGAAGCCGAAGGGTTGAGCGCGGCGTTCGCCGTCGAAGCCACGCAGGGAAAAGCCCGGGCGGGGATTTTGCAAACCCGCCGCGGGTTGGTCCGAACGCCTGTGTTCATGCCGGTGGGCACGCAGGCGACCGTGAAGGCGGTCTCGCCCGACGAGTTGAGGGAACTCGGCGCGCAGATCATCCTTGGCAACACCTACCACCTGCATGTTCGCCCCGGCGAAAAGTTGATCCGGCGGCTCGGCGGGTTGCACGAATTCATGGCGTGGGACCGCCCGATTTTGACGGACAGCGGGGGATTCCAGGTTTTCTCGCTCGCGAAGTTGCGGCGTGTGACGCCCGAGGGCGTGCATTTCCAAAACCACCTCGACGGCACGCCCACCTTCATCGGCCCCGAGACCTCGATGGAAATCCAGCGCGATTTGGGGTCGGACATTGTGATGTTGTTCGACGAGTGCCCGCCGCACCCTTGCAGCCATGCGGATGCGGCGAAGAGTCTCGAACTCACGCTCGCGTGGGCGGAGCGCTGCCGGGCTTGGTGGGATGCGCAGCCGCAGGAATGGCGCCCGTTGGTTTTCGGGATCGTGCAGGGCTCCGCTTATCCCGACCTGCGGGAACGGAGCGCGCGGGCGTTGGTGGAAATGGGGTTCGATGGATATGCCGTCGGCGGCGTGAGCGTGGGCGAACCCGAACACGAGATGTTCGCGGCGATCGAAAACTCCGTGCCGTTTTTGCCGGAGGAAAAACCGCGCTATGCCATGGGGCTGGGGACGCCGCCGCAAATGCTCGAAATGGTCGCGAGGGGTGTGGACATGTTCGACTGCGTGCTGCCGACGCGGCTGGCGAGGAACGGGACGGCATTTACGGCTCGCGGGACGCTGAATTTGAAAAACGCGCCGTTCGCCGAGGACCCATCGCCGATCGAGGAGGGATGCACCTGCGCGGCTTGCCGGGATTTTTCGAGGGCTTACATCCGGCACTTGGTGAAAGCCGAGGAAATCCTGGGGCTGCGGCTTGTTTCCCTGCACAACCTGCATTTTTACCTCAACCTGATGAGGCAGGCCCGCGAGCGGATTCTCGATGGGACTTTCGAGGAATTCCGGCGTGGGTTTGTGGCGGGATACAAGGCTGCTTGACCCTGCAAAAATGGTTCGATAACCCAGCCAGACGAATTTCGTGAAATTTTCAGCCATGAAAAAACGACGCGTCCCCGAGCTTTTAATTTTCGCTGGGATTTTCCTGTCGGCAATGGTTTGCGGGCGGGCGCAAACAACCGTCCATTCGCCGATCACTGTTCCCCTCCACTTCACGCCGACCAATTCGGGTGCCGACAAGCTTGGCATTTGGGTTGGGATCGGGAGCGGGGCGACGCCGCAGTTGTTCGAATTCGACACGGGTGGAACTGGGTTTTACGCCGCCTACAGCCCGGTATCGGGAGTCTCCCCGTGGTGGGGCGGCGGTGTGACGGTGAACGCGAGCCAGCAAATCCATACGGCCTACGACAGCGGGCTCAATTATTTCGGCAATGTGGCGCAGGGCGCGGTTTCGATCTTCGCGTCCGGAAATTCCACTACACCCTCCGTGATCACGGCGCCGACCACGCAGATCGGGCAAATGAACCAAATTGAAAAAATCAACCCGTCCAATGGGGCGACCACCCAGCTCTGGACGAGTTCGGGAAATGCCACCGCCTCGCCGCCGATCGACGGTGCTTTTTACGGCGATTTCGGAATGAACCTCGCCTACAACATGGGAAATTTCTCCAGCGGGATCACGAATCTCATCGGGCAAATGAATTTCGGCTCTGGAGTCACCCCTGGATTCCGCATCCACGCGGACTTCGCAGGCAAAACGGCGAGTCTGAAAATCGGTCTTACGGCCGGGGATACCGCTAGCCCGACAGCGAAGTATTTCAAGATGAATGCGGACGCCCAGGCTCCCGAGGGCGCAACGATGCCTGTCTCGGGTCTCGATTATTACAGTCAGCAACTCTTCAACGCGGACATCGAGATTCAGCGCTCGGGTCATCCCCCGCTCGTGAGCACCGGTGTTGGCATGACCCCCGACACGGGAGCCAGCACCACGCTGCACAATACGCAACTCAGCCCCGGCGGTTTGCCTACCGAGTATGCATCTCTCATCGATTGGTCCAACGAGCAACAGAATGCCGGCCAACTCAAAGACCATCTGGCTTTCACTCTCACCGGCACGACCACATCGAATCAAACCGTCGGCATCGGGAACTTCACGACGAACAACGTGGTCAATGGCGGGAATGTGATGGTTCAAAACAACCGCCCCAACAACACGACCTATTACCTGAACACCGGCATCTCGCTCTTTTACCAATACGACTTGATCTATGATATGCAGGCCGGCGTGATCGGTCTGGATGTGATTCCAGAGCCATCGATCGGAGCGCTGCTGTTGCTCGGTGCCGTGGGATTGGTTTTTCTTCGAATGCTCCGTTCGAAGCGCAAGGCATGAAAACAATGCGGCGGATGGCAGGGTTTCTTGCGCTTGCGGCAGTGGTTTGGATTCCGGCTACGCCTGCTTCCCTCCTTGCCTCGGGCAATCCTTTCACCGGCTATGCGGGCTTCGAAAATTTTTACACCCTGCCATATCAGAATAATCCGGGCTTCGGGGCCAACTCCGCCCCCTCTGATCCAAAAATCCGGCTTTCGTTCAGCGGGAACACGCTCGATGTGAATTTGGACACCGGTTCGCGTGCACTCTATGTGGCGGTCGAGGCTCTCGCGGGCGGGAGTATTTCGCCGTCCTCGGCGCTTTTTACGGGGCAGGTTTATCTCAACAGCAGCGCCCGGGTTTACCTTGGCACCTGGCACCAGCAAACGGTCTCATTTCCACAAGCGGTCGCGAGCAATCCCTCTCTGGCACCGGCTTCCGCCAGCCTGCCGATGCTCGTGGTCGACACGCTCGCCTGCTCCACCACGCCGCCGCCCGGCACGGCGAGCGCGACCACCACGTTTTCCACATTGATCGAAAGCGGCGTCGCGATGCTTACGAATGGGACGAACCGTAGTTTCACGAATTCCACGCTGCAGCTTTTCGGCGGCGAGGCGGTTTCGTATTTGCAAAACCCCGGGATTCTCGCGCCGGTGATGAATTTCGGCGTGGGGTTCGACCGCACCGGGCGCGGCACCTCGCCGAACAACAATTCCTACAACCAGCAATACAACGCGTTTCTCAACCTCGGTGCGATGGCGAATGGGTCGATGCTCCCGGGGTTCATCATCCAAAAAGAGCAGGTCCAGCTCGGGCTGACTTCGAATACCACGGGCTTCGCCTACACGAACCTCCTGCCAACCGGCTACACGCAGCCAAATCCAGGTGTCGTCCCCGATTGGCAAGCACCGACTGGCACTCTGGTCTATGGCGGCGTGGAATCGGGCAGCGGGCAAGTCGTGGTAGATATTGGAATCAATTCCGGCATTCTCACGCTCCCCGGGCAGCCTGAAACCGGGACGGCCGACTTCACGACAGAGAACTCGCTCGTGGTCCACCTGCTGAATTCCGGAGGCGAGGTCAGCTATGTGGTCAACGGCGAGGATGGGAATTTTTTGGACCCGACTTCGACAAGTTGGTTTGCGCCGCTGCCGGGGGATTTTTCCGAGAACCAGCCGCCGCTGCAGGGCCAGTTTTTCAACACGGGGAGGAATGTCATCAATGCGTTCGAATTTTTGTATGACGGGCTGAACGGCTATGCCGGCGTGAAGCCGAACGGGCTGGATATTCCAGCGGCGGACATTCGATTCACGGCTGGCTTCTATCCCAATCCCATTCCCGAGCCGCGGGCGTTGGCGTTGTTCGCCGTTGCGGTGGGGGCGTTTTTTTGGTTTCGGCGGCGGCGCTTGGGTTGAAGCGGTTTCGGCGGATCCGCCCCACTATTTTATGGCTGGAAGCCGGCGGGCTCTTCGGCGGGCAGGAGTGCCCGCTCTTCGGGGCGGAGGGTATTGCGGTCCACGCCGGACAGGAGGGATTCGGCTTCTTCTTTCCTGCCGAGGGAGTGGAGGACGGCGGCGCGGATGTTTTTCCAGGGGGCTGGGGCGGTGGACCAGGCGATGACTTTGCCGTTGTAGAGGGCGTCGGCGCGCGCGAAGTCGCCGGTGCGGAGCATGCCGAGCGCGGCGACGCTGATGGCTGCGAGGGAGGAGGGTTGTTTGTTGTAGGTTTCCAGGGCCTCGGCGGCGGTGCGGCGGGTGGCGGTTTTCGTGAGGAGCTTGAGGTAGGCGAGGTCGGTGTGCGCATCGCTGATGGCGGGAAAGGTTTCGACGAAATCGGTGTAGACCGGGAGGAGTTCGGAGGCGGGGGCGTTGGACGGCCAGCATCGGATGAGGCCGAGGTAGCCTTCGAGAGCGGTTTCCTTGCGGTTCGACATGGTGGTGTAGGCCCTGAGGGCTTGGTCCCGCTCGCCGACGCGCATGGCGTAGGATGCGACGAATGCGGCGACTTCGGGTTTCTCGAAAGCGAGGCCGGTTTGCATTTCGTCCCAAGCGGCATCGGCTTTTTCCTTCTCGCCGGATTCGGAGGCGGAGCGGGCGAGGAAGAGGAGGCGGATGCTTTCTGAGAGGCCGGCAACCTGCTCGGCGTCGAGGATATTGAAGACATCGGACCATTGGTTTTGCGCGGCGAGGGCGTCCAGGTAGACGAGGAGCCAATCCTGGTGGCCGATGGCGCGTTCGCGGCCGACGAATTCGATGGTGTCGCTGTGCGCCATGCGACGGTTCAGCCAGCGGGCGAAGGCGAGGGCATCGGCATCGGGCGCTTTGGCGCGCTGTTTTTTGAGTTCGGAAATGACGGTGCGCTTCGACGAGGGGTCCTCCAAAATGCGGAGGTCGGCGGCGAGGAGGAGGTCGTCGGGGGATTTGAGGGGATGGGCGGCGAGGATGTCGGCAGCTTTCGAGGGGGAGGGGCCTGCGGCGGTTTTTGGTTTCGAGAGCCGGCTGTTTGCGAGGATGCGGGCGGCGGCAAGGCCTTCGGGAGAGGGCTTGGCGGCGAGGTCGAGGAGCAGGGTTTGGCTGGTGGCGGGGTCGTCGGCGAGCATGACCTCCGCGGTGGCGAGCTTGATTTTGTCGGCATCGGCGGGCTCGAGGCCGGCGATGGATTTTTTCGCGAGGGCGAGGGCGTCGCTGCGGCGGCCTTCGGCGTCGAGGAGTTTGATTTCGGCGACGGTTTTACGCGGGGACGCAACGGTGGCCAGCTTGTCAACTGCGGTGCGGGCGAGGGTTTTTTGGCCGGATTTGATGGACTGCTCGGCGACGACGAGGATTTCGTCGGTGTTTGCCTGGCCGTCCATCATGGCGTTGGCAATGGCATTCAGGGAACCGGGGTCGCCGAAGCTGGCGTTGAGGGCGCGGACGCGGCGGAAGACTTCCTCGTTGCCCGGGGACATGAGGACGGCCTGGCGCATGGTGGTGACGGCCTCCTCGATTTTGCCGTTGGATGCGGCAGCCTCGGATTTCTCCATGAGGTGGAGGGCGCGGCGGGCTTTGATTTCGCGGTAGAGCGGGGGGGCTGCGAGCCATGCGATGAAGCCGAGGGCGACGAGGCCGAGCACGATGCGGACGCGGATGTCGGCGATTTGGTCGAGGAGCCAGTGGTGGGCCCGGCGTTTCGGCTCGTCGAGTTCGTAGTCGGGGAGTTCGTTGGCGGGGGTCTGGACGGGCTTCTGCGTTTCGGGCGGTTCCACGGGCGCCGGATCGGCTTTTTTTCTGGGGCGGCCGCGGGGGCGCGGCGCGGCGGTTGGACCGGGGGAAGCAGTTTTTTTCCTGCGGGGCTTGGCGGGTTTTTCCTCCGGATCGGTCATTGGTGGCTGGCTGTGGAATTTTTGGGCGTTGTGCTGACGGCCTGTTCCAGGAATTGGCGCAGGGTTTCGGCGGCGGCAACCGGATTATCGGTGTCCCAGACGGCGGCCTCAAGAAGGCTTTGGCCGTTGTTCCGGGAACCGGTTTTCACGGCTTCCCAGCGCCCGCGGAGGGAGTCGAATGGCGTGGGGTCGTCGAGGTAGGGGATGGGGTGCGGGTTGGGACCGTCGGACATGATAGCGTGGAAGACAAGGAGTTGGCGGCCGGAGTCCTCGAATTCATAGACGCGGAAGGGGAATTCCACGCCGCGGGCCGTGATCGACATGTTCGGCAGGCGGCGTTTCATTTCCATGCCGAGGCTGCCCAGGCAGGTGCGGGGGTCGTGGATGCCGAGCGCCTGTGTGGCGGTGCGGCCGGGTTCCCAGCGGAAAAAAAAGAAAAACCACTGGCGCCCGTCGGGGCCGCGGAATTTCTCCGAAAATCCCTCGGGGTGGAAAAGGATGCGGAGGGTGCGGTCGGCAATCGGGATGCTTTTTGTGCCTGGTGTGCCGGGATTCACCGTCCATGCGGGCGGGGCGGGGGCGGCGGGTTGCCTCAGGCGATACCAGGCTTCGGTTCCCGCGAGGCTGGCGGCGGAGGTGGCGAGCAGGAAAATGGAGAGCGCTCCTGCGGGGCGGGGGAAGCGGAATGGCGGGAGCGTTGGTTGGGTGGGGGCGGGCAATGTTCCAGCGCGTTTGTTTTTGGAATGGCTGACGAGCCAGAGGGTGCCGAGTGTGGCAACGAGGACGGCGTAGCCGGCGAAGTCGTGCCATGTGTCCACTGCGGCGACGCCTTGGTGGGATGCGATGATGGAAAGCCCGGTGGCGCGCAGGAAGTTTCCCACGATCGAAACGCCGACTGCGAGAGCGACGAGCATGCTGCGCGAAAAGGCGCCGAAGCGGAAAATTTCCCCGAAGAACAGGGCCGCCATGATTCCGCTCTGGAGCGAGCGCACGCCGCTGCAGGCTTCCTCGACGCCGATGGTGCCGTTCGGGAGGGCGATGAGGTTGCCCCGGCGGATGGCTTTGTAGCCGCACCAATGCAGGACCTCGAGGGCGGCGATGGCGTTTTTTTCCATGAGGAATCCCATGATGGCTTCCTCGGCGTTGCGCGGCCACGGGACGGCGATGAGGAAAAACAGGGCCGGAAAGGCGAAGTGGCCGGCCCAGGGTTTCCCGCCGATCAAGTAAACGGTGCAGAATGTGGCGGCGGTGGCGCAGAGGGCGCCCGCGAGGCCGAGGATGCGCCACTCGGGGTTGGCCTCGAAAACCGGCTGGATGGCGCCGAGCAGCAGGACGGGCGGGATGGCAATGGCGGCCGCGGCCCAACCGGCCGGTGGTGCGGGGGCGGGGCGGTCCTGCCAGCGTTGGTAAGCGAGCGCGGCGCAGAGGATCGGGACGAGGAATCCGTAGCTGTATTGGGGGTCGATTTCCCAGTCGTTCCAAAGCATCCGGACCGACAACCACCAGACGGCCGCGAGCGAACCCAAAGCCAGCCAGGCACCGGCGGCGCCGTTTTTTTCCATGGGCAAAATCTGTGGCCCGGCTGTCGCGGGCGGCGGGGATTTTTCCACGCGCGGTCAGCGGCCCTTCCCGAACAACATCACATGGAGCGTCTTCAGGATCACCGTGGCGTCGAGTGCGGGCGAGAAATGGCGGATGTAGTAGAGGTCATACATGAGCTTCTCCATGGTGTCGTTGACGCTCGAACCGTAGGTGTAGTTCACCTGTGCCCAGCCGGTGATGCCCGGGCGGACGAGGTGGCGGAAGTGGTAGTAGGGGATTTCCTTTTCGTAGTTCTCGACGCACTTGATCCACTCGGCGCGCGGTCCGATGAGGCTCATTTCGCCCCGCAGGACATTCCAAAGCTGGGGAAGTTCGTCGAGGCGGGTGGCGCGCAGGATGCGGCCGATTTTGGTAACGCGGGGGTCGCCTTCGACGGTGTAGAGGCCCTTGTATTCGCTGCCGACTTCCATGGTGCGGAACTTATAGAGGGTGAAGAGGTTTCCGTGCTGGCCGACGCGGGTTTGGCTGAAAATGGCGGGTCCCTTGCCTTCGAGTTTGATGATGGCGGCCACGACCGCGAGCAGGGGCGCTGTGATGATGAGAGTGGCGCCGGCCACCACGATGTCGAACAAGCGCTTCAACGAGGCGAAGGCGGAGTGCTGCACGAGTTGGAAGCCCGAGTCGAGCGGCCAGGAGCGGCTGAGGAGGTCGGGGGGCATCTTTTGCCAATAGGTCTCGAAAAACGAGTGCATCGTATAGACCGGCAATTCCTGGAAGTGGACGGCGACCAGCCCGGTGAGGACTTCGTTGTCCACGGTGTCCGTGGCCGAGGCGATGACGATGGCTTCGTGTTCGGCATCGGGGTTGGCCTCGAGGTTCTTCAGGACATTCGCGGCGGTGTCCTCGTAAACCGGCGTGCCCGGGCCCGCGACATTCCGGCCGACTTCCGCGTCGCCCGTTGCGAAGAAATGCAGGCGCTGGCGCTGGCTGTTGGCGACATGGTTTTTGAAAAATCGCTCGCCGGATTCGGCGTCGCTGATGACCAGCAGGCGGCGGTTCTCGCGGGTGCGCGAGGAGGTTGAGAAAAACAGCCGCCTTTGCGCCAGGGTGGCGATGCCAAGAATCAGGAAGGAGGCGCCGAAAATCGCACGACTGGAGGCGACATTGCCCCCGAACGAAGCAACGATGTAAACCACGACCGCCGAGAGCAGGAATGCCACGAAACAAGCGATGACATGCTCGCTGGCATAAGAGAGGGACTTCATGTCCGAGCGCGGGTTGTATGCGCCTACCAGTGAGAGGGTAAAGACAGACAAAACCATCGGAATAATCACCTCTGAGAGACCGTATTCGTTGAACTCGCCGGTGAGTTCGGAAAGTCCCACATACGCACTCACCCAAATCGCACAATCGAGGACTAGAAGCAGAACCATCAGCAACCGTTCCCGAGCAGAGCCTCGAGCGACCCTCAATCCTCTTGGAAAAAGTTCTGCCGGTCTTTGGATGAGCAGTTCCGGGCGGCGCTCTGTTGCTTCCATTTTTGGGGGATATTTCGTGGTGGTTAACTTGTCCCGCGGAGGGTGGAAACTAAGCCGCGTCGCTCAACCTGTAAAGCCGCATTTTCGCAAACGCGTTGTCCTCGCTATAGAGGCGCCTCTTCTCAAATGAACAAAACCTGCCGCTCGACTGTCTGAGGGTTTGAACTGTTCAATAGATTTCTTGACTGACGCCCTTTTCACCCTGCTTGATCTGCATTAGTTTTTTCTGCTCCCGATACCTCATCCCCAAAAACCCCATCATGCGTAAAACCCTCCTCGCCGCTGCCGCCGTTGCTTCGATTGCAATTCCTCCGCGCGCCACTTCCGAAGTCATCATCCAGTATTTCGAGACCCGCTGGGATGAAATCTATCAACGCCTGCCGGAGATCGCGGAGATCGGTTACGAGTCCATTTGGACGCCGCCGCCGGGCAAGGCCCCGATCGGTGGTCCCTACCCGCACGCTTACGGCGGGAATGTCGGCTACAACTCCTTCGATCGTTTCGACCTCGGCGACCACCCGCAGCGCGGCCACTGGGAGACACGTTACGGATCGCGCACGGCTTTGCGCAACATGGTGGACAATGCCCACCAGATGGACCTCAAAATCTATCCGGACATCGTTTTCAACCACACCGGCAACGGCCCCGACTACCGCACCTATCCCGGCATGGTGCCACAGGATTTCCATGTTTGGGTGGATGCCGGCCAACCCGGCGGGTTCAAGCGCGCGCCCCGCATGTTCCAATGGTCGCCTGATAACGGCTACGGTGGAACGCTGCACCAAGAACTCGTTAGCTTGATGGATATCGTTCTGGAATTCGACGGTCGCTTCCAAGGGAACAACGAACCCAAATACGCCCCCGACCCCACCCCGTTCGTCCGCCATCCCGGAGAACCCGAGAAATACCCCTACTTCAACCAAACCGGTTATGTGACCGAAAATTCACGCCAGTTCGTCACCCGCTGGATCAACTGGCTCGGCTACGCCATGGACTACGACGGCGTGCGCCTCGACGCCCCCAAGCATGTCGGTAAGGAATACTTCGGCTTGCCCGGACAAGACCAAGCGACCAAGGACCAAACACTTATATACAACATCCAGAAAAACTTCAATGAGCGCCGCGGATTTACAGACGCCAACCCCTTTGACGACATGTATTCCAATTACATCCGGCGCGACGACGCGTTGGTTTATTCGGAGTTTTTCATCGGGTCGATTGGCGAAACAGACTATTGGCGCAATCCAAGCAACCCCGACTGGGGCATCAAAACCCGCTACCTCGATTTCCCCCGCAAGTCGCAGATGATTATGGCCGCTTTCAACGGCGGCAATTTGGCCGCTCTGGACAATATCGGCGCCGGTTTCAGTCCCGAAGAAGGCGTCATTTTTGCCCACAGCCACGATGAAGATCCTCCGGGCAAACTCGAACTGGCCTATGCTTACATCCTGACCCGCGTCGGCACGCCCGTTGTTTACTTCACCGGCAACA
This sequence comes from Verrucomicrobiota bacterium, assembly GCA_018970255.1. GTDB lineage: Bacteria > Verrucomicrobiota > Verrucomicrobiia > Chthoniobacterales > Terrimicrobiaceae > UBA967. The sequence continues at coordinate 144,238 of JAGWWS010000001.1, read as the reverse complement.
ACCTCGCTGACAACGAGGACAAAGAAGAAAACGGAATCACATGGATGCGCAAAGGCTATGACGGCGCTTTGGGTGACAACAACATGGGCACGATTCCCAACCTCATTTACATCCACAACCAATTTGCCCGTGGCAGGGAATGGACCCGCTGGGCCGAGGGCGACTTTTTCGTTCACGAGCGTTACGAAGATACGAATAACAACGGCCAGCCGAACGCCGGCGAAGGTCTTCTTTTGGTCGCTTTGAACGATTCCGGTTCGGACCAAACCCGAAACGGCATCCAAACTTCCTTCGCGCCCGGAACGCTCCTCAAAGACTACACCGGTCGCAACCCCGACACCGTCACCGTTGGCTCCGACGGCAAGGTCAACATCCGCGTCCCGGGTTGGTGGGGTCAGGGCTTTGTTTGCTACGCGCCCTTCAATGCCGAGGGCCCATCTACCGGCAATCCTATCACCTTTGGCGGCTCTGGAGTCTCCACCATGCCTTGGGTGATTCCTGGTGGTCGTGACGCGGCTCCTAAAAGCCGCACCATCACACGCCTCACTGGCAATAATGCCACCATCAATGTCTACTACCGCCAACCTTTGCAAGGTGGCGAGACCGTGGACAACGTCGTTCTGAAATGGGGCCAAGGCCGCAGCCTGAATGCCAGCGCCGAGGATTTCGGCGGAAAGGATATGGTCATCGGCGGCTTTGAGCAAATGACTAAGGTCACTGATGGTCACTACCGTCTCGAAGCCGACCTCACGAATGTCCCCGAAGGCCTCCACACCATCAAGGCCCGCGTTTTCAACGGCCGCACCAACAACAACCCCCCCCTTTACCAAACATTCACCACCACCGTCTATGTGGACCGCCGCGGACCAGACCTCACATTCGCCAACCTCAATGAGGGAGAAACCATCGAAGGAGCCCGAGTCGTCACCATCGATAATGCCGATCGCACTCTGCACAATCTCACTTATTCAATAAACAACGGTCCTTCGCAGCAAGCGGACCAAGTGATCGCGGGCAAGTGGCGCATCGCACTTGATGGGCTCTCATCTGGAGCAAATTCCATCCGGCTTTCCGCCACCGAGGCCGATCGCGGTTCCACGCGCGGCGTCATTAACAACTCCACGCTCACACGCAATTTCACAGTTGATACCTCCGGCCAATCCATCGCCATCAACCACGCCAGTGGCGCTACGATTGCCGAACCCTTCTTCAAAACCGTCGTCACAGTTCCCACCGGCCAAGGCATCACCGCCAGTGACATCAAACTCTTCTGGAACGGCTATGAGCAGCCCGCTCTCGTGGAAAACCCTGTCGGCAGCGGAAAATTCGAGTCCACATTTACCGGTCGCTACCGCCAAGGCGGGGTGGATAAAATCTTCTTCGGCGCTTTCGTTAACGGCCCCAATTTCTTCGAAGCTGTTGTCACGAAAAGTGGCCAGGAAAACCGCGTGGCCCGCCGCGTTGTCTTCAATCTCTATGGCCAAAATCTGCACGATTCCGATGGCGACGGATTGCCGGACGATATCGAGTTGAACAACTTCCTCAGCGGACGGAACCCCGGTCCCAACCGCGCCCTCCCTGGTGACGGCGCCGGCTTGGACAATATTCCGAACTACGGCGAGCAATGGAGCCGCCTCAACCCAATGAATGCCGAAACATTCTATAATGGCACATGGGACGGCGACCTCGACTCCGACGGCGATAGCGTGAAGAACATTGACGAATTGATCCGCGGCTTCCGCATCAGCGGCAATGTCTACGCTTACGACATGTATAATGGCGCCAGTGTCCCGCCCGCCACGGTCGGATCCTTCGCCTCGTCGAGCCTGAGCATGTCCGGCGGCAACAAGGTTGTTACCATCACCTACCGCCCGAACGACGGTCCGTTGGCCAACGCCACTTCGGTCAATGTCACATTCACACCCACCGGTGGCGGATCCAACCAGACCTTTACCATGACCGGTGGTCCCACCGAGTTCACCTATTCCTACACGGTGCCCTCTGGCGCAACCTCGGTAGCCTACTCCTTCCGTAGCGGTTCAACAACGGACACCACTGGAGGAAACTCATGGACAGCCTCGACCAGCGCGGCCTTCGTCATGGACGGCCAGTTCGACAGCCAGAACTTCGTTGTCTCGGACAACGGAATGCGTATCTATGCAGCCATCCGCGGCAACAAACTCTACACCGCCACCTGGTCACCCAAAGGCGGCGGCAACGACCATGTTATTTACATCACAGATCAGTTTGGTAACCCGGTCACGGCTGGTCCCGCCACTGCTTCCGACGCGGCCTCAAATTACTCTTCTTGGGCAAACGGAGGTAACCAAGGTAATGGCTTTGGCGCATGGACAATAAATGCGACCGGAGGACAGTCTGGTGTATTTGTTGGGAATCCCTCGGCAGCAAGTATTTCTGGAATGAGTTCTCAATCATTTGGTCTTTGGGCCAAAGCCGGCTCATCCGTTAAAGCGTTCCGTCCCTTCTCCTCTCCCTTAGCCGTTGGAGACTCGATTGCTTTTCAATGGGGTATTAACTGGGACGGTGGAAATGGAGCTAACGGAAAAAAAGGATTTAACCTTTGGGCTGGAAGCACATTTGTTATGAATGTGGAAAATTTAGGATCGTCTGATATCAGCGTAGGTGGCAGTAGTTCTGGCATGGGCTATGGCAACCAAACAATGAACTGGAGCATCACCCGCACTGCAGATAACAAGTTGTTGGTTCGGACGACCCAGCGTGGTGGAGGTATCTTCACCCGTGAGTTGACAGTATCATCTTCAGCTCCGACGCAAATTGAGTTTTACGCCGAAGGTCTTGCCGACGGAGACCAGCGCCAACCCTACTTCAACGACCTCCGCATCTACCGCAACGGCACCTCGGCCAAAGCCGGTCAAGTTTACGGCAACTTCAATGGAACAGACAACTCCAAGCCCTGGCTGTTCTCCACTCCGAATGTCGCCTCGACCTATGGTTTCAAAGCGGCTGGCCGCAACTGGCTCGGCAACCAAGGTCAAGCCGTCGAAGGCGAGTTCGATCTCGTTGAAGCCTTTGGCTCCGTCCCGCGCATCATTTACATCGCAGCCGTCGCCTACTCCGGCGGATTTGGAGGAACCATCCTCTCCCAAGCCCCGCCGCTTTACGGCAATTCCGGCAACGACCTCGAAATTCCCGAATATCAACCGCTCAACACCGCCTCCATCCGCGATGACGACCTCGACGGTCGATTCGACGTCGGCAACCCCGAGATGATCGTTTCGGTCAACGGCAACGACACCGACGGCAACTATGGTCTCCGCCGCTTCTATCTCGACGAAGTCGCTGGCGACAAATCCAGCCTCACGGTGAAATTCAAGCCGAATACAGCCGTCGCTCCTTCACAAGTCGAAGTCTTCACGAACCTCAATCGCCGCGATTTCGCCGTTCTTGAGGAAGATCCTTCAACGGTTACAACCACTTCGAACACCTATTTCCGCGCCCACACCATGTCCGGCCCGAACGCCGACGGCTATTACACGGCGACGCTTCCAGTCGAACTCTGCGGCGCCTACCGCCTCCAAGTCCGCTACAAGGTCTCCGGGGTTAACAACGACAACTTCATCTACTTCACCGACAACGGCCTGCGCCGCGATTGCGCGGTCGTTGTCTCGCCAAAGAAGGCGCTCCAAATCAACATGTATGAGGTCAATCCCCTCATCGTGGAGGCCAAGGACACCACATTTGGCGGTCGTAGCACATTCCTCGACCTCGTCAACGATCCAGCCCTTCCCGGTGAATCCGGTGGCTTCGATGGCCGCCCCGATGCATTAAACAAAGACCACTACGCCGCCCTCGGCGTCAACATGCTCTGGCTCCAACCAATCCATCCGATTGGTGTCGATGGCCGCGACATCAATCCGGAAACCCCGGGTCAACCCTTTGACCCCGGCAGCCCATACGCCGTGCGCGACTACTGGTCTGTGGCCCCCATGCTTGGCCGCGGCAACAGCACTGCCAGCGCCGATTCCGAATTCCAAACCTTCGTCCAGCGTCTCGACCAATGGGGCGTGGGCGTGATGATGGACGGCACCTTCAACCACAGCGCCCCCGATGTGATCATGGGCCAAGGCGCCGTGGCCCTCGGAATCACCTCCAATGCATCCCAACAAATCCGCGACTTCAATCCCGGTTGGTATGCCAAGGAAGGTTTCCCCGGCACTCCGGCCGGGAACAGAACCGAAATCGCCATTGCTCCCGACCGAAATGATTTCGGCAACTGGACCGATGTCCGCGAATTCTTCTTCGGCGACTACGACGCCCTCGTGAAGGAAAAGGGCACGCAAAACCCCGATAAATCTTATCCCGATAACGCGTTCAAACTCGCCTTCCTCCTCGAGCGCGACGATTTCGCCGGCCACACGGATACGACCCGTCAGGTTTGGAACTACTTCGCCCACTATCCCATTTACTGGCTCGAAAAATCCGGCCACACCTCCTCCACGCCGAAAAACCAATCCCATGTTGGCATTGACGGCCTGCGTTGCGACTTTGCCCAAGGGCTGCCCAACCAGTTTTGGGAATACACCATCAACAAAACCCGCGCTCGCAAGTGGGACTTCATCTACATGGCGGAGTCGCTCGACGGAGCCCGCACGGTTGGCAACAGTAGCCGCCACGGTGTCGGTTACCGCTCCGCTCGCCATTTCGATGTGCTCAACGAAAACATCGTGTTCTACTGGCGCGACACCTTCTTCGGCTACCCGGCCAACGGCGGAGCTGGCACTGCCAAAACGCCAAGCACCGGCGAAACATTCAAGGCGTTCGACGACCGTCGCCAGTCCTTCGATAATGTCACGCTCCTCAACAACCTCGTGAGCCATGACGAAGTCTTCCCGCACAACGATGTCTGGCGCTTGGCCTACGCTTACGCGCAAACCGGAGCCCTCGACGGTATCCCCATGCTTATGTATGGCCAGGAAGCCGGCGCGCAAAATAGCAAGACCGGCTACGGCGCCAGCGAAGCGAACTTCGGCACCATCAATGCCGCTAACAACTTCGCCAAATACGAGCAGAACTTCGGAAAAAACATCCCGAATTTCAAAGTCTACAACCACATGGCATCGATCTGGGGCAATCGCACCGCCGATGAGTGGCGCTTGCAGGAGTTTTACGGCCGCGTCAACAAAGCCCGCCTCGCCGCCCCCGCACTCATGGGGCAGAACATGTATTTCCTATCGAAGACCGGGCAAAACGCCGGTTTTGAGAATAACATGTTGGCGGTTGGCAAGGTCCAGAATCTCGGCCAAACCGCCGGCGGAGCGAACTCCGTTGTTTTCGCCTTCGTAAACAACAACCATTGGACCAACAATTCCGTCACTGCTACTTTTGATCTTAATGCCAAAGTCCCCGGCACGGATCTCAACTACTTCGGGATAGATCGCGCCCGGCGTTACAATGTGAGAGACCTTCTTGCTGACAATCCCAACAGCTTTGTGTGGACACAAAACGGCACCGTCGCCCACCGCACCGGAGCCGACCTCATCGACAACGGACTTTTCGTCGGAATTCCGAATACGAATTCAGGCACCGGAAGCCATCAGGCTCAATACCTCCAGCTCATCGATGTCTCGCCCACATCGCTAAGCTTCCAGCCTTCGCAGTTCGCAACATTTGGCACCACGGTCAACCTCACCGCCACCTCCACACCGCCTGCGCCGGTTACCTATTCTCTCGTGGGCGGCGATACTGGAAAGGTTACCCTCAATGGATCCCAGCTCACGATCAACTCCGGCAATGGATCCGTGATCGTCCGCGCCACCGTCAACGCCACTGCCGAGCGTGAAGGCGCTACCGTGAATGCGACGATCACGTTCCAGAAGGCCGCTCAGACAATCAGCTTCACTCTGAACCCCGCCACCGTGGCAACTGGAGCCACGCTCCCGCTCGGAGCCACCTCCACCTCGAATCTGACCGTAACCTACACCTCGTCGAACACCTCTCTGGCGACAATCAACGGAACCACCCTCACGGGTGTTGCTGCCGGCAATGTGACCATTACCGCCAGCCAGGCTGGAAATGAAAATTACGAACCCGCCGGCAATGTGACGCAAACGCTCACGGTCACAGCGGGATCCTCTTTCAATAGCCAGTTCCCCGATCAGTCTGCGACCAGCGATAATGACAATGACGGGATTCCGGCATTCGTCGAATACGCACTGGGTGGAAGTTCCTCCGCAAACGACGCCTCGCGCCTGCCGCAGATGACTCGAAACGGCACATCCGTTCAGCTCACTGCCGTGGTTCGCGATGACGATCCATCACTGACAATCACCGCGCAGTCCACCACCAACCTTGGCGGCACTTGGACGACTGGAATCCAAGGAACGAATGATCCGAACCAAAATGGCGTCGCCGCTGGCTTCAAGCGAAAGGTCTTCACCTTCGACGCCACCACCAACCCCCGCGCATTCATGCGCATCCACATCCAAGGAACACCATAATCGAACGTGCCGGGATGGATAAATTCCTCCCGGCCCGGAAACTCGAACCCCTTCCCCATGCGTCTCCTCATTGTAGCCATCGCATTGTCCATCACTTTGGCAGGTGGACTTCCCTCCGTCTCTGCCAACGGCAACGTTTACGTCTCCCGCTTCTGGCACAACCACCAACCGCTCTACTGGCCCGAGTGGAACTCAAATGGCGCTCAGACCCTGCGCGGTCAATATGCGCAAGACTCGATCACCCTAAAACCCGGTCAAAACTACGGCGGCATCAGCCCGAAGCAGCATCCCGAAAATGACCTCGTGGAGATCTTCGGCAAGGACGACCGCCGAAACGCATACCAATTCGGTCCGAAAAATTCCGTTTCTGGCATCGATTCCCGCGGCGGTTTCGCCATCAGCTACTCTGGGTCCCTTATCGACAATGTTCGTCAACTCGGCGGAGGCGGACACCTCGGCTATCAAGGAAACTGGAACCAAGGCATCCGTGACGCCCGTGGCTGGAAAACCCCGGCCGGCTCCACCCGCATGGACATGCTCGGATTTACCTATCACCACTCGCTCGGTCCTCTCCTGCCGAAATCTGTTTTCCGGAAGGAAATCCAAACTTTCAAGCAGGCCTGGTGGAAAGCTTGGGGCGGCAACAGCAATCTCTCCGACCACTCGAAAGGATTCTTCCCGACAGAGATGGGTTACTCCCGCCACCTCATTGATATCCTCGTTGACGAAGGCTTCGAGTGGACCCTCGTAGCCAGCCACCACATCAGCCGCACCAGCCCCAGCTACAACGACAGGGCCAATCCCCAAGGCGCTTTCAACATCTACTCCAGCCCACCCAACAAAGCCGACCAAATCTCCCCGACCTTCCCAAACGCCGACCAATGGTGGTATGGCGAGCCAAACCCTGGCAACGCCGCTTGGAATGTCGCCCCCTTCGCCTACCAACTCCACCGTGTCAAATATGTGAACCCGGAAACCGGCGTGGAGAAAAAAATGTATGCCGTTCCCTCGGACGATGTCCTCTCCTACCGCTACGGTTACGCCAATGAAGGCGTTGGAAAAATCGACGGCGAGATCGCTCCGCACGCCAATGTTCCTGTGATCGTGATTCCCTCCACGGATGGTGACAATGCGTGGGGCGGCGGTGCCAGTTCTTGGGGCGAGGCGACCTCGCAGCTTTTCGGCGACTCGGCCAACCGCGGTTACAAACCATCAACGCCTCAGGACTTCGTCAATGCCGTCAAAGGCTCCATCACCTCCGACACCCACATCGAAGACGGTGCCTGGATTTTTCCGGAAATGTGCTACGGCTCGCCGAATTTTCTGAAATGGATCGAGCCCCCCGTTGCCACCGTCGCAAATCGCGGTGTGACCACCCACCCCGGCACGCAAGTGGACATGGAAACGCCCGGCTTCGCTTTGAAATTCTTCAGCTACGCTCCGCTTATGGCCGGCGCCAACTGGCTTGAAACCGCCGAGCAGGTCCTCGCCGAGGAAAACGGCGGCAACGACATGGTCAATGAATGGAAAATCGCCACCCCCTACGATTGGGATGGCTCATGGACCAGCCCGAACGATGTCGAGCTCGCTTGGCACATCTACCTCAAAGGCCTCGACTCCGGATTCAACTACTACGGCGGCCTCGGCAACGACGACGAAGTCAAACCCGCACTCGCCACCAAAAACGCGATCGACAAACTCCAGAACTTCATGACCCCCGCCCGCAAGGCGAAGGACAAAGTCGGCCCCACCGTCCTCAAGCCCCAGCGATTCCCCTACAATCCCGGTTGGTTCACCTTCGGCTGGTTCAACAACGAGCCCCACATCAACAACAGCAATTTCCTGAAAAAAATGCCCTCGTGGTTCTACATCTGGACCCACGCCTACGACCTCAACGGCATCCCTGACGGCAATGTGAAGCTCAAGATTCGCATTGATGTGGATGGCAACAATCCACTCAACACGAACCAAAATGAAACCTACGCCGGCGGGAGTGAAGTCGGCAATTGGGTCACCGTCAACATGACCAAGCGCGTCCTTCCCAAGACCCGCACTGCCCTCAACGCCGCAGCCGCCAACGGACAGATCGACTACTTTGTCTTCGATCCCGCCTTCTGGGCCAATCCCGTCATCGCCGATTACTACTTCGCCAAAATCGACGACACCTCGCTCCCGAACTTCCGCGACAAACTCCTCGACTACTACATCGAGGCCACCGACTCGCTCGGCAATGTCCACAAATCCGAAATCCAACATGTCTGGGTCGCCAACGACGGACTCACTCCCTCATCCGGCGTGACATTCTCCGCAAACCCCAGCGATTGCGAACCCATTACCGTCACCTACACCGCCACAAATGGCCCCCTGGAAGGCATGTCTCCGGTGACCATGCAGATCAGTTTTGATGGTGGCGCCACTTGGACGCCCTACTCGATGAACAGCACTTCCGCGAATGTGTGGACCCACACCATTTCCGCGCCGAACAACGCCCCGAGCGCGATAGTCTGGTTCCAAAGCGGATCGACCATCGACAGCCGCAACGGCCAAAACTGGACCGTCACCGTCCGCGATTGCGATGCCCCGCAAGGTCCCGTTTGGACCGTGCCCTTCACGCCCGTCGCCGGCCAACCCGTCACCGTTTACTACAATCCCACGGGTCGCAACCTCGCCTCTGCCACCACAGTCTTTATCCACCACGGCATCAACACCACCAACCCCGTGGACTGGACCACCCCGCCCGGTGTGCCCATGACAAAAGACGGCAGCAATTGGAAATTCACCTACACCGTTCCTCAAAACGCCACCATCGTCCGCTATGTGTTCAATAACAACGCTGGCACATGGGACAACAACGGCGGCGGCAACTGGAATATCAATGTCAACTCGCAGCCACCTCCGACCGAAGCCCCACCGGCGCCGACGGGCCTCATCGCCACTGCCACATCCAGCACCAGCGTCACTCTCTCGTGGAACGCCTCGGCCAATGCCACAGGCTACACCGTCTTCCGCAACGGCGCACAAATCGCCGCGCCCACGGACCGCAACTTGATCGACAGCGGCCTCACTGCAGAAACGGCCTATTCCTATTTCGTTCGCGCCAGAAACGCTGTCGGAAACTCCACGGCTTCGAGCACGGTCTCTGTCACGACACCGTTCGCTCCCGTCGCCGGAAACAACATCCTCATTCTCGAACCCGCCTCGCTTCTTGAGGTTGGAACCGGCAACTACACCTTCCGCGGCCGCGCTGGTGGAAACTTCACTGCCGGTCTGCGTTGGACAAACAACGCCACGGGTCAAAACGGAACCATCGCCTTCCCCGGTGGATCCGTCGCCAACGGTTGGGAATGGACCGCCAGCATCCCGCTTGCCCTCGGGCCGAACTCCATCTCGTTCACCGGCCTCATCGAATCCGCCGGCAACCAAACTCTCACCGACACACCCGCGACCTACACCACCTTCTCTGCCAACGCCACCGGCGGGCAAGGATTCGGCCAGTGGTATTTCGACCACGTTGCAAGCGGCGGCGCCTTCCTCGCTGACAATCCGGCGAACATGAATGTCGGCACCACGAAAGGCTGGGGCCTCTGGGCCAACAACGGAGGTCGCGCCGCGATCACGCGGTCGTTCATCACCCCGATGAAATCCGGCGACAGCTTCAATGTGAAATTCGATAACAACTGGATCAACAATGGCTCCGAAGTCGGCATGGAGCTTCGCGCCGGCAATGGCACCGTGCGCTTACGCTTCTCCTTCATCGGCGGCGAAAACAACTACCGCGTCCGCGATGCTGCAGGAAATCGCACAACCACCATTGCCTACACAGCCAACGGCACCGATTTGAATCTGAGCCTCGGCACCGGCAACGCCTACACACTCAACACCAGCAGTGGAATCGTCACCGGAAACCTCACGGCGGGCGACCCCATCACCTGGATCGAATTCTTCAACAACAACTCCGGCCCCGACACACCCTACAACCTCTACATCGGCGCGATGACCCACACTGTCGCCACCACCGGCAACCAAACCATTACTCAAAACTCTTCGATCACCCGCATCGCCGATTCCAATACAGACGGCCTCCCGAATTCCTGGTGGTCCGGTTACAACATTACGGAGCTTAACCGCGTTGCCTCGGCCGATCCCGATGCCGATGGGTTCACAAACGCCCAGGAGCATGCCCTCGGCACCGACCCCACCAGCGCCGCCTCGCGCTTCAGCGCACAGGCGCCAGAGCGCAACGGCAACAGCGTAACGCTCAACTGGTCTGCGGTCGCCGGCAAACGATACCAAGTCCAAGCCAAAGCCGACTTGACTGATGCTTGGTCCGATGTCGGTTCGGCTTTCACCGCCAATGGACCGACGGGCACCCAATCCGTTACAATCCCCAGCGGCTCCACCAAACACTTTTTCCGCGTGCGCCTGGTCCCATAGGCGGTATGGAGGCGCCTCCGGACCCTCCGCCGAACGGAAATGGATTCCTGTTGTCCAAGCTGAAAACTTAAAACTCCCATCCCATGCCCCTGCTGATTGCCCTCCTGCTTCTCCCTCTCGCGGCCTTCGCCCAAAACCCCATACATGTGACCTATCTCTGGCACATGCACCAACCGATCTACTTTCCTTACGAATCTGTTTCCCAAACCGACAGCAACGGCCGGTTCAACTTCAGCGTTCGCGGCGTCCACGATGCCCGCACTGGAGCTTACGGCGATTGGCCGAAGAACGCCGTCCAACAAAGCGCCGACCTTCCTCACGCCGGCGTTCAGGTCAGTTTCTCCGGCTCCCTCATGGAAAACATGGACGGCCTCTACGGCCAAGGCTGGCGCAGCCACTACCGCTGGGGCCGCAATGGCCTTCGCACCACGCGCAACAACCCCCGTCTCGACCTCGTCGGCATCGCCTACCACCACTCGCTCATGCCCCTCACCACCAAAGAAGCCATGCGCATGCAGGTGCGCTTGCACAAGGAGGCCTACAAGGATGTCTGGGACACGGGCGGCAGTTATTCCAAAGGATTCTGGCCGCCCGAGTGCGCCTTTGATGTCAATATGATCCCCGCACTCGCAGACGAAGGCATCCAGTGGGTCATCGTTGACAACGGCCACTTCGACCGCGCCTGCCAAGGCTACCCATGGGCGCCTGCGTCCAGCGTGCGCCCGAACAAAGCCGACCAACTCAACCCGAATCCCGCCGACAACGGCAGCGAATGGGTGCAACTCCAGAATGTCTGGGCGCCGACGCGCGTCTCAGCACCATGGGGATACCAGCCGCGCTTCGTCCAATACATCGACCCGGCGAGCAACCCAGCCAGCCCGAATGTCAAAAAAATCATCGCCGTCCCCGCCGGACGCTACGAGGGCAACGAAAACGCGCGCGGCGGCTATGGCGCCTTCAAGCCCGAGAATGTTTGGGGCTCGAATGTCGCCGTGAACAATGACCCCCAGCGCCCGATGCTCATCCTCTGCCACAGCGATGGCGACAATTTCGGGATGCTCAATGCCGACGCCTACAACGGCCAGCACGGCAACTTCCTCAACATGACCCGCTCGAATCCGAACTTCAAACACACCTCCGTGCAGGATTACCTCGAGCTGTATCCCGTGCCGGCGAACGACATCATCCATGTCGAACCGGGTTCCTGGGTGGGCATCGACGGGGGCACCCCCTACTACGACAAATGGCGCGAAAACAATCCGCGCGACGGCGAACACCCCGACCTCTGGTCCTGGTCCGTCCTCGTTGCCGCCGCGAACCGCGTTATCCACGCCGACAACCTCGAGTCGAGCTACTCGATGAACGATGTGCGCTGGGGAATCGGCCCTGACACCGCGAAGGCCTGGCGCTTTTACCTGCAGGCGGAGACTTCCTGCCACTGGTATTGGGACTTCGACCGCGCGAATCCCTGGGATGGCAACGCCTCCCGCGGCGCGAATCTCGCCATCGCCGAAGCCAACAAGGTCATCAACCGCAGCCCCGGCACCGACCGCGTCGGCCCCACCATCTGGCCGCCACAACGCGACATTTGGAACCCCGGCGGTCTCCAATTCAACGAGGCCACGCCCGCCTCTGGCAACTTCACCGTCTTCACCTTCGTCGATGATGTGAGCGGATTGCAGTCCGTGAAACTCTACTGGCGCACCGACAACGATGGCGAAAATCCCATCAACGAATACGACAACGAACTCTACGCCGCGAACCCCGCCAAGAACAGCGCATGGAATGTCGTGGACATGACAGGCGACTGGTATCCCACGGTCAAAGGTCCGCAAGTTCCCGATCCCGCCAACCGCGCCATGCGCTACCGCGCCCCTATCAACGGCCAGAACAATGTCCTCATCGACTACTTCGTCGAATCCACGGACAACAAAGGCAACACCTCGCGCAGCGACATCGATCAGGTTTGGGTCGGCTCGAACACCGGCGGCGGTGGTGGTGGTGGAAATGGAACGAGCAGTGCTGTCACGCTGGTTCCCTCCATACCTGTTGCGGGCCTGCCGCTGACCGTCACCTACAACCCCGCCGGTCGCGGCTTGGCATCCGCCACATCCGTCAACATCCACCACGGCTCCAACGGCGCAAACTGGACCGCGCTGCCCGGTGTGCCCATGACGAAAAACGGCAGCGTTTGGAACTTCACCTACACCGTCCCCGGCAATGCCACGACGATCGCGATGGTTTTCAACAGCGGCGGCAACAACTGGGACAACAACAACAACCTGAATTGGAATTTCAGCGTCGACACACAGCCCCCGACCTCCACGCCGCCGGCACCCACCGGTTTGTCCGTCAGCACGAATTCCAGCACTTCCGTGAACCTCTCCTGGAATTCCTCGCCCACCGCCATGGGATACCGCGTCTTCCGCGACGGGGTTCAAATCGCCAGCCCCACAAATCCCAACTTCGTGAATACCGGCCTCACTCCCGAGACCTCCTACAGCTACTTTGTCAGAGCCTACAACAATATCGGCGACTCGGACGATTCCTCCACCGTCTCGGTCACCACACCATTCACTCCCGTGGGCGGAAACAGCATCATTATCATTGAACCCGGCGCTCTGCTCGAAGTTGCCAACGGCAACTACACCTTCCGCGGCCGCGCCGGTGGAAACTTCACTGCCGGTCTGCGTTGGACTAACAACGCCACGGGCCAAAACGGAACCATCGCCTTCCCCGGCGGCTCCGTCGCCAACGGCTGGGAATGGACCGCCACCATCCCTCTCGCGGAAGGCCCAAACACCCTTTCCTTCACCGGTCTCATCCAATCCAGCGGCAACCAAACGCTCACCGATTCCCCGGCGAACTACACGGGCTTCAGCGCCAACAGCACGGGCGGGCAGGGCTTCGGGCAATGGTTCTTCAACCACTCCGCCCAAAACGCCGGCGCCTTCCTTGCTGACAATCCCACGACCATGAATGTCGGCGGCACCAAAGGCTGGGGACTGTGGGCAAACAACGGAGGCCGCGCTGCGATCACCCGCTCGTTCAACACGCCGATGAAATCCGGCGACAGCTTCAATGTGAGATTCGACAACAACTGGATCACCGATGGTTCGGAAGTCGGCCTCGAACTCCGCTCCGCCAACGGCACCGTGCGACTCCGCTTTTCCTTCATCGGCGGCCAGCAGACCTACCGAGTCCTCGACGGTGCTGGCAACCGCTCCAGCACCATCGGCTACACCGCGAACGGCACCACCTTGAATCTGAGCCTCGGCACCGGCAACGCCTACACACTCACCGCAGGCAACGGCTCCGTCTCCGGCAACCTCACCGCCGGCGACCCCATTACTTGGATGGAATTCTTCAACAACAACGCCGGCTCAGGCTCAAACTACGACGTCTTTGTCGGCGCAATGACCCACACCATCGCCACCACCGGCAACCAAACCATCACGCAGAATTCCTCGATCACGCGGGTCACCGAATTGAACACCGATGGACTGCCGAACACCTGGTGGTCCAGCCACAACTTTTCCACCGGCAACCGCGTGGCTTCCGCCGATCCCGACGCTGATGGCTTTACGAACGCGCAGGAGCATGCCCTTGGCACCGACCCCACGAGCGCCGCCTCGCGATTCATGGCCCATGCCCCCGAGCGAAACGGCAACAGCGTCACGGTCAACTGGTCCACGGTCTCTGGAAAAACCTACCGGGTCCAATCCAAGGCCGACCTCTCTGCACCGTGGGTGGATGTGGGATTACCCTTCACCGCCAACGGAACCACCGGATCCCAATCCATCCCGATCCCCGACGGAGCCACTAAGCACTTCTTCCGCATCCGCCTGGTTCAATAAGCCAGAAAACCGCATTTTTGGCTCTGCGGTTAAAATTCTCCGATGCAGAGTCGGATTCACACAGCCGACCGCAAATCTGCAACATGAGAAACACACTCGCCGCGCTCCTTTTCTTGCCACTCGCCGCAGTGGCACAGACATACACCTCGCCGTTCGCCATCTCCGGCTTCACCCCGCAGCCATCATGGGCGACCGAATTGCAAACCCGCCAAACCCTCATTTACGATTACTCCACTCCAGCGCCGAACGATTGGTATTCCTCGAGTTGGCCGGCGGGAAGCTATGGGCCGCTCATGCCGCAACTTTTCTCCAGCGCCTCCTCGCCGAACCTGATCAACGACGACCGCGGCCAGGGCGTCTTCAACGCCGCTCCGCTCACCCCGGATCCGCTTGTCCCCACAGCCACATCGATGCGCGAGCGCCTCATTTATGTCGCGCAATCCTACATCGGCACCGCCTACCAGCACATCCACATGCCCACCTTCAACCCCGCACTGGTCACGCAGCCAGGCGGCTACCCGTGGATTCCCGTCAGCACCAACACCGTCCTCCAAACCACCCAGCAACTCGGCACCGGCAACCGCACCGACATCCCGAACCCCTATCTCTCCACCTACGGCATCCCCGCGCCGGGCATCGATTGCACCGACTTCTCCGCCTTGGTCTACAACCTCGCCCTCGGCATCCAAATGCACTCCGGGACCATGAACCAACTCACCTTCCCGGGCCACAACGCCAGCGGCACAGCCACCGCAGACGTCCTCGGCCCAACCGGCGAAACCCTCACGCCGAATTTCCTCTACGGACCGAACTACGGCACCACCACCATCAACCAACCCGGCTCGCTCGACGCCACGCTCGCGGACCTCGAACCCGGCGACTTGCTCTACATGCAGGGTGATCTCCAAATCAAACATGTCGTCATCTGGCTCGGCGAATATGGAACGAACGCCGACGGCACCCCGCCAAGCGTCCCGCTCATCATCAGCAGCCACGACAACACCCCCGCCATTTTCGATGTCAACGGCACTGACCAAATCGACCTCGTCACCGGCCTGCCCACCGCGATGTTGCCCGATGGTTCGAACGCCACCGAGTTTCTCCCCCCGCCCGGCGTCCAAATCCTGCCCTTCACTCCGGACACTTGGTTCTACCAAAACTTCACGGTCGCCATGCAGGTCGTGCCCGAGCCATCCACCGCCGTTCTCGCCGGCTTCGGTCTCCTCGCACTTTTCGGCCTCCTCCGCCGGAAAAAATCCTGATCCCCGCCGAAGGGTGGGGCGGAGCGTCTGGCGCTCCGATAATTCCTTCACCTCCCCGTGCTTGGCGGGGCGGGGATTTTGTGGTTGAAACTTTTTCATGAGCGAACAGACAGCATCCACTCCTGCGGCGGCGGCGAAGGATTCGCCGTTTGAAAACTCTCTCGGAATGCGGTTCGTGCCTGTGCCGCGCTTCTCCACTCTTTTTTCGATCTGGCCCGTTCGGGTGCGTGACTTCGAGGCTTACACATCCGCCCACGGAATCCCCATGCCGGAGCAGGCCCATGGATCGAACAACAATCACCCGGCCGTGAATGTGGTTTGGCGCGAGGCTTCGGAATTTTGCAAATGGCTCACGAAGACCGAACAGGAGTCCGGGAAAATTCCAAAAGAGTTGGTTTACCGTTTGCCGAGCGACATGGAGTGGAGCGCGGCGGTGGGGCTGCCGCATGAGAGTGGGGCGCGCCCCGACGAGCGCAGTGGACACGCGGATGGGTTTCCCTGGGGGACAGATTGGCCGCCGCCGAAAAATTCCGGCAACTACTCGCAGGAACTCGGCGTGGATGATTTCGAATTCACTTCACCGGTCGGAACTTTCCCGGCGAACCAATTTGGCATTTACGACCTCGGCGGAAATGTCTGGGAGTGGTGCCACGATTTCTACGATCGCGCCAACGAGTGCCGCGTGCTTCGCGGTGCTTCCTGGTTCAACGGTTATCCGGATCGCATGAAGTCATCTTTCCGCAACGATCTCGGCTATCCCGATGCGCGCTACACGAGCTTTGGATTTCGCGCTGTGCTGGGCGCGCCGTTGAGTCGCTGAGCGGGAGTGGAGGCTGCGGACCTGACCGGGCCGGTCAGTAGGAGCGAACTTCGAGATCTGGTATTCTCGAAAATTCCCTCGTGTCTCGTGTCACGAGCGGGAGGTTTTTTTCCAGCGCCGAGGCGGCGATCCAAAGGTCGTTCGCTCCGATGAGGCCGCCCCGAGCGCGAAGGCTACGGGTGATTTTGGCGTAGGTGTTCGCCACCTCGCGGGTGACCGGCAGCAACTCGAAGGATTCCACCATCGAGAGGAATGCGGCGTCGGTGCGGGTCGGGAATCCTTCGGCGAATTCACCGTAAGCCGTGACGGGCAGAAAGGCGGAGTGGCCGGAATGTGCTTCCAAAAAGGCGTGGGCCGCGCCCCAGCCGGTTTGGCGTTCGCGTTGGAAATCGATCAAAAAGGTGGTGTCGAAAATCAGGGCTTCCATGGGTCGCGGGGTGGTGCGTCGGCGGCCTGGGCGCGGTCGAGTTGGTCGAGGATTTCCGAGGGGACACGGCCCGAAGCTCGGGCAAGCAGGTCGCCGCAACGCTTCGCGCCGGTCTCCCAACGGGCTCGCTTGATGACGGCGGAGAAGGATTCCCGGCGGTCCCGTTTGGCGGCAACCAATCGAAGGTAGGCGTCTTCATCCACGGAAAGTGTTTTCGTTGCCATACACAGATCAATACACAGACAAATTACTAAAATCAATGGGATGCATTTGAAATGGCACTGTCGATGGGGGGTGAAAGTTGGTTTTTTGGTTTTGAATTCGATTCATTCGATTTGGTGAGACCCCTTCCACCGGTTCGCTGAACTCGATGATTTCCGGAGGGCGACGCTCCGTCGGTGCCCAAGCTTCAGGCCAAAAGAGCGATTTTGGAAGGAACTGTATGCGGAGTCCAAAAACAGCGGCGCTGACAAAACCCGCGCGGGAGCGCCTCCACCCAACCGAAGGGTGGAAGGTTATGCCCGCATGGGCAACCAGCGCCCTCCCCGCGAGGCGTGGGGTCGGTTTGAATGACTGCGGGCGGGACGCCTGCGCTACGGGGCTGGGCTTTTCCTATGCCGGGGCTGGGGAGGGGAGCCCGCCGGAGGGGAATTCGGGTTTGATTTGGGTGGGGGGCTCGTGGGCGGCGTCGGCCGGCAGGTGGGCGACGATGGCGCGCAGCACCCACCATGTTTTTCGGCGGGCTATTCGCTTGGGATAACCGGAAGCCTGCGTAGCCTGGCCCGCTTGGGTGTGAGCGTGAGCAGTGCTCCGGCTTTCAGAGCGGGGCCGGCTTCACGTAACGCGGTGCAAACATGCTTTTTCACCGAGGCGTCAAATTCATTCTCCATCCGCAAAAGAACCACGCTCGGGCCAGACACTTGAGTGGCATAGAGGATCTGGGAAAAATCCAAATCTTGAGTCAAAAGAATGTGGCTGTTCGCCCGCGCCCAATCCAAGAGGACGGGATCGGGTTCGTTTCCCCTCCCGATGGAACTCCAGTGACGCGCTTCCCAACCCTGGTTGGCCAGAACCGGCAACCAGTCCGGGCTGAGATTCATGTCCACCAAAAACCTCACGCGGCAGACACCGCAAGCTCCTCGTCTTCGACCCGCAGGGCGGCGTATGCCAGGCAGGCGTCGATGTCCCCGGGCTCGAGATAGGGGTAGGCTGTGAGAATCTCGGCGGTTGTGCGATGGTTGGCTAATTGCCGCAGAATATTAGCCACCGTCACTCGAAGTCCCCGTATGCAAGGCTTTCCGGACATGACGGCGGGATCAATGGTGATGCGTTCCACGCGATCAGCGTAAGCGCGGTTTGGTAGACAAGCAACTTTGAAGAACCCGCACGGTTTCCCGGCTCTTTGAGCGTGCTGCCCTTTTCGAACGGGACCGCGGGTCCGGGCATCCAACGGCGCGAATGCCCTCTCATGGGTCAGGCGTGCCGCCTGAAATCGAATGATTTCCGCCCGCAGGCGTTACGCCCGCGTTACCAGCTATGCCGGGGCGGGGGAGGGGAGGCCGCCGGAGGGGAATTCGGGTTTGATTTGGGTGGGAGGCTCGTGGGCGGCGTCGGCCGGCGGGGGCGGGAGCGGCGGGGGGGCGACTTCGTTCACGGGCGGGTTTTTGATTTCGCCGTGCTCGAGGATTTCCTTCACATGCGAGGCGTCGAGGGTTTCGAATTCCAGGAGGGCCTTGGCGAGTTTTTCCACGGCTTCGCGGCGTTCCTCAAGGAGGCGCTGGGCGCGGCTGTAGGCTTCGTCGATGATGCGCTTGACTTCGGCGTCGATCTGCTGGGCGGTGGCTTCGCTGTATTCGCGGGGACGGGAGAGGTCGCGGGCGAGGAAGACATGCTCGCCGCCGTCGGCGAAGCTGATCATGCCGAGCGAACTCATGCCCCATTCGCAAACCATCTTCCGCACCAGGCTGGTGGCCTGGCGGATGTCGCCGGCGGCGCCGTTCGAGATGTCGTTCGTGAACATTTCCTCGGCAATGCGGCCGCCCATGGTGACGGCGAGGAGGTCGAGGGCTTCCTTTTGCTGCGTGGAGTATTTGTCGCCTTCGGGGAGATACATCGTCGCGCCGAGGTAGGGGCCGCGGGGGATGATGGTGACCTTGTGGAGCGGGCTGGTGTGCTCGAGGAGGACATTCAAGATCGCGTGGCCGGCCTCGTGCCAGGCGGTGGAGATTTTTTCGCGTTCGCTCATGGCCATGGAGCGGCGTTCCTTTCCCCAGCGGACCTTGTCGCGGGCTTCTTCCAGCTCGCGCATGGTGACGGCCTTGAGGCCCTTCCTGGCGGCGAGGAGGGCGGCTTCGTTGAGGACATTCGCGAGTTCGGCGCCGGAGTAGCCGGGGGTGCCGCGGGCGAGGACGGCGAGGTCGACGCCTTCGGCGACTTTCACTTTTTTCGCGTGGACCTTGAGGATTTCCTCGCGGCCTTTCACATCGGGGAGGGAGACGGTGACCTGGCGGTCGAAGCGGCCGGGGCGCAGGAGGGCGGGGTCGAGGACATCCGGGCGGTTCGTGGCGGCGATGATGATGACGCCTTCCTGGGTGTCGAAGCCGTCCATTTCGACAAGGAGCTGGTTGAGGGTTTGCTCGCGCTCGTCGTGGCCGCCGCCCATGCCGTGCCCGCGGTGGCGGCCGACGGCGTCGATTTCATCGATGAACATGAGGCAGGGCGCGGATTTTTTGCCCTGTTCGAACATGTCGCGGACGCGCGAGGCGCCGACGCCGACGAACATTTCGACGAAGTCCGAGCCGCTGATGGAGAAGAACGGGACATCGGCCTCGCCGGCGATGGCGCGGGCGAGCAGGGTTTTGCCGGTGCCGGGCGAGCCGACCATGAGGATGCCTTTCGGGATGCGGCCGCCGAGTTTTTGGAATTTCTTGGGGTCCTTGAGGAATTCGACGAGTTCCTGGACCTCGTCCTTCGCCTCCTCGACGCCGGCGACATCCTTGAAGGTGATGCGGTTTTTGTCCTTCGAGAGCATGCGGGCCTTCGACTTGCCGAAGTTCAGCGCGCCCTTGCCGGCCATTTTGATTTGGGAGCGGAAGAAGAAGTAGAGGATGACGAGGAAGAGGACGATCGGGAGGAAGCTGACGATGGCGGAGGCGAGGAGGTCCGACTTCGGCGTGATGGCGGGGGTGATGCCGGCCTTGGCCAGGATTTTTTCGATTTCGGAGCCGTTGAACTGCGTGAAGATGGGCGTGCGGAAGGCGACGGGGGTTTCCTCGCCGGTGGCGGGCGAGGGGAGTTTGACCTTGCCTTCGAAATATTGGGTGTTGCGGCCTTCCTCGACGACGAGTTGGAGCGGGGCGTCGGGTGTGGCGACGATTTTGCCCTGCTCGGCGAGTTGGACGAAGCGCGGGTATTGGATGGTTTCGGTTTGGGCGAGGTTGTTGCCGCGGAAGAGGAAGGCGCCGCCGATGAGGGCGAAGGCGATGGCGAAGAGGACGAGGCCGCGCCAGTTCAACTGCGGGTCCTGCCCGCTGCCGTTGCGGCGGTTGTTGTCGGATGGCTTCTGGTTTTCGTCTGACATTCCGGCAAGCTTCGCGCAAGATGCGGGGTTGGCAAATGCAAAAAACCCCGGGAAAGCGAGCTGTGGTGGTTTCGGTCCACGATGTGAGCCCGCTGACGGGCGTGCGGACGGAGGGGATTTTGCGGGATTTGCGGGCGGCGGGGTGCGGGCGGGTGTCGCTGCTCGTGGTGCCCGACCACCACGGGAAGGGGCGGATTTCGCAGGATGCGGCGTTTGCGGAATGGCTTCGTGCGAAGGTGGCGGAGGGGCATGAGGCGGTGCTGCACGGGTATCGGCATTTGCGCGACCGGAGCGAGGGGGATGGCTGGGGGCGGAGGCTCGTGACCGAGCATTATACGGCCGGCGAGGGGGAATTTTACGACCTCGGGCGGGAGGAGGCGCGGCGGAGGCTCGAGGCGGGGATGGGGGAATTGCGGGCGTGCGGGGTGGGGGCGGTGGGTTTCATCGCGCCGGCGTGGTTGCTGGGGGCGGAGGCGGAAGGGGCGGTGCGGGAGATGGGTTTTGATTATACAACGCGCATCGGGACGGTGGTGGATTTCAAAACGGGGTCGGTGCACCGGGCGCGGAGTTTGGTTTGGAGCGTGCGGGCGGGGTGGCGGCGGGCGTGCAGTTTGGTTTGGAACCGGGCGCTTTTCGCGGTGGCCGGCGCAGGGCCTCTGGTGAGGGTCGGCATCCATCCGCCGGATTGGGACCATGGCGCGATTCGGCGGCAGGTTTTGGAACTCGCGGGCGCGGCGCTTGCCGGGGGCGGGGCGATGACCTATCAGCAATGGCTGCTCTCCCGCCGAAGCTAACCATGAACTCCTCCACCCGCGCCGACCTCCACATCCACTCGCGGTTCAGCGTGAGGGCGGCGGATTGGGTTTTGCGGAGGCTGGATTTCCCGGCGAGCGCGTCGGAGCCGAGGGAGCTTTACTCCATGCTGCGGGCGGCGGGGATGCGGTTCGTCACGCTCACGGACCAGAACACCATCGATGGCTGCCTCGAAATCGCGGACCTGCCCGATGTGATCGTGGGCGAGGAGGTCTCGGCGGTTTTTCCCGAGGACGAATGCCGCGTGCACATTTTGGTGTGGGGAATCAACGAGGCGCAGCACCGCGAGATCCAGCGGGTGCGGGAGAGTGTTTACGACCTGCAAATATACCTTTTCGAGCAGGGCATCGCGCATTCGGTGGCCCATCCGTTCCACAGTTTGAATGGCAAGCTCGGCGCGGCGCACTTGCAGCGGCTCGCGCTTTTGTTCCGGCATTTCGAGGGTGTGAACGGGCGCTATTGCGGCTTGTTGAGCCGGACGGCGCGCGAGGTTTTCGGCGGGCTGACGCCGAGGCAGATCGAAGTTTTCAACGCACGGACCGGGCTCGAGCCCACGCACGACGAGCCTTGGCGCAAGGTTTTCACGGGCGGTTCGGACGACCATGGCGGGACCACGGCCGGCACGGCGTTCACGGCTTCGGCTCCCTGCAGGGATGTGGCGGAGTTTTTGCAAAACATCCGCGAAGGGCGTTGCGAGGCGGGGGGAAGGGAAGGGACGCCGCTCGCGATGGCGCACGGGACCTACAGCACGGCGTTCCGGTATGCGAAGGCGCGGCTGCCGCTCAAGCCCGGCGACCCCACGGGGGCGCTGCTCGAGAAGATCACCGCGCGGTTCATGGAGGGGAAGGACCCGACGGAGTTCTCGCTCATGGACAAGTTCGGTTTCCTTACGCAGGGGATCCTCACCGGGAAAATTTTCGAGATGGCGAAGGCGGGCAACATGTCGCTCTGGAAGCAGCTCTCGCAAGCCCTCGATCAGCCGGAGCTGCGGCGGGAAATGGCGCTCGAGACCGCCGGCGTCGCCGAGGCCGAGCGGCGGGCGTTCCTCATCGCGAACCGGCTTGCCAACAAGCTCGGCTACCGTTTTGCCACCGAATTCATCCAGCAAATCTCGCGCGGGAAATTCCTCGAGAGCATCCAGACGGTGATCCCGCTCGCGCCCATCGTGGCGTTGCTGGGCCCGTATATCCATGCGTTCCGGCTGCCGAAGCGCGATTGGCTGCGGGGGACCGCGCAGGGGCTCGGGGAGGGGGTGCCGGGGTTTTTGAAAAACACCAAACGGGCGTGGTTCACCGACACGCTCGAGGATGTGAACGGCGTGGCGACAACGATCCGGAAAATGGTCGCCGCCGGCGTGGCGTGCGGGCACGACTTCACCATCGTCACTTGCCGCAGCGAGGTCGCCGACCACGGCGTGCCGCTGAAAAATTTCGAGCCGATCGGGGAGTTCGAACTGCCGGAATACGAATTGCAGCGCCTGAGTTTCCCGCCGGTGCTGCAGATTTTCGATTGGCTCGAGCGCGAGGGTTTCACCGAACTTGTCATCAGCACGCCGGGACCGACGGGGCTCTGCGCGCTGGCGGCGGCGAAGGCGCTCGGGCTGCGCGCGGTCGGCATCTACCACACCGACTTCCCGCAATATGTGAGGATCCTGACCGACGACTCGTTCATGGAAACGCTCACCTGGAATTACATGCACTGGTTCTACAGCCAGCTCGACACGATCTATGTGAACTCCGAGGACTATCGCAAATGCTGGATCGAGCGCGGGATTCCGCGGGAGCAATTGCGCATTCTGCCGCGGGGGTTGGACACGCGTTTGTTCCATCCCTCGAAGCGTGACCGGGGATTTTGGGAGGCGCGGGGATTGCGCCCCGGCGAGGCGGCGATGCTTTTCGTCGGGCGCGTTTCGAAGGAAAAAAACCTCGACCTGCTCGTGGCGGCGACGCGGCGGCTCGCGGAATGGAAGACGCCGGTGCGGCCGATCATCGTGGGCGACGGTCCCTACATGGGCGAGATGCGGCGGTTGCTCGGCGATGCGATTTTCACCGGGTATCTTGCGGGCGAGGATTTGGCACGCGGGTATGCCTCGGCGGATTTTTTTGTGTTCCCCAGCACGACCGACACTTTCGGGAATGTGGTGCTGGAAGCGCAGGCGAGCGGGATTCCGGTCATCGTCTCGGATGTGGGAGGACCGAGGGACCTGGTGGCGCACGGCGTGGACGGTTTCATCACGAAAGCCCTCGATGTGAACGACCTCGCCGAATCGATCCGCAGGCTGGCCGATGACCCCGCCGGCGCGCGGGCAATGGGTGCAGCAGGAAGGGCGCGGGTGGAGACGCGGGATTGGAGTGAGGCAGCGACGAAGTTTTGGAACAGTTCGCCCGAGTAGGCCACGGTCATTTTCGAAAAATGCTCAGTCAATTTTCGTGACAAAATCGGGGCTGTTCGGAAAAACTTTTCTCACCCTCACAATGGCTACGCTCCCCCGACTATCCCAACGCCGATGAGGACGACTGCTTTTTCCTCCGGGGCCACGATTTTTGAAGAGGGCGAAAAAAGCCAAGAGGCGTATCGCATCCTCTCCGGGAAGGTGGAGATCACTATTCAAGGCAAGGACAAGCCGATCATCCTCGCGCAACTCGGGCCGGGTGACATCTTCGGCGAGATGGCGATGGTGGACGAGCGTCCGCGCTCGGCGACGGCGCGGACCGTCGAAAACACCGAGTGCGAGGTGATGAGTCCGACCGATTTTCATGATGCGATCATGTCGCAGCCGCACCGGTTGCTTCCCTACCTTTCCACATTTTTCGAGAGATTGAGGACGGTGAACGACCGTCTTCATCTCGAGATGAAGCTGCGGGCCGAGAGCCGCGCGGCGACATTGGCAAACGGACGGCAAACCATCGTGCCGCCTGCACCTCACCGGCAACAGCCCATCGAAAAGACACGAAACGAAAATCCCATGGAAACCGCAACAGCCGAACCTCTCCAGGGCGTGAAGCGCGCCCGCATTCAACCTTCCACGCCTTTGTGCGCATCACGAACTTCGGCCGGCGGGGATCCTGTGGTGATCTCGAAGTTTCCCTTCCGCATCGGGCGGGCCACCACTGAAGACAAAAACAGCTCGACCATTTTTTCTGCGAACGATTATCCGCTCGACGATGTGGAGCCTTATCAAGTTTCACGGAGCCACTGCTCGATCGAGCGCGAGGGGGATAATTATTTCGTGCGCGACCGCGGGAGCACCTTGGGAACGGTGGTGAACGGAACGGCGATCGGGGTGAACTATGCCACGCTCACCGTCGATCTGAAGAAGGGTGAGAATTCGATCCTCGTGGGATCGCATCGCACGCCGTTCAAGTTCCGCATCGATTTGGATTGAGCCGGGGCTGAGCCTCAAACGCGCGACATCAAGAGTTCGCGCTGGAAGACGAGTTCCTTCGGGAGTTCGCTGTAGAGGCGGATGAAGAGTTCGTCCTGCAGCAGGAGTTCGCGGTGCCACTCGGTGGTGTCAATCCTCTGCGCCTCGGCGAAAATTTCGGGCGTCACGGTTTTTTCGAGTCCCTCCATGTCGATGTCCGAGTAGTCCGGCAGCCAGCCGATCGGAGTCTCGAGCGCGTGGGCACCGAAGCGGCAGCGCTGGACGATCCACTCGAGAATGCGGGCGTTTTCACCGAAGCCGGGCCACAGGAATTTCCCCTCTGCGTTTTTCCGGAACCAATTCACATGGAAAATGCGCGGGACATATTTGATCTGCCGGTGCATCCCGAGCCAGTGGGCGAAGTAGTCGCCCATGTTGTAGCCGCAGAAGGGGAGCATGGCCATCGGGTCGCGGCGCACCTGCCCGACCGCGCCCGCGGCGGCGGCCGTGGTTTCGGAACCCATCGTGGCGCCGAGGAAGACGCCGTGGGACCAGTTGAACGCCTGGAAAATCAGCGGCATCGTCGTGGAGCGGCGGCCGCCGAAAATGATGGCGCTGATCGGGACGCCGGCGGGGTTTTCCCAATCGGGGTCGATGACCGGGCAATTGCGCGCCGGGGCGGTGAAGCGGCTGTTCGGGTGGCTGCTAGCGGCGGGCTTGCCATCGGGGCCGGCCTGCCCGGGCGACCAATCGCGGCCGAGCCAATCGACGAGGTGCGCCGGTGGTTCCTTCGTCATGCCTTCCCACCAGACATCGCCATCGTCGGTGAGCGCGACATTGGTGAAAATGGCATCGCTCTTGATGGAATCCATCGCGATCGGGTTGCTTGAATACGATGTGCCCGGGGCGACGCCGAAAAATCCGGCCTCGGGGTTGATGGCGCGCAGGCGGCCGTCGGGGCCGGGCTTGATCCAAGCGATGTCGTCGCCCACGCAGGTGATTTCCCAACCCGCCCGGCGCATCGGTTCCGGCGGGACCATCATGGCGAAATTCGTTTTGCCGCAGGCGCTGGGGAAGGCAGCTGTGACATAGGTTTTCTCGCCGTCCGGGGATTTGACGCCGAGCACGAGCATGTGTTCCGCAAGCCAGCCCTCGTCGCGCGCCATGGCCGAGGCGATGCGCAGGGCGAAGCATTTTTTCCCCAGCAGGGCGTTGCCGCCGTAGCCCGAGCCGAAGCTCATGATGAGCCGCTCCTCGGGGAAATGGGTGATGTAGGTGTTCTCGGGGTTGCACGGCCAGGGGACATCCTTTTCGCCCGGCGCGAGCGGACGCCCGACGGAGTGGAGGCATTTCACGAACGAGCCGGCTTTTTCCACCTCGGCGTAAACGGCCGGGCTCACGCGCGTCATCACCGACATGTTCGCAACGACATATGGGCTGTCGGAAATTTCGACGCCGTATTGCGCGATCGGCGAGCCCACGGGGCCCATGCTGAAAGGGATGGCGAACATCGTGCGGCCCCTCATGCAGCCTGCGAAGAGGCCGTTTAGGCGGGTTCTCATTTTTTCGGGGGACTCCCAATTGTTCGTGGGGCCGGCGTCTTTTTTCGATTGGGAGCAAATGTAGGTGCGCTCTTCCACGCGGGCCACATCGCGTGGGTCGCTGCGGACGAGAAGCGAGTTCGGGCGCTTTTCGGGGTTGAGCCAAAGGCCGGCGCCCGAGGCGACGATGGCCTCGCGCATGGCGCGGTCCTGTTCGGCGGAGCCGTCGCACCAAAAGACGGCGTCGGGTTGCGTGAGTGCGGCGATTTGGTCCACCCATGAGGTGACGAGGTCGAGCAATGGGCGAGGGGAGCCGGTTTGCGGAACGGAAGTGGCGTTCATGGCTAAGAACAAACTTCGGCCCGACGGGTTTCGGGAACAAGGAGAAGAATTACCCATGCTGTGGGATGTAGGCGGCTGTGCCGCGAATCGGGGACGACACGGAGGTCGTCCCTCCAGGGAGTCAGATAGCGGATTCGAGCCAGGCGAGGGCTTTGGTGTAGCTTTGGCGCTCGAGGTAATGGCGCAACTCGGGGTCGGCGCCGGCGGGAAGGCTCGAGGCAATGGTATCCAGGCGGGCGGCGGCGGTTTTGAGGGCGGCCAGGTGGGCGGAGGGGTCGCGGTCGCGGAAGGGATGGTCGGCCACGATGTCCAACCGCGCTTTCACGGCGGCGTGGAGTTCCTGCAGGAAGGCGTGCTCCATGGGAAAGGGCGGGGAACTCAGGCGGCGGCGGCTTTTTCCTCGGCCCTGGCGCGGGGCGAGAGGTCGCGGTCGTCGCGGCGGGGATACGCGATGCGGGCGTGGAGCATGTTGACGAGCGAGAAGCGGAAACTTTCGGCGGCGGCCCAAATCTCGGCGAGCGTGAGCGGGGCTTCGTCGAGCTGGCCTTCCTCGAGGCGGGATTTGACGATGTTGCGGACGAGGTCGTCGATGCGCTGGGGGGTGGGGCGCTCGAGGCTGCGGGAGGCGCTCTCGATGGCATCGGCCAGGCTGACGAGGGCGGCTTCCTTGGTTTGCGGGCGGGGGCCGGGGTAGCGGAACGATTCCTCGCTGACCTCGGGGATGTCGTCCTCGCGCATGTTCATGATTTTGCCGCCGAGGCGGGCATCCTCCTGCTGCTGGAGGGCGACCTGGAGGAAGTAGGAGACGGTGGAGGTGCCGTGGTGCTGGCCGATGATGTCGACGATCTCGGGGTTGAGCTTGTTCTTGAGCGCGAGGTCCACGCCTTCTTTCACATGGGCGATGATGATGAGGGCGCTCATGGTGGGGGTGAGGTCGTCGTGGGGGTTGTGGCCGGGGGGGGCGTTTTCGGTGAAATACTGGGGCTTCACGAGCTTGCCGATGTCGTGGAAATACGAGGCCACGCGGCAGACGGTGGGGTTCGCGCCGACTTTTTCGGCGGCGGCCTCGGCGAGGTTCGCGACGGCGAGCGAGTGGTGGTAGGTGCCGGGGGCTTCGAGGCTGAGGCGCTTGAGGAGGGGGTGGTTCAGGTCGCTCATCTCGAGCCAGGAGATTTCGGTGGTGATTTTGAAGGCGTGCTCGAGCATCGGGAGGATGCCGCTGACCACGACGGCCGTGGCGATGCCGGTGGCGAAGGCCGCGAGGCTTTGCCAGCCCACCATGCGCCAATCGGTTTCGCCCGGGAACAGGGAGATGGGGCCGATTTGCCCGAAGGCGGCGGCGAGGATCCAGGTGGCGAGGCCGACATAGACGCCGGCGCGCACGAGGCGGCTGCGGCGGCGGACCTGCAGGGTCACAAAAACGGCGATGAAACCGGTGATGAGGGAAATGACGAGGAAAACGGGGTCGATGCGCCCGATGAGGAGCGAGCCCCAGAGGCTGACGAACACGGCGGCGTAGAGGCCGTGGTTGCGCCCGAGGAGAACCGAGAGCACCAGCGGGGCGAAGGCGTAGGGGATGAGGAGCGGGGCGAGCTGGAGGTCGATGTTGCCGCTGGCGGCCTGGCTGAGGATGGCTTTGATGACGCCGAGCTGGGCAAGCATGATGCCGAGGACGAGGCAAAGGCGGGAGTTGCTGCCGAAGGTGGCGGGGTGGTTGATCCAAAGCTGGGCGACCGCGGTGACGAGGATGAGCAGGCAGAGGAGGAATTTTTTCGCGGGCTCTTCCTGGATGCCGGTGAAGATGAGGGCGGCCAGGCCGAGGACGAATGCGGCGAGGAGGGCCGAGCGCAGCACCCAGCCGGTTTCGAGCGAGTGGAGGAAGTCGCTATCGACGATTGTGCGGCGGCGCTTCCCGCAATCCATGCCCCGGCCGACGAGGCGCCAGCGTTTGAAAATGTCGAACATCGATCAGTCCAGGGAGGACGGGAGGAAAGGGGTGCGCCGCGCGGCGCGGGAATCGGACGGGGATTTGCGTTTCATGGACTGGATTTCAGATCCGGCTTTCGCGGGATCCACGGTGGTCTTTGTAAGCCAAAATCACGGATTGCACAAGGGGATGCCTCACCACATCCTTTTCGGTGAAGAAATGCATGCCGATGCCTTCGACCTTGCGGAGGGCGGCGGCGGCTTCGACGAGTCCGCTCAACTTGTTGCGGGGCAAATCGATTTGCGTGACATCGCCCGTGACGACGCAGCGCGAACCCATGCCGATGCGGGTGAGGAACATGAACATTTGCTCGGCGGTGGTGTTCTGGGCCTCGTCGAGGATGACATAGCTGTTCCCGAGGGTGCGGCCGCGCATGTAGGCGAGCGGGGCGATTTCGATGATGTTGCGGTCGATGAGTTTCTGGATTTCCTCGGCGTCGAGCAGGTCGTGGAGGGAATCGTAAAGCGGGCGGAGGTAGGGGAGGATTTTTTCGCGGAGGTCGCCGGGAAGGAAGCCAAGGGCCTCGCCGGCTTCGACGGCCGGGCGGGTGAGGATGATGCGGTTGATTTTTTCCTGTTTGAGCGCGGAGACGGCGGAGGCGACGGCGAGGAAGGTCTTGCCGGTGCCGGCGGGGCCGATGCCGAAGGTGATGTCGTGTTTTTGGATGGCCTCGATGTAGGCCTTCTGCCCGGAGGTGCGGGGGACGACGGGGGGCTTGCGGGGCGAGCATTGGATGCGCGTCTCGAGGAGCGTGGGCAGGGCTTCCGCGGCGGCGCCACCGGCGGCGGACTCGAGGGCATGGAGGAATTCGTGTCGCTGGATGGCGAGGCCCTTCCGGCGGGCGGCTTCGAGCTGCTCGAAGACCTGGCGGGCGCGGTCGAGGTTGGGTTTTTCGCCTTCGATGCGGATCCAGCCGTCGCGGGCGGTGGTGCGGACGCCGAGGCGGGACTCGAGGTCGTGGAGGAGGCGCGGGTCGTTCGCGTAGAGCGATTGGGCGGCGCGGGCGTTCTCGAACTCGAGGGTGGTGGATTCCATCAACGGTGGCGGGGCGTCACTTCGCCTTGTAGGCGTAAACGAGGGCCCAGCCTGTGCGTTCCTCGGGGGACTTCAAAATCGTGACGATGGCGTAGTAGGTGCCGGTGCGCTGGGGCGCGATGCGGACGGCGGTGAGCTGGCCGGGGCGGGTGGCCTCGGCGTTCACGAGCTGGCCTTTCGAATCGTAGACATTCACGGAGAGGACGGCGCGCTTCACATCGGTGCCGAGGCAGAACCAGTATTCGTTGCCCTTGAAGAGCTGGGCTTTCACGGCCTGCTTGTCCTGGACGCCGAGGTCGCCGCCCCAGGCGTCTTCGCGGACATTGAAGCCGCGTTTCACATACGGCGTGGCGGCCTCGTAGGCGAAGGAGAGGGCGTCGTCCACATAGGCCCATGCGGCGGTGCCGGCGGCGAGCAGCAGGGCTGCGGCGAGGAGTTTTTTCACGGCGGCGCTCAAGTTCCCTGGAGGGTGATTTTTCCAACCATCTCGCCGGTGAGGCGGTGGATGCGCTTCACGCCCTCGGGGGTGATGCCCGCGCCATCGCCGTCGCCAATCAGCGGCTCGATGCGGTCGAGCATGCGCCGGATGTCGAGGACGAGGGCATCGTTGGCCAGCCGGCGGTTCGAGAGGCCGGAGAGCTTGTCGGAGAAAAATTCGAGCAGGGCGGGCTGGTGGAGGAGTTCGGCGCCGTCGGCGGTGAAGGTTTTGTTGACGATGGAGGTGAGGACCTCGGTGCCGCGGATCCAACCGCCCACGCTCACGAGCTGGGCGAGCTCATCGTCGCCGAGTTCCTGCATGGCGCCTTTGACATCCTGGAGGGCGCCGTCGAATTCCTTGCGGACGGCCTGCCAATCCTTGGCCTCGGCCTTGTCGGTGATGCTGTTCGCGCGCTCGAGCACGGCTTTTTCCACATTGATGGCTTTCGAAAGCGAGAGGACGCGGCGGCCAATCTCCTTCACGCGCTCGGGGTCCTCGGCCTCGACGGCCACGAAGCCCTCTGCGATGACGGTGCCAAGCAGGAGCGCGACCTGGGCGCGGTTCGTGGTTTGTTTGCCGAGGGAACCGCGCAATTCGCGGCGCCAATTCGGGTTCCCCAGCTTGTCGAGGACGACGAACACCTCGCTCGGGACGGGGACGACGACCTCGTCGATGGATTGGGCGGGAAAGGCTTCGAGGTCGATGGTTTCGGGGCCTTGCTGGGCCGCGAGCAAGCCGATCGTGGCTGCCGCGGCGAGGATGGCTGCGGCCGTCGGCGGAAGTTTTGGCGTTTTCAAAATTTCGGCTTTGTTGTGCGGGCGGGGTCCGTTTAGAACCCTCGGGACATTGGAATGAATCCGGCGAGATTACAACACCTTCTTCAAGCGGCGGCGGACCGCCGGTTGCTGGTGGTGGGCGATGTGATGCTCGATGAATTCGTGTGGGGGCGGGTCTCGCGGATTTCGCCCGAGGCGCCGGTGCCGGTGGTCGAAGTGCAGGAGGAAACCAGCTACCCGGGCGGCGCGGCGAATGTCGCAAGGAACTTGCGGCCGTTCTGCGCCGGGGTCTGGCTTTGCGGGCTCGTGGGCGAGGATGCCCATGCCGGGCGGCTCGGCGGGTTGCTCGGGGCGGAGGGCATCGAAACCGGCGGGCTCGTGGCCGAGGCCGGCCGGCCGACGATTGTCAAAACACGCATCGTCGCCCGGCAACAACAAGTCGTCCGCGTGGACCGCGAGAAGCGTTTGCCATTGGACGCAAAAGTTTTGGAACAAGCCTGCGAAACCGTTGGCGGCATCCTCGGCAAAGTGGACGCCGTGATTTTCGAGGATTACGGGAAGGGGTTTTTGACGCAGGCGCTCAAGGACCGCGTCGGGCGGATGGCGCGCGAGGCAGGCAAATACATCGCCGCCGACCCGAATCCACAGAACCCGTTGGACTGGAGCGGGGTCGATTTGTTGAAGCCGAACCGTTCGGAAGCCTTCGCGATGGCCGGGATGCCCGACCCCGGTGCGGCGGCCGATCCCCTTGCGGATTCGGCGCTGCTGGAGGTGGGTGGCAGGTTGTTGGAGAAGTGGAACTTGCCCGGTTTGCTCATCACGCTCGGCGAGCACGGGATGGTGTTGTTTCGGACTGGGGCTGAGCCCTACCACACGCCCACGCGGGCGCGGGAGGTGTTCGATGTTTCGGGCGCCGGCGATACGGCAATCGCACTCTACACGCTTGCGATTTGCGCCGGGGCGGAACCCAAGGAAGCCGCGGAAATTTCCAACCACGCCAGCGGAATTGTCGTTGGCAAACTCGGGACGGCGACGCTCACTGCGGCGGAGTTGCGCGAATCCTTCCAAAAAGGTGGGTGACCGGCGGGCAGTTTTCCTCGACCGCGACGGCACGCTGATGGAGGAGGTCGATTATTGCAACGACCCCGCGCGGGTGGCGGTTTTTCCCGGGATCGCGGGGGCATTGCTAAGGATGCGGCACGCCGGCTGGCTCACGGTGGTGGTGACAAACCAAAGCGGGCTCTCGAAAGGCCGCATCACGCCCGAACAATACGCAGCGGTGAATGCCGAGTTCCTGCGGCAAACCTTCGGCGGAATCGATGCCGTGTATTTTTGCCCCGACCATCCCGAATCCCCCACCCCGCGCCGCAAGCCGGGCACCGGAATGCTCGAGGAAGCCGCCCGTGACCATGGGATCGACCTCGCGAAGTGTTGGATGGTCGGCGACAAAACCATCGATGTGGAATGCGGCCGGCGCGCCGGGTGCCGGTCGGTTTTGGTCAGGACCGGATACGGCGCGGCGCAGGAAAACTCCGCGCAGGCCGACTTTGTCATGGACGATGCCGTGGCCGCGCTCGACATGATCCTCGGGCTCTGCCGAAACTGACAACGCGATGCCAACGAAAGACCCATTCCTGCAGGCGGCAATCGAAGAGGCGCGCAAGGGCCGCGGTGAAGGCGGCATCCCGATCGGGTCCGTGCTGGTGCTCGATGGAAAAATCATAGGCCGCGGGCACAACCGCCGGGTGCAGGACGGCAGCGTGATCCACCATGCGGAGATGAATTGCCTCGAGAACGCCGGCCGCCTCCCCGCCTCGGTTTACCGGCGCTGCACGATTTACTCGACCCTCTCGCCTTGCCCGATGTGCAGCGGCGCAATCCTGCTTTACGGAATCCCCCGCGTGGTGGTGGGCGAGAACAAAACCTTTCAAGGTCCCGAGCAGCATGTCCGCTCGCAAGGCGTGGAAGTGGAAATCCTCCACGACGAGGAGTGCATCGCGCTCATGGAGGAATTCATCGAAAAAAATCCGTCCCTCTGGAACGAGGACATCGGCGAGTAGTTTTCAGTCGAGTGCGGCGACACACTCGATTTCAACATCGAAGCCGAGGAGCTGCGCGCCGATGGTGGCGCGGGCGGGCGCGGAGTCGCCGAAGTAGCGGGTGTAAACGCCGTTCATCTCCTGGAAATTTTCCTTCGTGAGTTCGGAGAGGTAAACGCGCGAACTGACGACATGGCTGAAATCCGCGCCGGCTGCCGCCAGGACTTTTTTGACATTCTCCAAAACCAACTCGGTTTGCCGCGCAATCGAGCCGCGCTCGATTTTTCCGGTCGCCGGGTCCCAGGGGGTCATGCCGGAGACGAACACGAATTTCCCGCTGGCGACGACGCCAAGCGAATACGGACCGAGGGCGGGTGGACCGCCGGGGATGTCGCGGAGTTGTTTTTTCATCGCACTCATCCCAACCCATCCCGCCCGCGCCCTCAAGCCGCGAAATCGCCATTCGCCACGGCGTGGCGGTTGGACTACAACGACCGCTGATGGATTTTTTTGAAAAGCATCGCGGATTCCTTGAGAGGCACACGGCATTGCTTCTCGATTCCCACCAGCGCATGACCGGGCGGGAATTGCTCGCGCGCAGTGGTGACGCGGCGGAAGATGCGAGGCATTTGTTCGAAGCACCATTCGTGGTGGTCTCGGGCGGCACGGAAGAAGACCAAATTCTGAACTACGGGAATGCCGCTGCGCTGCAACTTTGGGAGATGGATTGGGACACGC
The DNA here is from genome assembly GCA_018970255.1 of Verrucomicrobiota bacterium. Classification (GTDB taxonomy): domain Bacteria; phylum Verrucomicrobiota; class Verrucomicrobiia; order Chthoniobacterales; family Terrimicrobiaceae; genus UBA967. The sequence continues at coordinate 110,266 of JAGWWS010000001.1, read as the reverse complement.
TAGTGCACACGCCCTCGCGGCATACGGCCGAACCAATGCACCGCGCCGAGCGCGCCGCCTTCCTCGCCCGGGTGCGGGAACACGGCTTCGTGGACGACTACTCGGGCATCCGGATTTCAAAAAACGGCCGCCGTTTCCGGATCCAGCAGGCGACGGTTTGGAACCTGGTTGATGCCTCCGGCGACTTCGCCGGGCAGGCGGCAACCTTTGGCTGTTGGGAGTTTTTGGAGGGCTGACCGCATGGGAGGAATCGTCGTCCGCCCCCGCTCGCGCATCCTGCACGGCCACGATTGGGTCTATGCCAGCGAGATCCTGAAAACCTTCGGCTCTCCTGTGGATGGCGATGTCGTTTCCATCAAGGACGGCCGCGACCACCTCCTCGGCGTCGGCATTTTCAATTCGCGCTCGCAAATCGTGGTGCGGCGGTTCTCGCGCCGGCGTCAGGACCTCGATGAGGATTTTTTCCGCCGACGCATTTCACAGGCCCTCGAATACCGCCAGCGCGCCGGTTGCCGCCCGGACCTTGGCCGCCTCGTTTGGAGCGAGAGCGATGGCCTGCCGGGAGTGATTGCTGACCGCTACGGCCCGGTGGTGGTTTTGCAAACCCTCACCCATGCGATGGACCAACGGCGCCAAACGGTCGCCAGTGTGCTCGCCGAACTCACCGGCGCAGCTTGCATCATCGAGCGCAATGACGCCCCCGTGCGCGCTGCCGAGGGCTTGGAAATGCGTAAAGGAATTCTCTGCGGGGAAAACCCCGGTCCGGTCGAAGCCGAGGCGGCGGGCGTGGTTTTCACGGTGGATCCGCTGGGCGGGCACAAAACCGGCCTCTATCTCGACCAAATCGAGTCCTACAAAACCATCGCCGCCATGGCGCACGGGCGGCATGTTCTCGATTGCTTCTCGAACCAAGGCGGATTCGCGCTTGCCTGCGCGAAAGCCGGTGCGGCGTCCGCCACCGCCGTGGAAGCCGGAGCCGAAGCCGTGGTCGCTCTGGAAAAGAATGCTGCGCGCAACGGCGTTTCCATCGGCATCCGCCATGCCGATGTGTTCGACTTCCTTCGCAAGCCCGTGCCGCAGGAATTCGACCTCATCGTCCTGGACCCGCCATCCTTTGCGAAAGCGCGCAACCGCGTGAAGGAAGCCCTTAAAGGCTACCGCGACCTTCACGCCTCCGCCGCCCGGTTGCTTTCAAAAAACGGAATTCTCGCCACTTTCTCCTGCTCGCACCATGTCGCCGCACACGAATTCGAACAGGCGGTATCGGAGGGCCTCAACGACGCCCGCCGAGGAATGCGACTCCTCCAACGAATCGGTCAACCCTTGGACCACCCTGTGGTGGTCGGCCTGCCGGAAACCGAATACCTGAAGGGTCTCGTGCTGGAAGCCATGCCGGGGCGTTGAATTACAAAAGCCATGGACTTCCTCATCGATATCTACCAGCAGGGCAAAATCACACAGGCCAAGCAGCAGGCCGAGAAGGCGGCAAACAAAGCTGACCGCTTCGCCGACGACATCAGGTCGCTGGAGCGCCGCTTGGACAGATTGACCCTCGCGACACAGGCGCTTTGGGAAATGCTCCGGGATGCGGGCCATCATTCCGAAGAGGAACTCGTTGCGAAAATGCAGGAGATCGATCTTCGTGACGGCGCTGCCGATGGAAAAATTTCTCGCACCGTCAAGGTCTGCGCCGCCTGCGGGAGGAATTCGAACAGCAAGCGGATTGAATGCCTTTATTGCGGGGAATCGCTCGGCAATCCTAACCTGTTTGACGCGCGCTGAATCAATCAGCGTTTCGGTTTCGCGAGGAAGCGTTCGATGGCGGCGAGGGTTTCGGGGCCGACATGGTGTTCGATGCCTTCGGCGTCGATCCGGGCGGCGCGGGCGGGGACTCCGAGCGCCTGGAGGAAGGCGACGACTTTTTCGTGCCGTTCCTTCGCGCGGGCGGCGAGGGTGTTTCCGCTGCCCGTGAGGAAAATCGAACGGTAGGGGCGGGTGGTCACCAGGCCTTCCCGCTGCAGGCGCTGGACCGTGCGGATGACCGTGACATGGGTGACGCCGAGGGATTTTGCGATGTCGGTGGCGCGGGCTTCGCCGTGCTCGGCGATGAGGTCGGCGATGGCTTCGACATAGTCCTGCGCCCGCTCCTGCGCATGGGCGCGCCGGGTGTGGCGCTGGATGGCGGCGGTGTCGCCGGCGGGCGGCGTTTTTTTCCGGCGGGCGGGCGTTTTGGCTTTCGCGGGCATCGGCTTGGGTTTTTTTGCACAAAACGGCGCGGTTGACAAACCATGGCCCCATGAAGTAACCCTATTTCCAGAGTGTAGCAAAAGCTACAAAACGGAACAAAAACCACAACCCTGGATGCGATGAAAAAACAACCCCGTTCCCCGAAGGCGGCATTGCTTTTCCTGTGCCTCTTTGCGGCCGCGCCGTTTTTGCGGGCGGCGGAAGTTTCCGTGGTTGCCACGACCGGCATGGTCGCCGACCTGGTGCGCGGGGTGGGCGGCGAAAGGGTCGAGGTGCACCAATTGATGGGGCCGGGCGTGGACCCGCACCAATACCGCCCGACGGCGGGCGATGCCTCGCGCCTCAAAAATGCCGATGCCGTTTTTTACAACGGCCTGAACCTGGAGGCGCGCATGGGCGAGTTGTTCGGCAAGCTTTCGATGCGGGGCGGCCAGGTGCATGCGGTGGCGGACTCCGTGCCGAGGGAGCGTCTGATTGCGGCCGAAGGTGCGGAGGGCCTTTACGACCCGCATGTTTGGTTCGATTCGGCTTTGTGGGCTGAGGCGGTGCCGGCCGTGGTCGATGGGCTTTCGAAGGCGGACCCTGCCGGAAGTGACGGCTATGAAAAGAATGGTGCGGCGCTGCGGGCGCGCCTGGTGGAACTGGATGCGTGGCTGCGGGCGCGGGCCGATGGATTGCCCGCCGACCGGAGGGTGCTCGTGACGAGCCACGACGCGTTCGGATACTTCGGGCGGGCCTATGGTTTCAAGGTGGTGGGGTTGCAGGGCATGAGCACAGCTTCCGAGGCCTCGCTCGCGGATGTCTCGGCACTTGCGGATTTTTTGCGCCAGCGCGGGGCGAAGGCGGTTTTTTTGGAAACAAGCGTGAACCCCGGGGCTTTGCGGCGCGTGGCGGACAGTGCCGGCGCCAAGGTCGGCGGCGAATTGTTCTCCGATGCGATGGGGGAGCCGGGCGATGTGCGCGGCGGGTTCGATACGGGAACCTATGACGGGATGCTGCGCCACAACATGGCTACGGTCGTCGAAGCGTTGAAGCCGTGAGCGCCGAACTTCCGCCGCCGCTGGAGGTGCATGACCTCACGGTTTCCTACCAAAGGAAGCCTGTGCTCTACGGCATCGACCTCGAAGTGCCGCGGGGAAGCCTCACGGGGATCATCGGGCCGAACGGCGCCGGGAAGTCCACTTTCGTCAAGGCGGTGGCGGGGATTTTGCCGCTCGATACGGGCTGGGTGAAAATTTTCGGCGGTTCGTTCCGCGAAAACTGCCGCCGCGTGGGGTATGTGCCGCAGCGCGAATCGGTGGATTGGGATTTTCCCGTGAATGTGCTGGATGTGGTCCTGATGGGCCGCTACGGGCGGCTGCGGATCGGCCAGCGGCCGGGCAAGGGGGACCGCGAAATAGCCGCCGCCTGCCTGGAAAAAGTGGGGATGCTGCCGTTCGCGGACCGGCAGATCGGCAACCTCTCCGGCGGGCAGCAGCAGCGGGTTTTCCTCGCGCGCGCGCTGGCGCAGGAGAGCGAACTGTATCTCATGGACGAGCCGTTTGCGGGCGTGGATGCGGCCACGGAGGAAGCGATCATGGAAATCCTCCGCGAGCTGAGGGCGGCGGGGAAAACCCTGCTGGTCGTCCACCACGACCTCTCGACGGTGCGCGACTATTTCGACCGGCTCATCCTCCTCAACATGCGGCTCGTCGCCACGGGGCCGACGGCGGAGGCCTTCACGCCCCCGCTGCTGCAAGCCACATATGGCGGGCGTTTGACGATTCTCTCGGAAGTCGTGCAGGCGCTGGGCGAGCGATGAGAATCCCGCCGAAATCGGCGTCCGCGGCGGCGCTGGCTTTTCTGGCTGCGGGCGGCATCGACGCCCGTGCGGCGAGGATCGGCGAGTTGGTCGAATGGCAATTCGGCGAGCGGGCTTGGAGGTTTTTCACATTCTCCGATCCCGCGATGCACTGGGCGTTGGCGGGTTCCATTTTGCTCGGGGCGTGTTGTGGTTTGATGGGCTCGTTTTTGGTCGTCCGGCGGTTGGCTTTGATGGGCGATGCGCTGGCCCATGCGGTGCTGCCGGGCGTGGCGCTGGGGTTCCTCTGGAATATGTCAAAGGACCCGCTTGCGATTTTCCTCGGTGCGGTGGCGGCTGGGCTTTTGGGCGCGGCGACCGTGCAGCTCCTGCGGTCCAGCACCAAGCATGGCGGGGATGCGGCGCTGGGGTTCGTTTTGTCCTCGTTCTTCGGTGCGGGCGTGTGCCTGATGACGATGATCCAAAACATGCCGGGCGCGTCGAAGGCCGGGCTGGGTTCGTTCCTTTTCGGCCAGGCGGCGGCGATGGGTCCGGGCGATGTGGCTTTGCTCGGCTCCGTGGCGGTGTTGGCGGCATTGGCGGTGGCGGTGTTTTTCAAGGAATTCCTCGTGGCGAGCTTCGACGAGGGGTTCGCGCGGTCGGCAGGGCTGCCCGTGCGTTTTTTCCAATACAGCCTGATGCTCCTGCTTTCTTTCGCGATCGTATCGTCGCTGCAGGCGGTGGGCGTGGTTTTGGTTTCGGCGATGCTCGTGGTTCCTGCGGCGGCGGCGCAATTGCTGACCGACCGCCTCGGGCGGATGGTGTGGCTCTCGGCGCTGTTCGGAATGGGGGCGGGCGCGGCGGGTGCGTTTTTTTCGTATGCCGGCCGGGGGCTTCCCACGGGACCGTTGATGGTGCTCGCAGCGGCGGCGGTTTTTTTCGGGGCATTGGTGCTGGCGCCGCGGCATGGGCTTTTGGCGAGGTTCTGGCGGAGGCGTTCGGTGGCGGCGCGGATGGGGCGCGAGAACACGCTCAAGGCCGTTTACCATGTGCTGGAGGAGGGAGGGTTCCAATCGGCGGCGGTGTCCGTGGCGGATGTGGCGTCGCGCCGGGGTGAAAGTGCGGCCGCGGTCGAGGGGGAATTCTCTGCCCTGCACAGGGCGGGGCTCGGCACCATGGCCGGGGGGCGCCTTGCCCTCACGCCGGCCGGCTGGCAGCGCGCCTGCGAGATCGTCCGCAACCACAGGCTCTGGGAACTTTACCTCACGAACGCCGCGAGCCTCGCGCCCGACCATGTCCACGAGGATGCGGAAAAAATCGAACACATCCTCGGCGAGGAAACGGTGCGCCACCTTGAAAAACGGCTCAACTACGCACAGCTGGACCCCCACGGGAAATCCATTCCCGGCCTGCGCGACATGATGCCGGGCGGCCTGAATCCCGCGAAGGGGGGCGCGCCGTGAGCGGGTTCGTGCCGCCATTCGAATGGGGCAGGGTTTTCGTGCAGCCCTGGACCACCGATTTCGAGACATCGTTTTGGATCGTGCTGGCGGGGTTCCTCGCGGCGGCGGTTTGCGGGCTGGTGGGGAATTTCCTGCTCCTGCGGCGGATGGCGCTGATGGGGGATGCGATCAGCCACAGCGTGCTTTTCGGGCTCGTGGCGGCGTTTTTGGTGGCCCGGGAAATTTCCACCCCGCTCATGTTCGCGGCGGCGGTGGGCAGCGGGATTTTAACGGTCGCCCTCATTGAATTCATCCGCCGGTCCTCGATCGTGAAACCCGATGCGGCCGTGTGCATTTCCTTCACCACTCTCTTCGCTGCCGCCATCGCGATGCTCGGCGCGGCGCAACTGGACGGTCCGGTCCACATCGACCCCGAGTGCGTTTTATTTGGCGAAATCGCCTTCGTGGCGTTGGAACCGCCTGTCGTGTGGGGCGGAGTTTCGCTCGGTCCCCCCTCGGTGCTGCGCATCGCGGGGGTGTTGGTGGCGCTTGTGGTGCTGGGGACCCTTTTCCACAAGGAACTTGTGGTGACCTCGTTCGACCCCGGGCTCGCCCGGTCCCTCGGAATGCGGAGCGGGGTGTGGCATTATGGGCTGATGGCTGCGGTTTCGGTGGCGATCGTTTCGGTTTTCGAGGCGGCGGGGTCGATCCTGCCCGTGGCGATGCTGATCGTGCCGCCGATGTTCGCGGCGCAACTTTCGGACAAACTGCCCGTCCGCTATTTGCTCACCCTGCTCCATGCGGCAGTGGGCAGCGTGGTGGGATACCACCTTTCGGTGTGGCTGGATTGCTCGCCCGCGGGAGCGATGGTCGTGGCGGGGGCCGGGTTGTTCGCGACCGCCTGGGCGTGGACTTCCGCCGCCCGGCGCGCCCGGCAACCGCGTGGGGCAAAAGAGGATTCATTTGCCATGGGGCGGGGGGTGGCGTAGCCTCACCGTTCTCCAAATGCCAGGCCTGACACTCGAAGTTCTATTCATTTTTGCGCTACTCCTTGCGAACGGGATTTTTGCAATGGCTGAAATCGCCGTCGTCGCCTCCCGCAAGGCGCGGCTGAAAAACATGTCCGACGAGGGCAGCAGCGGGGCCCGCCTTGCGCTCGCGCTCGCCGATTCCCCCGGGAAATTCCTCTCCACCGTCCAAGTGGGCATCACTTTCGTGGGCGTTCTCGCCAGCGCCCTTGGCGGCGCGAATATCGCGGAAAAACTCGCCCATGCCATGACCGATGTCCCTGGAATGGCGCCGTATGCCGAGTATCTCGCCCTCATTTTCGTGGTTGCGGCGATCACATACCTCTCGGTCATCATCGGCGAACTCGTCCCGAAGCGCATCGCGCTGAACAACCCCGAACGCATCGCCGCAGCCATCGCGCGCCCGATGAACGGTTTGTCCAAAATCTTTTCGCCGCTCGTCAACTTCTTCAACCTCTCCAGCGATTCCCTCATGGCGGCCCTGGGCATCCGCAAGGCCAAGGAGGCCGTCGTTTCCGAAGAGGAGGTCCGCGTCCTCATCGACGAGGGCCTCAGCGCCGGCATTTTCAAGAAAGCCGAGAAGGAAATGGTCGAAGGCGTCTTCGAGCTCGACGAGCAAACCGCCGGCGACCTCATGACCCCCCGCGCCCGCATGATTTGGCTCTCGCTCGACGACACCGACGAGGAAAATTGGCGCCGCATTGCAGGCAGCGGCCACTCTCATTTCCCGGTTTACCAGGAGACCCGCGACAATGTCATCGGCATGGTCAGCGTGAAATCCCTGTGGGCGAACCTCTCGCTCGCCGGCCGCGTGGAACTCCGCGCCCTCACCACCCCGCCGCTCTATGTCCCCACCGCCATGCCCGCGGGCAAGCTCATCGAGGAGTTCAAGAAATCCGGAAAACACATCGCCCTCGTCGTGGACGAATTCGGCGGCCTGCAGGGGCTCGTCACCCTGAACGATGTCATGATGGCCATCGTCGGCAACCTCCCCGAGCGCGAGCAACGCCACGACCCGAAAGCGCTTCGCCGCCAGGACGGCAGTTGGATCATCGACGCCATGCTCGACATCGACGAGGCGAAGAAGAGCCTCGAGATCGACGACGACCTCCCCGGCGAGGACACGAACCGCTTCTCCACTCTCGGAGGCTTCATCCTGCACCAACTCGGCCACATCCCGCGCGAAGCCGAAAAATTCCAGTGGGACCGCTTCGAATTCGAGGTCATCGACATGGACCGCCAGCGCATCGACAAAGTGCTCGTCACCCCGAAAGCCCCGAAGAAACCGAAGTCCGAAGAGGAAATCCAAGACCAGGCCGCGTAAAAAAACGCACCCGGGCCGCGGGCAGATGCGTAGAGTCGCCAGGGAAGCGTTATTGCCTTCAAGAAAAGAGGAGATGGCTCTCCCCGCGCAAACCTTTTGCCCAAGGGGTCGCGCTACACCGGCCTCACTCCGGAATAGCGGAAAATCCTCGGGAGGTTTGTCCCCACGCGACTGCAAGGACCGTTAAGACCAAATGCAGTTCCGAGAATCCTGCGAAAGATGTTCGGAGGGGAGCCATCTCGACCGCGATTGTGCAAATCCCACCCCGGGCGGCAACTCATTTTTTGGAAAAATTTTCGAAATTCGCAATTTCTGGAATCGCCGACTGGTAAGATGGGAAGGTCGGCGCCCATCCCGTGCTTCGGAGGCGCGTATTTCTCACACATTTGCTGGTAAGCCCGCGCCTGCGGTTCGGGTCCGTCGGTCCCTCCGGCGGCAGGGGTTTTTTAAAAAATTCCGCCAGCCAGCCGTAAATTTGCCGCTGCGTGGCGGGCGTGTCATCCACCACATTGAAAATCCCCTCGGCTCCCGGTCCCTCCGCGAGGTGCACCAGCGCGGCAGCGCCATCATCGCGGTGGATCAGGTTGATGAACCGGTTCCCACCCGCCTCGAGCACCGCAGTCCCCTCGAGGAAGCGTTGCAAATACATCGCCCGCCCGGGTCCATAAATCCCGCCCAACCGCGCCACCACGCCACCCGCATCCAGCGCGATCCGCTCCGCCTCCAGTAAAACCCGCCCCGTCTCCACCACCGGCTCCGCCGGCGAATCCTCGTCCACCCAAGCCCCATCGTCCTGCGCGTAAACCGAAGTGCTCCCCACAAAAACCACCCGCCGCGGCCCGAACGCCTCGACCGCCCGCAACAGCCCATCCCTGTAAACCGCCCGATACGCCTCCGCCCCGCCCCCGCCCGAACTCGCGCAATGCACCAGCACATCCAACCGCTCCCAGCCCGCCGGCGCTTGGAATTTTTCCGAAAGGTCCAGCGCCCGCGCCCCGATGCCCCGTGCAGCCAGCCGCGCCGCCGATTCCCCCGTGCGGCAAATCCCCAGCACGCCCCACCCGCGTTGCAAAAACAAACCGGCTGCGGCTTCCCCAAGGAAACCGCAGCCGGCGATAACTGCGCGCCGTTGTTCCAAATCAGGACAACGGATTGAAATTGAAACGGATTTTCAGCTTCGCGCGCTTGGCGTTGTTTTTCGCCTTGCGCCGCATGCGCTGGACCGGGGTCTCGAACGCCCTCAGGCGGCGGACCTCGTCCATCAAGCCCTCGGCGTCGATCTTGCCCTTCAAGCGCTTCAGCGCCCGGTCGATCGGCTCACCTTTTCGAACAATGATTTCAGGCATTTGATGTGTTCACCTACTTTCTAAAAGTTTTGGGTGTGGGAATCTGGGCAATCCCCCGCCCGGAGTCAAGCCCGCTCATCCGCCCGGTGGCGAAACCGAATTGACTCAAATGAAAAGATACCGTGGGAGTGTCTTCAAAAATAAGTTCAAAAAGTTGAATCAAGGTGTTGACCAGAGCGTGGGAGAGGTATCGCAACCGTGGGAAGGAAGGGAGGGGACAGCTGCTGAATGAGGCTTGCTTGCTGTGCGGTTACGGGGCGCGGTCAGGACATAGGTAACACTTTGGGTTCAGGACATGGGTAACACTCGGTGCCGGGATTGATTCATGTTGGCTGATGGTTTTTGGTGTTCAAGGGGAAGATGTGGGTTGCGCAGGCGCAGCCGAGCCAGCGGACTCGGAGCGGAGCCTGCACAAGGCGCGTTGCGGCGGCGGTGCGAGGCCGCATACGGCTTTGGGGACCTCCTGACTTTGCGCCACGATGGGCAGGAACGCCTCGGTGGCCGGTTCCAAGTGGCCGAGAACGAGCCGCCCGAATCGGACCTCCCAGCGCCCTCCTTGCACGGGAGCGAGCCCGACATCCCACCCGCCCATGGCCCTGCTCAAAAAATACACTTTTCCTTCGAAGCTCATGGTTCCATCGCTTCTGACCCGGCGGCTCTCGATCCCGGGATACGAGAGTTTTTCGGGGGTGCCTTCGTATTTTCTTTCCGAATCCCGATACATTTCCGAGGGAAAGCGCATGCCGAGGGCTTCGTGCGGGCGTTCCTCGTTGAACTCTCTGCACCAGAGGTCGAAGGCGGCTTGGCGCTCCGTGTATCCGGCGTGCTCGAGTTGTCGGCTGATGTCCAGATGCAAGCGCTCGTGCGCCCCGTTGTCCTGCGGACAACCGGGACGCCCGCGTTCCAGGTCGATGCCCAGCGCCAACCACCAGACCGGCAGTCGCGACAAGCCCAAGAGGGCGCAACTGGAGGCAAACGGAGCCCCGTTGTCGCTGCGGATGCGGCCCGGCAGACCGTGCCGTTTGAAGACTTCCTCCATGGCGGACTTTACTGTCTCGGTTTTCACGTTTTCCAGTGCGCGCAATTCCAAGACCTTTCGGCTGAACTCGTCGCGAATCGTAAGCGGATCGCATCGCCCGTTGGCGTCATGCCACCAACCCTTGAAATCGATGGTCCAAATCTCGTTGGGCGCTTGCGCTTTCGCCCCCGAATGCAGGCGTCCGGTTTCCACGGCGGGACGGGTGCGGCGTTTTTTCACCAAGCCGCACTTTTCCAAGACGCGCTTGATGCTGCTCTGGCTCGGGGGTTCCCCATGGTTGCGCTGGTAAAGCTCGTGGATTTTTTTCGCTCCCCAGTGGGGATGCCGTTCGCGGAAAAGCACGATCCGGCACACCACCTCCTCGCCCAATCCCGTGGGACTGGATTTGGGCCTGCGGCTTTCCTCCTTGAGGCCTTCGAGCCCGTGCTGAACGAAGCGTCGGCTCCATTTGTAGCCCACTTTGGGGCTGATTCCATACTCGCGGCACAGCGCCCGAAAATTCTCGGTCGTCTGCGCCCGCATCACGAATTCCATTCTTTGGTTCATTTGGGTTTGGGTTTTCCATGGCATCCCTCTTGAGACGCTTCGCGCCCCAAGTGTGTTACCTATGTCCTGAACCTGATGCGTTACCTATGTCTTGAACCCGGACCACCAATTCAGGTGCGCACCGAGCACTGGGATGTGGAGGGGCCCAGGTTTTTGGAAGCCGACATGGTGGCCTACTGCGGGGGGAGTTCGAGCGGGGAACATTGCTGGAGACTGAAGCTAAGCGATGTGCAAACGCAGTGGACGGAAACGCGGGCGACGCCTAACCGCGGCCAAGAGCGGTAAGGCGCAAGATCGCCGACATCGAGGGGTGCCTGCCGTTGGCGATCTTGGGGTTTCGATACCGACAATGGGAGCGAGTTCCTAAGCTGGCACCTTGTGGATTTTTTCCAAAAGAGGGAGAAGCCTGTGGACTTAACTCGCTCGCCGGCCTACCGCAAAAACGACAACGCGAGGGTGGAGCAAAAAACTGCACCCAAGTTTGCGAACTCCTAGGCTACGGGCGGCTGGAGGAGGACGGGGTAGCGGAGACGCTCAAAAACCTGTATGCCAATAAAAAAAGACTTTTTCGCAACGTCTTCTGCCCGGTGATAAAGTTGGTGTGCACCGAGGTTAGGCGAAGCCGCCGCCGGCGCATTTACGATGAAGCGATGCCGCCGTTCCAAAAATTGAAGGCCTTCAAGGGCGACTTCCAAAAAGAACTGGATCGGCTGGAAAAGAAACTGGCCGGTCTCGATCCTTCTGCGCTGGGAGGAGCCATCGAAAGAAAGCTCCGCGAAGTTTGGAAACTGCAAAAGAGCTGGGAACGCAAACCGGTAGTTCTGGCTTGGCGCCATCGCCCGAGTTCTTTCCCATGCGGGGCTTGGGATTCCTCTACCTCACCCTCCGGGTGTTTATGAATAAACCACACCCACGATGTCTTTTTTTATTGAGGCAGCGCGATCCGCTCCTCGGGCAGTGCGGAAATTGACAGGCTCCGGCAAACAGGCTTGGATTCTCGCTGATGAGTCTCTCCAAAGTGCCGGTGCTTTTCGCGCTGGCTGTGGTGTTTTTAAGCGGCTGTGCTTCGATCCCCGAGGGTCCTGCGACGCGGTTGGCGCGAACCGAAGTTTTGCCTTTGGCGCTGGATGACAATTACGAGTTCCGCAAGATTCTGCAGTCGCTGTTCGACCCGGCGTTCATCGAACCCGCCACGCGGAACGAACCAATCACGTTCGAGCGCGCCCAGCGGACTTGGGGTGCTGTGGATTCGATCGAAATCCAAAAACGGCACGGAAATTACTACACCGTTTTCTGGAGGTCGAAGAAGGCCACGGACGTCACACTGCGGCTGGAATACAGACAGGCGGGACTCGGGAATCACGTGATGGCGCAGGAGCGTTACTACTCGCAGGCGCAGGGTAATTTCCGGTCCACTTTCGAGGTGATCGGCGACGAGTTTCTTGAAAACGGACGTGTTACGGCCTGGCGGTTGCTCATGGTGGTGGACGGGCGCATCGTTGCGCTCAGCCAATCCTACATGTGGCGGTAGCCTGCTCCGTCCAACAAACCCCTCCCCACATGATCAAAGTCCCGTCCATCCTAGTCGGAAGTTCCGGCGGCACGCTTTGGATGAAGGTCGATGGACGGGGGGATTTTCAAAACTGCAGCTGTGTGCGGGAATTCTTCCAACGAATGATTTCCAAGGGTCATCGTGATTATGTTCTCGATCTCGCGGAGTGCGAACTCATGGACTCGACATTCATGGGCACGCTTGCGGCGGTGGCTTTCCATCTGCGTGAAAAAGGCTGCGAGATGCTGAGAATCGTCCGAGCAAACACCCGCAATCACTCGCTTCTTGAGAGCTTGGGCCTCGACAATCTTTTCCGACTGGAGCCCGCGGCTGGCGACCCGCCGCCTCACTCGCTCCACACGGCCGGGGCCAATGAACAACCTCCCCGCGAGCAACGCTCAACGATTCTCTCTGCACACGAGGCGTTGGTCGAGGCCGACCCCCGGAACGCGGTTCGCTTTCAAGACGTGATCGAATATCTCCGGCATGAAATCGCGGAGATGGACGCGACTTAATCGCCCTTGCGCGAGGGCTCCGCATTCGGGATGCTGATGGCCCCCGCAAGCGGGGAAACGCATGTGGACCACTTTTCATTTCGGGCTCCTAGCCTTGGCGGTCCTTCTTGGTGCTTTTGCAACATGGTTTGCCCTTCGTGCGAATCGTCTTAAGGCAGAGTTGAAACTCCTGCGGGCCCAGGAAAATCATGTTTTCGATTTCCTGCACGGAGTAGGTGCGGCTTTTTCCGAGGGTGTCGCGTCTCCGGCTTTGCACCGGTTGATCGTGGAGAGCGCGCTCAGAATTCTCGGGGCGCAAAGCGGAGTCCTTTATGTTGCCGACAAAAATGGTTCGCGATTTGTTCCGGGATTCATGTTCAAAGATTGTCCGGCCTTCATCCCCGTGCCGGATCGCGTGCTTGCGACGGGTGCGGCGGCGGGAAGTTTTTTGGAACTTCAATCGCTGCAAGGCGGTGACGGCAGTCTTGCCGGAGATTTTTGCCGGGAAACCGACCCCGCCGTCTTTGCTCCTCGTGAGAGGGGATTTTCCTCGGAGCATTCAGCCATCATCGGACCGCTGGTCCATCGACACTGTGTATTGGGTGTTCTGGCCGTTTGCCGCAAAGCCAGTTCGCCGGCTTTTTCAAAAGACGATCTGCGCGTCTTTCGGGCGATCGCGGAGCAGGGGGCGTTTGCCTTGCACAGCGATGCGATTCAACGCGAGGCGGGTGAAAAAAAACTGCTCGAGCGTGATCTCGAGATCGCACGGGATGTTCAACGGATTCTTCTGCCCGACACGCCGCCGGCATTTCCCGGTTATGAGATCAGCGCGGTGAATCTCGCGGCCCGGCACCTCAGCGGGGACTATTTTGATTACATTCCGCTGGGCTCGGACCGGCTGGGTGTTGCAATCGCTGATGTTTCGGGCAAGGGCGTTCCGGCTTCGCTGATTATGGCGATGTGCCGCGGGGTTTTGCGCCGTGAGGCGGTCAGTGATGCCCCGGCCTCGGATGTGCTCCAGCGGGTGAACCGCGAACTTTACCCGGACCTCAAGGAGGACATGTTTATCAGCATGGCGTATGCGGTTTTCGAGAGCGAGGGCGGGCGGGTCACGCTGGCGCGGGCCGGACACGACGCGCCGCTGCTCTTTCGCGCCTCCGATGGATCCGTCGAGAAGATCAACCCGCGCGGGATGGCCCTCGGAATTGACAGCGGGGAGGTTTTCAATAGGGTCTGCGCCGATTCGTCCTTCGCGATGGAGCCGGGCGACTGCATGTTGCTCTACACCGACGGGGCCACTGAGGCGCTCGATCCGCGCGGAATCGAATACGGGCTCGACCGTCTCTCGCTGGCCCTCAGGGCTTCCGCCCCGCGGGGTGCCGCAGCGGTCGTGCGGCACGTCTCCGAGGATGTGGGGAATTTCGCCTCGCGCGACCTCATGCACGACGACTTCACACTCATAGCCATTTCGAAAAAATGAACACACCGAACGGAACCGAAACGAACGATGCAGACCCGGTGGAACCGAAGGAAGGGGAAATCGCCGAGGTGGATTTCGAGGCGGAGGCTGCCAAATTGAAAGACCTCGCTCTTCGCGCGCGCGCCGATCTCGACAATTTCCGGAAGCGAGCCCTTCGCGAAAAAGAAGAGGCGATCCGCTATGCGAACAACGGCCTGCTTGAGCGCCTGTTGCCTGTTGTGGACAATTTCGAACTCGGTCTTGATGCCGCCAAGTCCGCCACGGATGCGGCGTCTGTGTTGCTAGGGATGGAAATGGTCCACCGGCAATTGCTGGATTTCATCAAGTGCCAGGGACTCGAATCCGTAGCCACCGAGGGAGAGAAGTTCGACCCGAACAAACACGATGCCGTGGCGCAGGAGTTCAGCGATTCCATTCCCGAGGGACAAATCATTCGGCAGGTCCGCAAGGGTTATAAAATCAAGGATCGGCTGGTGCGCGCGGCTTCGGTGGTTGTTTCCAAGGGCGCGGCCCAATGAGCCGGAAGCGGGATTATTACGAGGTTCTCGGGGTCGACCGGTCGGTCGGAGAGGACGAACTCAAGCGCGTCTACCGCAAGCTCGCGGTCAAATACCACCCGGATAAAAATCCCGGCGACCACACGGCCGAGGAGAAATTCAAGGAAATCGGCGAGGCCTACGAGGCGCTGAGCGATCCTTCGAAGCGCGCGGCATACGACCGCTATGGCCACGCCGCATTCCAAGGCGGGATGGGCGGCGGCGCGGGGTTCCATGATCCGTTCGATTTGTTTCGCGAGGTTTTCAGTGGCGGTGGCGGTGGCGGAATTTTCGAGCAGTTTTTCGGCGGCGGCGGCGGTGGTGTGGATTCTTCCGGACGCCAACGCGGGTCGGACCTTCGCTACGATTTGCAAATCACACTCGAGGAGGCGGCGCGGGGGTGCGAAAAGGAAATCGAAATTCGCAAACTGGATCCGTGTGATCCTTGCGGCGGCACCGGCGCGCAGAAGGGCTCGAAGGTCGTTACATGTCCTACCTGTCGCGGCCGGGGGCAAGTCGTGGCCTCTCGCGGATTTTTCCAAGTCGCGCAAACCTGCCCGGCTTGCCACGGCAGCGGGCGAATCATCGAAAAGCCATGCTCGAGTTGCCAAGGCGAGGGCCGCGTTGAAAAAACCAGCCGGGTCAAAATCAAAATCCCGGCAGGCATTGATACCGAGTCACGGCTTCGCAGCACGGGCGGCGGCGAGGCGGGATTGCGCGGCGGGCCGTCAGGCGATTTGTATGTCGTCGTTCATATTCGCGAGCACGATGTTTTCACTCGCAACGGCATCGACCTCGCCTGCGAGGTGCCGATCCCATTCAGCACAGCGGCGCTCGGCGGGGAAATCAAAGTTCCCACTCTCGATGGTTCCGTAAGTTTGAAAATTCCGCCCGGGACGCAAAGCGGCGCGGTTTTTCGCATCCGCGGCTTCGGGTTGCCCGCGCTTCAGGGAATCGGCAAAGGCGATATTCTCACGCAGGTGCAGGTGGAAGTTCCCACTCGTCTGAATTCCGAGCAGCGCGCCGCGTTGCAGGCGTTCGCGGAACTCTGCGGCGAGGAGAACAACCCGATCAACAAAAGCTTCTACGACCGGGTGAAATCGTTCTTCACCTGATGGTCCTCACAGTTCCCCAGATGCTGGAAGCGGAGCGCCGGGCCTTCGCGGCCGGGGCATCCGCGGAATCGCTTATGGAAGATGCGGGCAAACACATCGCCGCATGCGTGGCTCAATTCCATTCCCGGCCGGGTCACTGTCTCGTGTTTGCGGGAAAAGGGCACAACGGTGGAGATGTTCTCGTTGCCGCGCGCCACTTGGCTGCGATGGGGTGGGGGATTGAGCTGTCCAATGTCTTCCCGCGCTCAGAACTGGCTCCGCTCACCGCTCGCCAGTTTGATTTGCTGAAACCGTGCGAAAAGAAGTCGCGGCGACCGCTGGTCGTTTTGGATGGATTGCTGGGAATCGGAGCTAAAGGCGAGCCGCGCGGGGCAGTGGCCTCGGCGATTCAATCCATCAACCGATTTCGGGACGAAGAAGCGGCTTGGGTTCTTTCTGCCGATATTCCGAGCGGTTTGGGTTCGTCCTTGTGTGTTGTTGCCGATGCCACAGTGACGATTGGTTTTGCGAAGGCGCCGCTGCTTGAGGATGCGGCTACGGATTTCGTTGGCAGGCTCATGGTCGCGCCGCTGGATGCCCTCGAACCGCCTGCGGAAGCAGACCAGGCCGAGATTCTGTGTTCACATAATCTCCGCCGGCTCCTTCCGCCCCGGCATTTTGAAATGCACAAGGGAATGTGTGGCAGGGTCGCGATTGCCGCCGGCTCCGCGGAGCATCCCGGTGCCGCCAGACTCTGCTCTGCCGCGGCTGTTGCGGGAGGGGCTGGGTTGGTCACTCTTTTCATCCCCCAGGAATGCCTCGCGACTTTTTCTTCTGCCACGATTCCCGAGGTGATGGTTTCGCCCTTGGAAAGTGCGGCAGATGTTCTTGGAAAAAGATTCGATGCCCTTGCGATTGGGCCGGGGTTCGGAAGGAACCGGGATGGATTAGCTTTGGATTTGGTCCGCGATTTCCCGGGGCCGTGCGTGGTCGATGCCGACGCGCTGAATGCTGTCTCCACGGATATCGAGGTGCTAGAATCCAGCGCTGGTCCTCGCCTGCTGACGCCGCACCCGCTCGAGATGCAACGACTGTTCCTGCGCGAATCCCGCGGCCGCCGCAAATGGCTTGAGGACTTCACGAGCAACTATCCTGTGTGTTTGCTGCTCAAGGGCGCGCGAACCCTCATCGGTGAAAGTGGAAGTCCGCCCGCCTACAACACAACTGGTCACCCTGGAATGGCCACCGGCGGAATGGGAGATGTCCTCACTGGCGTAGCCGCCGCTTTGCTCGCCCAGGGAAAAAGCTCGCTCGATGCCGCAAAACTCGCGGCGTGGGTTTGCGGTCGCTCGGCAGAACTCGCCCTACGCGATTGCGGGGCTTCGCAGGAATCTTTGCGGGCGTGGAATGTTGTCGAATTCCTTGGAGCCGGTTTCCGCGACTTGCGGGACGGCGTTTACTGAAACAAGCGCAACACCGCCGAGTGGGCGGCGTTTGCCTGGGCGCCCAGTGCCAACCGGGCATCGTGCAAGACGCTTTCGCGGGTGCGAAATGCTGTTTGCCCCGCAGACTCGGTGTTTTCGAGGTGCCCGTGGGAAAGTTCGGCTCCCAGCGCGCAAGCTGGGGTCGCTACCAGAATTTCCTCCAGAGTCTGTTGCTCCTTGTGATTTTCCTCCCGGGCTGAAGCCACTTCGCCTCTCAAAATTTCGACGCCGGCAACTTGAAAATCCGCACCGATCCGCGGGCGGTTGAGATGGACGCAGTCCTCGCTCTCTGGACTGTTCATGTAAACCACGCCCTCGTCCCCGTCGCAGCCGAATAGGTGGAGCCCGTTGAAACTTTCCCCTGCGACCGCCTCGAACTCGGCGCTCAGCGCTGCCATGTCCGCTCCATCCTTTTCCAAAAGATGCTGAAGTCTCTCGAGTGCTGCATCTTGGGTTTTCAAAAAGGCGAGCGAGTCCTCGAGGCTTGCATGAAAATCTTGCGCCCGACGGATCGCGTGAGCCGTGCGTGCGTTTTGGCAAAAATCTTCCCTTCCCTCGAATGCCTCGCCGCGGCGGTTGCGCGGCTGCAGGCGGCCTTCATGACGCCTTTCGCGGGCTGTTCTCTCCCCCAAGCCGAGCGTAGGGCACGTGCCTGAAGGGTCTTTTGAAATTTCGAGCGACATATCCTTTGTCTGTTGGTGCGGAGTCCGATCCGCGGTCGAGCAGTCACATCCTGTGGCTGCTAGGCATAAATATCGGCGAAAAACCGCCCGGATTTAGCCCGAAATCCCTGTGCGGCCGCGAAAAAGCTCAGGGCACGGTGCGCAGCTGGATGGATTCGAAGTGCTCCTCGCCCTCGACCAGTTCGCGCAGCACAATCAGTTTGTCGCCGGGGACCACGAGACCTTTTGCCAGGAGCACCTTCTCCGCTTCGTCGAAGGTTTCCTCGGCATCGGTGTGGAAATCCAGGCGGAGCGCGTGGGTGTTCCAGTGGATGGCGAGTTGCCTCACCACCGTTTCGTGCGGGGCGAAGGCAAAGATCGGTGCGCGCTCCGGGCGCAGGTGGCTCGTCGAGCCCGCCATGTCCCCCCGGCGCGTGAAAACGACAAGCTTGGAATTTTCGATCGAGTTCGCGAGCGCCACGGCGGAGCGGATGGTTTTTTGGCGCTGGGTTTCCAGGACTGCCTCGGAGGCGTAGCCTGCCCCGCCGCTCAGGGCGATGCGCCGGGCCACTCGGTCGAGCACCTTCACGCACTCGACCGGGTATTTTCCCGTGGCCGTCTCGCCGCTCAGCATCACGGCATCGGCCTGCTCGAAGACGGCATTCGCCACATCGGTGATCTCCGCGCGCGTCGGCACGGGGTTTTCGATCATGCTCTCGAGCATGTGGGTGGCGACGATGACCGGCTTACCGATTTGGATGCAGCGCTTGATGATCCGCCGCTGGATGATCGGGAGTTCCTCCATGCGGCACTCGATGCCGAGGTCTCCGCGGGCGATCATCACCACATCGGAGGCGAGGATGATGTCCTTGATGAACTTCACGGCGTTCTGGTCCTCGATCTTTGCAACCGTGCGGGCCGAACTCCCGAGGGAACCGAGCACGCGGCGGAGTTCCAGGATGTCCGAGGCCTCGCGGCAAAAACTCAGGGCGACGAAGTCCACGCCCACCTCGGCGCCGAGCCGGATGTCCTCGTGGTCCTTTTCGGTGAGCGGCGGCAGGTTGACCTTCACGCCCGGCAGGTTGATGTGGCGGCGGGAGCCGAGGCTGCCCTCGGTCAGGACCTCGCAACGCACCCGGTTGGCGTCCTTTTCCAGGACCTTCATGTGGATGACGCCGTTGTCGACCAGCACCGTGTCGCCCACATGGATGTCGTCGGAGAGGCCGTCGTAGTTCACATCCACGGAATTTTTCCCCCCGCCCTTCGCGCCGCGCACTGTGAATTCGAAGGCGTCGCCGGGCTTGAGGTCGATTTTCGCGGGCACATCGCCCGTTCGGATGGCCGGCCCTTGCGTGTCGAGGAGGATGCCTGTGTTCGATCCGAGTTCCGCGGCAACGGAGCGGATCCGCTTCACCACATCGCGCACCCAATCGTGCCGCGCATGGCTCATGTTCAATCGGAAAATATCCGCCCCCGCCTGCACCAGCCCGCGGATTTTTTCGTTCGAGTCGGAAGCCGGGCCGAGGGTGCAAATGATTTTGGTTTTCCGCATGACCCTATGAACCGCCGCCGCCCGCGCATGGCAAGCCCCCAATCGCTAACAAACGCCCCGCCGGCTTGGACATTCCGCCGTTGCCGCTAAATTCCCCCCAAACCCGCGCAATTTTGGAAACACCCGCCATCCCGAATGGACCCGTCGACATCGCCCTCACGCTCGGGAGCGGGCAGGTTTTCCATTGGGATCAAAACCCCGACGGTTCTTGGTCGGGGCTCATCGGGCGCGAATTTTTCCGCATCGCGCAGGACGGCCCGTCGCTTGCGGTGCTCCATGGCGACCCCGCCACCGCAGCGCACCATTTTTCGCTCGACCACCCGCTGGCCGAAATCGAGGCGACGTTCCCGCCGGAACCGCTTTGCCAAAGCGCCCTCGCCGCTTGCCGCGGCCTGCGCATCCTGCGCCAGCCACTGTGGGAATGCACGGCCACCTTCATTACGAGTTCGATGAAACAGGTCGCCCACATCCGCGGCATGTCGCTCGCGATCCGCTCGAAATTCGGCGAACCGGTGGAAAGTTCCCCCGTGAATGCCTACCCATCCTTTGCCAGCCTCTCGCGCGCCACGGAGCGGGGGTTGCGCGATTGCGGCCTCGGCTACCGCGCCGCGAACCTCCTCGCCACCGCGAGGCTCCTCGACTCGGGGAAAACCGACCTCGGCGCCCTCGCGGCCAAATCCACGCCCGACCTCCGGAATTCGCTGCAGCAACTCCCGGGCGTCGGCGTGAAGGTGGCGAATTGCATCCTGCTTTTCGCCTACGGCCGCTTGGACGCCGTGCCGATCGACACCTGGATCCACCGCATCCTCGTGGCCATGCGCCGCGGCCGCGGGGGCACGCCCGCCCAGCTCGCCGCCTACGCCCGCCGCCGCCTCGGCCCCTACGGCGGCTATGTCCAGCAATACCTCTTCCACCACGCGCGCACCTCCCGCCAAAAATCCAAGCCATGAAAATCCCCGCCCCCGCGTTTGTTTGCCTGCTGGCTTCGGTTTGCGCCCATGCCATGGATTTCAAAAACCCGCCCGGCCCCGCCGACATCGACAGGATTTTCGCCGAAGGGTTCCCCGCCGCAAGCGGCCGCCTCGAACGGGAATTCGCCGCAGCCCACAAGCCCGGCGCCCAGCAAACACCCGCATTCACGGCTTGGCTCGACCTCTGGCGCTGGTGCGGCCTGCTCTCCCGGGATGCCGCCGCCGAAAACCGTGCCCTCGTCCAGCGCCGCTTCTTCCGCGAGAAAAAAACCGACACCATCTACTACCTGCCGGTCGGAAACGCCCAGCCACCGGAACTGGAAACACTCGACACCACCACCGCCGCAGCGGCATTGGGCGATGCCTCCGCCGTTTCGAGGTTGGAAAACGAGGCGTTGCCCGCTGGCTCCCGCCTCGCCTCCGGCCGACTGTCGGAAATCGTGGGCGGCGAATTCGCGCGCGAACTCCTCGACGACCCTTCTTTTTCCCGCGCGTTTTTCTCCACGGTTTCCGATTCGGACTACCTCCCGCTCGTCCTCGCAAACCTCCGCGAAATCCGGGAATCCCATCCCGCCCGGTGGCGCGAATTTGCCAGCCTCGCCATTGCCCTCGCCGTTGTGAACGATTCCGCCCTCCCGCCGTTTTGGCCGCACGCCCAGGTCGCTCCCAACCTTGTCCCGAAGCGGGTCCCACCGGTTGCGGAGCAATTCGCCGCCTGGTCGGCCGCCGCCTCCGCGCCCGGCAAACTCCTCCTCGACCCGCGCAAACTTTCGCCCTCGCAGCTCAAATTCGCCATCGACGCCTTTGTCGAACCCACCGAACTCGATTGGGCCCGGAAAAATGTCCGCCTCTCCCGCTCGAATTTCGGCCGCGCCTTCAGCCAAATCCGCTACCGCGAAGACCGTATCAAAAGCCGCGCCTTCGAGTGGGCTGGCGGCCCCTACACGCTCGCCGCCATTTCGGGGCAGGGCGGCATCTGCGTGGACCAGGCCCACTTCGCCGCCATCGCCGGGAAAGCCCGCGGCCTGCCCACGCTGTTCTTCACCGGCCAGGGCAGCGATGGCGGCCATGCCTGGTTCGGCTACATGCGCGGCGACGACCGCTGGGAACTCGATTGCGGCCGCTACTCGCAACAAAACTACGCCGTCGGCCGCGCGCTGGACCCCCAATCCTGGCTCCCCATCAGCGACCACGAACTCAAGCTCCTCTCCGCCCGCTTCCGCGACAAGCCCGCCTTCGCCGCCGCCATGAACGAACTCGCCATGGCCTCGGTTTATTCGAAAAACGGCGACCCCGTGCGAGCCCGCGCCTGCCTCGATGCCGCCATCCGCGCCTGCCCCGAGAGCCCCGAGGCTTGGGATGCAAAGGCCGCCCACCTCGCGGCCACGGGCGCCCCGCCATCCGAAGCCGCCCGCTTCCACGAAGAAGCCATCCGCCGCTTTTCGAATGTCCCCGACCTGAAGGTCCGCCACCAGCAAGCCCTCGCCGAAATCCGCCGCTCGGCCGGGGATTCCCTCGAAGCCCAAAAAATCGAGCGCCAGATTTCGACCCAAAACCGCCGCAGCCGCTCGGACCTCAGCGTCTCCGTCGCCGCCCAAAAAGTCCGCACCCTCCTCGATGCGGGCGATATCGACGCCGCGGCCGCCGAGTTCCACCGCCAACTCCTCTCCATCGGGAAGGAAGGCGGCGGGAATTTCGCCAACGAAGTCGCCGTCCCCTTCCTCGCCGCGCTCCTCGAATCGGGCAACAAGGCCCGCGCCCGCCGCACGCTTGCCATCCTCCGCAGGGAACTCTCGCCCGAACGCGGCCAACCCCTCGACCTCCTGCTCGCGCAATTCGAAGCCGCCAGCCGTTGAAAAAGAAGCAGCCCGGTTGCTTCCCCTGCCCACTCCCTCCCCCAAGTTCGTGGGCGTCCCTGCAACCGGGCTGATCTTGACTTTGATCAAGCAACCCCCGTGCCAACCATTTTCCACCCCTTGCAGCCGCCACTTTCCGCAAAAACCCACAGGCGCCTGTTGGAAATTTCCCAAAAATGCTGTCGCGCTGTTGAAAAATAAACACACTCGCATGCCGATGACGCCGCTCCTCCGGTCCCTGGAATTTTTCCTCGCGCGCCCCTTGCTGCCATGGGCCGCGTTTTCGATCTGGGCTTGCATTTTGTTCTTCGTCTCCGGCGCGCCGCCGAACCCGAACATCAAAATGTGGGTCCCGTTCCAGGACAAAATCCTGCATTTCGTGTTCTTCGCGGGCGGCGCCTTCGCGCTCGCCTCCGCCCTCCTGCGCCGCCTGCCGGCCGGCTCGCGCCTGCTCTTCCCCCTGGCCATCGCCATCATCGCCGCTTGCGGCGCGCTCGACGAATACAACCAACAATTCGTGCCTGGCCGCGCGGGCCTCGACCCCTTCGATTGGCTCGCCGACCTCTCGGGCGCCATCGCGGGTTGCTTCCTGTTGAAATCGCTCCATGCCCGGCTCCCCTGAATCCCCCGCCGCCCGCATCGCCGCGCTCCGTGCCGAAATCGCCCGGCACAACGCCCTCTACTACGACCACGCCGCACCGGAAATTTCCGACCGCGAATTCGACGCCCTCCTGCGCGAACTCCAGGACCTCGAGGCCGCCCACCCCGGACTTGCCGATGGCGCCTCGCCCACGCGCACCGTCGGCGGCCGGCCGCTCGGGGAATTCGCCCCGGCGGCGCACATGGCGCCCATGCAGAGCCTCGACAACACCTACTCTCCCGATGAACTCCGCGAGTTCGTCGCCCGCGTCCGCAAGCTCGCCGAGGGCCGCGCCATCCATTTCACCGTCGAACCCAAGGTGGACGGCGTTGCCATCTCGCTGCTCTACGAAAACGGCCGCCTCGCCCGCGCCGCCACGCGCGGCGATGGAACCACCGGCGACGATGTCACCCAAAACATCCGGACCATTTCCAACATCCCCCACGCCCTGCGCGGCCCCCATCCCGGGCTGGTCGAAGTCCGCGGCGAAATCTACCTGCCGAAATCCACCTTCGCCGAACTCAACGCCCGCCGCGACGAAGAGGGGCTCCCCGCCTTTGCCAACCCCCGCAACGCCGCCGCAGGCTCGTTGAAGCAACTCGACCCCGCCATCACCGCCTCCCGCAGGCTCGCCGGGATTTTCTACGGCACCGGCGCATGGGAAGGCACCGAACCCCCCGCCACCGGCCGCGGGGTTTTCGCGGCACTCGAAGCCTGGGGCCTGCCCGTTTCCGAAAAAATCCTCGAGGGCTCCGACGCCGATTCGGTGGTGGCCGCCGTGGAAAAACTGGGCGAACTCCGACACGGCTTCGCCTACGACACCGACGGCGCCGTCGTGAAGCTCGACAGCATGGCGCTCCGCCGCGAATTCGGCTCCACCGCGAAGGCGCCCCGCTGGGCCATCGCCTACAAATACGAACCCGAGCGCGCCGAAACCCGCCTGCTCGGCATCACCGTGCAGGTCGGCCGCACCGGCACGCTCACGCCCGTGGCCGAACTGGAGCCCGTCTTCGTCTCCGGCAGCACGGTCTCCCGCGCCACGCTCCACAACGAAGAGGAAATCCAGCGAAAGGACATCCGCATCGGCGACCTCGTCGTCGTCGAAAAAGCCGGCGAAGTCATCCCCGCCATCGTCGAAGCCAAAAAAGCCCTGCGCACCGGCTCCGAGCAACCCTTCCACATGCCGGCCGCCTGCCCCTCCTGCGGCGGGCCGGTGCACAAGGAAGGCGTCGCCTGGAAATGTTCCAGCCCGGGTTGCCCCGCGCAGCTGCGCCGCCGCATCGGGCACTTCGCCTCGAAAAACGCCATGGACATCGAGGGCCTCGGCGAGGCGCTCGTGGGCCAACTCGCCTCCGCCGGCCTCCTCAAAAAAATCCCCGATATCTACTCGCTCGAAAAAAACGCCCTGCTCGGCCTCGAGCGCATGGGCGAAAAGAGCGCGTCGAACCTCCTCGCCGCCGTCGATGCCAGCCGCTCCCGCCCGCTCTGGCGCTTGCTCAACGGGCTCGGCATCCCGCACATCGGCACCGCCTCCGCCCGCGACCTCGCCTCCCATTTCCACACCCTCGACGCGCTGGCCTCCGCCCCCGTCGAGGCCCTCCTCGCCATCCACAGCATCGGCGATGTCATGGCGGAAGCCATCCACGCCTGGTTCCAAAACCCGGCCAACTCCTCCCTGCTCGCCGCCCTGCGTTCCTCCGGCCTCAACTTCGGCGAACGCGACGAACCCTCCGCACCCGCCGACACCCGGCTCGCCGGAACCACCTGGGTCCTCACCGGCACCCTCTCCGTGCCCCGCGAAAGCGCGGCCGACACCATCCGCCGCCTCGGCGGCAAGGTCGTGGGCAGCGTCAGCAAAAAAACCACCCACCTCCTCGCGGGCGAGGAAGCCGGGTCCAAACTCGAAAAAGCCCGCGAACTCGGCATCCCCGTCCTCAGCGAATCCGATTTCCGCGCCCTCTGCGCCTGAACAAAAACCAAGCCGCGCCCGCCAACGCCGCCAGTCCCGCCGCCGAAGGCTCCGGCACCTGCAGGAAAGTCATCCCGCCAATCAACGCGACCGTTTGCGAATAGTTCCCCGGCTGGTAAGGCAGCTGCCCTTGGTATTGCAGATAGTCCAGGGCCATCACATTCGTCAGGGTGTCCACCACGCCATCCGCGGGGTTTCCCAACGAAAGGCTCGGAAGGATGGTGACATTCCCGGTGGTCAATTTCATCGAAACGGGAAACCCGTCCGCCCCATAGTTCGCCGGGTCGAGCGGGTCGATAAAAGTCATCGTGCCCACCGCCGCGGTTCCGCTGCCGGTCCACTCGACCCCTGTCACCAGCACATTGTGCCCCTGCGTTCGACCCTCATAAAGGATGCTCACAATGACCGGGCTCCCGGCCAACAGGGCCTCGCCAAGGTCATCGAACGACGGCACCCCCTGTTCATATCCATCCGGCAACTCCCCCACCAATTCGTTCACCAGCCCGCCCGGATTCCCCTGCGGCAAAACCCCGCGCACCAGCGTCCCCCCATGCCCGCGGCCGGAGAGGAATGACCGCAACCCGAGGGGCAGGTTTCGCACGGGCTCGGTGCCGATGCCCGGAATGGTGTTGAAATACCCCGGTCCCGCCAGCAGCGCCGCCGTCTCCGCCCAGGCCGCTTGGTTGCCGCCCGCCAATGACAACCCATAAATCTCCGGATACCGGTTCTGCAAAAAAACCATCGCATTCACCGAACAGGCCGGCGCACAGGCATCCGAAGCCAGCGAAGGCGCCGGGCCCGGCAGCCCGAGCAAAAGGAACTGGTCGAGCCACCCCGCCTTGCCTGCATCCACCTGCACGGAATTCCCTTGTGTGATTACGGAACCGGCCCCAAGATACAAGCCAACGGCAACAGCTTTAAAAAATTTCACAATCGTTGCCACGCGTGAACTTTAGTATCCCTTACAGCCCGCATGGGAGAAAAAACTTGCCCGGCGGCGGATGCAGGGGAATTGTCTCTTCACTAAACCGGCGCGTGAGCGGTCCTCGCCCGACTACGCATCGCCATGCCGGAACACGACACATCGATTTTCCAGCATGCCTTCGCCAAGCCGCCTCGACATCCTGATTCATTGTCCCGGATCCCACGGCACGATTGCTGACCAAATTCACCGCCAGGCCTGCGCCTTCCACGAGCTCGGCCTTCGCATCGCGGTCGTGTGCAGTCCGAATTTCTCCCGCACGCGCGCCGCGGATTATCCGGTCATCACATGCCTGCTCGAAGGCGCCACCGGCGGCACCAGCAACATCATGTCGCGCAAGGTCGCGAAAGCCACCCAGACCCTTTTCAACCAAATCCGCTTCGGCTGGGAAGTGCTTCGTAACAAACCCACGATTGTTCTCTCCGGCAGCCATGTCACCGCGCAGTCGGCCCTCTGGATTTGGCCCCACCTGCTCGCCTCGATTTTCCGGAAAACGATCTACACCACGAACCTGCATTTCTCCACGCGCGAGCACAACATTGGCCCGAAATGGTGGCAAAAACTCAATGCCGCCCTCTCCTTCCGCCCCTTCCGAATCGGCATAGCCCACAAGCGCTTCCCGCATCCGTCGCCCATCCCAGCGCGTCTCCAAACCGTCGAGGTCCCGCTGGGTCCGGAGCGTTTTGCAAACGTCCGCGAAAACCCCAAACACATCCGTAAGCGCTGGAAGGTCGGTCGAGGCAAAAAGGTCTTCCTTTCGTTCGGTCCCATTCGGAACCACAAGAACATCGACCTCGCCATCCGTGCGCTGGTTGAAAACCCCGAAGCCCACCTTGTCATCATCGGCACGGTTCCCACCCACAAGGACCGCCCGGTAAAGTATTATCAAATGCTCGCCGACGACCTCGGCGTCTCGAAGCGCGTTTTCATCTCTGAAGAATTCGTCCCCGACGAAAAACGTCTCAGCTATTTCCAAGCAGCCGACTTCATCATGCTGACCTATTCGTCGGCCTACCATTCGCAGAGTGCCACGCTCCCAACCGCCGTCGCCGCTCGCCGCATGGTTCTCGGCTCCAGCGGGAGCAGTCCGATGAGCGACCTCGTCCGTCAATTCGGCGTGGGCGTGTATGTCGACCCCGATTCCAGCGAAGCCGTCGCCAATGCCATGGCCACACTCATCCACGCCAAATTCCCGCAACCCGACTGGGTCGGCTTCGAGGAGTTCGTCACATGGGAAACCAACGTCACCCGCATCCTTCAAGCCGTTAGCGATTACATCGCCGGAAATCCCCTGCCCGGACGTCTCTTCGAGGGTTGCGAACACGAAGCCGTGCCCGCCGTGGAACTTCTCCGTGCCGAGGATTTCGCTCCGCCCACTAAAACCCGCAGGCCATTCAAAGCCCGCGCCCCGCGCTCCAAAAAACCCGAACCGAAGCGCGCCCCCGAACCGGAAGAGGAAGTCCAATCCGAGCCCGCCGCCATTGCCAAACCCGCCGTGCGCCGTGGACGTCCTCCGAAATCCGCCAAGCCACCCAAACCGGTTGCCGAAAAACCCAAGAAACGCCGCGGCCGCCCGCCGAAGGCGTCGAAAATTCCAACCACCGAGGTCCCGGCACCCCTCGAACCCGCCGCTCCGGAGCCTGCGTTCACTGTTGCGCAGGGCGTGCCCCCACTCAAAAAGCGCATTTCCTTCCCTTCCGCACAGCCCCCGGCCCCGGCGCCCGAGCCCACCGTTGCCGAACCCGAGCCGGCCGCCCCGCCGCCAGCCTTGGTTTCCGAACCCGCCCCCATTGCACCTCCCGCAGCCCCTGTTGCCCCGCCCGCACCTGCAACTCCGGCAGAGCCCGCCCCCCAACCATCCGGCGGTCTCCTCTCCCGGGCGTTCGACTCCTCGCGCTTCCGCACCACCCGGCCGCTGCCCGTGTTCGTCAGCACCTCGGGCATTTTTGCCAGCCCTTCGAAGACCGCCGCCGCCGAGCCCGCACAGAATGGGCACTCGAACGGCACCAATGGCAATAACGCTCCGGCCGGGCCCCGCCCCCGCCGCGGCCGCGGCCGCAAAAAAGCCCTCGCCGCCTAAAACCGCGTGCCTGCCCCCGACGGCGCCACACCACTTCCCGGTTCCGCCGGCACGGAACCCCCCGCCGCCCACCGTTTCCGCGACACCGCCGTAAAAATCCTGCAGGCTGCCGTGACGGTCGGCCTGCTCTGGTGGCTCCTCCACGATCCCGAGCGCCGAGAAGACATGGCGGAGGCCATCGCGAAAGCCGATTGGCGTTGGGTCCTTGCCGCGCTTGTGGCTGCGGGATTGTGCGAACTCTTCGGCATCCTGCGCTGGCAGTTGTTCCTTGAGATGCTCCACCTCCGCGTGCCCTTTGCCGAAACCACGCGCCTGTTCTTCATCGGCGCGTTCTTCAACCAATTCCTCCCCGGCACCACCGGCGGCGATGTCGTCCGCGTGCTCTACCTCATGAGGGACCACCCGGAGCACCGCACCGCCGGGTTCCTGAGCGTGGCCATCGACCGCCTTTTCGCCGTCCTGGTCCTTGTCGCCATGGGGCTCTTTTTCGCATGGTGGCGCGCCGATTGGTTTGCCAAAAGCGCCGCCGTCTCGGGCGTGATGCAGGTTTTCGCCGTCATCCTTGCAGCCATGGCCGCCGGGCTCGCCGCCTCGTTCGTCCTCACCACGCGCCACCTCGTGGAGCGCCTGCCCGCCCGCCTCCCGTTCCGCGAACGCATCGTGAAACTCTCCGGGCTCTGGCAACTCTGCATCGAAAACCGCCGCGAGGCCGTCCTCGGCGCCCTGCTCACCATCCCAATGCTCCTCTCGTTTTTCGCCGCATTCTACTTCGTCGGCCTCGCCTTCACCGCGAAGGTGGGATTCGTGGACATGATGTCCATCATGCCGCTCGTCACGGCCGTTTCCTCGCTCCCGCTGAGCCTGAACGGCATGGGCGTCCGCGAAGCCCTCCTCGACCAACTCCTCTTCGAACTCTGCGCCGCCGCAAAAGGCACCGGCCTCCTCATCTCCGTGGCCGGAATGATTGTTTACCTGCTCTGGGGGCTGCCCGGCGGATGGTTCTACCTCGTGCGCCGCCGCGCCGCCCGTTCCGGCAAATGACAGAAGCCTGGTTCTCCTTCAGCGCCTCCGATTTCTCCTACGCGTTCCTCAGCGTCCTCCTCGAGGGTGTCCCGTTCATCCTCTTCGGCACCATCCTCTCGGGCCTCATCGACCAATTCCTCCCGGCCCGCACCATGTCGCGCCTCATCCCGCGCAACGCCTTCTTCGGCATCTGCCTCGCGGGCGGCCTCGGCATCATTTTCCCGATGTGCGAATGCGGCATCGTGCCGGTCATCCGCCGCCTCATCGCCAAAGGCCTCCCGGTGGCCAACGCCGTCGCCTACATGCTCGCGGCACCGATTGTGAATCCCATTGTCGCCCTCAGCACCTGGGCCGCCTTCCGCGGGCAGGGCGCCGAGGAATTCACCATCCTCCGGCTCGGCCTCGGCTATTTCGTTGCCGTGCTCGTGGGCTTCGCCGTCCTCAACCTCCCGCTCAAGGCCGTCCTCAGGAAAAAAGTCCTCGAAACCGTCGCCCTTGGCGCCCCGCAAAACCCAGCCCCTCCCGACAAGTTCACCGCGCGGCTCGCGGCAGCCATGGATGCGGGCGTCCGCGATTTCCTCGATGTCATGGTTTACTTCGTCCTCGGAGTCGGCGTCGCCTCGCTCTTCGGCACCGCGGTGAACCAATCCATCCTCCTCCCGCTGGCGCTCGACGACCGCCTTGCCGTTCCTTCGATGATGGGCCTCGCCGCGCTCCTCTCGCTGTGCAGTTCCTCGGACGCCTTCATCGCGGCCACCTTCGTTTCCTTCCCCGCGGTTGCGAAACTCGCCTTCCTGGTGTTCGGTCCGATGATGGACCTCAAGCTGCTGTTCATCTACAGCGCCGTCTTCACCCGCCGCTTCGTCGCGGGCCTCGCCGCCGGGCTCTTCATCCTCGTCGGCCTGCTTTGCCTCAGGCTCGGCGCCGTTTTCCCATGAACCCCGCCCTCCAAAGGTTCGCCGCCTCCGGCACACTCATCGTTTGGGCGGCCGTCTGCCTCTACTTCCACCTCTCGGGGCGCGCCGCCTCCTACCTCCACCCGCATTTCCACATCCCGCTGTTCCTCTGCGGAATCGTCCTCGCCACCATCGCCGTCGCCGTCCTCTTCGCCTCCCCAAAAGACGACTGCGGTTGCGAAACCAGCCACCCCGCCGGTCCCTTCGGCGGAGGAATCCTCTCCCTTCTCATCCTCACCATCCCCGTCCTCGCTGCGGTCAAAACCTCGCAAAGCTCCTTCGGCGCCACCGCCGTCCTGAACCGCGGCATCATCCAGGACATCGGCTCCCTCGCCGGCTACGAACCGCCCATGGAACCGCTACTCCCGGGCGAATCCACCGTGGGCGAGGGGACCATGATGGACCCCTCCCTTTATCTTCAAAAAAATGCCGACGGCCGCATCCTCGCCGAAACCGTGGACCTCATGTATGCCGCCTCCGACGAATTCATGCGCGGCGACTTCGACGGACAGCCCGTCGAGCTGGTCGGCCAGCTCCTCCCCGCGCGCACCGGCAATGCCGATGGAAACCGCTTCCACCTCGTCCGCATGTTCATCATGTGCTGCGCCGCCGACGCCCGCCCCGCCGGCATCAACATCGAAAAAACCGGCGGCGCCGATTTCCCCGAAATGTCGTGGGTCAAGGTCCGCGGAAAAGCCACCTTCCCCGTCGAAAACGGCCGCCACACCGCGCTTGTCGTTGCCGACTCCATCGAAGAAACCGAACCCCCGCGCGAATCCTTCATCTACTAATTCCCGAATGAAAAAACTCACACTGCTCCTGCTCGCCATCGCCTCATTGCCTTTCGCACCCGCCCGCGCCGAACTCCAAGGCGCGTGGATCTCCTCGGTCCACAACATCAACTGGCCCTCCAAGCAGGGGCTACCCGCCGCCGCACAGAAAGCCGAAGCCGTCCGACTCCTCGATGCCGCCCGCGCCGCAGGCCTCAATGCCGTCATGCTCCAGGTCCGCCCCGAAAGCGACGCCCTTTACCAATCCCGCCTCGAGCCCTGGAGCCGCTTCCTCACGGGAACACAAGGCTCCTCCCCCGGCTATGACCCCCTGGAATTTTTCATCGCCGAGGCCTCGAAGCGCGGCCTCGCAGTCCACGCATGGATCAACCCCTACCGCGCCGCCGCGAACACCTCCCACCCCCGCGCCGCCGGCCACATCAGCCGCCGCTACCCCCAATACGCCTACCGCATCGGCACTGTCCTGTGGATGGACCCCGGCTCCCTCCAGGTCCGCGCCCACATCAACTCCGTCGTCCGCGACATCGCCACCCGCTACGATATCGCCGGCGTCCACCTCGACGACTACTTCTACCCCTACCCGACCCCCAAAGGCGGCCTGCCGAATTTCCCCGACGACAAAACCTACTCCGCCTACCGCGCCGCTGGCGGAACGCTCGCGAAGCCCGACTGGCGCCGCCAAAATGTCAACGCGCTCGTCTCCGAACTCGCCCGCACCGTCCGCACAGCCCGCCCAGGCCTGCGATTCGGCATCAGCCCCTTCGGTATTTACACCAAAGGCGCCCCCGCCGATGTGAAAGCCGGCGTGGACCAATACCACCAACTCTTCGCCGACCCCCTCGCATGGATGCGCAACGGTTGGGTCGACTACCTCTCCCCGCAACTCTACTGGCGCGAAGGCGGTCCCCAGAGTTTCTCCTCGCTCCTTCGCTGGTGGCGCAGCCCCGCCGCCAACCCCCGAGGCGTCCCGATCGTCCCCGGCGTCGCCGTCGACCGCATGGCCTCCCATGGTTGGGGCTCCGATGAAATCGGCCGCCAGCTCCGCATCGAAAAAGACACCACCCCCCGCCCCTCCGGCG
Source organism: Verrucomicrobiota bacterium (assembly GCA_018970255.1). Taxonomy (GTDB): domain Bacteria; phylum Verrucomicrobiota; class Verrucomicrobiia; order Chthoniobacterales; family Terrimicrobiaceae; genus UBA967. The sequence goes on along the minus strand of JAGWWS010000001.1, from coordinate 78,313 downwards.
GCTTCCTCCTCTGGAACATCGGACCCGTCGCCAAAAACACCAAAAGCGTCCTCCCACTCATCCGCGCCAATTAAAAAAACGCTCGATTCGGTATTTGACACCCCGCACGCGCCCGTGCAATCTCCGCGACCCTTCGAAAAGCACCGATGAAAACATTCTCAGCCAAAGCCGCAGAGGTCCAACGCAAGTGGTGGGTGATCGACGCCGCCGGACAGCCCCTCGGCCGCATCGCCGTCAAGGCCGCCAATCTCCTCCGCGGGAAAAACAAAGCCATCTTTACCCCGCATGTCGACACCGGCGACTTCGTCGTCGTCATCAACGCCTCCAAAGTCGCCATCGGCGGCAAAAAGGAAACCGCCAAGACCTACATGAGCTTCTCCGGGTTCGTCGGCGGCCACAAATCCGAAACCTTCCGCGCCCGCCGCGAGCGCCGCCCCGAGCTCCTCGTCGAACGCGCCGTCCGCGGCATGATCCCCCACAACCGCCTCGGCCGCGCCCTCTACGGCAAACTCAAAGTCTACGCCGGCGGCGAACACCCGCACACCGCGCAAAACCCGCAACCCGCCTGACCCACCGCCCACACGCCATGAGCAAAATCGTTCCAGTCCTCGCCACCGGCCGCCGCAAAACCTCCGTCGCCAGCGTCCGCCTCGAAACCGGCAGCGGCGCCATCAAGGTCAATGGCCGCGAATTCACCGACTACTTCGGCAGCATCTCGCTCCAAAACCAAATCCTCCGCCCGCTCGAAATCGCCAATTCGGTCCACACCTACGATGTCACCGTGAAGGCCACCGGCGGCGGGATCAACGGCCAGGCCGGCGCACTCCGCCTTGCCCTCAGCCGCGCCCTCCTCGAGGTCGATTCGAACCTCCGCCTCTCCCTCAAGCAGGAAGGCCTCCTCACACGCGACCCCCGCATGAAGGAGCGCAAAAAGCCCGGCCAGCCCGGCGCCCGCAAGCGCTTCCAGTTCTCGAAACGCTAAAAAATTTCCCTCCCCTATAAACGGCGCGGGTCCCCATCCCGCGCCGTTTCCTTTTCCGGCAGCGCGTCCCCGCCCCCTCCCGCCTTGACACCCGCCGCCCCCGCCCGTCTCATGCCCGCCCATGAGGTTTCCGCTCGCCCTCACAGCCCGCATCGCCGCCCACATCGCATGGAACAAGCTGCGCGGCGTGGAAAAGTTCGCCACCGTCCTCCAGCTCGAGCCGCTCCACACCTGCAACCTCACCTGCACCGGCTGCGGCCGCATCCGCGAATACTCCACCTCCCTAAAAGACCTCATGCCCCTCGCCGATTGCCTCGCCGCCGCGCAGGAATGCGGCGCACCCATGGTTTCCATCTGCGGCGGCGAGCCCCTCATCTACCCGCACATCGAGGAACTCGTCGCCGGCCTCCTCGCCCAGCGCCGCATCGTTTACATCTGCACGAACGGCATGTTCATGCGCAAAAAAATGCGCGCCCACCTTGCGTCCCTCGCCCACACCAACGCCGCCCGCGCCTCGCGCCTGGTTGAAATCCTCCTCAGCGAAGAACTCCTCTCGCCCGCCGAAGCGGCCGAAATCCGCTCCGCACCCGCCCCTTCGAAGCCCGCCATCGCCCCCTCGAAGTGGATGTATTGGAATGTCCACCTCGACGGGCTCGAACGCACCCACGACCTCATCGTCGAGCGCGAAGGCGTCTTCAAGGAATGCATCGCCGCCATCCGCATGGCGAAAATCCTCGGCTACCGCGTCGCCACGAACACCACCGTCTACAAGGAAACCGACATGGACGAACTCGCCCGCCTGTTCGACCACCTCTCCTGGCTCGGCGTGGACGGCCACACCATCACCCCCGGCTACGATTACGACGCCGCGAAAAAAGACATGGCCGCGCGCCTGAACCTCCGCCCCGAGGACTTCTTCCTCACCCGCGAATCCACCCGCCGGAAATTCCGCGGCATCCGCGCCTGGGGCGAAAAATACAACTTCTTCGGCACCCCCATCTACCTCGACTTCCTCGCCGGCCGGCGCGAACTCCCCTGCTCCGCCTGGGCCATCCCCACCCGCAACATCAAAGGCTGGAAAGGCCCGTGCTACCTCATGACCGACGCCCACCACGCCGGCTACCGGGAACTCCTCGAAAAAACCCCGTGGGAAAAATACGGCGTCGAACCCGATGGCCGCGCCCGCGACGCCCGCTGCGAAAATTGCATGGTCCATTGCGGCTTCGAGCCCAGCGGCGCCCTCGGCGTCGATGCCCGCCCCGGCGACACTTGGGCGAACATCCGCTTCAACTTCGGCAAAAAACCCGCCCCCCGCCCGGAAGGCGCCGCCGTGGACCCCTTCGACGGCGTCACCGCCGGCCGCGGCCACAAAACCGGCACTCCCGCCTCCTGACCCTCAGGGAATCGCTTGCGCAAAAAACGCACGCCGCGGATATTTCTCCCATGAGCACCGGACAAGGTTCCGCCGGAAATGTCATCGCCGCCCTCTGCAGCTTAATCATCCCCGGTCTCGGTCAACTTCTTCAAGGGCGTCCCTTGCCTGCGGTCTTGTTTTTTGTTGGAGCTGGTGTGGCTTGGTTATTTCTCGTTGGGTTGATCATCCACTTGTGGTCCTGCTTCAATGCCGCCATGTGGAAGCCCTGACCATGCCCCTGCAAAACTACATCAACGGAAAATTCGTCCCGGCGGTAAGCGGCGAGACCCGCCCGTTCCACAACCCCGCCGACAATTCCACCATCGGCGAGGCCGCCGAGTCCTCCGCAGAGGATGCGCAACGCGCCATCCTTGCCGCCCGAAAAGCCTTCGACGAGGGGCCCTGGCCGCAAACGCCGGCAGGCGCCCGTGCCGAAAAACTTTTCAAACTCGCCGACCTGATTGAGTCTCGCGCGGAGGAGTTCGCGGCGATGGACACCCGGAACAACGGCAAGCCGCTCCGCGAGGCCCGCTTCGACGCCGCCGACACGGCCGGTTGTTTCCGCTACTACGCGGGCCTTGCCACAAAACCCCACGGGCAAACCTTCGAAGTCGGCGACCCGAACATCGTTTGCCAAACCGTTCGCGAACCCGTTGGCGTCTGCGGGCAAATCATCCCTTGGAACTACCCGCTCCTGATGGCGGCGTGGAAACTCGCCCCCGGCCTCGCGGCGGGGAATTGCTGCATCCTCAAACCCTCCGAACTCACCCCGCTCTCTGCATCGGTGCTGTTCGAGTTGATCGATGAAGTCGGCTTCCCTCCCGGAGCCGTCCAAATGGTCTACGGCGCGGGCGACCCGGTTGGCTCGCACCTCGCCGAAAGCCCGCTGGTTGACAAAATCGCGTTTACGGGCGGCGGAACCACAGGACGCAAGGTCATGGTCGCCGCGGCATCGAATTTCAAAAAAATCTCGCTCGAACTGGGCGGCAAGAGCCCGAACATCATGTTTGCGGACACCGACCCCGCGCTGGCACTCGAATTCGCGATGTTCGGAATCTTCGCAGGCCAGGGTGAAGTTTGCAGCGCCGGCTCCCGCCTCCTGCTCGAGCGTCCGCTCGCCGCCGAACTCCTCCCACGCCTTGCCCAGGCTTGCGAAAAAATCGTGGTCGGCCCGGGTCTTGAGGAGGACTCCGAGATGGGGCCGCTCATTTCCCGAGCCCACCAGAAAAAGGTTCTCGATTACATCCAAGCCGGTTGCGTCGAGGGCGCCGAACTCCTCTGCGGCGGCGGCGCCTACAACGACCGCCGGGCCGCGGGCAACTTCGTCCAGCCCACCGTCTTCATCAACACACGCCCCGAAATGCAAATCGTCCGCGAAGAAATTTTCGGACCCGTCCTTGCGGTCCAAATCTTCGACACCGAGGAGGAAGCCATCCGCCTCGCGAACGACACCGAATACGGCCTTGCCGGTGCAGTCTTCACACGCGATGGGGCACGGGCACAGAGGGTCATCCGCCGCCTGCGCGCCGGCATCACATGGATCAACACCTACCACCCGACCTTCAACGAAGCGCCGTGGGGCGGTTACAAGCGCAGCGGCATCGGCATCGAACTCGGGACCTACGGCTACGAGGCCTACACCGAGGTCAAACAAATCAACACCTGCCTGAACCCGCAAAGCCCTGGTTGGTTCAAGGGCATTGGCTAAGGCTTCGCATCCATGGCGCCCGCCGTCATCCTGAGGCGCACCCTCGTTGCCGCAGGCCTCGCGGTTTTCCTCTACACCCTTCTCTCCAGCCCGCCGGAAGGGCTGTCCGCCCCGGGTTGGCGGACCGTTGGGGTTGCCGCACTCATGGCGGCGCTTTGGATATCCGAAGCCCTCCCGTTCGCCGTCACCGCCCTGCTGCCGCTCGTCCTCTTCCCTGCCGCCGGCGTCGGCAATATCTCCGCCTCGGCGGCCCCGTTTGCGAATCCGGTCATCTTCCTTTTTCTCGGCGGGATTTTCATCGCGATCGCAATGGAACGCACGAACCTCCACCGCCGGATCGCGCTGGCAATCATTGGCGCGTCGGGCACCCGCAAACCCGCACTCGTCGCCGGCTTCCTGGCGGCCTCCGCTTTCCTTTCGATGTGGATCAATAACACCGCCGTGGCCGTAATGATGCTCCCGATCGCGCTTTCGGTGCTGAAACTTTTCGATGCCGAGCACGACCGCAGCTTCGCGCCCGCCATCGTCCTCTCCACCGCTTATGGCGCGACGATCGGCGGCATGGCCACGCTTGTCGGCACGGCGCCGAATGCCATCCTCGCTGGGTTCATGCTGGAAAACTACGGGATCGAGATCGGCTTCCTCGACTGGATGCTGCTGGCTGCCCCGCTCTCCCTCATGGTCCTCGCCGCGACTTGGGCAATCCTGGTTTGGGTTGTTTTCCGCCCAGGCAACGACCCATTCCCCGGCGGCCATGAACTCATCGCACTCGAAGCGCGCGAACTCGGACCACCCTCGCGCGCCGAGAAATCCGTGGCATTTGTTTTCGCATCAACGGCCGCGCTCTGGGTCACTGGCGGATTCCTCGAAAAATCCGCACCTTGGTTGACGGATACGACCATCGCCATGGCGGGCGGGCTCGTGCTTTTCCTCATCCCCGGCGGCGGACCCAAAAACGAGCGCCTCCTGGATATCCGCGCCATCCAATCCGTCCCTTGGGATGTGTTGCTGCTCATCGGCGGGGGGCTGAGCCTCGCCGCCGCGCTCCAAACCAACGGGGTCGCCACATGGGCAGGCGGTTTCGCCTCCCAAGCCGGGTCGCTCCCCACCTTCGTGGTTATCATCGCCCTGGTCGCAATCATCATCCTGCTCACGGAAATCACCAGCAACGCGGCTACCACATCGACCTTCCTCCCCATCGCTGCAGCCTTGGCCTCCGGGTTCGGGCAATCTCCGCTGTTTCTGGCAGCCGCCGTCACGCTTGCGAGCAGTTGCGGTTTCATTATGCCGGTGGGAACCCCGCCGAACGCAATCGCCTTCGGCAGCGGGCGCGTCTCGCTTCAGGAAATGATGAGGGCCGGCATATGGCTGAACATCGCCTCGGGCATCATCCTCGCCGTTTGGCTGACTTGGCTCGCCCCGGTTTTCTCGAACCTCGCGAAGTAAAAAGCGGCGGGCTTAGGGTGTCCCCTGCATCGCCGCGCCCATCATCCCGGCGCCTTCCCACGACTGTGGACGGTTCCAAGGAAGAGTCCCTCCATGTGCTGTATTAGATTCCTCGGGAATCGCGCACCCGCTCAATCCCGAGAGGATGGCAGCCAGTGCGAACAGAAGACTAATTCGTTTCAACTTGGTAAATGACATCGTCGCCAGGCTGGATGGAAAGACCACGGACCATGCTGCCGGGAATAATGTCGGCAATCGAGGTGGAGGGTTCGACCGAGGTGATACGCACCCGCCCGATTCGTGCCGTCCCGCGCTTCACGATCAGTTCGGTGTTGCTCAGAATCCCGTTGCGATCCCCGATGTTCAGAACCACGAAATTCCAAGCTTGGTTCACGGCCAGAATACGTCCGGTGAGACTGTTGAGGGCCTGACGCGTCAGCTTCTCTTTTTCCTTCTGCCTGAAGACCTCCAACTCGCCGCGCGTGGAATCCAGCTTGCTGGTCAACTCCGCGTTCACCGTTTCCAACTCCGTGATGCGGGCCTTGTCATCGCTCGCCTCAGCCTCATCGGGGACTATAGCCCCGGCTTGAAGTGTCACAATTTCCTGAGTCTTGGTTTCAATTTCCGTCTTGAGTTGAGCGATTTCAGACTCTTTTTCCGAAACACTTGCCGTGAGTTTTTCCAACTCCGATTTCTTCCCGGCCACATCCGCTTTGAGTTTGGCTACGTCGGACTCGGCGGCTTGGTTCTTGGTTGTAAGCTCCTCGACGGACTTTTTAGATGCGGTCAATTCGCCCGAAGTCTTCGCAAGGGTTTCTTTGGTTGTAACGTGGGCCCCTTCTTCAGTTGCAAGCTTGGCCTTGGTTTCGACCAAAGTCTGTCTGTTCAAAAATCCAATGACCCCCGCGACGACCGAGAGAACAATAGAGGCAATGACGAGGGCTTTTCCCATGCGGAGGATTTAAGGCGTGATACCTAAAACACCCCATGCCGCCCTTACAAGAAACAAACGCACAAAAATTTTCCGCCCGCCAGCGCCGCAGACTTGCTTCTTGAATTCGATTGCCCTCGCGGTTGCATTGGACACACACGCGCCCACCCATGGTCGAAAAAACCCTCCACAATATCCGGATCATCGAAACCAAGACGGTTCTCGTTGAAGACAAGCGGGTCACCCTCGACCCGGTGGAGAGCAACCTTGCCGCGAAGATTGAGGAATGCCTGCAAATCCTCGGGAACAGCAACATCGTGACCCTGGAAATCGTTGTCGAACTCCTCTCGGTCGGCCAGGTCCGCGTCCAGTTCCGCGACTATTCGGAGCTGGTCGAACTCGCCGACAAGCGCGACATCCAGACCTTGGTCGGCGCCGCGAAGCTCTTTGAAGACTACATGGCCGGCCTCCATGGGTTCCGCCCGCGCCCGCCGAGCATCGGCGCCACCACTCAGCGCATCCGCGTCCAACCCCCAAAAGTCGAACTCCCGAAGCCCAAGCCGCCCACCGCGCCCGAGCTGCCCACACCCCCGCCAAGAGCGAAAAAACGCGTGCGCATTCCGCTCCGCCCGTAGCCGGGTGGATTCCGGGTGGAGTTTCCCGGCCGTGCGCGCTACGCTCCGCAAATGAACCGACGGGCCGACGAGAACCCAGCGACTTCCGCGCGCGATGCGCTCCGCCGCTGGCTCCTGCCCGCCCTCCTCCTCTCGCTCCTGGTCCACGCCCTGTTGTGGTCTTGGTCAAAAAACATCCCCGTGGAAGCGATGAGCGATTCCTTCTACGAAAAAATCGTCCCCCGCACCTTCCACCTCGAGCGGGTGGAAATCGACCCCCGCCTGCTCGCACCGGAAACGGACGGGAAAAATCCCGGGCGCCTCGCGCCGCAGCCCATTAAACTCCCCGAGGAAAAAATCGCTTTCGAGTCCGCCGCCACGCCGGCCGCCGACTTGAAAAAGCCCCCGTGCCTCGATACCGACCTCCTCCAGGAAAAGCCCGAAATCCCGGCCGCCAGCAGCCTGGCTTCCGCGCTCCAGCCCATGAACGACCCCCTTGCCGACGAACTCCTGGCCGAAATGCCTGCCCTCGCCGCCCCGGCTCCCGCCACCGGAGGCGCCGCCGCCAATCCCGCGCCTACAACGAATCCCCTCCCCGGCGACACCCGCGGCTTCAGCGACCTTGACGAACTCCTCGCCCGCACCGGCCCGCTCACGCCCGACACCGCGCCCATCCTCATGCCGGCCGACCTCCTCTTCGAATACGACGCCCACGAACTCCAGCCCGCCGCCCTCGAGAGCCTCCGCAAACTCGGCATGCTCCTCAAACGCAACCCCGGCGCCCGGTTCCTTATCGAGGGGCACTCGGACTCCTTCGGCACCGACGACTACAACCTCCGCCTCAGCCTGCTGCGCGCCGAGTCTGTAAAAAACTGGCTCGCCGCCGAGTTCGGCATCCCGGCGGCATCCATTTCCACCAAAGGCTTCGGCGAAACCCGCCTCATCGCCCCCGCTGAAAGCGACATCGGCGGCCAACGCCTCAACCGCCGGGTCGAAATCGTTATCCTCGAACAAACCCAGTGACGCCCACGGAAGCCCAAGAGTCCGCAAAACCCGCGGGGCCCCGGCCCAAGCCCGCCGAAGGCGCCAAGCTCATCGCCCGCTTCAAGGAATTCCGCCGCACCGAGGAGGACCGCCTCCGCGAGTGGCACTTGAAGGGCGGCGGCGGCCGCGAGGTGGCCCGCCAGCGCTCGGACATGGTGGACACACTCCTCCGCGAACTTTTTTCCGCCCTCTCCCGCGAGGTCCTTTCCAAGCCGCTCGCCGGGCGCCTTTGCGTCGCGGCCTTCGGCGGCTATGGCCGCCGCGAACTCACCCCGCTCAGCGATGTGGACATCCTGTTCCTCCTGCCGAAGGCGAAAGCCGACAAGGAAATCGAGGAACTCATCCGCCGCACGGTCACCGCGCTTTGGGACATCGGCTTCAAGCTCGGGCAGGCCACCCGTTCGATCTCCGAAGCCGTCGCCAAGGCAAACGAGGACCCGGTCACGAAGACATCGATGCTCGAGTCCCGCTACCTCGACGGCGAGCGGGAACTCTTCAACCGCTTCCGCGAGCGCTTCATCGAGGAATGCGTCCGCGACCACGCCGAGGAATACATCGCCTGGCGCCTCGCGAACCAATCCGAACTCCGCGGCAAATACGGCCGCACGGTCTTCATGCAGGAGCCGAACATCAAGAACGGCGCCGGCAGCCTCCGCGACTACCAAAGCCTCCTCTGGGTCTCCCAGTTCAAGCTCGGCGCGAACTCCACCGCCAAGCTCGCCGAGGCGAAGATCCTCCGCGACTCCGAGCGCCGCGAACTCGAAAAAGCCTACGACTTCCTCCTCCGCGTCCGCGCCGAGATGCAATACCTGAACGGGCGCTCCGCCGACCAGCTCACCCTCCAACTCCAGGGCCGCGTCGCCAACGCCCTCGACTACCCGCAAAAAAACATCCTGCGAAAGGTCGAGGCGTTCATGCGCGACTACTACGGCCACGCGCGCTCCATCTACCTCCTCACCGAGGCCGCGCTGCGCCGCATGAACGCCGCCCCCGTAGTGAAGCCCTCCGGCATCCTCCGATTCCTCGGCGTCCGCCAAAAACCCGAGCGCCTCGACCGCTTCTTGATCCGGAATTCCATGCTCGAGCCCGAGTCGCGCGAAATTTTCAACGACGACCCCTACCGCCTGCTCCGCGCCTTCCACCACGCGCAGGTCCGCCACCTCGAGTTCCACCCAGAGCTTTCCGACCTCGTCGCCCGCCGCCTGCACCTCATCGACCGCACTTTCCAATACGCCTCCTCCGCCCGCGAAACCTTCTTCGCCATCCTCTCGCGGAAGGGCGAGGTCGGCCCCGCCCTGCGCCTCATGCACGACCTCGGCGTCCTCGGCCGCTACATCCCCGAGTTCGGCGCCCTGGATTGCCTCGTGCAGCACGAATTCTTCCACCGCTACACGGCCGACGAGCACACGCTGGTCTGCATCGAAAAACTCGACGGCGTGCTGTTCTCCGACCGCCCGAAGCTCGAGGGCTACCGCCGCATTTTCGGGAAACTCGAGGACCCGGCCATCCTCTACCTCGCCATCCTCCTGCACGATGTCGGCAAGGCCGCGAACACCCGCCACCACGAGGAAACCAGCGCCATCCTCGCGCACAAGGTCGCGCGCCGCCTGCAGCTCTCGCCCGAGCGCCGCCGCATGCTCCTCACGCTCGTCGATTCGCACTACCTCATGTCGAAGCTCGCGCAGACGCGCAACCTCGAGGACCCCGCCACCACCGAAGAATTCGGCCGCATCGTTTCGAACAGGAACAACCTCGACGCCCTCATGCTCCTCACGCTCGCCGACGGCATGGGCACCAGCGACCAGAATTGGTCGGACTGGAAGGAGGGCCTCGTCTGGACGCTCTACCGCCGCACCGCCCGCTGGCTCGAGGGCGGCATCGCCCCGCTGGAACAGGCAAAGCAAAACCGCGAGGCGCAAAAGGGCGGCGTGGCGGAAAATCTCGATGCGTCCTTCCGCGACGAGGTCGACGCCCACTTCCATTTCATGCCCGCCCGCTATTTCCAAATGTTCGGGCCGGACGAAATCCGCGAACACATCCTGCTCTTCCGGGAATTCTTTACCCGCCGCAACCGCGACGAGTCCCTCGCGCTCGCCCCCGCGCTCCGCTGGATCCACCGCCCGGAGAAGGGCCACACCGAGGTTTGGGTCTGCGGCTGGGACCGCCACGGCCTCCTCGAGCGAATCGCCGGGGCGTTCCTTTCCGTGCGCTTGAACATCCTCGGCGCCGACATCTTCACCCGCACCGACAGCCTCGCACTCGACATCTTCCGCGTCGCCGGCACGAACCTCCGCCCGGTCGAAAACCCCCGCGACATTTCGAATGTCGAAAAGCGCCTCGCCGAGTCGATGCGCCACCCCGAATACGATTTCCTGCCGCTCATCGGCGCCGAGACCCGCCTGCTCACCTACCGGCTTTCGCAGGAGTTCGACCTGCCCACCCGCATCACCATCGACAACGATTCCCACCCGGTCTACACGCTCATCGATGTCCAGACCCCCGACCGCCTCGGCCTCCTCTACGACCTCCTCCGCGCCATGGCCGCCGCCGGCGTGAACATCGAAATCTCCCGCATCACCACCGAAATGGATGTCGCGATGGACTCGTTCTATGTCTACGGGCCGGACGGCCGGAAAATTTCATCCCCCGCCGCCGTGAAAAAACTCCAGCGCGTGCTTCAGCAGGCCGCAGTGAAAACGCCGGAATGACGCCGCGCTTCCCCGCGCTCTTTTGGCGCCAAGTCGCACGCCCGTGGCTGCGCCACCCGCTCCTCCCCGCGCTCAACATCCTCGGCATCGCGGCCGGCGTCGCCGTTTTTCTCGCCATCCAAATTGCCAACCGCGGCGCCCTCTCGAGTTTCCGCGATGCCGTTGGGCTCGTCGCCGGCCGCGCCCACCTCGAAATCCGCGGGGAACTCCCCGAGGCGCTCCTCCAGCGCGTTGCGAACTTCCGCGGCGTGGCGTCGGCCACCCCGCTCGTCGAGGGAATCGTAACAATCCCCGACCGCCCGGGCGAATACCTCCGCATCCTCGGCGTCGATCCCTTCACGGGCGCGGACATGCGGGCGTTCGAAATCAAAAACTCCGATGGCGGCGAGCCCGACCTCGAGCGCTGGCTGGGCGAACCCGGCACGATTGCTGCCTCCCCCTCGGCGGACCTGCCTGGGGAATTCCGCGTCCTCGCCGCCGGCCAATCGAAGCAGCTCCGCCGCGTGTTTTCGCTTCAAACCAAGGACGCCCTCGTCTCCGCCGACCCCCGTGCCGCCGCGATGGACATTGGCTGGGCGCAGGTCCTCCTCGATTCCACCGGCAAGCTGACCTCGATCCAAATCACCGCCGATGACCCGCTCAAAGCGGAGGAACTCGCCGCGGAACTCCGTTCCATCGTCCCGCCCGACGCCACGGTCGCCCCGCCGGCGCGCCGCGGCTCGGAAACCGAACTCATGCTCGCGGCGTTCCAATTGAACCTCACCGCGCTCAGCCTCGTCTCGATGGTGGTGGGCGTTTTCCTGATCTACAACAGCCTCTCGGCCGCCGTCGCCCGACGCCGCCGCGAGATCGGCATCCTGCGCTCCTGCGGCGCCACCCGCACCGAAGTGAACCTGCTTTTCCTCGGCGAGGGGCTTCTCTGCGGCCTCCTGGGCAGCATCCTTGGAATGCTCGCCGCCGGTCCGCTCGCCGGCCTCATTGCCGCCCCCGTGGCCGAAACCGTGACCTCGCTCTACACACCGGTCACCATCTCCGCCCTCTCGCTCACTCCGGGGCAGGTCCTGCTGGCGCTCGGCGTCGGCATCGGGGCCTCGCTCGCAGCGGCATGGCGCCCGGCATCCGAAGCGGCGAACTCCGACCCCGCCGCAATCCTGCGCCCCGGCTCGGCAATGGACGATTTCCCCGTGCGCTCGCGCTCATGGCTGAAATGGGGCGCCGGCTGCCTAGCCCTGTCCTTCGCCCTCTCCTGGTGGACGCTCGCCGGCGGCGGAAAATTCCTCGGCTTTGCTTCCGTTGCCCTCCTCATCGCGGGCTTCTCGTTCCTCGTCCCGAGCGTGGTCCGCCTTTTTGCCTCGCAGGTCCGCGGCCCCGGCTGGACCACGCGCCTCGCGGCACAGCACCTCGTCCGTTCGCTCCACCGCAATGCCGTCACCATCGCCGCCCTGGCCGTGGCCGCCGCCATGACGGTGAGCGTCTCGGTGATGATCCACTCCTTCCGCGCCAGCGTCCATTCGTGGCTGGGCAACACCCTCGTCGCCGACCTCTTCATCGCCCCGGCCGCCAACGAAATCGCCGGGCTCACCAGTTTCCTCCCCGCCGAAGCCGTCGAATGGGCGCGCAACGACCCCCGCGTCCGCGAAGCCGCCACCTTCCGGGAACTCCGCGTCCCCTGGAATGGGAAAACCGCCAACCTCGCCGTGGTGGAAGGCGCCGCCCGCGGGCAGTTCGAATTCCTCGCCGGGCCACCCGATGCCAACGGACTTTTCCACAGCCCCGGCCACGCCGCCGTTTCCGAAAGCTTCGCCAACCGCCATGGCATCAAGCCCGGCGACCGGCTCCCGCTTGGCTCCCCCGCCGGCAACGCCACATTCACCGTCGCCGGCGTGGTGCGCGACTTCACGCGCGACAGCGGCCTCGTCGTCCTCGACCGGCCGAACTTCGACGCGCATTGGGACGACCCCCGCCTCCACTCGCTCTCCATCACATTGCAGGACGCCGCCACCGCGGATTCCTTCGCCGCCGATTTCCGCAACCGCTTCGGCCCCTCGGGGGAATTTTCGATTTACACAAACAGCGCCCTGCGCGCCCGGGTCATTGAAATTTTCGACCAAACCTTCGCCGTGACATCGGTCCTGAGGGCGATCGCTGTGGTGGTCGCCATCATTGGCGTGCTCCTCTCGCTCGCCACGCTGGTCATCGAGCGCGAGCGCGAAATCGGCGTCCTCCGTTCCCAAGGCGCCTCCACGGGGCAAATCCGCGCGTTGTTCCTCTCGGAAGCCGGAATGGCCGGCCTGCTCGCCTCGGTGGTCGGAATCGCCTGCGGCGCCGCGATGGCAATGGTCCTCACCTGGGTGATCAACAAGGCGTTTTTCGGTTGGACGATCGACCTGCGGTATCCGGTGGATGTGTTGTTGGCGACGCCGTTCTGGATTGTCCCGGCCGCACTGCTCGCCGCTTGGTTCCCCGCCGCCCGCGCCGCGAGTATTCCACCTGCCCGGGCGATCCGCTTCGAGTAGGTCAACGCGGGCGTTGCGGGCTTGAAAAAATCTCGCTGTTTACGAAGCCGCGCGCGCTGAAGCCGTCTGGTGAGGGCTGAATCGTGACGGCGCCGGTTTCGTCTTGGCGGAACAGCTCGATTCCAAGTGAGGCAACCATCTCCGCCCACTCCGGCGGGATGGGTTGGTTATTCGGAAATGCGGCGGAGGATGCGACCACGAGTTTTGGCCCCACAGCCATGATGAAACCGCCATCGGGAAGAATTCCGGATTCGTGGCGGCCAACGACGAGAATGTCGGCGGGAATTTCCCCCGGGTGTTTTTTCAAAAGCCAATCGGTGGTCGAAGGTCCGGCATCGGAGAGGAAAAGGATGCGCGTGCCGGAAAAGTCGAGGCGAGCAACGAGGACCTTGTCATCCGAAATCCTCCCAGTATTCCCAGCGGGCGGATGCAGGAAATGGAGGTGCGCCGATTTGCCGATTCCAATCGAATCGCCGGCGCGGTGGATGGATTTCGGCAAGCCCGCAGCCGCAAGGGCGCCATGGATTTTTTTCCGCGAGGGCGAACGGTCGGAGGCCGGGGAGTCTATGATGAGGTGCGGTGATTCATGCGGGATGAGTTCCATGGCGCCCGCGATGTGGTCGGCATCGCCATGGGTGAAAACGATGCCGTCTGGCATCGCCCTGCCCGCCTGCCTCAGCCACGGCGTGAGGGTGTTTTGAAAATCCCAAACCGAGCCGCAGTCCAGCAACCAAACTGATTTTTCCGAACGGATGGCGGTGCCGCCGCCGGGACCGAAATCGAAGATGACCACCTCAGGCGTTCGGGGCTGGAACGGTGCCACCGGGATGTAGGCGAACGGCATGGAGGAAATCCCGTTGATTGCGGCAACCAGGATTTTTACGAGTGCGAGGTTGGCGTTGTTGAGGACTGACGCCAGCCATGGGGCGAAGATTCCTGCGCCGAGCGAAGCCATCGCGGTCGCCATGATGGCGAATGACAGCGGGACGACGATGGGATTCGCGATGAGCGCGGAAATCGAAATGATTCCAAAAAACAGGACCGTCAGCGGTAAGGATCCAAGCCATGCGGCGGCGGAAACGGCGAGAAGTTCGGCGCCCCATTTTCCGGAAGAGTTCGCGGTCCGTTCGCGCCAGTTCCAGATTTGCGCGGGGATGAACGGGTCCGGTCGCAGGGCTGTGCGGATGGCGTCGCGGATGGGGCGGTCGAAAACCAGGATCGCGGCAACAACGAGGAACGAGAGTTGGAAGCCGGGGTTGAAAAGTTCGTTGGTGGATTGTGCCAGGATCACGAGGCCTGCGGCGCACAGCGAGTTGAACGGCACCTGCTGGCGCGAGGCGGCCATCCCGGCAAGGAAGATGGCGGCCATCGTCGCCGCACGCACGCTGGCGGGCTTCCATCCCGTGATGAGCGCGTAAAAGAAAAGCGCCGGGATGATGATGGCTACCGCGGTGCGCCGGTCCGCCTGAACGAGCCGCAGGATTGCCCAGAGGATGACGGCAATCATTCCCACATGGAGTCCCGAGACAGAAAACAGGTGGTAGGTTCCCGTCCGCCGGAAGCGGTTTTGCAGGTTCTCCGGAATGTCCGCCGTCACGCCGAGGACGAGGCCCGCGATGAGGTCGCATTCGAGGGGTTGGTCGGAAATGCCGATGCGGAGCGTTTTTTCCATCCATTGGCGGCACCGCGATGCAATCCTCGGGAGCGAGAATTCCGAACCCGCTTTCAAAACGGAGACATCCGATGGCAACGATGCCGAGAGTTCGCAGGTGAGGCCCTGCTGCGCCATCACGCGCCGGGCATCGAATTGCGCGGGGTTCCGCGGTGCATGGATGCGCTGGAGGTTTCCCAAAATCTTAACCGTGTCGCCCCAACCCACAGTGCAGGTGGCGGGAACAACGGCTCGCACCTCGCAATCCACAGGCACGGTCCGGCCATCTACCTCGAGCGTTTCCAGCCTCAGTCGGAAACGGAATTTTTTAGCACCGACGGCCGCGGGTTCGCCGGTGATTCTTCCGACAGCCAAAGCGGGTAGGGAATCCTCCCCGATGAATTCGGCAAGCGCCGTGGCAGGCGATTCGCGGGTTTGCCAGACTTGAAGCACTCCAAAGGCACACGCGACCGCCGCGTAGAGCCAAACGGCGCGCCGCCGGAACAGCCAAACGCACAGCAACGCCGCGAATCCCGCGAGGAAGGGCACCGATGAAAGCGGGGTAAACGCCGCCGCGAGAATCCCTGCGGAAGCCGAGCCCGCCAGCCCCGCGAAGGGCAACCGCCTTTGCCAAAGCGGCGTTAACCCGGGCACGCGCCGGCGTTAGTTGAACGAGAACGGACTGTAGAGCGACTCCTCGTAGCCGGAGTCGTAGAATCCGTCCACGGCGGGCTCGTTGTAAGCGAAAGGCTGCTCGTCCTGATAGCCGCGGGTGTTCATGTATTGCCCCGAGGGCTGGGAAGCGGCTTTGCGCGCGATCGCGCCGGGACCGGTCTGACGGGGAGCGTAGAATCCCGAGGTGTCGCCGAGGTAGGAGAGCAGGGCTTGCGAAGCACCAGCTTGGCGGAGTTGCCCGATTTGATCCGGTGAAAAGCGGCAAACCTGCTGCGTGCTCGTCAGGTAGGCTTCGATGGTTGCATCCGGCACACCTTTGGAAACCAGATTGAGAATGTCACCGAATGCCAGTGCCTGGCCGTTCGACATTTTCGAGGTGGTCGAGGAAGCCACGCCACGCGAAGTTGCGGCTGAGAGGACCGCGGGATTCACTTGGGAACCGCCCGCACAAGCTACCAGAAGCATGGCGGCGGCAATAAGAGAAAGAAGGGGAACTTTTTTTGCCATGGTTTTGAGCCCCGGTGATTCGGGGATGCGAATCATGCCAACCGACAGAATCTTTGCAACCCAAACCCTGTAAAAAATCCGCAAAAGCCAAAAACCCGGTTGTCTTGACCCGCAATGGACCTTCCACAAGCCTCTCCTCCAACGATTCCCTCTTTCAACCACCCGGATAATACCACATGGAAAATCTCTCCAACCTGATCGGGCTCGATGCCGACTCCACCGTGCCGGATGCGCGCCTGCGGACCTACATCAACCTCAAGCTCGCCGCGATCGGCTGCCCCACGGCCGATGGCGCCGACCAGGACCCCGTTTTCAGCAACCTCGCGGAATCCATGCTTGCCCACAGCCGCGAGACGGCACGCCTGCTGGCCGACTACCAATGCCCGGCGGATTGGCGCATCCAGGGGTTCCTCGACGAGTATCTCTACGCGGCGGGGAAAACCCCGCGCCTGCCTTCGCAAACGCTCATCCTCGACCGCCACGGCATCGCGCGCGCCCTCTCGCTCCCATGCTACGCAGACAAATTCGAATCCGAGATCCTCAGCAGCTACCGCGTCCGGCAGGGCGTGCTCCACAATCCCGCCAATGACCGGCGCACCACGCAGGGCGTGTTCCATGTCGCCGAGGGCGGGCTGCCGATTCCCGACGACAAAAAAGCGGTGCCGCTCGGGACCTTCGCCCGGATGCTGGAGTTCGCGCTCCGGCCGCCGGCGGAGCTGATGCGTTTGCCGTTCACCTCGGGGTGCGAACGCCAGGCCGAGTGTTTTGTTTCGCTCCTGCTGCGACCCAAGGTTTGCCCCGAAGTGCGGGGGTTCACGAAGGAGCGCACGATGGAAATCCGCTTCTTCGCGCCCGGCGGGATGGTGAGCAACCTCGATTTCGTCGAGAGCATTTTCGGCAATGCCGGCGACCCGTTCCTGCCGCAAAACGACGCCGGGCTCGATGCCGCGCATTGGAGCGGGCACACCGGCTGCGTGGTCCTCGCGCCGCACCTCACCTCGGTGACGAAAGCGGAGGCCGGCCTGCCGCATTGGGACGAGGCGACGGAGCGCCAGCGCCGGGACGGCATGTGCTGGAAATCGAAGGACGAACGCTACAACGACGGCTCCGCCTTCAAGCTCACCGCGCGCAACGAATCCGGCGTGGTGGTGACGATGATCGCCGACAACTACTTCGGGTATTGCAAAAAGGAGGTGAAGACCCAGATCAGCTTCGCGGCGAACCTGCTCGGCGGCTGCGAGGAGGAGCACGCGGGCGGCGCACTGGTTTTCCCGAGCTACGACCTCGGCGAGGAGTTCGACGGGTCGCTCCATGTCAAAAGCCGCGGGCATTCGCTGGAAGAGGCGCTCCGGCTGTTCCCCGAACTCATGGAGGCGAAGCCCGGCGGCTACGCGGTGGACCGGAAATTCCCGGAGGTCACCTACATCCCCGAGGATGCGCGGGCGAGCCTGGCATCGCTTTCGATTTCGTGGGCGAATCCGGACGGCAGCGCGCATTCGCTCAAACTCCTGCCCGGGCATGTCTATGTGCGCCCCTCGGGCTACAGGATCTCGCTTCGCCGGAGCGACGGGGGGAAACGCTGGAGGCTCGTGGGAACGCGGGCGGACGCGCTCTTTTGCCACAAGCCCTGCACGGTCTCCGGCGGCGGGAAATCGGAAATCTCGAAATCCATCTCCGATGCGATCATCCACGGCCCGGTTTACATTTCGGATTTCAAGGCCGACTGCGCGCTGGCCGATGGATTGCTGCGCCACGACTACTCGCGCAGGTTCCGCGACCCGGCGCGGCATGGGTCGGACACCCGGCCGGTCCTGAGCCCCGAGAGGTCACTGGGCTCGGTCATCAAGCTCCTCACCCCCGCGGCGCAGGAATATTCGGACGACTACAACGCGTGGCTCTCCACGATCCCGCAGCATGTGAAGGAACTCCTCTTCGCCGTGAAGCGCCACCACGACCCGAAGCGCTGCGCGGATTGGAAATCGGAATTCGGCGTGGACACCGTGAACGGCACGCCCGGGCACGAATTGAAATTCCACAACCGTCACCTCGCCACCGACTACCTCAGGGTTGGCTTCGAGCCCGATGGCTCGTGGCGCGTCTTCAGCCTGCGGCAGGATTTTTTCCCGGCGGAAAAATTGCAGACCGAGGACGACATCAGCGTTTCCGCGGTGGTGCCGCTGGGGAGGCTGGCGCATGCCCCCGGGGACGCGCCCGGCGGCTCGGTGAAATTCGCGGTGAATTGCGAATACCGCCTGTTCCAGCGGCCGGACGACGCGATCCACCCCGGCTACGACAAGCAAACGGAGGCGGATTTCTCGCGAAGCGGAAATTTTTTCTCGAACTACGAACCGCTCCGCCGCGCGCAGGCACGGGAAATCCTCGAGGACGCCGTGACCTTTTCGAAATTCACGCCGCCCATGCAGGAAGCCATCCGCGGCATGGCGGAAGGGGGCGGCCCGGAGTTTTTCGCCTGCAACAACTCCCCGCGCATCGTGGAGGGCAAGCCCTCGAAAAACCCCCGCTACCTGCAAACCCGGCAGGACCTCGTCCGCCCGCTCGATGCCCACCTCGCCGGCGTTGCGCAGCGTTTGTCCCGCCGCATCCCGTTCGCCGAGCCGCTCCACACGCCGGTGGGCGCCACATTGCCGGGGCGCAGGAACAACCCGGCTGAAAAAGGCGTGCGGCCGCTCGCGGTTTTCAACCCCATCCACCACCTCGAGCTGCCGGAGATGTTCCTCGAGTTCATTTGCTCGCTCACCGGCAAATCGCCCTCCACCACCGGCGCCGGAAGCGAGGGCGCGCTGACGAAGGGCCCCTTCAACGCCCTGCCGCCCATCCTCGACCTGAACGCCGCTCTCACCGGGTTCCTCCTCACGCGGCAGGCGGTGTTCGTCACCGCCGCGGGAAATGTGGGGCCGAATGCGAGGGTGGACCACGATATCAGCCTGTTGGTGCCCGAGGTGTGGTCGCGCATGTCGCCGCAGGAGCGCGACCCCGCCTGGCTCATTGGAAACGGCTGCCTCGAGCGCGTGGGGGACATGGAATTCGGCGGCCGCACGGTCCCCTCCAGCCGTCTCGGATGGCGCATCAACAGCCGGTTCGTCCGCATGTTCTTCGGGCGCGTGTTCAATTACCCGGACCGGGTCTTCACGCCCGAAATGCTCAAGCCCGAAACGCAGGACATGGCGCAATTCGCCGACGGCATGGACAACATCGCCTCGACCCAGCGGTTGGTGGCGCAGGCGTATTTCGACGATGGCGGCGTGGAGATGGCGTGCCCGCCGCTGCGCGCACTCCTCCACATCATGCGCGACGGGAATTTCGGGGGAAAAACCCTCGGCTCGCCGGAAGTGCGCGAATTGTTCGACCCCGCGAAGGCGCTGGCGAGCGATTGGTATCGGGAGAGGCTCGAAGCCGCGGCGCAAGTGGACCGCAGGCTCTGGCGCCGCCATGTGAAGAACCTGCAAACCTTCCTGCGCCGCCCGCACAACGGCGGGGTTTCCGAAAGCCTCGGAATCCCGGCGCGCCTTGCGGAAGCCATCGCCATGCTGGAGAAAGCCGAATCGCCCGGCCACGCCGAATCCCTGCGAGGCACCATCGGAGCCCATCCCCTTGGTTGAGCCGGCCGCACATTCCGCGGGGTTCGCCCGGTTCGCGCACTGGGCTGCATTTTTTGCCAGGCTGCCGCTGGACGCGGCGTTCCGGCACGGGCTGAAATTCGGCACCGCCGGCGTGCTCGCGGTGTTCATGACGCTTTGGAACAAAAGCGCGGAACCGACCTGGTCGCTCTTCACCGTCATCGTCCTCTGCACGGCGCAATACATCGGCGCGATCTCCGAGAAATCGATCCTCCGCATGGCGGGAACCGTCGTCGGCGGGCTCGCGGGGTATTTGTTGAGCGCGGGGCTGGAGCAGGACCCCTGGATTTACCTGAGCCTGTTCTTGCTGCTGGTCGCTTTTTCCACGGCGATGTTCGGCCAGTCCGCCTACCCCTACGCGTTCCTGCTCTGCGGCATGACGACGGTCGTGATTTGCTCCGCGGGGCTCTCCGAACCCGAAAACTCCTGGATCCCGATGCTGTGGCGGATCCACGATATCGGCGTCGGGATCATCGCGGTGCTGCTCGTGCAAAGCCTCTTCTGGCCGCACTACGCCGGGCGCGAATTTTTGGAACGGCTCGCGGGGTTGATCCAGTTGTTGCGCCACATGCTTTCCGGCGGCGGGGATTCGGCGGACGACCGGAGCTTCGAACAAAATGTCGCGCAGATGCGCCAACTCCTGCGCTTTGGCACCCGCGAGAGCCGGTATTTCCATGCAAACCTCGGCGGCTACATGGAAATCCTCGGCTGCACGAGGCGCATCCACAATGCCCTGCGCTCCCTGCACGACGCCAAGCGGTTCGCCGATTTCTACCGGGAAAATTTGGGCGGGGAATTGGGGCGGTTCCAGGCCGCCCTCGATGCCGCGCTCGCGGAGGTGGTTTCCAAAAATTCCAATGCCGCTTCCCGCAAGGCGGCGGTGGACGCGCTCGAACGCGGGCGCGGCGAGATCATCGAAAAACTCGCGGCCATGCGCGCCGACCCGCAGGCGCGCTCGGTCGAGGTCCAAGACAGCCTCGATTTCGGGTTGAGGATCCTGTCGCTCGATGAAATCCACACGGCCACCGAAAAACTCCTGGGCTTTGTCGGGGGGCTGACCGGGCACGGGCAAAAGGGCCCGGAAAAAACCACGCACTTTGACGTGCCCGGGTTGCCATCGACCTTTTGGATCACGAACGGGATCCGCTCGGCCGTCTCCGCCACTGCGGCGCTCGTGGCCTACGAGTGGCTCGGGCAGCCATCCTCGATGATCGTGCTCGTCGCATGGGTTTTTTGTGCGCTCCTGCCGGTCGGCCCCGAGGGGCGGGGCGACCGTGGATCGTGGACCATGGTGGTTCTCGGGTCGCTGGGCATTCTGGTGGTTTGCCTCGCGCTGATTGCCGGAACGCCCGCGATGGCGAGCTACTCGGTGATGAACATTGTCATTTTCACGGTCCTATTCCTCTACGGCTACCTCTCCTTCAACCTCGGCGGCGTCACCACGCTGATGAACATCGTGATGATGGCGGTGGTCGGCGTGCTCGGGCTCAACGCCCAGCAACCGGTGCCGTTCCAGGACATCTCGGACATGTTTTTTGCCATCGTCGCGGGGTTCGTTATCGCGGCGGTGTGCATGCGCACGATGTGGCCCCTGCTTCCGCAAAATGAATTGCGGGACCGCCTGCGGGAAGCCGCCGCGATCCAATGCGCGGCGCTGGAATCGGGTTCCCTCGCGCCCGAGAAACGCTTCCGGCTCGCGCTCATTCCCGGCGAATTGCTCGTGCGCATCCGCAACCTCGGCTGCTGCCCGCCCGGGGAAAAGGAACGCCTCGCCGCGCTGGTCGATTGCCTCGACAGGTTTTCGGGCAACCGCGTGGTGGACTGCGATGCGGGGCACTTGCTGGAAGGCGCGGATGCGGCGGAATTCGCAAGGCTCTCGAAAAACCTGCGCGCCCGCTTCGCTGAGATCCTCACCGGAATTTCCGGGATGTTCCAACAACGGAAAGGCGCCGCCTGCCCGGACCCCGCCGCCATGGATGCGGCGGCCGCGGAATTTGCGGAGTGGGTGCAAGGCTGCCGGTTGCGGCTGATTTCCTCCGAGGCCGGTGCCCTGAAAACCTTCGGCCTCACGGGCCGCGCCGCCCGATACATCCACGCCGCCGGGGAATTGCGCGCGGCCTGCAGGATCGCAGGGGAATTGAGCCCGGGGCGCTACATGGGCGACTTCTCGCTTTGAGGTTTCAATCCAAAGTGACCCGGTAGAACTGGCGGGCGCCAAGGTTCGGGTCCGTATCGGTGTAAATCATCTCCCACTGACCTGGGTCCGCATTCCAACCTCCGATGTTTAGGACTGACCAAGGTCCCGACAGCTCGCCGGTTCTGTGCACGGTGTATCGCTTGCCTGGCACAACATCCCAAACAAGCACAGGGCGGTTTTGCGAATCGAAGCCGATGCTTTTCGGCCGGAACAAGCGGGCGGGGTCGAGGATGTCGTAGGTGCCGTTCAACGTGCGGTCGCGGATGGATGCGACAGGGATGCGGAGGAATTCGGAGGGGCCGAGATTATCGTCGTCTCTGGTTCCCGGGGCTTGGCTATTAATGCCATTGCCGTCGTTTGTTCCATAGGCCACGGAGGCGATGTAAACATTTTGGGGGATGGAACCGAAAGCGGCTATGAGGTCGATCGAGCCCTCAAGGACTGCGGAGTTAAGCGAGGATTTCGAGAGTGGCGAATTCGGCGGGGCATCGAACCAGCCTGCGTAGGTGGTCGTGCTTTCGCCGGCCAAATATGGCTTGTTCGATGGAATCGCAATCGACCCCGCCTTGCCCCACGGCGCGGGGGTTGTGGCGGCTGGGAGAAGCGTGTCGCTAATCAATAGAAAATGGTCGCTCCCAAAGCCCGAGCCGTTGTCGCCGGGCGACCAGGTGGCGACATAGAGGCGGTTGCCGCGCACGGCGGCGTAAATCGTCATGCCGGGATTGGAAAGCAGGTAGCCGCCGAAGTCCGCCGAGCCGTCCATGACGAATTCATCCGCGGCGGGAGTGAGCACCGTGGTGGGCTCGGAAGCTGGGCTGGAGCCGTAGGAGTTTGTGGCGATGACCGAGTAGGATGTCTCGGTTCCTGGCGTGGCTGCGGTATCCAGAAACTCGGTGGATGTGGTGGTGCCGATGAGTGTGCCGTTGCGGTAGATCGCATAGGTTGTTGCGGAGGGATTTTGGGACCAGAAAAGCTTAATCTGGCTCCCGGAAATCGGCGTGGTGGAAAGACCGATGGGGGAGGAGGGCGGTTGTTGCTGATTGCCGAAGCCTGTAAGCGAGTAGGCACCGAGGCTTCCGTAATTTGAATAGCCGGTGCCCGCCACATCGCCTTTTCCGACGCCGCTCACACGGAGAAAGATGGTTTGGTTCGAGGCGAGCGAGAAGGAAGCGGAGGCCCCGGTTTCTTCTGTCGGATTTGCCGCGGCCAGAGTGGTTCCATTTGAAGCGATGACGCTCAATTCTGCGTCCAGATTAGTGTAGGCGGAGGGCAAAAGATTGATGGTGTGTGACCCTGCGCCAAGATTGACGCTGAAGAAGTCGAGGTCGTTTGTTCTTTCGATCCGGCCATCCGCTCGATCGCCCGAGACCGCCAAAGCCGAGGCCGTGGAGTTTCCAACCGTGTCCGAGGCAAACGACAGCATGGTGGAACTCGTCATCACGGTGAGGTCATCTTGGGGGTTGTTGGCGCGGTTGTATTCGCCTTTGCTCCATTGGGTGAGCTGGCGGTAGTAGCCCACTCCCATAATCGGAGCCCAACCGGTGGAGCCGCTCCCGTGGCCTTCGTAGTATTCCTCGTAGGGTTGCGATCCCGAAGCGACCCGCCCGTCATGGTTGAGCCCGAGTGTGTGCCCGACCTCGTGGGAAGCAGCCTCGGCACAATCCTTCGCCGAGCTTTCCATGAAAACCCAGCAGACCTTGCGGGTGGAAACATTGTCATCGAAACTCCCGACGTAGGCAACCCCACCGGCGCCGGGCGCGGCCAGGTCATTGTCGGTCACGACACAGTGAATGCGACTGTTCAGCGGCGTGGCATCATATACGCTGCGCTGAGTGGTGATGTTGACATTGAAGCCCTCGAAATCGCGTTCCATGCGGGAAATGACTTCGCGGATTTGCGAGGCCGTGAGTTTCGTGGATGGCGCGACGATGGTTGCGCCGCCGGCCCAAGCGGAAGTCGTCACGGTTTCGCCGTCGAAATCCATGTAAATGACATCCGGTGCGCCCGGGCGGGTATTGATGATGGGAACCTGGCTGGGGTCAATTTGGGCCACCGATGCTGTGCGAAGCGGTCGGTTCTCCGAGGGGGGAATTCCGCGATTGGCGGAGCCGTCATTCGCCGGCGAGGCGCAAATCACATCGGTCAAAAGCCACTCCCGGGCAACAGGCGCGTGGTCGGGGTTCCACGCGATTTCGTAGGCAAGGTTGAGGGACGGAATTTCAACGAGCAATCGGCCTTCTCCGGGAATGGAGGTCAGGAAAAACCGGTCATCTTTTCCAAATCCAACAAGCGGTCCGGCCACTCGGAGCTCTCCGGTGGTCGAATCCCGCAAATCGACCCGCGCGCGGAAGCGGACATCCGGGAAAAAATCCAAAACAACCCGGTCGCCCGGCATCGCACTTTTAAGCTTTTCGATTTCCGCCGCTTCGACTGCCCGCTCGCGAAAGGCCATGGCCTGGCCGAGTTCGTTTCTGCGGCGCGGGCCGCCTGGCTTGTGGTCGCTTGCTGTGGTCGCTGGAATTGCAAGAGGAGTCGAAGCCGCGGCCGGGCCGCCGGTTTTTTCCGCTGGTTTGTCCCTCGCCTGCGGCTGTGGAACATCCCACAGGAAAACACCCAACAAAATGCCGAGAACCAGCAGAAAGGCGATGGAGAGGAACCGGGGCATCGGGGAAGGGCTTGTAGACTACGGTCAACGCGCTGCCACGGAAGTCAAAAGGGAAGTGTGGGGGCACACGGATTCGAACCGTGAACCAAGCAGTTATGAGCCGCCTGCTCTGACCGTTGAGCTATACCCCCGGTGGCGGAAAACTCCACCAGCGGGCGGGGTTTGACAAGCCCCGCGCGGCTATCCGCCGGCGATGGCGGGGACGATGCTGATTTCGTCGCCGGCCTTCACGGGCGTGGACTTTTCCTGCAGGAAGCGGATGTCCTCGTCGTTGACGAAGATGTTCACGAAGCGGCGGACATTCCCGCCCTCGTCGCAAATGCGCTCGAAGAGGCCGGGGAAGGCGGCGTTGAGGTTTTCGAGCACCTCGCCGATGGTGGCGCCGGCGGCGGGGACGAGTTCCTGTTCGTTGGTGAGTTTGCGCAATGGCGCGGGGATGCGGACTTGGACGGACATGTGGGTTTTCAGTTTTGGGTTTGGAGGATGGCGGAGTCGTTGGCGATGAGGGCCTCGAACTCGCGGAGGCTGGGGTTGATGACGCGGGGCTCGCCGCATTCGCCGTGGATGGCTTCCTGCGTTTTCAGCCCGTGGCCGGTGATGCAAAGGACGATGCTTTCATTGCGCGGGATTTTTCCGCTTTCGATGAGCTTGCGCGCGCAGGCGACGGTGACGCCGCCGGCGGTCTCGGCGAAAATGCCCGCGTATTCGGCGAGGTCGCGGATGCCGCGGATGACCTCTTCATCGGTGCAATCCTCGGCGCTGCCGCCCGTCTCGGCCATGCTGCGGAGGGCGTAGTAGCCGTCCGCCGGGGTGCCGATCGCAAGCGACTTGACGATGGTCTGCGGGTTCGAGACCGGCTTGACGATATCGGTGCGTTTTTTTTGCGCCTCGGAAATCGGGGAGCAGCCGGAGGCCTGCGCGCCATGGACGGAGAAGGGTTGCTGGTCGAGGATGCCGACTTTGATGAATTCGTTGTAGGCCTTGTGGATTTTCGTGAGCAGGGAGCCGCTGGCCATGGGGATGACCGTGTGGCGCGGGAGTTTCCACCCGAGCTGCTCGGCAATTTCGAAGCCCATGCTTTTCGAGCCCTCCGCGTAGTAGGGGCGGAGGTTCACATTCACGAAGCCCCAGCCGTATTTGCCCGCGATTTCGGAGCAGAGGCGGTTCACCTGGTCGTAGGCGCCCTGGATTCCGATGACCTGCGTGCCGTAAACGAGCGAGCCGACGATTTTGCTTTTTTCAAGGTTCGCCGGGATGAGGACATAGCTCGTGAGGCCGGCGGCGGCGGCATTGGCGGCGACGGAATTCGCGAGGTTCCCGGTGGAGGCGCAGGCCACGACCTTGAAGCCGAGTTCGCGCGCGCGGCTGAGCGCCACCGAGACAACGCGGTCCTTGAACGAGAGGGTGGGGTAGTTGACCGTGTCGTTCTTGATGTAGAGTTCATCCACGCCGAGGTGCTTCGCGAGGCGGTCGGCGCGAACGAGCGGGGTGAAGCCCACCTGCTGCCCGACGGTTGGCTCGCCGTCGATGGGAAGCAACTCGCGGTAGCGCCACATTGTTTGCGGCCGGGATGCAATGGTTTCGCGGTTCAGGCGGCTGGCGATGAGTTTGTAGTCGTAGGCCGCTTCGAGGGGTCCGAAGTCGAATTCGCAAATGTGGATGGCCTCCTTCGGGTAAAGGCGACCGCATTCGCGGCATTTGAGGTTCGAGAAGTAGGTCTGTGTGTCGCTCATGGCTTGTGGGTCCTGCCGAGAGCGGACGAGGGATGGACACCTGCGGAGTTTGCGAATGTCCCTCTCATCTTTCCCGTCGCCCGCTTGCGCGCGCTCCGAGCTGGATTTGGCACCTGGTCCCGGTCGGCGCTTGCGCGCTTTCCGGCGGTTGCCGTGGCATCATCGGGCCAGTCCCTCAGCCACTCTCGATAAGATGGTGAAAAAATCGTTTCCCGACGCGGTGCCGTCAAGGGGAAAAATCGATTTTTGAATCGCACCCCGGCGTCGGGGTGTGTTGATTTGCCACGCGATGGACCTCTCCCGATACGACAACAGCCATTTCCATCGCGGGGCGCCGGGTTGGAAGGAGGCACTCTGGTGGGTGGCGAGGTCGCTCTTTTTCGAATGCTGGTTTCCGTTGCCCTCGGGGCTGCGTTGCGCCGTGCTCCGAGCGTTCGGCGCGCGGATCGGCCGCGGAGTTGTCATCCGCTCGCATGTCAACATCACCTTCCCCTGGCGATTCGAGGCGGGGGACCATGTTTGGATTGGCGACGATGTTTTGATTCTGAGTCTGGACCGTGTGCGGATCGGATCGAATGTGTGCATCTCGCAGCGGGCTTTTCTCTGCACCGGCTCGCATGACCACAAGTCTGCGGGCTTCGATCTCGTCACGCGCCCGCTTGTGGTGGAGGACGAGTGCTGGATTGCCGCCGGGGCATTTCTCGGACCCGGTGTCACCGTCCGACGCAATACGGTGGTGGGGGCGGGAGCAGTGGTCATCCGCGATGCAGGACCGGATGCGCTGGTCACCGGAAATCCTGCGACCTCGCGTCCGCGTCATACTTCCTGAAACCCCTTGTCGGCAGCGCGCGGCGGGGATTAGGTTCGCCTCATGGATAAGACGCGCCTCTGGTTGATGTTTCCCGCCCGGTTGATCACCAGGCCGGTGCTTTGGGAATTGGGGAGAAAATTCGAGGTGGTCACGAATGTCCGTCAAGCGAGCGTTACCGACGAGATTGGCATCGTTTCTCTCGAACTCGACGGCCAGCGCGAGGAAATCAAAAAAGCCATCGCCTGGCTCGAGGAGGAGGGCATCAAAGTCGAACCCGTCGAGATTGGCACCATCGCGAGCTGAGGCCTCATGCGGCTCCTGCTCGTTGATGGCCATTACTACCTCTACCGGTCATTTTTCGCGATTCGCGGACTGCGAAACTCCCGCGGCGAGCCGACGAACGCGATTTTCGGTTTCCTCAAGGCGCTTCGCAAAATGCTCACCGACATCCGGCCCGATCGTGCCGCTGTGATTTGGGACTGCGGGCTTCCGGCGCGGCGGGTGGAACTCCAACCGGCCTACAAACAAAACCGCTCGGAGATGCCCGACGACCTGCGTCCGCAGGAAGATTGGTTGCAGGAAAAAATTCCGCTGCTCGGGACGGCCAGCCTCTTTGTCGAGAACACCGAGGCCGACGACTTGATCGCATCCTACGCAGTCGCCGCGCGCCGGGAGGGAGCCGAGGTCGTGATTGCAACGAATGACAAAGACATCCTCCAGCTCGTGGATGAATCGACCCGCATTTATTCCACCGCCAAGGCTGACCTCACCGATGGGACATTCGCTTTGCTGGGACCAGTCGAGGTCGCGGCGAAGTGGGGCGTTGCCGCGGTGCGAATCGCCGACGTTCTGGCGCTCACGGGCGATTCCTCGGACAACATCCCCGGAGTTCCCGGCATCGGAGAAAAAACCGCGGCCGGCCTGATCAACGAACACGGGTCGGTCTCAGTGATTCTGGAAAACCCGACGCTGATTTCGAACACCAGGATCCGGGAAAAAATCGAAACCCATCGGCAAACCGTTGTTTCGAATCGCGAAATGGTCCGTCTCGACGACCACCTGGAATTGCCGGTTCCGTGGAGGGATTTGGAAATCCGGCCACAGTGGGATGAACTTCTCTCCGCCCTGCGTGATTGCGAGTTCCGTTCGTTGGTAAGCGAGATTGAAAAGGAGGCGGCGCTTGCGGGATTCGGCCCGCCACCGCCGCCGAAGCAGGGGGAGTTATTCTGAAAATTCGGAGTTCGCGGCTTTCGATCCCATCAAACCCACGAGCAGTTTTGTCAGGACGACATCGTCCGAGCCGCCGCTGGTGATGAGCAGGAAATTCGCTTCGGCGCAGGCTTTGAAACCGCGCTGGAGTTCTTCGAGCGAATATCTCATCGAGGCACGCGCGGCGATGCCGAGACCGTAGGAATTGATGGTGCCGTCTTTTTTGCGCGGGAGGTGCTCTGTTTCGGAGTCAGGAAGCCGGGAGACGATGGCGGCGAAAGCGTTCGGCGTGTCCGGCGCGCGAAGGCGGTGTTTTTCCAGAAGGCTTTTCGCAACGAGAAGATTTCGGACGGTGGTGACGATTGATGCGAGAAGAATGCCGATGCCTTTCTCGCCTTGGCTCAGGAGTTGGTCGAGCGTGGCGAGCGCGAGCTGGAGGTCGCGCGATTGGATGGCGCCGCTGAGATCGAAAATGCCGCTCTGGCGGGTGGCGGCAACGAGATTGCGGACATCGTCCGGGCCGATCTCGCAAGACGCACCGAGGGCGGTTTCGAGTTTGTCGAGTTCGGTGCGGAGGCGGCCGGGCTCCATTCCGACGCGGGACGAGAGAACTTCGAGGGCTTTGGGAGTGATTTTGAGTCCGCGGTTGCGAACCTCCCGCGCCGTCCAATCGATGATCTCCTCCTCACCGCCGCCGAAGCTCAACTCGGGTTTGTCGCAAACGGTGGTGTCGGCGAGTTTTGACAGGCGCTTGTAGGCCGCGCGGCGCTTGTCGGGTTTGATGGCACTGAGAAGCAACGAAACACCATCCGGCAATCCGCTCTCGAGGAATCCACAAAAGGAATCCAGTTCGGTCAGTGTTTTTTCGGAGGATCCCGAGACCGAGTCCGAGAGAAAGGCTGCGCTTTTGAGCCACACGAGTTTTGTTCCGCCCAGAAACGGAAGGGTCGCTAGGGCGTCCATGGTTTGACGCAGTCTTGAAACGGCGGCGTCCACTGTTTCCACGGCGCCGTCGATGATTTCCAATCCGAATGCGTCGGCATCCGGCGCGAGTTTTTTGGAAAGTTCCGAGGCGACCCGTTTGACTTCGGCATCGTCATTGCCGGTCACGAAGTGGATCGGCGTGGTGGATTTTTTTGCAGGCATTTTCAGCCGCAGCCGCAGTGGCTCCCGCAGGAGTGGCCTCCGCCGGACGGAGTTGAGGAGCCGCCTTTGGAGCCGGTCATGATGCCGATGCTGCCGGTCACGACACGGCGGATTGGCTCGCCGGTTTCCGGGTGCTTCGTGTAGGCCGCATCGTTCATGCTTTGCTTGAACTCGTAGGTCCGCACGGGAGCGCCGTCGGACTCCGGAATGCTTTCGTAAACATAGATCGCCATCAGTTTGATCCTCCGTTGTTCGCGTGTTGGTCGTCGAAGTTCAGGTAGGTGTAAAGCGTGAGGCTCTTTTCGTAGTCGTCCAAGAGCCGCATCGCTTCGTTCGGCTTCAAGCGGTCGGATTTGATCGCGGCGTCGGTTTGCGCCTTCATCCGGCGGGCGAGTTCGTTGACATCCCACTGCGTGAGCGAGAGCACCTGGCCGATCGTGCTGCCGGGCAGGACTTCCTCCACATAGTAGCCGGAGTCCTCGTCCTCATCGAGGTAGATGTGCATTTCGTTCACGCGGCCGAAGAGGTTGTGGAGATCGCCCATGATGTCCTGGTAGGCGCCGGCGAGGAAGAACCCGATGTAATAGGGCTCCCCGGGCCGCCAGCGGTGGAGCGGCAGCGTTTCCTTCACATCCTGGAGGTCGATGAATTTCGCGACCTTGCCGTCGGAGTCGCAGGTGATGTCAACGAGTGTGGCGTTGCGGTCCGGCCGTTCGCGGAGGCGGTGGATGGGCATGACGGGGAAAAGTTGCCCGAGGGCCCAGTGGTCGAGCAGGGATTGGAAGACGGAGAAATTGCAGAGGAACTGGTCGCCGAGCGCGATTTCCATTTCGCGCACTTCCTCGGGCATGTGCTCTGCCCTGCGGAACAACTCGACGATGCGCGCGGCAATTTGCCAATAGACGGTTTCGATATCGGCCTTGGCGCGGAGGTCGAGCAGGCCGAGGTCGAACATCGATTGGGCGCGTTCCCGGAGTTCCTGGGCGTCGTGCAGGTTCTCGAGGCGGTTTTTCAAATCGAGCCCGGCTTTGATCTCGAGCATTTCGGCGAGGAGGGGGGGGGACCCGGCGGGCGGGGTGCCGACTTCGCGCGCGCTCGTTTTTTCAATCGCCCCGAAGGTTTCGACAATGAGCACCGAATGCTGGGCGACGATGGCCCGGCCGCTTTCACTCACCAGCACGGGGTGCGCGACGGATTCGGAGTCGCAGACCTCCTTCACCGTGTAGACGATGTCGCGCACATACTCCTCCATCGAGTAGTTCATCGAACTGTCGAAGGTCGTGCGCGAGCCGTCGTAGTCCACGCCCAGGCCGCCGCCGACATCGAGGTGGCCGAGGGCGTGGCCCATCTTCGAAAGCTTCGCGTAAAACCGGGCGGCCTCGCGCACGGCGCGCTTGATGGTGCCGATGTCCGGGACCTGAGAGCCGACATGGAAGTGGACGAGCTTGAGTGCGTCGGCGAGGCCGGCGGCGTGGAGCATGTCGCTCGCTTCGACGAGGTCGGCGGTCGAGAGGCCGAATTTCGCATTCTCGCCACCGCTGGTGGCCCATTTGCCCGCGCCCTTCGAAAGCAGGCGGACGCGCAGGCCGACCATCGGTTCGATTTTCATCTCCTGAGAGACGCGCAGGATGTGTGCGAGTTCCTCGAGTTTCTCCACGACGAGGATGACTTTTTTCCCCAGCTTGCGGCCGAGGAGCGCGCTGCGGATGAAGCTGGTGTCCTTGTAGCCGTTGCAAATCACAAGGCTCTCGGGGTTCGTGTGGACAGAGAGGGCAGCGAGGAGTTCGGGCTTGCTGCCGGCCTCGACGCCGAAATGCCACGGCGCGCCCGCGTCGAGGATTTCCTCCACGACCTCGCGGAGCTGGTTCACCTTGATCGGGAACACGCCGCGGTAGGGCGCCTGGTAGCCGGCCTCGGAGATCGCCTGGGCGAATGATTTGTTGATTGCCTCCACGCGGTCGCGCAGGAGGTCGTGGAACCGCACCACAAGCGGGAAGGCGAGGTTCCGCGACTTCGCCTCGGTTACGATGTCCATGAGGTCGATCGTGTCGCCGTTACGCTTCGGGTGCACGCAGGCATGGCCCTCGGGCGTGATTCCGAAATAGCCGCCGCCCCAGCGGTCGATGTTGTAGAGGGCCCGGGCGTCGCCGGTTTCAAATGGTTCGTTGGTGTTCATCAAAAAACGATGGCTTGGAGCCGGCCCTGGCAAACGGCGGCGGCTTCCTCCGCGGCCACCCAGCGCTCGGCGAATTGCGGCCCCCAGGAGTCGGAGACGGCGACCTCGCCGGTCTGCTCGTTGTAGCCGATGATCATGCAAACATGGCCGGAGCCGCGTTCCGGACGGAATTTTTTCGCGGCCTTACGGGCATCGGCGAGTGACTTCCGCCACTCGGCTGGATCGCCCATTTGCTTTCGTGGCCCAATGCGGGAATTCGCGGCGTGGTTGAACTCGCCGGTGGAAAACATCGCCCACATGAGGGGGAGGCCGCGGTCGATGTATTTTGAGACTTCCCGTGGCTCGGGCCTGGCTGAAACATTTTCGATTTTGCGGCCCGAGCGCACGATCGATTCGCGGGCGCCGGTGGCGATGGCATCCACCGACGTCCCGCCGCCCATTCCTGTGTCACCGGCCATCGCGAGCACATACATGTCCGCCGGCACGCCCATGTAGCGCATCACGCGCTCCCAGGTGGCAGGCACGCAGTAACCCTTCGGCCCTTGGTTCACCATCGGCATGTCCTTGAGGATGACATCGCCATTCGGCCGGCGCTCCACGCGGGCGGCGACCCGTTTGCGGATTTCGGAATCGGGCACCCGGGATTTTCCGCCGGCATCTGCGGATTCCAAAGGCATAATGCGCAGGGCGACATATTCGTCCCGCGGCGCGGCGAGCAGGAAGGCGTGGCCGTTCCAATCCCAGCGCTTCACATTTTCGCGGGTTTCGCGGCCCTGGCCGAAACGGTCCGCCTTTGGTTCGCCGAACAATCCTTCCAGATTTTCTTCGAGCTGGCGCTTGTCCTCCTGGATGGTCCGCTTGATTTCGCGGACTTGCTCGTTTTTCAACCGCTTGGCTTCGCGGTTGGACTCCGGCGTGGTGTAGAGCACCGCGTCGCCTTTGTTCGCAAAAACCAGCGAGAGGCTGGAGGGCTTGCCATCCTCGGCGTGGAGGACTGTGGAATGCGGGCGCGCGCCGAGGATGCGGTCCTGCTCCCCGGGGTATTTTCGAAAACTGGCATCGTTCGAGGTGACCGACTCGACCGGCCAGCCGAGCCGCTTGGCAACGGCCGCGGCTTCGTCGTCCCAGAGGTTTTCATCAGCCAGAAGTGAGATTCCGAAAGCCGTGTTCGCCTGCTCGACACTTATCGCCGAGAGCGGCGCCACTTGGACGGTGGCGGCGGCGAGCGCAGCGAGGTTGCGGAGCATGGGCCGGCGTGAAATCATGAAAAGTGCGCGCACACTAAAAGCGCGGCTGAAAATTTCCATGCGAATTCTCCACTTCGATTGCTTTTCCGGAATCAGCGGCGACATGACCGTCGGCGCCCTGTGTGATCTTGGTGTTTCGGAGTCGGTTTTCCACGAAGCGGTGACCGCGCTGGGACTCGGCGATGAAGTCCATCTGCACTTCCACCGGGCGGTTCGGCAGGGCATTTCGGGTTGGAAATTTGATGTGCACGCTCACAGCCATCACGGCGGGCATCACAGCCACGATCACTCCCATGGGGAATTGCATGTTCATGGGAGGACCTGGCGGGAAATCCGGGCTTTGCTCGAAGAATCCTCGCTCGTGCCTGAAGTCAAAGCCCGCTCGGTTTCGGTGTTTCAACGCATCGCCGTGGCCGAGGCGGCGATTCATGGAGTGCCGGTCGATGACATCGGATTCCATGAAGTGGGCGCGGCGGATTCGATTGCCGATATTGTTGCCGCCTGTGCCGGCATCCACGCGCTCGGGGCCTTGCGTATTGAGGCTTCGGCTTTGGTCGAGGGCTCGGGTTGGATCGAATGCGCGCACGGCAAGTTTCCGCTGCCCGCTCCGGCGACGCTTGAAATTTTGAAAGGGATTCCCCTGCGCCAAGTCGATGAAGCCTGCGAGTTCATCACACCCACCGGCGCGGCGCTGCTGGCCGAGTTT
Source organism: Verrucomicrobiota bacterium (assembly GCA_018970255.1). Lineage (GTDB taxonomy): Bacteria > Verrucomicrobiota > Verrucomicrobiia > Chthoniobacterales > Terrimicrobiaceae > UBA967. Next base: position 44,589 of record JAGWWS010000001.1, on the reverse strand, counting down.
GCCGGAAGATTCGGCGCGATGTCCGGGATGCGAATTGAGAAGACAGGCTATGGCGTTGGCACCCGGGACACTTCCCCGAGGCCGAATGTTTTGCGGGCCATTTTGGGCGAGGGCGGCGAAGCGGCGGAAACCGACGAAATCTCGCGCATCGAGACCAATCTTGATGACACCACGCCAGAGGTGGCCGGCGAGGCGATGCGGCGGTTGTTCGAAGCCGGCGCGCTGGATGTTTTTTTAACGCCGGTTCAGATGAAGAAAAACCGGCCGGGATTCATGCTCACGGTTCTTTGCGAGCCTGCGAAAACCGATTCGCTCGCGCATATCGTTTTTGCGGAGACGAGTTCGTTCGGTGTGCGGGTGGACTCGGTGCGGCGGATGAAATTGCGGCGGGAGTTCCGTGATGTGGAAACTCCGTTCGGCCCGGTGCGGGTGAAGCTGGGATGGCTGGGCGCGGAGTTGATTAGGCAATCACCCGAGTTCGAGGATTGCCGGTTGCTATCTGAAAAGGCGGGGGTGCCGCTGCTGCGGGTTTACCACGCTGCTTTGAGCGCTTGCGGGTGATTTTAGCGGTGGCGCCGACGAGCGGCGCCCTCCTGTTCACACCGTTCGTGGTGCCGAAATCAGTAGCGGTAGTGCTCGGGCTTGTAGGGCCCCTCGGACGGCACGCCGAGGTATTCGGCTTGGTCTTTGGAGAGCTTCGTGAGGACGACACCGATTTTTTCCAAGTGCAGGCGCGCGACTTCCTCGTCGAGCTTCTTGGGCAGGCGGTAAACGGTCTTTTTGTATTTGTCCTTGTTCTGCCAGAGGTCGATTTGCGCGAGCGTTTGGTTCGTGAAGGAATTCGACATCACGAAGCTCGGGTGGCCGGTGGCGCAACCGAGGTTAACGAGGCGGCCGTCGGCAAGCATGTAGATGCTCTTTTTCCCGCCGGGGAGGTAGTAGCGGTCGTATTGCGGCTTGATGTTCTCGATGCGGACGCCCTTGTGCTTCTTGAGCTGCTCGACCTGGATCTCGTTGTCGAAGTGCCCGATGTTGCAAACGATCGCCTGGTCCTTCATCGCGAGCATGTGCTTGAGGGTGATGATGTCCTTGTTGCCGGTGGTGGTGACATAGATGTCGCCGACCCCGAGCGTGCTTTCGACGGTGTTCACCTCGAAGCCTTCCATCGCGGCCTGGAGGGCGTTGATGGGGTCGATTTCGGTGACGACCACGCGGGCCCCGTAGGCGCGGAGCGAGTGGGCGCTGCCCTTGCCGACATCGCCGTAGCCGCAGACGACCGCGACTTTTCCGGCGATCATCACATCGGTGGCGCGCTTGAGGCCGTCGGCGAGCGATTCGCGGCAGCCGTAGAGGTTGTCGAATTTCGACTTCGTCACCGAGTCGTTCACATTGATCGCGGGGACGAGGAGTTTGCCCGCCTCGGCGAGTTGGTAGAGGCGGTGGACGCCGGTGGTGGTTTCCTCGGAAACGCCCTTCCAGGCTTTTGCGACCTTTGTCCAGAAACCGGGGCGCTCCTTGGCCACGCGGCGGAGGAGGGCTTTGACGACCGAGACCTCGTGGTTGTCGGCGGGTTGGTAGGCCCATTTGTCGCCTTTCTCGAGTTCGGCGCCCTTGTGGATGAGGAGGGTGACATCGCCGCCGTCATCGACGACGAGCTGCGGGCCCTCGTTGCCCGGGAAGGTGATGGCCTTGAGCGTGAGTTCCCAATATTCCTCGAGCGTCTCGCCTTTCCACGCGAAGACCGGCGTGCCGGTTTCGGCGATGGCGGCCGCGGCGTGGTCTTGGGTGGAGAAAATGTTGCAGCTTGCCCAGCGGACCTGCGCGCCGAGGTCGACCAGGGTTTCGATGAGCACAGCGGTTTGGATCGTCATGTGAAGCGATCCGGTGACGCGAACGCCTTTGAGGGGCTTCGCTTTCGCGTATTTTTTGCGGACCGCCATGAGGCCGGGCATCTCGTGCTCGGCGACGGAAATTTCCTTGCGCCCCCACTCGGCGAGCGAGATGTCGGCAACGACATAGTCGGAGCCCCGCGGGGTCGCGGCGGAGTATTTGGCGAGGTTGGCTGTGGCGGCGGTGAGCTCGGCGAGGACAGCGGCAGCCGTGGCTTTGGGTGATTTTTTAGAAGGCATTTTTTGTAATTTTTACTTGGCGGCTTTTTTGAGGGCGGAAGCCTTGTCGGTCTTTTCCCAGGTGATGTCTTTGTCGTCCTTGCCGAAGTGGCCGTAGTTCGTGGTCTTGCTGTAGAACGGACGGAGGAGGTTGAGTTGTTTGACGATGTCGGCGGGCTTGAAGCTGAAGACGCTTTTCACGGCTTTTTCGATCTTTGCCTCGTCCACCTTGTTGGTGCCGAAGGTGTCGATGTGGACGCTGACCGGGTGCGGGTGGCCGATGGCGTAGGCGAATTGCACTTCGCAACGGTCGGCGAGTCCGGCGGCGACGACATTCTTCGCGACATAGCGTCCCATGTAGGCGGCGCTGCGGTCGACTTTCGAGGGGTCTTTTCCGGAGAAGGCCCCGCCGCCGTGGCGGCCCATGCCGCCGTAGGTGTCGACGATGATTTTGCGGCCGGTGAGCCCGGAATCGCCTTGCGGGCCGCCCACCACGAATCGGCCGGTGGGGTTGATGAGGAACTCGGTCGAGGCGTCGAGGAATTCCTTCGGGATGACCTTGCGGATGACATTCGCGATGATGAATCGGCGGATTTCCTCGTTCTTCACATCCTCGGTGTGCTGGGTCGAGATGACGACATTCGTCACGCGGACGGGCTTGTTGTCCTGGTAGAGGACGGAGACTTGGCTCTTGGCGTCCGGGCGGAGCCATTTCACTTTTCCGGCCTTGCGGAGCGCGGTGAGTTCGCGGCCGAGGCGGTGGGCGAACATGATGGGGGCGGGCATGAGTTCGGGCGTTTCGTTGCAGGCGAAGCCGAACATGAGCCCCTGGTCGCCGGCGCCCTGTTCATCGGTGCCCTTGCCGTCGGCTTCCTTGGCGTCCACGCCCTGCGCGATGTCGGGGCTTTGGCTGGTGAGTAGGTTCGAAATGAAAACGCGGTCTGCGTGGAAGACATCGTCGTCGTTCACATAGCCGATGCCGCGGATGGCCTGGCGGACGATGTTGCCGACGTTGAGGACGGAATCGAGCGCGGCGCCCTTGATTTTCGGGATGGTGATTTCTCCGCCGACGACCACGGTGTTGCTCTTCACGAAGGTCTCGCAGGCCACGCGGCTGGTCTTGTCGATGGACATGCAGGCGTCGAGCACGGCGTCGGAAATGGTGTCACAAACCTTGTCCGGATGGCCTTCGCCAACGGACTCGGAGGAAAAGATGAAACGGCGGGACATGGTGTTTGGGTCTTTCTGGTTGAGGTTGGTCTTTACCTATCTTCGAATTCAAATATGTAGATATGTTCCATGGCGTCAATCCTGAAATCGCTGCGGGTTTTGTCGGACCCGGTGAGGCTGCGGCTGGCGCTGCTGCTGGTGGAGGAGGAGCTGACGGTCGCGGAATTGCAGGAAATCCTCGGGCTGGCGCAGTCGCGGATTTCGACGAACCTGGCGCTGCTCAAGGGTGAGGGCCTGGTGAACGACCGCCGCGTGGGGAAAAACATTTTCTACTCTGCGGCGGAGGACCCCGGTCCCGCCGCGCTGGCGGTGCTCGAGGCGGCGAGGGGGGAATTGAAGGAGGCCGCCGCCGACAAGGCGCACCTCGCTTTCACCCTGAGGAAGCGCAAGGACAAGGCGGCGGAGTATTTCAACCGGCTCGCCGGAAAGTTCGGCCGCGCCTATGTGCCAGGCAGGTCTTGGGAAGCGCTCGCCCATGGGCTGCTGCGCCTGCTGCCGCCGATGGCGATTGCGGACCTCGGCGCGGGCGAAGGCACTCTATCGCAACTCCTCGCCCGGACGGCGAAAAAGGTCATCGCCATCGACAACTCCGAGAAGATGGTGGAATTCGGATCGAAGCTCGCGAAGGAGCATGGGTTCCCGAACCTCGAATACCGCCTCGGGGACATCGAGGACCCGCCCATCGATTCCGGCAGCGTGGACCTCGCGCTCTTCAGCCAGGCCCTCCACCATGCGGCGGCGCCGCAGAAGGCGCTCCAGGCCGCACACCGCATTCTGCGCCCCGGCGGGCGGGTGCTCGTCCTCGACCTGCTCTCGCACACCCATGAAAAGACTCGTGAACTCTACGGCCATGTGTGGCTGGGATTTTCGGAAATCGAATTGCAGCGAATGCTAAAAAAAGCGGGCTTTTCTTCGGTGGAGACTTCGATTGTCTCGCGCGAACCGGATGCGCCATTTTTCCAGACGCTTCTGGCTTTTGCTCACAAGTAATTCCGCCTTGCGGTAGGTTTCCAAGAAACGGTGACCAAGGAGCGCAAACAGAAAGTCGTGGTGTTTCCCTCATCGGTGAAGGAATTGGTCTCCTTCGTTCATCGTCGTGGAAATCTTGTCGGGGAAGCGGGGTTTCGCGGGGTCGACCGGGCGAAAGAGGGGGTGAGGGGGCATCGGTGGGTGCAGAAGGCGAGGGGAGGGGATTATGATTCCGAGGTGGCGGTCGAGTGGCGCGAGTGCCGGGAGGGCGTCGAGACCGTCATTTACGGGCGGGCGGATGGTGTGATGGCCGGCTCGAATCCACCGCTGGTGGAGGAAATCAAGACCGTGGACCGCTTTTGGAATGGAAAAGCGGACCTGTTGCATCTCGCGCAGTTGAAAATCTACGGGGCCATTCTTGCGACGCAGCGGGGATGGGAGGAGGTCGAGTTGCGACTGACGCATTGGCATCTCGGCACCGGTGCGGAGTTCCACACGGTGCTGCGCGAAACGCGGGAATCGCTCGAGGCGTTTTTGCGCCATACGCTGGATGTCTGGTTCGAGTGGATTCTTCCCGAGGCCCGGCGGCGGACTCGGCGCGATGCCTCGATGGAAACCTTGGAGTTTCCGTTTTCGTTCCGCGGCGGCCAGCGGGAGTTGTCGCGACGGGCCTATCGGGCGATTCGTAACGGTCATCATCTTTTTGCAGAGGCGCCGACTGGATTGGGAAAAACCCTGGCCGTGCTGTTCCCCGCCCTCAAAGCACTGCCGCTGCTCGGTGAGGGGCGGGTGTTTTATCTTACGGCAAAAACACCCGGTCACCTCGCGGCAGAGGAAGCCCTCCGGAAGTTGGAGTCGGCGGGCGCGGAATTCCGCAGTGTGACCCTCACCGCGAAGAACAAAATCTGTTTCTCGGAAGATCCGGGTGGTTGCGACCCGAGGTCGTGTCTGTATGCAGTCGGGTATTACGACCGGGCTCGCGAAGCGATGAAGGAGCTGTCGCGGCTCACCAGAATCGGGCGTGAGCAAATCGAGGATGTGGCGCGTCGGCACATGGTTTGCCCGCACGAACTCTCGCTTGATATCTCGGATTGGTGCGATGTGGTCATCGGGGACTTCAACCATGCCTTTGACCCCTCGGCGCGGTTGCAGCGGCACTTCGGCGAGGATGCCTCCGCGAAACATGTGCTTCTCGTGGACGAGGTGCACAACTTGGTGGAGCGAAGCCGGGAGATGCATTCCGCAGCTCTCTCCGTGGGGGATTTGGAGATTCGGCCTGGGGCGCAGCGCGCGAAAGGTTCGGCAAAAGCAAAGCGGGCGCTGCGGCAGGCTGCGGAGGCGCTCTTGGACTTCGTTGGCAAGGCAGCGAGTCAGGAGCCATCCATTCCCCGGCAGGCTCATCATGAAAATAAAATCGCCCTCAACGCTCTGCCCAAGGAACTCGTCGAGCCATGCCGCGCAGCCAAGGAGGCGTTGGAGGCGGTTCTAATTTCGCTCGCGCCGGGCACGCCGTTGTCGGGCTGGATCGAGCCTTGGTTCGCCCTCTCGGATTGGCTGGGCGCTGTGGATGCCTACGACGAATCCTGCCAAACGATTTGCTCGCCGGCGGGAGAGGTCCGGATTTTCTGTGCGGACCCCTCGGAACGATTGCGCTCCGATTTGAAAAAGGTCCGCAGCGCCGTATTTTTTTCAGCGACGCTTTCGCCGCTCGAGTATTTCCACGACCTGCTGGGAGGTGGAGCGGAGGATGACTCCGTCCAACTCGATTCCCCTTTTTCATCCGAGCAGGTGTCGCTCCGTGTTCTTCCGCTCGAACTCACGCTCCGCTTTCGTGAACAAACCCTGCCGGCCGTCGCTGAGGCTGTTTCAGAGCACATCCGGGTTAGGCCCGGCAACCACTTGGTTTTTTGTCCGTCGCACTCTTATCTCGCTGCGCTTCGCGAAATCTTGGAGCCGTTGATTGGCGGAATCCCGATCGCCATTCAAACCTCCGCCATGGATGAAAAAGCCCGGTCGGATTTTCTGGCGCATTTCACCCGCGCCACAAACACCACGGGCCTTGCGGTGCTGGGCGGAGTGTTTTCCGAGGGCATCGATTTGCCCGGGGATCGTCTTGTCGGAGTTTGTGTGATCGGCACCGGACTGCCATCGCTCTCACTCGAACGCGACATTTTGCGCCGGCATTTCGATTCCACTCATGGGCGGGGCTTCGACTACGCCTATTTGTTCCCGGGAATGCAACGCGTGCTTCAAGCCGCCGGCCGCCTCATCCGCTCCACATCGGATACCGGTTCGATTCTTCTGATCGACCGGAGATTCACCGAACAGCGTCACCGAACTTTGCTTCCCGCATGGTGGTCGGGTCGCCCTCCCGTCACGTGAAAGGCGCTGTCTGCTCATGGCACGGCGCGTGCTGTGTTGTGCGATAATACCGATTGCATTCCCGCGACGCGCTCACCAGAGTCGCAGGGAATCAAAACCTCATGAGCACCACCCTCGACCAATTCAAGCAGTTCACCACCGTCGTCGCCGATACCGGGGATTTCGAAAGCATCCGCGCCTACACCCCACAGGACGCCACCACCAACCCGACCCTCATTTTCAAGGCCGTCCAGCACGCGGAATACAAGCACCTGCTCGAAAAAGCCATCGCCGACAACCGCTCCAGCTCTCTCACCGGCCCCGCCTTACACCGCAAGGTCATCGACGACCTGCTCATCGCTTTCGGCCGCGAGATTCTGAAAATCGTCCCCGGCCGCGTCTCCACCGAGGTCGATGCCCGTCTCTCTTTCGACATCCAAGCCACCATCGAGAAGGCGCGCTATCTCATCGGCCTTTACGAAAAACTCGGCACCCCGCGCGAGCGCATCCTCATCAAAATCGCCTCCACCTGGGAAGGCGCGCAGGCCGCAGCCGTTTGCCAAAAGGAAGGCATCAACTGCAACCTCACGCTCCTCTTCTCGCTGCCCCAGGCCATCGCCTGCGCCGAAGCCGGCGTGCGCCTCATCTCGCCGTTCGTGGGCCGTATTTACGACTACTACAAAGAAAAAAGCGGAAAGGATTTTCGCGGCGCTGACGATCCCGGCGTTCAATCCGTCGAGCGCATTTACGCCTATTATAAAAAATTCGGCTACCAGACCCAGGTCATGGGCGCGAGTTTCCGCAACACCAGCCAGATTCTCGAACTCGCCGGCTGCGACCTGCTCACGATCGCTCCCGAACTTCTCAAGGAACTCCAGGAATCCAACACACCGGTCGTCCGGAAGCTCGATCCCGCCGAGGCGGCGAAGTCCGATGTGTTGAAAATCCACATGGATGAAAAAACCTTCCGCTGGCTGCTCAATGAGGACGCCATGGCGACGGACAAGCTCGCCGAGGGCATCCGTAAATTCGCGGCCGATATCGTTTCGCTCGAAAAAATCGTCGCCAACGGATTCAACGCATGATGTCCCCGCGCGCCACCACCGTCGCCCTCCTCGCCGCCGCATGCCTCATGGCCTGCGGTGCCGCGACGGTCCGCGCCACCACTCGCGCCACCGATTATCCAGGATCGGTGGCGATTCTGCTCGGCGTTCCTCAGGTTCGTGCCGACCTCCAACTCGATTCGAAGCAAACCGCCCGGCTCGACACCCTGCGCCGTCAACTCAAGTCCTCCGCAAAAAACCTCATCAAGAAAGGTTCCTCGGCAAACGCGGACGACCTCACCGCCGACCAGCGCCTTTTCGGTCTCATCGACCGCAACAATGCCGGGGCACTTTCGATTCTCACTCCCGCCCAGGCCACCCGCTTTCACGAAATCCAAAACCGCATCCTCGGCTACACGATGCTCGTCTCGCCGAAGGTTCAAAAACAACTCGGCCTCTCCGCCTCACAGGTCGCGAAAATCGAATCAATCCGCAAACTCGGCCTTGAGTTCGTGTCTCAAACCAACAGTTCGTTCGAGGACGGCACGCTCAGCCACAAACAGCGCATCGACCTGCTCCGAAACTACCGACTCGAGCAATCGCTCGAAATGCGCTCGGTCCTGAGTTCCTCGCAGTCGAAAAAGTTCAACGAACTCTGCGGCAAGCCGCTCGCCTCCTGATTTTCGGCACCCGTTTGGCCGAAACGGCGGTCAGTTTTTCCTAAGCCAGCACCGACTGGATTTTTCCTGCCACCGAGAGGAATGCTTTTGCGGCTTCGGACTCGGTGTGTGAGGCGACGGCGGGGAGGCCGGTGTCGCCGGCTTCGCGGACCTTTGGTTCGATGGGAATTTCCCCGAGCAATGGCACTTTCAAGCGCGCGGCCTCGCGGGCTCCACCGCCGGTTCCAAAGATGTCGTAGCGCTTCCCATCGCCGGGGCACAGGAACCAACTCATGTTTTCCACGATGCCGAGCACGGGGACATTGGTTTTTTCAAACATGGCGATGGCCTTGCGGGCGTCGATGAGGGCGACTTCCTGCGGCGTGGTGACGATGATGGCGCCGGAGAGGGCGACCGTTTGCACGATCGTGAGTTGGATGTCGCCGGTGCCGGGCGGGAGGTCGAGGACAAGGAAATCGAGTTCGCCCCAGGCGACCTGGCGCAGGAATTGTTGGGTGTATCGGGTGACCATGGGGCCGCGCAGGACTGCGGGCGAGTGTTCGTCGAGGAGGTAGCCCATGGACATGAGCGCAACGCCGTGGCGCCGGATGGGGATGATGCGGTTTTCCTCGTCGGCGGTGGGGCGTTCGTTGGCGCCCCCGAACATGAGGGCGATGCTGGGGCCGTAGATGTCGCAATCGCAGAGCCCGGTGGCCGCGCCGGAGCGGGCGAGTGCGAGTGCGAGGTTCGCGGCGACGGTGGATTTTCCCACGCCGCCCTTGCCGCTGGCGACGGCGATGATGTGTTTCACGCCATCGATGCGCGCGGGGCCGGCGCCACCGGTGGGCGCGGCCGGGGCTTGGATATCGATGCGCACATCCACGCGGCCGGCCCCGGGAATGGCTTGCAGCGCGGCTGTGCAGTCGGCCTGGATTTTTTTCGCGGTGCCGGTGTCGTTGGTGGCGAGGACGAGCTGGACGGAAATGTCGGCGCCGTTGGCGGTGGCTTCCTTGACGATGCCGAAGGAAACGATGTCGCGGGAGAAGCCCGGGTATTTGACGGTGGCGAGGGCGGCGCGGATGGAATCTTGGTCGGGCTGTGGCATGGGCGGAATTGAACACGGGCGGTGGATGGCGGCAAGCCGCGGGGGATTTGCCATTTGCCAGCGGGGTGGGGGGCGCCTTAGGTTCCGCGTTGCCAGGGGCCATGGACTGCGGACCGGCGAACCCCGCCAGGGCAGGAATGCAGCAACGGTAGCCAGCTCCACTTTGCCGTGGTTCCCTGGTGTCCCTCCCCCGCCTTGACTCGCGCCCGCCCGCCGGTAGCCTGCGCCGCGATGGCTACGATTCCCCGCGAAAGCGTGCGCGAGGTGCTGCATGGCTTCCTCGCCGGGCGCGGATTGAGGAAAACCTCCCAGCGCGACGCCATCATCGATGCCGCCTTCGGCACGACCGAGCACTACACCGCGGAGCAATTGCTCGCCATGGCCCGGGGCATCGACACATCGGTTTCGCGCGCGACCGTTTACCGCACGCTCCCGCTGCTGGTGGAGAGCGGGCTCTTGCGGGAACTCGACCTTGGCGGCGCCACGAAAATCTACGACCCGAACTTCCTCGAGCACCCGACCCACAACCACCTGGTCTGCGTGGATTGCAAAAGGATTTTCGAATTCGAGGACCCGAACATGGAACTGCTCGGCAACTGCATCACGCGCCGCATGGGTTTTTCGCCCTCGAACAAAACCGTGAAGATCGAGGCGCGGTGCGACGAATTCCAATTGCGCGGCAGTTGCCGCAAGGCCGCGGGGGGGGCTCCCGCATAACGCGCCATGTGGAAGGGGCGTTTCGAAGAGGACCAGAGCGGGCTGCTGAAAGCCTACGGGGAATCCGTGGGCTTCGATTGGCAACTCCACCGCGAGGACATCCGCGGCAGCATCGCACACGCGCGGGCGCTGGCCGCGGCGGGCATCCTCACGCAGGGCGAGTTTGAAAAAATCGAAGCCGGGCTGCGGCAAATCGGCGGGGAAATCGCGGCTGGGACATTCGAATTCCGGCGAGAGCTCGAGGATGTGCACATGAATATCGAGGCGGCGCTTACCGAACGCATCGGCGATGCGGGGGCGAAATTGCACACGGCCCGGAGCCGCAACGACCAGGTGGCCGTGGATTTCAAAATGTGGCTGCGCACGGCCTGCGGGGATTTGGTTTCGAAGGTCCGTGGGCTGCAGCGCTCGCTGGTGGGCTTCGCCTCCCGGCACAGCGCGGCCGTCCTGCCCGGCTACACGCACCTGCAGCGGGCGCAGCCGGTCTTGTTCGCGCACCACCTGCTCGCCTATGTCGAAATGCTCGACCGCGATGCCGGCCGCCTTGCCGATGCCGCCGCGAGGATGGATGCCTGCCCACTCGGGTCGGGCGCCATTGCGGGATCGACCATCGAACTCGACCGGGAAGCGGTCGCAAAGGAACTGGGTTTTTCGAAACCCACGGCGAACAGCATGGATGCCGTGGCCGACCGCGATTTCGCCTGCGAGGCGCTGGCGGCCATCGCGATCATGGGCATGCACATTTCCAGGCTCAGCGAGGATGTCATCCTGTGGGCTTCCGCGGAGTTCGGCTTCATCGCCCTCAGCGACCGCCACACGACCGGCTCGAGCCTGATGCCCCAAAAGAAAAACCCGGATATCGCCGAATTGGCGCGCGGCAAAGCGGGCCGGCTCTACGGGAACCTCATGGCGCTCCTCACCGTGATGAAGGGCCTCCCGCTTACCTACAACCGAGACATGCAGGAGGACAAGGAGCCCGTCTTCGACTCCGTGAAAACGGCGTCCGACACGCTGGTGCTCTTCGCCGAAATGCTCGATGGAGCCTCGCTCTGCGGGGACCGCGCACTCGGGGCGGCGTCAGACCCGCTGCTGCTCGCGACCGATTTGGCGGACCGGCTGGTCGAAGGGGGCGTTCCCTTCCGCAAGGCGCATGAGATTGTCGGCGGGCTCGTGGCGCTGGCGGGGAAAAAGGGGGTGCCGCTGCACAAGCTGGCGGACGCCGAGTTTGCCGCAGCATCTCCCGTGCTTACGCGGAAAGTGGTCGATGCGGCTTTTGACCTGGAATCCGCGCTGGCAGCGAGGAAGGCCCCGGGGGCACCGTCGCCGGCGAATGTGGGGCGCGAACTGGCCCGCTGGAAAAAGGCGCTCGGCGCATGATCCTCGAAAAACTTTTCGCCTTCCGGAACCGGGGGGACGAACCCAAGCCGTTTCTCGCGCACCTCGAGGATTTGAGGTTCACCATCGTGAAGGTCGCCGGCGCGCTCATCGGCGGGATGGTGCTTTCCTTTGCATTCCGGTCCGAGTTGGCGGCGGTCATCCAGCGTCCCCTCGTCGCCGTGGACCCGTCGCGGGCGGCGAACCTCCAATCGCTTGGCGTGGCCGACTCGTTCACGATCTCGCTCGAGTTGGCCTTCTACGGCGGGATGGTCATTTCCTTCCCGTTCCTCGTGCTCTTCCTCGCGGAGTTCATCCTGCCGGCCCTCACGGCGAAGGAAAAAGCGATGATCCTGCCGGCGGCCGTTTTCGGTTCGGGGCTTTTCATGCTCGGGGGGGCGTTTGCCTACTTCGTCGTCCTGCCGCAGGCGCTGGAGTTTTTTTTCCAGGATGCCAAGGCGATGAACTGGCAGCCCACGTGGACGGTCCGGGAATACTATTCCTTCACGACACAGTTCATCATCGCCTTCGGGCTCTCGTTTGAATTGCCGCTGGTGGTGTTGATGCTGGTGAAGCTCGGAATCGTGGACCACGCCCACCTCAAGAAAACGCGCGCCTTTGCGGTGGTGGTGATTTTTGTCTTCGCGGCCATTATCACGCCGACATCGGACATCGTGACCCTTTTGTTGATGGGCGTTCCGATGTGCATTCTTTACGAGGCATGCATCGGCATCGCGTGGTTCATGGCGCGCCGTGCGGCGGCGAAGTAAAGGCGGGCGGCTTGCCACGGCGGCGGTGTTGGAATAGGCAGGCGCGAAACTTTGAAAGCGATTCTTGGAGTTGTCCTCGCGCGCTGCCCGCGGTCCTCGGCGGGTCACACTTGCGCCGTCATGAATTGGGTGATGGGGCTCAAGGCCATCGGATGGGATGTTTGGATTACCGAGCACATCGACGGGGAGGAGGTGGAAGCCCCGGAGTGCGGAGCGCAAAGAAGCCCGCAGGAGGAGTTCTGGCATGCGACGGCGGCGGAGTTCGGGCTCTCGGACCGGCAATGCCTCGTTGTCAACGGCAAGAGCCCGGACCTCGAGGCCATGCGGGACTTCGCGGCCGGGGCGGATTTTTTCCTGAATTACTCGGGGCAATTCAAACGCCTCGACCTCTTCGGCGGACGCACCCTCAAGTGCTACCTCGATGTGGACCCGGGGTTCACGCAGTTGTGGGCGGATGTGTGCGGGAGCGACATGAATTTCGAAGGGCACGATTTGTTTTTCACGGTCGGAACAAACTTCGGTGCGCCCGATGTGCGGTTGCCGAAAAGCTCGCGCGAGTGGATTCCAGTGGTGCCGTCCGTGGCGGCGGATTACTGGAAAGGCAGGCTGGAAGCGGCCGGCGGGGCCGAACGGCACGGGACCTGGTCCACCGTGGCGCATTGGTATGGATACAGCGACCTGCTCTGGGACGGTTTGACTTTCGGGGGCAAGCGCGAGAGCCTGCGCGCGATCGCACCCTTGCCGCCCATGTGCGGCGGCGCGGGCTTCACGATCGGAAGCGACCTGGAACCGGGGTGGGAGGATTATGATGCATTCGTTGGCAATGGCTGGCGGCTCGTGCACAGCCGTGATGTCTGCCGTGATGTGGATTCGTATTTGAAATTCATCGGTGGCTCGGCCGGCGAAATCGGCGTGGCCAAGGGCGGCTATGTGGTTTCGCGTGGCGGATGGCTCAGTGACCGAAGCATGGTTTATCTCTCGCTCGGACGTCCGGTGCTTTTGCAAGACACGGGTTGGACAGCGGCTGTCGAACCACGAGCGGGCATGTGGCCATTCGAAACGACGGCCGATGCCGCTGAAAAAATCCGCGAAGTCGCTTTGGAAATAGAACAAAACTCCAGTGGTGCTTCGGAATTGGCGCGAACGGTTTTTGCTCCCCAAAACTCACTCAAGCCGCTGTTCGAGCGGATCGGTTAAAGCTTTTTCAGCCGAGAACCAATTTGGCTCCGGCCACGATCAAAACCGCTGCGAGGATGATGGAGATTGCGCGCACGGCCAGATGCCGGCTGCCAAGGCTGGAGCCAATCAAACCACCCGCCGCCACGACCAATGCCAGGGGCCAAGCGAAGTTTGGCAGGCTTTGCCCGCTGCCCGCGTAACCCGCGAGGCCGGAGATGGAGTTCAACAAAATGAAGGGAGCCGAGGCGGCCGCGGCTTCCTTGGCTTTCGCCCATCCGCAAAACAGGAGAAGCGGAGTCAGAAAAATCCCGCCACCAGTTCCCGTGAGCCCGGCCAGAAAGCCAATTCCCGCCCCTGAGGCAACGGAGGCGGTTTTCGACGGGCGTTTCGTTTCGGATGGGTCGTTTTTCCGAAAAAACAGGCGGCACGCGGAGAACCACAGAACAAGGCCGACGAGAATTTTCAAAAAATCAGCGGGAAGTTTGAGCCATCCGCCGAGGAATGCTGCCGGAGCCGATAAAATCGCGAAGGGCCAGAAAAGACCCCAGGAAAAGTGACCCGCGCGACACCATTGGACCGTCGCGATCGCAGCAACGAGAACATTGAGCGTGAGAGCGGTTGGCCGGACCGTTTCAATTCCGAGTCCGCAGAGGGTTAAAACCGCGATGTAGCCGGACGCGCCGGCGTGCCCCACGCTGGAATACAGCACCGCCACCGCGAACATCGCGACGGCCAGCGGCAGAAAACTCAGGGCACTCTCATCCATTTAAAAATGGCTTTTGACCATGCTGTCAGCCAAATGAACGCAATAAAATCAGCTTTTTAAAAATGAACCTTTATGCAGGGTTGGCTGTCAAACTTCTCGAATGAAAACAACTCGTTCTGTTGTATCCCGCCAGTCTGGCGTGAACCTCCTCCTCGCAAAAACCATTGCCTGCGCCATGCGGCAAATGAAGGCTGTCGTCCTGCTCCGCTGCGGCGGGCGGATCGCAGATGCAAAAAACATTCTCAGTATCCTTGCCCTATGCGCGGCCATGGGGACGACCATCGATATCGAGACCTACGGTCCCGACGAGGCCTACGCCTCGCGAACAATCGAGTCCATCCTTGCTGACGGCGCAAATGGGGGGACCGGCGACGAAAAAGCAAAAAAATCCTGATCCTTCAGTCGGAGGGGAATCCGGGGAGCGCTGACTTTATCCGCTCACGGGTTGCACGCGGGGCAGAATTTCGGGTCGGCCTTTTTGCCCTCCGCGGTGTCGCGGGTTTCGGTGAAGCCGCAGGCGGGGCATTTGTGTTCCTCGCCGAGGATGTCGTTCGTGGGCGAGCCGCACCAGGAGCAGGGCAGGCCGGAGAGTTTTTTCGCGAGGCCGAAGCCGGGTTTGCCGCAGGCCGGGCAATCGCACTGGAGGCGGCGGAGCAGGTCGCCGCAGGCTTGGCCGATGGTTTCCATGCGGGTGGGGTTGCGGTGCGCCCGAAGGTCGCTTTCGGCAAAGACCAAGCCCTCCGGCGACAAGGCGGTGCATTCGGAAAAAACCGCACGGAGTTTTTCGAAATCACCGGCGTCTTTGTAAATGCGGGGGTCGTCCCCGTCCCCGGGCCGCAGCACGAGGCCGTGGGAGGGGAAGAGCATCTTGCGCGCGAATTCTGCGAAGCGCTCCCAATCGGAAAAAATACCCGAAGCCTGGTGCCCGCCGGCCACCGCCACGCCGGCGACTTCGATGCCCA
This sequence comes from Verrucomicrobiota bacterium, assembly GCA_018970255.1. GTDB lineage: Bacteria > Verrucomicrobiota > Verrucomicrobiia > Chthoniobacterales > Terrimicrobiaceae > UBA967. The sequence continues at coordinate 29,346 of JAGWWS010000001.1, read as the reverse complement.
ACTCCGCATCCTTCAACACGAGCAGTTCCAGGTTTGTGGCGACAAATCCAAATGGCCCCGCCGAGAACGAGCCTTCGCTTCCGAGGCCGCGGGGCAGGCCGGAGAGTTCGATGGCGAGTTCCGCCTTGCGGCGGGCGGCGTCCCATTGGCTGCCCGCCCTCGGCACATCGCGGGTGAAGGTGCCGAGCGTGTCGGTATCGAACGAATCGACCAGCACCACTTCCGCCCCGAGCGCGCTGCGGAAACGGGGGGCGATGGCGCGTTCCTTGCCGTGCTTGGTGAGCAGGGCAAAGGAAGCGCCTGTGTGCCGGTCCGGCCGGTTTTTCGGGTTGGCGCCCATGGCTCCGCAATCAAACCAAGGCGGGGGGCGCCGGGGCACGGTTTTATTGCTGGAGCGGCGCGGGGCGTGATTCCACCGGCTCGGGCATCGCGCTGGAATGGAGGAGTGCGATTTTCCATTCGCCGTCCTTTTTCTCCCACACGAAGCAATACCGCGCGGTGACCCAGTTTTGCTTGCCGTCGCGCACGAGGTCGAATGTCCAAATCCCGGAGTCGATGGCGGTGTTGTCGTCGAGCACGCGGACATGGCGTTCGTTGATAACCGGCGATGGCGAGAGTTTGAGGAAATCCACGAAGTAGGATTCCACCTCCACCGGGGTGTTGCGGATTTCGTTCGAGACCGTTGGCTGCAGGATGGCATCCGGTGCGAAAAGCGCGGCGACTTTTTTGGGCTCTTTCGTGGCGAGAGCGTTTTTCCAAGCCTCGAAGTTCGCCGTGATTTCCGACTCGGCGGGTTGGCCGGCGGCGATGGCATTTGTGGCTGCGGCCAGGGCCGCGATCAGGATGGTGGTGTGTTTTTTCATTTCTGTGTTGGTTTTGGGTTTTGGTTGGGGCGCGCGGGCTTCAGTCCGTTTTCACGGGATGAGCCAGCGCGCGAAGGAGAAGTAGAGCGGGATCCCGATGACGACATTGAACGGGAAGGTCACGGCGAGCGACGAGGTCAGGTAGATTGCCGGGCTGGCGCCGGGCAATGCCACGCGCACCGCGGCCGGCGCGGCGATGTAGCTGGCGCTCGCGGCGAGGGTGCCGAGGACGGTCGAGCCGCCAACGCCCATCCCGCTCCAGTAGCCCAGCAGGACGCCAAGGATGCCGTGCACGAAGGGCATCGCGATTCCGAAAACGATGAGCCTCCAGCCCGCTTGTTTGAGGTCGCCCAGCCTGCGGCCGGTGACGAGGCCGATTTCCAGGAGGAAGAGCGTGAGCACGCCGCGGAAGGGGTCTTCGAACAACGGCGCCACCTGTGCGGTTCCCTCCTTGCCGGCGAGGAGCCCGATCGCCATGCCGCCCATGAGCAGCACAATCGATTTGCTGGTGAGGAGTTCCCGGAGGACCTTCTTCATGTCCCCGCCGCCCGAGGCGATGGTGGCTTTCCCGACGAGGAAAATCGCCAGGATAATCGCCGGGACTTCCATCACGGCGAGCAGCGCCGCCACATAGGGCTCGTAGGGAACCTTCGCGAATTGCAGGAAGGCGACTGCCTCGCCGAAGGTCACGGCCGAGACCGATCCGTAGTGCGCGGCGAGCGCCGCCGAGTTCACCCCGTCGAGTTTCCCGAACTTCCGCATGATGGCGTAGCACCACACCGGTATGGCCAGGCTGAGGAAAAGCGCCGCCGCGAGCGGGCGCCAGAATTCGGCGAATGTCACCCCGTCGAGCTTCGCGCCGCCCTTGAGGCCGATGGCGAAGAGCAGGTAGATCGTCATCGCCGTGTAGATTTCCGGCGGGATCTTCAGGTCGCTCTTCACGAGGCTGGCGGCGACGCCAAGCAGGAAGGCGAGGACCATCGGGGTGAGAAGGCTGAGCATTAGTGAATTCAGGACATCCATGGTTTCGGGTAAGGTTGATTGCGGCGGTTGGGTGTGGTATTGTTTTTCATGTCATATAAAACATGACATGCAATTCGTGTATTAAATGCCCTCTAAAACCGTCAACCCTTTTTTGAAAAAAAATTTCGTGCGCGCCGATGCGGATGGGCTGCACGGCTTCACCTACCTCACGAACCACTCGCATGTCCTGGTCGCCCTCGACGGCGACCCCGAGCTGCGGGTGCGGGATTTGGCGGCGATGGTGGGAATCACCGAGCGCGCGGTGCAGAGGATCCTCTCGGACCTGGAAGCCGCGGGGGTCCTGGCGAAGGAGAGGATCGGCCGGCGGAACCGCTACCGCATCGCGAAGAAGAGCCGGCTGCGGCACCCGCTCGAGCAGCATTGCACGATCGGCGGCCTGTTGGGCTGGGTGAGCAGTGTGAATGGCGGGGGCTGATGGGGGAGCCTTATGCCGATTGCTGGAGCCTTTGATCCGGGGCGGGCGTTTCAACAAAAAAACGGCATTATGCAGAGCCTGCCTCCGCCCCCTGAATTCCGCTGCGAATCCCCTTGGGCGTTGACAGACTGGTAGGAACAACTAGTCTAAACGACATGAAGATGCAGCCTGTTTTGGTTGGTGCGTTCGAGGCGAAGACCAAGCTTGGCAAGTTGCTCGAACGGGTCGGGCGCGGGGACTCCTTCATCATCACCAAGCATGACCAGCCGGTGGCCCGGTTGGTCGCCTACCGTGACGACAGGTCCTCGCGGCGCAAGGATGCGGCGGCCGAAATGCGCGCGTTGAGGGCGAAATACAAACTCAAGGGGGCCGGCATCCGCGAATTGCGCGATGAGGGGCGGGCGTGAATTTCGTCCTCGATTGCTCGGCCGCCCTGCCTTGGGTTTTTGCAGACGAAGCCACCAAAGGCACGGACCGTTTGCTCGATGGGCTTGCCGCCGGCGACCAAGCCTGGGTGCCCGCCATCTGGCACCTGGAGGTGGGTAATGTTTTGTTGGGGGCGATGCGAAAAGGAAGAATCGACCAAGCCGGCATTGAAGCCTTTGTTTCGCGGTTGGGGGATTTGGAAATTCAGGTCGACCCCGAAACTTCCGTCCGCGCATGGGACAAAACCCTGGATTTGGCGCAACAGCACAGGCTCTCCACCTATGATGCGGCCTACCTTGAACTCGCGCTGCGCCTCGGAATTCCCTTGGCAACACTTGACAAGCAACTTGCCGCAGCTTGCCGCTCCGCCGGGGTGAAACTGAAACTTGTTTAAAGTTCTTCCTGAAAATGTTGTGTAGTTTTTTGCGCCAAAAGATTGCGAATGCGGGGAGCGCGGATTTTCAAGGCTCTGGATTTTTTTAGGGCGGGCGGCGGTTTCGGAGGCGCCGCACTAACGGGCGAGGGGGAGGGCGCGGTTGGCGGTGGTTTGGAAGAATCCGCCTAAGTGGTTTCTGGCAAAATAGATGTTTTTTCGGTGCGTCGGATTTTTTTGAAGAATCGGGCGACTTCGCCGCTGGAGTGGGACGACACGGAGGTCGTCCCTCCAAGGGGTCTCGAAGGCGCTGCCGCGCCACGGGCATTTGATCTCCTTGACAAACCAGATCGGATCTGGTTTGATTTCGTGCGTGAAGACCCTCACGATTACTGAAAGCAAAACGCGCCTGTCGTCCCTGGTGGATTCCGTGGTTCGCACAGGGAGTCCGGTCGTGATTGGCAAGGCCGGCAAGCCGATGGTGCAACTGGTCCGGTATGTGCCCGGTTCCGGCGGGCGCCGTTTGGGGGCGATGCGCGGCCGGGTTCGCAAATCCCCCGATTTCGATTCGTGGAACCAGGAAGAGGCTCGCGCCTTGGGTTTGGAGGACTGATGGCGACGGTGTTGGTGGACACTTGCTCCCTCTTGTGGGCCGTGGACACGCCGGAAAAGCTCGGGGACGGCGCGCGCGAGGCGATCGGCTCGGAAGAAAACCGTGTCTTGGTGAGTGCCGGGACGCTCTGGGAGCTTTCGATCAAGGCGGGTCTGGGCAAGCTGGAGTTGCCCGAGGGTTTTTTCGAGGAGTTGGCGGAGATGGGATACGAAACGCTGGGAATCGAAAACCGGCATTTGGCCGAATACCGGAAGCTCCCGCTCCACCACCGCGATCCTTTCGACCGCCTTCTGGTCGCCCAATCCAAAGCCGAGGGAATCCCCTTGGTCACTTGCGACCCCGAGATCGCCAAATACGGAACGGCGATCGTTTGGTAAGGATAAAAATTTCCCCCCGAACCGCGGGTTTTGGGTGTTGGGGACTGCCGCGTATACGCTGGCAGGCGGGACGCCTGCGCTACATTGCAGAGGTCCGGAAAATCGCCTGAAATGGTCTCAGGGCCGGGCGAGGGTGAGGCCTGCCCAGGCGGCGAGGGGGCCGAGGGTGAAGGAGAGGGCGAGGTTCATGGCCAGGAACCCGGGGCGGCGGTCGCGGAGGAGGCGTTGGGTGTCGACACAGAGGGTGGAAAATGTGGTGAAGGAGCCGCAGAGGCCGGCGGCGAGGAGGTTGGCGGTGGGGGTGTCGAGGAATCCGGTGCCGGCGGATCCGGCGAGGAGGCCGATGAGGAAGGAGCCGGTGGTGTTGACCATGAGGGTGCCGAAGGGGAATTCGCGTTCGGAGGCGAGGGCGCGGTTGGCGGTGGTGTGGACGAATCCGCCGAAGTGGTAGCGGGCGAGCGAGCCGATGGCCCCGAGGGCGGCGAGGAGGAGGAGGTCTTTCATTTTGTGCCGAGCCGGGAGCCGAGGGCGGCTGCGGCGGTTCCTGCGGCAATGCTGGCGAGGATGTAGGTGGCGGTGGTCGCGTGGTGGGCGGCGGAGAGTTGGACGAATTCGAGGCTCACGGTGGAGAAGGTGGTGAAGGCGCCGCAGAATCCGATTCCGGCAAAGGGGTGCAGCCAACGGGGGGCGCGGGGATGGGTTTCGCTGATGGCGAGGATGAATCCAAGGAGGAGGGAGCCGGCGGTGTTGATGGCGAGGGTGGTCCAGGGGAAGGCGCCGGGGGCGGGCGGGAATGCGGTGTCGATGGCGTGGCGCGCGAGGGTGCCGAGGGCCCCGCCGGCCGCGACGAGCAGCGATGGCGGCAGGCGGGGCGGGTTTTTTCGGGAAGAGGAAATCAACGGTGGGAGTTTGGGCGCGGTTGTGCAAAAAGGGAAGGCGCGCAGATGGAGCAATACCACAGGCTGTTGAATTTGGTTTTGGAGAAGGGGCGGTTCAAACAGGACCGCACGGGGACGGGCACCTGGTCGGTCTTCGGCGCGCAGGAGAGGTTCGACCTGCGGGAGGGGTTTCCGCTCGTGACGACGAAGAAGCTGCATGTGCGCTCGATCATCCATGAGCTGCTGTGGTTCCTGCGGGGGGGGACGAATGTGGGGTATTTGCGCGAAAACCAGGTGACGATTTGGGACGAGTGGGCGGATGCGAACGGGGACCTGGGGCGGGTTTACGGGGCGCAGTGGCGGGATTGGCGGGGGCCGGACGGGGCGGTGGTGGACCAGATCGCGCGGGTGGTGGATGAAATCCAAAAAAACCCCGGCAGCCGGCGGCTGGTGGTGAGCGCCTGGAACCCGGGGGAGCTGCATTTGATGGCGCTGGCGCCGTGCCACGCGATGTTCCAGTTTTTCGTGCAGGATGGGGAATTGAGCTGCCAGCTTTACCAGCGGAGCGCGGATTTGTTCCTGGGGGTGCCGTTCAACATCGCCTCGTATGCGCTGCTGACGATGATGGTGGCGCAGGTGTGCGGGTTGCGGCCGGGGGAGTTCGTGCACACCTTCGGCGACCTGCACCTTTACTCGAACCATGTGGAGCAGGCGCGGCTGCAGCTGGGGCGGGATTTCCGGCCGCTGCCGAGGATGGCGCTGAACCCGGCGCGCACGCGGCTCGAGGATTTCGTTTACGGGGACTTCACGCTGGAGGGCTACGACCCGCACCCGGCGATCAAGGCGCCCATCTCGGTATGATCGCGATCGCGGCGATGTCGCCCAACCGGGTGATCGGGGCGGGCGGGAAGATTCCGTGGCACCTGCCGGCGGATTTGAAATTTTTCAAGCGCACGACGCTCGGCCATGTGGTGCTGATGGGGCGGAAGACCTGGGATTCGCTCGGGAAGCCGCTGCCGGGGCGGGAGAATTGGGTGCTGACGCGGAGCCTTCGGGAAATTCCCGGCGCGAGGGTGGTGGGGTCGTTTGCGGAAATTCCCGGGGCAGGCGAGGGGCGGGAGGTGTTTTTGATCGGCGGGGCGGAAATTTATTCGGCGCTGCTGCCGGCGTGCTCGGAGCTTTTGCTGACGCGGGTGGAGGCGGTGGTGGGGGGCGATGCGTTTTTTCCGGAGTTCGAGGGGCTCTTCGATGCAGGCGAGGAAATCGAGTCGGGTGCGGGCTACCGGATTCTGCGCCACCGACGGCTGGGTGAAACCGTTTGATTGGTCCCGCGGTTGGGGCATTCTTTGCGGGTCTTGAGCACGAACCGAATCAACATCCGCACACCCGATGTGATGGCGCATGTGCAGGCGCAGGTCGAGAGCCACTACCGGAGCGAACTCGTCGAGCGCATGCGGGCGCAGGGCGGCGTCCTGCAGGCGGGAAAAACGACGGTGCGGCTCGCGAAGGAATTCGGGTTTTGCTACGGCGTGGAGCGTGCGATCGACCTCGCCTATGCGGCCGGGAAGGTTTTTGCTGGGCAGCGGATTTTTTTGCTCGGGGAGATCATCCACAACCCCGATGTGAACGCGCAGATGGAGGCGCTGGGGATCCGCTACCTGGCCGCGCACCCGGCCGAGGCGGAGATCGCGGAATTGGCGGCCGACGATGTGGTCATCGTGCCGGCATTCGGCGCGGAGGTGGAGACTGTGGAGGCGGTGAAGGCGCGCGGGTGCCGGATCGTGGATACGACTTGCGGCGATGTGATGAGCGTTTGGAAACGGGTGCGGCAAAATGCCACCGAGCTGGTGACTTCGGTCATCCATGGCAAGGCATCGCACGAAGAGACGCGCGCCACGGCCTCGAGGGCGCTGGGCGGCGACGGGCTCGGGCATTTCCTCATCGTGCTGAACCTCGGGGAGGCGCAGCGCGTGGCGGATTTCATGGTTCGCGGCGGGGATGCGTCGGAATTCCTGGAGGCGTTCCGCGGCGCGGTGAGCCCGGGGTTTGATCCCGTGCTGCATTTGCAAAGGATCGGCGTGGCGAACCAGACGACGATGCTGCGCAGCGAGACCGAGGCGATCCAGAATTTGCTGCGCGGGGCGGTGGCGCAGCGCGATGGAGGGAGCACGGCGAATTTCCGGTATTTCGATACGATTTGCGGGGCGACGCAGGACCGGCAGGATGCGTTGTTCCAATTGCTCAACGAATCGCTCGACCTCCTGCTCGTGGTGGGCGGCTACAACAGCTCGAACACGACGCACCTGGTCGAGATCGGTTCGGAAAAACTGCCGACCTGGTTCATCCGCAACGCCAGCTGCATCGAGTCGGCGGAGGCGATCCGGCATTTCGACATCCATGCGAAAAAGGAGGTCCCGGCGGTGGGCTGGCTGCCGCGCAAGGAACGGTTGACCTTTGGAATCACGGCGGGGGCGAGCTGCCCGAACAATTTGATCGAGGAGGTCGTCCGGCGCGTGCTGGAACTCCGGGGGGAAACCTTGGCGGAGGCGGCTTGATGGATGCCGCGGTGCACGAACTCCTGCGCGGAAAATTGTGCGCGCTGGGAGTGGCGGTGAGGGATGGCGTGCTCGCGGGGCGGCTCGGGAAAACCGGCGGGGAATTGGCGGCCGTGGCCGGCCGGGGCGGGGGCGACACGATTTATGCAGTGGACAAGTTCGGCGAGGGGGCGGTGAAGGATTGGTTCCGAAAAAACTGGCCGGCCGATATGCCGGTGCAAGTGGTGATGGAGGGGCTCGAGGGCGAACTGTGTTTTCCCGAGGGGGTGGCGGCGGGTGCGACACAATGGAAATGCATCATCGACCCGATCGATGGGACGCGCGGGCTGATGTATGACAAGCGCCCGGCGTGGGCGCTGGCGGGCATCGCGCCGCAGCGGGGGGAGGAAACTTCGCTTTCGCAAATCGTGGCGGCGGCGATGACCGAGATTCCGGTGTCCAAGCAATGGCGGGCGGACCAGTTCAGCGCCACGGGGGATGGCGGCGTGGTGGGGACGGCGTTCGATTTGGTGCGGGGAACGCAGGAGTCCATCGCGCCCGCGCCCTCGCAGGCGAAGGACTTCCGGCACGGGTTTGCCTCGCTGGTGAAATTTTTTCCCGAGGGGCGGACGCTCACTTCGCAGATCGAGGAGAGGGTTTGGGACCAATTGGGCGGGGTGGGCGCTTCGGCATCGCCCGAGGTTTTCGACGACCAGTATTTGTCCACCGGCGGGCAGTTCCATGAATTGATTGCCGGGCGGGACCGGATGGTGGGCGATTTGCGGCCGCTGGTTTTCCGCGCGCTGGACATGGAATCTTCGCTCGCCTGCCATCCGTATGACGCCTGCGCTTGGCTGGTGCTGGAGCGGGCGGGCGTGGTGTTCGAGCACCCGCTCGGGGGATTCCCCGAGGCGCCGCTGGATACGGAGAGTGGCGTGGCGTGGGTGGCCTATGCGAATGAGGACCTGGCTGCGCTGATGCGGCCGGTTTTGCAAAAAACGCTGCGGGAGTTTTTGCCATGACGCGCGAGGGGTTGCTGGCGGGGACGGGGGCCGGGATTTTGCGGAGCCTTTTCCTGACGCTGCGGCTGAGGCTCGAGGACCGGAGCGGGATTTTGGAGGAGATGTTCCGCGAGCCGGCGATCCTGTGTTTTTGGCACAACCGCATCCTCGGGATCACGCTGGCTTTCGACCGCGTTTATCCGAAGCGGAGGCATGGCGTGACGGTTTTGACGAGCCCGAGCAAGGACGGCGAGATTTTGGCGCGGCTCGTGGCGGCCTTCGGGATGGGGTCGGTGCGCGGGTCGAGTTCGAGGAGGGGTTCGCAGGCGCTGCTCGAGCTGGTGAGGCTCGTGAAAAGCGGGCGCGATATTGCGATCACGCCCGATGGGCCGAGGGGGCCGCGGTATGCATTGGGGCCGGGGGCGGTGCATTTGGCGCAGTCCACGGGGGCGCCGATCCTTCCAGTGCATGCGAAATTCTCGCGCTGCGTGCGGATGAAGACCTGGGACGGGTTTGTGGTGCCGATGCCGTTCTCGACGGTCTCGGTGACGATCGATAGAAGCTTTGCCGTTCCGGAAGGGCTCCCCGAACAGGAGTTCGAGGCCCACCGGAAGAAACTGGAGGAAATTTTAAGACATGGTGCGGATTGACGGAAAAGCGGTCGCGGAAAAAGTGCTCGCGGAAACGAAGGCGCGTGTGGGCGAGTTGGCGCGGCGCGGCGTGAAGCCGGGGCTGGCGGTGGTGCTGGTGGGCGACGATCCCGCCTCGCGGGCCTATGTGAGGTCGAAGGACCGGAAGGCGGCGGAGCTGGGGCTCCACTCGGTGAAGCACGAGTTGCCCGCGGAGGCGGCGCAGGGGGAATTGCTGGCTTTGATTGCGAAGTTGAATGCGGACCCGGCCATCCATGGAATCCTGGTGCAATCGCCGCCGCCGCCGCACATCAACGAGGCCGAGGTCGTCCTGGCCATCGACCCGCGCAAGGATGTGGACGGTTTCCACCCGGTGAATGTCGCCAAGTTGGCGATGGAGGATGAAAGCGGTTTCGTCCCGTGCACGCCGCTCGGGTGTATCCGGCTGCTCCTCGAGGCGGGGATCGAAACCGCCGGGAAGCGGGCCGTGGTGGTGGGGCGCAGCATGATTGTCGGGAAACCGATGGCGCTCCTCCTCATGCGGCGCGGGCCGGGCGGGGATGCCACGGTGACGGTGGCGCATTCGAGGACGAAGGACTTGGCGGCCGTGACGCAGGCGGCGGACATCGTGGTCGCCGCGATCGGGCGGCCGCATTTCCTGGGGGCGGAGCATATCCGCGAGGGGGCTGTGGTGATCGATGTGGGGATCAACCGGGTGGCCGATGCGTCGGTGCCGGCTGGATACCGCCTGGTGGGCGATGTGGATTACGATGCCGTGGCGCCCAAGTGCGCCGCCATCACGCCCGTGCCGGGGGGGGTGGGCCCGATGACGATTGCGATGCTGATGTCGAATTGCGTCCTGGCGGCGGAAAGGATTTCCGGCCCGTAGTGTTCAGCGGCTTTTTTTCCGCAGGAACACTTCGGCGGCGCGGAGGTCGGCCGGGGTGTCTATGCCGGGGCCGGCGGGTTTGGTTTGGATGACGCGGATGGCTGCGCCGTGCTCGAGGGCGCGGAGTTGTTCCAACTTTTCGGATTTTTCCAGCGGCGTCTGTTTCCACTTTACGAAATCGAGGAGGAATTTCCGCCGGTAGGCGTAGATGCCGAGGTGGCGGAGCCGTGCGGGGTGGGCATCGCCATCGCGGTCGCAGGGAATCGGGCTGCGGGAGAAATAGAGGGCATTGCCATCGAGGGAGGTGACGACTTTCACGCAATTGGGGTTCGCGAGGTCCGCCGGTGCGAGGGGGCAGGCGGCGGTGGACATTTGGAGGGATTTTCCCGAGGCGAGGGCGGCGATGAGTTTCGAGACGAGGGCGGGTTCGATGAAGGGTTCGTCGCCCTGGACATTCACAATGGTGTCGAAGCCTTGGAGCTTTTTTGCGACCTCGGCGATGCGGTCGGTGCCGCTCGGGTGGCGGGGCGAGGTGAACGAAACTTCCGCACCGAATTCAAAGGCGGCCTCGGCCACGCGCATGTCGTCCGTGGCGATGATGACGGTGTCGGCGGCGCTGACTTTTTTGCAGCGCTCCCAGACATGGCGGAGGATTGGCTTGCCGGCGAGGGGGAGGAGGGGTTTCCCGGGGAGGCGCGTGGATGCCCAGCGGGCGGGGATGACGATGGCGGCTTTCGGCATGCGCGAGGCTTAGCGCGCGGGGGTTCCGGGGGCGATCCAGAAAAACTGTTGAGTGCCGGAGCGGCGGAAGCCAGTCTTTCCGTTCCTATGGTTGTCTCACCCAAAATCCGTGGATTCATTTGCACCACCGCGCACCCGGCCGGCTGCGCCAAGCATGTCGCCGACCAGATCGCCCATGTGAAAAAGAACGGTCCCCTGCCCGATGGGCCGAAGAAGGTTTTGGTGATCGGCGCCTCCACCGGCTACGGGCTGGCTTCGCGGATTGCGGCGGCGTTTGGGGGCGGGGCGGCGACCGTGGGCGTGTTTTTCGAGCGTGGCGCGGAAGCCGGGCGCACAGCCACGGCGGGCTGGTATAACTCCGCGGCTTTCGAGCGCGAGGCGAAGGCGGCCGGCCTGTATGCGCGCTCGTTCAACGGCGATGCGTTCTCCGATGCGATGAAGCAGGAGGTCTGCGCCGCCATCAAAGCCGACCTCGGGCAGGTCGATTGCGTGGTTTACAGCCTGGCCTCGCCCCGGCGCACGCACCCGAAGACCGGCGAGGTTTTCAAATCCACCCTCAAGCCGATCGGCGCGCCCTACACGAACAAAAACCTCAACACCGGCACCGGCGAGGTGACCTCGGTTTCCATCGAGCCCGCGAATGACGAAGAGATCGCGCACACGGTGGCCGTGATGGGTGGCGAGGATTGGGAAATGTGGATCGATGCGCTGCAGGCGGCGGGGGTCCTCGCGCCCGGGGCTAAGACGGTCGCGTATTCCTACATCGGGCCGGTTTTGACCTGGCCGATTTACAAGAACGGCACGATCGGCCGCGCCAAGCAGGACCTCGAGCGCGCCTGCGCCGCCATCGGTGCCAAGCTCGCCCCGCTCGGCGGCAAGGCATGGATTTCCGTCAACAAGGCGCTCGTCACGCAGGCGAGTTCCGCCATCCCCGTGGTGCCGCTCTACATTTCGATCCTCTACAAAATCATGAAGGCGGACGGCACCCACGAAGAGTGCATCGAGCAGATGGACCGCCTCTTCCGCGACCGGCTCTCGAAGCCCTCGCCGGAGACCGACGCCGAGGGGCGCATCCGTGTGGACGATTGGGAAATGGCGGACGCGGTGCAAAAAACCATTTCCGAGCGCTGGGAGCAGGTCGAGACGGGGAACCTCGCCGAGTTGGCGGATTTCGCGGGCTACCAATCCAGCTTCCTGCGGCTTTTCGGTTTCGGCCTCGATGGCGTGGACTACGCCGCCGATGTGGACCCCGGGGTCACGGTCCCCTCGATTTCCTGAGCCGGCCCCAATTTTTGAAAAAATGAAAATCGAGCGCGCGTTGGTCTCCGTTTCCGACAAGTCGGGGATTGTGGAATTTGCAAAAGCCCTCGCCGACCGCGGGGTGGAAATCCTTTCGACCGGCGGGACGGCGAAGGCGTTGAAGGATGCGGGCGTGAAGACCGTCGAGGTCTCGCAGTTCACCGCATCGCCCGAAATCCTCGAGGGGCGCGTGAAGACGCTGCACCCGAAAATCCACGGCGGGCTCTTGTTCCTGCGGGGCAATGCCGAACACGAGGAACAGGCGAAAGCCCACGGCATCCGGCCGATCGACCTCGTGGTGGTGAACCTCTACCCGTTCGAGGCGACCATCGCCCGCGAGGGGACGACGCTTGCCGAGGCCATCGAGCAAATCGACATCGGCGGACCCTCGATGATCCGCAGCGCGGCGAAGAACTACCAATCGGTGTGCGTGGTGACCGACCCCGCCGATTACCCCGCGGTGCTCGAGGATTTGAAGGAAGAAAACGGCGGCACCACGCGGGCGCTGCGCGAGCGTCTTGCGATCAAGGCGTTCGCCGCCACCTCCGCCTACGACGCCGCCATTTCCGGCTACCTGAACCGCGAGCAGGAAACCTGCAGCCGCTTCCGGCTCGAACTGCCCCTCGAAATGCGGCTGCGCTACGGCGAGAACCCTCACCAGCACGCCGAACTCTACGGCGACTTCGGCTCGCATTTTGAAAAGCTCCACGGGAAGGAACTTTCCTACAACAACATCCTGGACATCACGGCGGCGACGAACCTGATCGCGGAATTTTCCAAGCCGACCGTGGCGATCCTCAAGCACACGAACCCCTGCGGCGTCGGCACCGACCCCGACCTGCGCGAGGCTTGGGAAAAGGCGTTCGCGACCGACAAACAGGCGCCGTTCGGCGGCATCATCATTTGCAACCAGCCCGTGACCCTCTCGCTCGCAAAGGCGATTTGCGAAATTTTCAGCGAGGTCATCATCGCGCCGGAGTTCGAATCCGAGGCGCGTTCGCTCCTGCAAAAAAAGAAAAACCTGCGGCTCATGCGGCTGCTCAAGGCGCCGGCGCAAACCGGGCGCGACATGCGCAGCGTGGTGGGCGGGTTGCTGGTGCAGGATTCCGACACCGCCGACCTGCCCGAACTCGAGCACAAGGTCGTCACCGCCCGCCCGCCGACCAAGGCGGAAATCGAGGCGATGGAATTTGGCTGGAAGGTCGTGAAGCATGTGAAGTCGAACGCGATCGTTTACGCCGCGAAGGACCGCACGCTGGGAATCGGCGCCGGGCAAATGTCGCGCGTCGATGCCTCGAGGATTGCGGTTTGGAAAGCGCAGGAGGCGGGATTGTCGCTGAAGGGCAGCGCCGTTTGCAGCGATGCCTTTTTCCCGTTCCCCGACGGGCTGGTGGCCGCCGCCGAAGCCGGTGCGACCGCCGCCATCCAACCGGGCGGCTCGGTGCGCGACGCCGAGGTCATCGAAGCCGCCAATGCCAAGGATGTGGCGATGGTCTTCACCGGCACGAGGCACTTCCGGCATTGAGGGGTTCCAACACGGAGGGCTTAAGGTGACGGGGAAAATTGCCGTCATCACCTGCGGTCCCGCGTATGCGCCGATCGATTCGGTGCGGCGCATCACAAATTTTGCGACCGGTGAAATCGGGACGCTCCTAGCGGAGGAGTTGTCAGTGCTCGGATGGGAGGTCTTTTGCCTGAGGGGGGAAGGTTGCACGGCTGCGCCACCGCAGGCGGCGAAGGTGCTTGGCTTTTCAACAAACGAATCACTGGCGGCGGTTCTCGGAACGCTTCCGGCCGAAACGGCTGCGGTTTTCCATGCGGCGGCGCTTTGCGACTTCGAAGTCGCTGGGATTTCCGGCGGGGACGGTCGGGGGAAAATCTCCAGCCGCGGAGGGGAAATCTCTTTGCGATTGCGCCCAGCGGAAAAGCTCCTGCCAAAGCTCCGCGGGTTTTTTCCGAATGCGGAAATTTTCGGGTGGAAATTCGAGTGCGACGGTGGGCGCGAGGGGGCCCTCGCAGCCGCAAAGTGCCAGATTGAGGAATCGGGCACGAATGGTTGCGTGGTCAACGGCCCTGCGTTTGGAGCCGGGTTTGGGCTTTTGTTGCCCGACGGGGTGCTGCGGGAATTCGCCGACAAGCGGTCGCTGGCCAAGGCGCTGGCGGCGATGGTTGCGGATTCCTAATTGCGCGGGCGGCTTGGCGGGGTTATTCCTGCGGGTCCAAGCCGGCGTGGCGGAATTGGCAGACGCGCGCGACTCAAAATCGCGTTCCCTCGGGAGTGTGGGTTCGAGCCCCTCCGCCGGTAGTTTTCAATCTCAAGCTCGCTCGAATTCGGCATTTTTCTGCGCTTTGACATGTGACGGGTTCGGGATTATTCGAAGTCCCAATGCAATACCTCCTGAGATTGCTTTTTGTTTTCGCCATTGGGGTTGCACTGCCGAATTCGCAGGCTGTCTCTGATTGCGGACCGGAGGTGGTTGTTTGCGAGCTTTCCGACGCTTCTTGCGGGGATGCGGGGTGCGGCGAGGGTGTGGCGCCGGGCGGATGCCAACAGTGCGTGGCTTTTGGAAAAATCCTCGCAGGCACACCCGCCGGTGGGTTTCCCGTCCGGCCGGGATTGTTGATGGACCTCGCCCTTTCCACATCAGAACTGCCCGAGGGGTTCCTCCCCGCGATTGAGCAGCCGCCCCGAGGAGCCTGAAACCGTCCGGGGGCCGCTGCGCGGTCTCTTCTCAACCCAATCCCCACACGCCCGGTTTCCGCCGGGCCAAAACAAGGTTCAGGCATTTCATGAAAATCGAACAAGCAAAAGCCCTCCGGTTGGAGGCAAACATCAACAGGGATGACGAGGTCCGGCGCGCCGGTCGGCGGTTCCACGCCGGCTGGATGGCCGCGGTTGCAACCATCGTTTTGGTTGCGGCAGGACTCTGGTTTGCCAACCGGAATGCCGCCGCACCGGTCCCAACCCAACAAACAACCACGGCACCGCCCGCGGCCGAAGCAGCTCCGCCAGGCGGGGATTTCAGCGTAGCGGGCTACATCGAACCGGTCCCGCCGTTTCCCGTGAAAATCACGCCGTTGGTTTCGGGGCGGCTCGACCAGTTTTCCATCCGCGAGGGGGATGAGGTCAAAGCCGGCGACATCGTTGCCCGCTTGAACACCGACCAGCACCAAAACCGCGAGGCGGAATTGGTGGCCGCCGCCACCGTGGCCGCACGCCGGCTGGATTTCGCCGAGAAGGAACTCGCCCGGGCGGAAACGCTCTCCAGCCAAGGAGCGATGCCGAAGCGGGAACTCGAGTCGGCCTCGGCGGAGGTGGGCATCCTCCGCGCGGAGGCGGAGCGCATCAACGCGGAACTCGAAACCGTGCGGTGGCAAATCGAACAATCCACCGTACGCTCGCCGGTCGGCGGGGTCGTTTACGAGCGCTTGGCCTCGGAGGGCGATTTCATCGACCTCGAGGAACGGCATGGCGTCGCATCGGTGGTCGATCCGCGGCGTATGCAAGCGTGGGTGGATGTGAACCAGCGCGACATCGCCCGCATCCGCGAGGGCGGGCGGGCGGTTGTGAGCCTGGATGCCGAGCCGGGGCGCGAATTCCCGGCGCGCATCGAGCGCATCCTGCCCAAGGCCTCGTTGGCGCGGAACACGGTGAGGGTGGTTTTGGAACTCGGGGAGTTTCCGCCCTCCCTGCGCCCCGAGATGGGCGTGAAGGTGGTTTTTCCGGAATGAAGGGGCCTGTTGTCCAAATCGAGGGGGTCCACAAGATCCACCGCCGCGGGCCGGAGTCGATCGATGTGTTGAAGGGCGTGGACCTCACGGTGCCCGAGGGCGAGTTCCTGGCGCTCATGGGGCCCAGTGGCAGCGGCAAGACCACGCTGCTGAATCTCATGGCCGGGATCGATTCCCCGACCTCCGGGCGGATCGTGGTGCATGGTCGCGACATCAGCCGATTCAATGAGGACCAGCTCGCCGCGTGGAGGACGCGGAACATTGGCTACATTTTCCAGGCCTACAACCTGGTGCCGGTGCTGACAGCCTATGAAAATGTCGAGCTGCCGCTGTTGCTGTTGCGGCTGCCGTCCAAGCGGAGGCACGAACAGGTCATGAATGCGCTTGAGGCGGTGGGCCTAGCCGACCGGCGCAGGCATTTGCCTTCGCAGCTCAGTGGCGGGCAGGAGCAGCGCGTCGCGATCGCCCGGGCACTCGCTCCGGATCCTCCCCTCCTGCTCGGCGACGAGCCGACCGGCAACCTGGATCGCGACAGCGCCGGGGCCGTGCTGGGCCTGATCGGCATCCTGTGCCGCGAGCTGGGCAAGACATTCGTCATGGTGACCCATGATCCGAAGGCCGCCGAAGCCGCTGACCGGGTGGCTCGGATGGAAAAGGGCCTGCTGTTGGAAGACCGGGCTGGAGCTTTATGAACTGGCTTCGCTATACCGTGCACGCTCTGACCCGGGCTCCGCTCCGGCCGTCACTCGCTGTTTTGGCGGTTGCGCTCGCGGTTGCGCTCTTCTGCGCTGTGTCGGCTGTGGACCGCGGGCTCGACCTCATGCTCGCGACCGGCGCGCGCTCCGATGTGCTGGTCGTCTTCGACCGATTTCAAAGCTGTCCTCCGCTCTCGAAGCTTCCGGAGGCCCACCGAGGCGCCCTCGAGGGCATGGAAGGCGTCCGTGATGTGACCGCCGAGTTGTTTGTAATCAGCTCGTGCTCCCGCGTGACCGATCTGGTGGCGGTCTATGGCATCGAGCCCGGCAAGGTGAGGAGCTTCCGGGACATCGATCTTCCAGAGTCGGAGTTCGCCGCCTTCAGCTCCGAACGGGGTGCCGCGCTTGTCGGGCGCCGGGCGGCGACGAGGTATGGTTGGAAGGTCGGGCAAACCGTCTCGCTGGAGCGCCTCGGGGGCCTGACCTTCACGGTTCGCGGCATCTTCACTTCGAAAACGGAGGGTCTCGAAAGCGCCATCTTGGTGGATCTCGCGTATTTGCAAATCGCAACGAGCCAACCCGGAAAAGTCACCCTTTGCCATGTCCGGTTGGCCGATCCAGAGAATGGAGGCGCGCTAGCCGTCGCGATCGACCGGCATTTCGCCAATTCCAAGTCGCCGACGCGCACCGCGAGCGAGAGGGCGTTCATGGATGCCGCGGTCTCCAGCATCGCCGGTCTTGTCGAGTTTACCTCGCTGCTCGGCTATGGTGCCCTCGGATTGGTGGTGGCGGGGGTGGGAAACAGCCTTTCCATGAGCATCCGGGATCGGACGCGGGAGATCGCGATTTTGAAAACCCTCGGCTTCCGAAGGCCTCAGGTTCTGCGATTGATGCTGTCCGAGGCCTTTATCTGCGGAGCGGCAGGAGGAGCGATCGGAGTGGCCGCCGCCTGGGTTCTGATCCGCGCGACGCATTTCGAGCTATCGGTCGAGGGCTTTTCTTTTGCGCCCGCGCTGTCGCCCAGCCTGCTCTTGGAGGCGATGATTCTTTCGGTCGTGCTGGCGACCGCAGCGGGGCTTCCAGCCGCCCTGCGCGTCGCGAGACTTCGGGTTGTCGAGGCTTTGAGGGAGGTGGACTGATGCTGCTCAAGTATCATTGGAGGAGTCTGCTGGTGCGTCGCTCGCGGTTTTTGATGACTGCCGTCGGCATCGGGCTCGCGGTTTTCGTCGCCATGGTGATGGGCGGGCTGGCTCTTGGAATCGTCTCCGGATTCAAGGCGACGGGAAATCCCCTCAATGTCCTGGTCACCAGCCGGGGTGCTGAAACGATCGAATTCTCGGCCTTGGATCGATCGACCTACGAGGCGCTGAGACACTCCCCCGAACTGGCAGGTGACAACAGTGGTTCGCTGGCCTCCCCGGAGGTTCTTTTTGCGGCCACGCACGAGCAGGAGGGTAAAGTTTCCCAGGCCTTGGTGCGCGGAATTTTGCCCGTGGCCTTCGCCGTGCACGACCAGGTGCGAGTTGCGGAGGGACGCCCGCCTTTGGCTGCCGATGAGGTGGCCATCGGGCCACTGGTCAGCGTGAAGCTAGGTTTGCCGGAGGAGTCGCTGAAGGTGGGTCAAGAGCTGGTGCTGGACGGCAAGCCGTGGAAAATCGTTGGCCGCCTCGAGGCGCCGGGCACCGCCTTCGAGGCCGAGATCTGGGCACCCCTAGATGCCATGATGTCCACCTACCGCCGCGACGAATTGAACTCGGTGGTTCTCCGCGCGCGAGACCAGGCGGCCCTGGAGGAATTGTTCTTCGATCTCGAAACCAGGAGGGATGTGATCGTCGCCGCCCGGCGCGAGACGGATTACTATGCCGCCCATGCCGAGGCGTTCCGGCCGATCACTGCGGCCATTTGCATCCTGGCTGGGATTCTCGTGCTTGGAGGCGCGCTTCTCGGGATGAACACACTTTTCGCCTCGGTGACCGCGCGCACGCGGGAACTCGGGATGCTCCGGACCCTGGGTTTCCGTCGTTGGCAGCTTGCCTGCGGATTCGCCATCGAGGGGCTTGCGCCGGCGCTGGCTGGTTCCCTGATCGCAATCGGTGCGGCGATGTCGATCCAGGGATTCGCGCTGAAATTGCCCATGGGAGCCTTCCGACTTCACATGGGACCCGAAATGGCCGCGGCGGGCCTCTTGCTTGGCGTGTTGATCGGACTGCTCGGAAGCACGGCGGCGATCGCCAGAACCCTGCGCCTTTCCACCATCCAAGCCATCAGACATCTTTAAACCATGAAAACCCGACTCCTGCTGACTGCGCTGACATTAATCCTCGTGGTTCCGGCCAATGCCGAGACACCGATTGGCGTGGATGCCCTCCACGAACAAAGTTCCGCTCTTTCCGAAAAGGAACTTACAGTGACCGGCCTCGTGGACCGGGTCTCAGCCGCGCGCGGAATGGTGGTATTGATCGATTCCTCGGAGGCCACCTGCACCAAGGTCTGCGAGCGGAAATCGGTCGTTGTGCTGCTTCCTAAAGGCGTCGAAATGCCCGTCAAAGGGACATTTCTAACTGCGAACGGCAGGCTGGTTCCCGGGACCAACCCGCCCCAACTCAACGCGGCGAGCGTGACCCCTGCGAAATAGGACAAACGCGCCGGTCAACCCAAGGCGGTAATGGCTTTTTGTAGTTCCGAGAGTTTGGCGAGCCAATCCTGCTGGCGCTGGCGGTGGTCCGCGACGACTTCGGCGGGGGCGTTTTGGACGAAGGTTTCGCTGGAGAGTTTTTTGGCGACCTTCTCGATCTCGGCTTCGACTTTGCGGATTTCGCCGTCGAGGCGCTTGGCTTCCGTGGCCGGGTCGATAATGCCTTCGAGCGGAAGGTAGATCGTGCCGATGTCGGTGGGGCAGGCGGCATGGCCTTGCGGGGCGGCTTCGCAGAGAGTGATCGTCTCGGAGTGGAGCAGGATCGCGAGGACGGGGAGTTCGTTTTTCACCCAATCCGAGGCGGGGGCGAGTTGCCAAGGGAGCCGGCGGTTGCTCTGGATGCCGTATGTGGAGCGGAGGTTTCGGGCGGCGGAGACGGCGCTGAAAACGGCTTCGGAGCGCGGGTCAGCATTGCAGTTGGCCGGTTCGGGCCAACCGCTGAATTGGATGCTCTCGGTGCCAAAGCTCAAGCCGTGCCAGAGTTCCTCGGTGATGAAGGGAGCGTAGGGGTGGAGGAGTTGGAGGACGCGTTTGATGGTGTAGTCGAGGGTCGCCAGCGTGCCCGCGCGGCGGGGCGAGTCGGTGGCGAAATCGGATTTCGCGACTTCGATAAAGCGGTCGCAGAAATCGCCCCAGACGAAGTCGTAGAGGGCTTGGGCGATGTCGCTGAATTTGTAGGCTTCGTAGCCTTCGTTCACGCGGCGAATCGTGGCGTCGAGCCGGGCGAGGAGGTCGCGGGCGAAGAGGGAGAGTTCGTGTTTCGAGGGATCGGCCTGCGGGTCGAGCGAGCCCTGCATTTGGCGGAATCGACAGGCGTTCCAGAGCTTGTTGCAGAAATTGCGGCCCTCGACGATTTGCTGGTCGTCGAATTTGATGTCCTGGCCCTGCGGCGCGATGCGGAGAAGGCCAAAGCGAATGCCGTCGGCCCCGAACTTTGCGATGAGGTCGAGCGGGTCGGGCGAGTTGCCGAGGCTCTTGGACATTTTGCGGCCCTGTTTGTCGCGGATGATGCCGGTGAAGTAGACATCGCGGAACGGGATTTGGCCGGTGTATTCGAGGCTCGCCATGATCATGCGGGCGACCCAGAAAAAGATGATGTCGGGCCCGGTGACGAGCACGCTGGTCGGGAAGAATTTTTTCAGCGCGGCGGGTTCCATTGTCTCGTGCGCCCAGAGCCACGAGGAGAACCAGGTGTCGAGCACATCGGGGTCCTGAACCCAGCCTTCGCCGGGGGACTCGATCTGGCATTTCACATCCCACATTTCGCATTTCGCATTCCCCGCTGGATACCAGACGGGAATGCGGTGGCCCCACCAGAGTTGGCGGGAGATGCACCAGTCCTGGATGTTTTCGAGCCAGTGGTCGTAGACCTTTTCCCAGCGGTCGGGAAAGAAGCGGATCAGGTGGTTGCGGACGGCGTCGCGGGACTCGGCGGGGTTCGGGTATTTCAGGAACCACTGCTCGGAGAGGCGGGGTTCGATCGGCACATCGGCGCGTTCGCTGAAGCCGACATTGTTTTCGTGTGGCTCTTCCTTCACGAGGAGACCGAGTTCCTGGAGCTTGGCGACGGCCTCGGTGCGGGCCTCGAAGCGGTCGAGGCCGGCGAATTCCTCGCCGGCGAGTTCGTTGAGGGTCGCGTCGGGGTTGAAGATGTCGATGACCGGGAGGTTGTGGCGCAGGCCGATCTCGTAGTCGGTTTTGTCGTGCGCGGGGGTGACCTTTAGGACGCCGGTGCCGAATTCGAAATCAACGGCCTCGTCGCCGATGATGGGAAGGAGGGCTTCGACATTGGCGGGGAGGGGACGGCGGACATGGAGGCCGATGAGGGCGGCGTAGCGCGGGTCCTCGGGATTCACGGCCACGGCGGCGTCGGCCATAATCGTCTCGGGACGGGTAGTGGCGATTTCGAGGAAGGTGCCGGGTTTTTCCACGACCTCGACGCGGTAGTGGTAGAAAAAGGATTTCTGGGTTTTCGGGATGACCTCCTCGTCGCTGAGCGCGGTGAGCGAGACGGGGCACCAGTTCACCATCCGCTTGCCGCGGTAGATGAGGCCCTTGGCGTGGAGATCGACGAAGACCTCCTGGACCTTGCGCGCGTAGGCGTCGTCCATAGTGAACCGTTCGCGAGTCCAATCGCAGGAGCAGCCGAGTTTTTTGAGCTGGTTGATGATGATGCCGCCGTGCTTGTCCTTCCACTCCCAGACGCGCTTGAGGAATTCGTCACGGCCTAGGTCGTGGCGGGTTTTCTTTTCCTCTTTGCGGAGTTTCCGCTCGACGACGGTCTGGGTGGCGATGCCGGCGTGGTCGGTGCCGGGGAGCCAGAGGACTTCGTGTCCGGTCTGGCGGGCGCGGCGGGCGAGAATGTCCTGGAGCGTGTTGTTGAGAACATGGCCGAGCGTAAGGACGCCGGTGACATTCGGCGGCGGGATGACGATTGAGTAGGCGGGCTTGGGCGAAGCGGGGTCGGCGGTGAAATGGCCGCATTCGAGCCAGTGGGAATACCATTTTTCTTCGACGGACTGGGGCTCGTAGGCCTTGGACAATTCGGACATGGCGCGGGATTGTGCAGGGAATCAGGCGGGATTCAATGCGGGAGCCGCGGGAAATGGGAATTTTGTGAAAAACACTCAAGGAAATCGGAATAGGTGATTTCTATAAAAATATACGGATAAGAAGCGTTTTTATTTTGGGGCTGGGGATTCGGGTAAAAAAACTCCCGCCGAGCCCGATTTTCAGCGGGTTCTCGACAGGGCTGGCGTGCCGCGTAGAATTCACCTCCATGTCGTCGAAGAGGTTGCCGGAGATTGTGAAGAAGATTCTCGATTCGTATGAGAAAGTCGGGGGGTTGAACAACACCGACGGCCACAACCTGCCTTCCAAGCGTTCGCTCGATGCGTTGTGCGGGCAGTTGCTGCAATTCCTTTTTCCCGGGTTCCACGACGAGCGGCCGATCCACAAAAATGAACTCGCGGAGACGACCGAGCTGCGCCTGCAGGAGCTTGCGGATCGGCTCCAGGACTTGATCGGCAAGAGCCTGAGCCTGCGCGGGGCGGATGGCGGCGGCGACCGCGCGCGCGCGGCGATGATGGATTTTTTGGATGCGTTGCCGGAAATCCGGGCGCTCTTGCGCACTGACATCGAGGCGGCGTATGAGGGCGATCCGGCGGCGGCGAGCTACGAGGAAATCGTGTTGGCGTATCCATTCCTCGAGGCCGTGGCGGTGCAGCGTTGCGCGCATGCCCTCTACGGCGCGGGGGTGCCGCTCCTGCCGCGGATGATGACCGAATGGGCCCACGCCCGGACCGGAATCGACATCCATCCGGGGGCGCAATTGGGTCCGTATTTTTTCATCGACCACGGGACGGGAGTCGTCATCGGGGAAACCTGCCGGATCGGGCACCATGTGAAGCTTTACCACGGTGTCACACTCGGGGCGCGAAGTTTTGCAAAAGATGAATCCGGTCAGATTGTTAAGGGTGGCAAGCGCCATCCGGATGTGGGACACAATGTCACGATTTACCCAAATTCCACGGTGCTCGGCGGGGAGACGGTGATCGGGGAGGGGAGCACGATCGGGGCGAATGTTTTTTTGATGCACAGCGTGCCGGCGGGGTCGCTGGTGGTTTACGAGGAGAAACAACTGCGTATTCTGGAGAAGGACCGGAGGGAATCCGGCGGAGCGATCAAATGATTTACCTGGACCACAACGCGACGACGCCGCTCGCCCCCGAGGCAAGGGAGGCGATGCTGCCGTTTTTGGACGGGGATTTCGGCAATCCCTCCTCGATCCATGCGGCGGGGCGGCGGGCGCGGGCGGCGGTGGACGATGCGAGGGATAGGCTCGCGGCGGTCATCGGCGCGAAGGCGCACGAGATTGTGTTCACGGGCGGGGGGACGGAGGCTTGCAATTTGGGCCTGATGGGGCTGGCGCGGGCGCATGCTCCGAAGGGGAAGCACATCGTGGTTTCCGCCATCGAACACCATGCGGTGCTCCACGCGGCGGAATACCTGCAGCATTTCGAGGGGTATGAAGTGACGCTGCTGCCGGTGGACCGGGGCGGGGCGGTGGACCCGGGTTTTTTGGCGCGGGTCATCCGCAAGGACACGACGGTGGTGAGCGTCATGCACGCGAACAACGAGACGGGCGTGGTGCAACCGGTGGCGGAATTGGCGGCGGTGTGCCGGGAGCGGGGCGTGTTTTTCCACAGCGATGCGGTGCAGGCGTTCGGGAAGTTGCCGTTGCGCGCGGGGGCGGAGGGGCTGTCGGCGTTTTCCATCGCGGCGCACAAGTTTTATGGGCCGAAAGGCGCCGGGGCGCTGTGGCTCGGCGCGGGGATTGCACTGGCGCGGACGGCGCATGGCGGCTCGCATGAAAATTCCAGGCGGCCGGGCACGGAAAATGTGGCGGCGATCGTGGGAATGGCTGCGGCCGCGGAGGTGGCTGCCACGCGGGGCGCCGCGGATGCGGCGAGGCTGGCGCCGCTGCGCGAAAGGCTCTGGGCGTTGATTCAGGAAACCTGCCCGCATGCCGTGAGAAACGGCGACCCGGGGCGCTCGCTGGCGAATACTTTGAATGTGAGTTTCCCGGGTGCGGACGGCGAGTCGCTGCTGATGGGGCTCGACCTCGAGGGCGTGTGTGTTTCCAGCGGGTCGGCGTGCATGGTGGGGTCGATCCAGCCGTCGCATGTTTTGATCGCGATGGGGGTCGAGCCGGCCACGGCATTGGCGACGGTGAGGTTTTCGATGGGGCATGGGACAACGGAGCGCGATGTGGAGGGGGCGGCGGCCGCGGTGGCGCGCGTCGCCCGGCTCCAACACGCGATGGCGGCATGAAATACCGGCAGCTTCTCCTCGATTTCGGCAGGACGGTGATGCGGCGGGTGCGCGCCACGCCGGATGATTTGAAAAAGCCCCGGCGCAGTTCGCCGTTCCGGCACGACCCGCTGCTCGAGGATTTCGCGAACCAACTCCTCAAGGCGGCGGGCTGCCGCGACCTGAAGGTGCGCGTTTGCTGGAACCCGCGGCTGAAGACCACGGCGGGCTTGGCGGTTCTGGTGGACCGCTTGGTGGTTTTGAACCCCAAGCTGGTGGAGGTTTCGGCCGCCGAGGTGCAGCGCACGCTGCGGCACGAATTGGCGCACCTGCTCGCCCGGCACCGCGCCGGCCGCCGGCGCATCGATGCGCATGGGGAGGAATGGAAGGAAGCCTGTGCGGACCTCGGGATTCCCAACGAGGAGAGGTGCCATGAATTGCCCTTCAAGCGGCGCAAGGTGGCGCGGAAATTTTTCTACGCGTGCCCCCAGTGCGAATCGGTGTTGGCGCGCGTGAAGCCGCTGCGGCAACGGGCCGCCTGCATCAAGTGCTGCCGGAAGCACAATGGCGGCAAATACAGCGAGAAGTTCCGCTTCCGGCTCGTGGAGCGCAGCGAGAAGATCGCGGCTTAGGGTTTGTTTTTAGCACGGAGCGCCGCGGTTCCTCAGCGGTTCGGGAACGCCGGGCGGAGGAGGGAGTAGAGGAGGAAGGCGAGGGTGAAGCCGACGAACCAAGCGTAATTGTAGGCGTCCACGACCAATGCGGGGAACGCGGAAGGGGCGAGGAGTTTCACATGGACGAGGAAGCCGGGGATGTTTGGCAGGATGGCGAGGGCGAGTGAGGCGAATCCCACGATGCTGAATCCGCCGGTGTAGGAATAGGCGCCGTTGCGGATGTAGAGTTCTTCGGGTTCGAGGCGGCGCCGGCGCCAGACGAAGTAGTCGGCAATCATGATGCCGGCGATGGGGCCGAGGAGGGCGCTGTAGCCGATGAGCCAGGTGAAAATGTAGCCGCTGGGGTCTTGGTAGAGTTTCCAGGGGAACATGAGGATTCCGAGGAATGCGGTGATGATGCCGCCGGTGCGGAACGAAATGCGGCGGGGGGCAAGGTTCGAGAAGTCGTTGGCGGGGGAGACGACATTCGCGGCGATGTTGGTCGAGAGGGTTGCGACGGCGAGCGTGACGAGGGCGATGGCGGAGATCCAGGGGTTGTTGAAGCGGGAGATGACTTGCACGGGGTCCCAAATGGCTTCGCCGAAAACCACCACTGTGGCGCTGGTGACGACCACGCCGATGAAGGCGTAGAGCGTCATGGTGGTGGGGAGCCCAAGGGCCTGGCCGGCGATTTGGTCGCGCTGCGAGCGGGCGAAGCGGGAGAAATCGGGGATGTTGAGCGACAGCGTGGCCCAGTAGCCGACCATCGCAGTGAGGCCGGCGCCGAACACGGGCCAGAATTTTTCCGGGGAATCGAGTTTCGAGGGTTGGGAGAAAATCGGGCCAAAGCCGTCGGCGGCTTCCCATGCCCACCAGACGAGCGCGAGGCCGACGGCGACAAGGAATGGCGCGCTGAGGGCTTCGAGCCATTTGATGGACTCCATGCCGCGGACGATAAAGTAAACATTCACCGCCCAGAAAAGCAGGAAGCAGGCGAACTCGCCGGCCGAGATGCCGAGGACCGGGAGGGGCGTTCGTTGGGCGGGGTCGAACCCGAAAATGACGGCAGCGGTGGAGTAGACCGCGGAACCGCCGACCCATGTCTGGATGCCGAACCAACCGCAGGCGACGATGCCGCGCATGAGCGCCGGGATGTTCGAGCCAAGGGTGCCGAACGAGGCGCGCAGAAGGACCGGGAACGGGATGCCATAGGCGGTGCCGGGGTGGGCGTTGAGCGCCATGGGCACGAGCACGATGAGGTTCCCGAGGAAAATGGTGAGGACCGCCTGGCTCCAATCCATGCCTTGGCCGATGAGGCCGCTGGCGAGCGTGTAGGTGGTGATGCACACGGCCATGCCGATCCAGAGCGCGGCGATATTCCATGTGGTCCATGTGCGGCGCGCGGCGGGGACCGGCGCGAGGTCTTCGTTCCAGAGGCGCGGGTCGGGTGGCTTTTCCACGGGTTCAGCTGCCGAAGCGCTTGCGCAGCCAGCCGAGCGGAAAGCGGTCGCCGGGGCAATCGGTGGGCTTGGGGTTGATTTCCTTGTGGCCCTTGACGATCGCGGGGCGGCCCTTGACCTTGCCCACGCGGCCGCGGAGGTAGGTGGCGAGTTCGTCGAGCGCGCCGAGTTGGTGCTTCGTGGGCAGGTCGCGGTTGAGGTCGCCGACGAGGCAGATGCCGATGGCGATGTCGTTGAGGTAGTCGCTGGCCACATGGCCGCCGTTGATCTGGCGGGTCCAGCGGTTGCCGATTTCGATTTGCCCGTCGCCGGAGGAATTCCCGTTTCCAATCACGAAGTGGTAGGCGAGGCCGTTTTGCATTTTGCGGACGCGGCGGTGGTAGTTGTCGAAGATGCGGGCGTTTCCTTGGCGGGTGCCGCTGTTGTGGACGATGATGTATTTCCAGCGGCCGCGGCGGACCTTGGCGTTGTCGATGGCCCTGCGGATTCCGGGTGTGAGGTAGCGCCAGCGTTTCATGAATCCGCCGAAGACCTGTTTCGTTGGCGGTTCGTAGCCGGCTTCGTCCTGCAGGCCGGATTTTTCAATGAGGATGGGCGCGTCAAGGGGGCGGCCTGCGGGGGTTTTGCCTTTCGGGATTTGCGGCGTGGCGGCGGCTATGGGCTTTTCGGTCCTTTGGGGCTTCGGCTCTGGCTCCGAGGGCGGCTTGGATTCTTCAACGACGATTGGCTTCGACTTTTCGCCCTTCACCTCGCCCGGCATGAGAATGTAGTCGTCGGATTCTTGGGCAGGGGCCTGCGGCGGCTGCGCGGGTTTTGATGCGGGGGTGGGCTCCGGTGTGGATTCGCGTTCTTCGGGTGTCGGCTGCGAACTCGGCTTGGGTGTTGCTTGTGGGGTCGTGCGCGGCGTGGGTTTCGGGGTGGCGGTTTTCCGGGGGGTCGGTTTGGGCGTGGAAACCCAATCGACTTTTGGGGGCGGCGTGGCTGCGCGCGATGGCGTGGCGGCTGGCTTGGGTTTCGGCCGCGGAGTGGCTTTGGGAGTGGGTTTGGGGACCGGCTTGATGTCTTCGCGGACTTGGAGGAACAGCCTCCTTTTTTGTTCCTCGCTCATTTGTGCGCGGGCGACGATGGGGGCTGACGGAAAAACCGCCGCCAAGGCGAGGAACATGACGAGACCGCGCAGCCGCACACCGCACGCTAACAAGCACGCCGGGCATTTCAAGAAAAGCGGACGGGTTCTTCGTGACCGGCGGGCGGGATGGAGGTAGTCATTCCGGCTTAAAAAAATTCCCCATGAAAATCATTCGCCATCTCTCCTCCTCCGGACAAATCGAACACGCCATCCAACATGCCGATGGGCGTTTTGAACTCTTGGAGGGCGACCTTTTTTCGAATCCCAAGCCGTCCGGAAAATTCGTCTCTCCCGGCAAGCTCCTCGCGCCACTGCAGCCGACGGCGATTATTGGAATCGGGCTTAACTACCGCAAACATGCCGAGGAGACGGGGGCAAAGATTCCCGAGCGGCCGATTGTTTTTATGAAGACGCCCGGCACTGTTCAAAATCCTGGCGACCCGATTGAAATCCCGGTCGCGCTGGCGAGTGGCGAGGTGGACTACGAGTGCGAGTTGGCCGTGGTCATCGGCAAAAAGTGCAAGAATGTGCCGCGCGCCAAGGCGCTCGATGTGGTCCTGGGCTACACCTGCGCGAATGATGTGAGTTCGCGCGACTGGCAGTTGAAATTCGGCGGCGGGCAATGGAGCCGGAGCAAGACGTTCGACACGTTTGCGCCGCTCGGGCCGTGTCTGGTGACGGCCGATGAAATTTTCAATCCGAATGCACTGCCCATCCGCACGGTGCTCAATGGCGAGAGGGTTCAGGATTGGAACACGAACGACATGATTTTCGATGTGCCCGCGCTGATTGAGTTTTTGAGCGGAAGCACGACGCTGTGGCCTGGCACTGTGATTTTAACTGGGACGCCGCATGGCGTGGGGATGGCTGCAAAGCCGCCGCGTTGGCTCAAGGCCGGTGATTCCGTAACGATTGAAATCGATGGAATCGGTTCGCTGACGAATCCGGTGGTCGACGAAAAAGTTTAGTCGCGCGCGCCTGCTCAGGCCCCGAGGAGGAGGCGGGAGGGGTTTTCGATGCAGTCCTTCACGCGGAAGAGGAAGGTGACGGCTTCCTTGCCGTCCACGACACGGTGGTCGTAGCTCAGGGCCAGATACATCATCGGTCGGATTACGACTTGCCCGTCCACCGCGACGGGGCGCTCCTGGATTTTGTGCATGCCGAGGATGCCGCTCTGGGGCGGGTTCAGGATGGGCGTGCTGAGGAGGGAACCGTAGATGCCGCCGTTGCTAATGGTGAAGACGCCGCCGGAGAGGTCCGCGAGCGAGATGCGGCCTTCGCGGGCTTTCACGGCGTAGTCGGCGAGGCTGCGCTCGATTTCGGCGAAGCCGAGGCGTTCGCAATCGCGGATGACCGGGACGACGAGCCCGCGGTCGGTTCCAACCGCCACGCCGATGTCGAAGGCGTTGTTCATGACGAGGTCGTCGCCGTCCATTCGGGAATTGATGGCTGGGACGGCCTGGAGAGCGTCGACGACGGCTTTGATGAAGAATCCCATGAAGCCGAGTTTCACGCCGTGGCGTTTCGTGAATTCCTCCTGGAGTTCCTTGCGGAGGGACATCACGGAGGACATGTCGCACTCGTTGAAAGTGGTGAGGATGGCGGCGGTGTGCTGCGCCAGGACGAGCTGCGTGGCAATTTTGCGGCGGAGGGGGGAGAGTTTTTTGCGCGTGGCCCGGCTGTCGTTGGGCGCTGAGACGGTGGCTTGGGGCGGGAGGGGCGCTGGGGAGGGGACTGGTGCAGAAACTTGCGGAGGCGCTGCCGGGGCGGGTGCGGGGGCCTTTTGTGCTGCAGGGGCTGGTTTGGCAGCGGCCGGTTTTTCGGGCTCGGGGGCCGGGGCGGCGGCAACGGATGACGGTTCGATTTCGGCGACGGCTTGCCCGATTTTGACTTCATCGCCTTCGGCAACCTTCGTGTGGACGATGCCGGTGGCGGGGGCGTTGACCTCCTGCGAGACCTTGTCGGTTTCCAGGGTGAAGAGGACTTCGCCCTCGCGGACGGTGTCGCCGTTTTTGCGGTGCCAGATGGTGAGGACGCCGGATGTGATGGACTCTCCGACGGCGGGAATTTTGACTTCGGTGTTCATGC
>JAGWWS010000011.1 GCA_018970255.1 Verrucomicrobiota bacterium | reverse complement strand
GCGCTGCTGCAGGAGCTTTTTCACCATTCCAAGGGAGACCCGGAAGCGTTGCGCCACCTGCTCCCGGGTGCATTCCCCGCTGTCGTAGGTGGTCAAGATTCGCTCGCGCAAATCCAAGGAGAGTTCCTTCATCGGCACACAACATACAAACACACAAAAACGGCTACAATATATATAAATTTTCTCTAACCCCATTGAAAAAATGTGGAGCAAAGTCAAAGCCCTGCTCCGCAGCGCGGAGGCTCGAACCCCCGAAGAACTTGTCAGCGC
Source organism: Verrucomicrobiota bacterium (assembly GCA_018970255.1). GTDB lineage: Bacteria > Verrucomicrobiota > Verrucomicrobiia > Chthoniobacterales > Terrimicrobiaceae > UBA967. The sequence goes on along the minus strand of JAGWWS010000011.1, from coordinate 69,190 downwards.
CATCGGCAACGCCTTGGCAAAGGTTATGGCCAAAGACGCCCTCAATTGGTTTGTCTCGTGCGGCTATAGAAATTTTTGAATCTCACTAAAATGTCGCTCCGTCGACGTAGATACTCGTTCTCCTGTCACAAGCGCCAGATTTCCCGCTGCGTGGAGCTTTCCGCTTCCAGCGTGCCCGCCTGCGTTTGCTCTTTTCCGGACAGGGCAAGCTTGCACCAGTTCTTCAGGGACCAATGCGAGATGCCCAAATCCCGGGCCACCTCTTTGATTTCCCTGCCGCTTTCAACAAGCGCCACGGCGTTTTCCTTGAACTCGCGGTCATAGCGCCGCGCATACCTGCTTTGTGTCTCTTGCATTTTCGGGTCTTTCTTTTATAAAGACCCTTGCGGATTTTCGAGGCAAGATCACTTTCGCTGACTCCCCATGCAACCCGATCGTCGCTGCCAGGATCCGCTCGGCCCCATCTTTGCCAATCCGATTGCGGAAATGCGTCTACTCGTTCGGATCGCACGGCCAGTCACATTGGAACTCCCGTTCCCCACAGAAATACTGCGCATAGGGACTTTCGTTCCAATCCACCACCCCCTCGTAGCTTTGGTTCCTCAGGCTCTTGAGCATCAAAAGCCCTGCCATTCGCCGAATCGGCAAAGCCGGGCGCCCCTAGGTGCAGTAAAACGCCCCGAACTCCTTCTCGAAAACTCCCCAATCCATCGCGGGCAAGCCGACAAAGCGGATGCCGCGGATTGATCTGGCTTTCAAGGTCGGGAAGAAGAGACGAGATTTGAGTTTTGGCGATAGCTGTAGGTCTCATGGTTTCGGATTGCAGGGATTTCGGGTCAAAAGACTGGTTTTGCCTGCAATCCAGCGTAGCAATAAACATGCCTATTTTAATCCATAAAAATGGTTTGACGGTTTTTTTAAGGGTCGACTACCCAAGTCGTGAAGACGCCAAAATCAAAGCCCTGTTAACCCGACACCAGTGATTGTTTGCATATTTCTTTGTGGCGGATTGTAGGGGTGAAAAAATTTGTGTTCGTTGGCCGAGACCTAATGAATCCATGATCACGGAAGTGTCACATTTTTAGAAATGAATCCTATCGATGCGGCTTTTTGCAAGATGGGTCTCGATGCGTCCGAAAAGCACGTTTTCCTCTGCATCGGCCCCGATTGTTGCGCCACACAAGACGGCCTCGCGGTTTGGGAGGTTCTGAAGGAACGCGTCGCCAAACTTGGAATCCCCACGATGCGGACGAAGGCGGCTTGCCTCCGGGTTTGCTCGGGCGGTCCGTGGATGGTCGTTTACCCGGAGGGCGTTTGGTATGGCGCGCTCACGCCGGAAAAATGCCACCGCATCGCGGAGGAGCATCTCGCGGCAGGCAGGCCGGTGGAGGAATGGGTGGCGCGCCACCACCCGCTTGCCGGCGAATGAACGGCCGCGCTTGGCTTTTCGCCGAAACGCGGTTTGAGTTCTCGAAGCGTTTCCCGAATGAAAACCAAGAACCTCCTTGAAATCCTCGCCACGCCCAGCCCGACAGGTTGGGAGGCGGAAGGGCAGAAACTTTGGATCAAGAACGTCAAACCCAACTCCGACCGCGTGGAGAGCGACCCGCATGGCAACGCCTGGGCCATTCTCGAAGGCACCGATGCCAAGGCGCCGCGAGTGATGCTCGAGGCCCATGTGGATGAAATCGGTTTTATCGTCCGCCACATCGATGACAAAGGCTTCCTCGCTGTGGGCCCCATCGGCGGTTCGGACCGCACGCTCGCACCCGCACGGCGCATCCGCCTCTTCGGCTCGAAGGGCGTGGTGCCCGGCGTCATCGGAAACACAGCGATCCACCTCCGCGACAAGGGTAATGAAAAGCCCGCCGAGTGGAAGGACCTCTACATTGATATCGGCGCGTCGAGTGCGAAGGATGTCGAAAAACTCGGCATCCGCGTGGGAACTCCGGCCATTTTTGTGGACGATGCGGTGGAGTTTTCCAAGGGGAGGGTTGTCGGCCGCGCGCTCGACAATCGCATCGGCGGGTTTGTCCTCGCGAACACTCTGGCCATTTTGCACTCGTCGAAAAAACGCCCGAGGGCCACGGCTTATGCCCTCAATGCCGTGCAGGAGGAAATCGGCTGCCATGGCGCGCGCATGGCCACCCATCGCATCCGGCCATCGGTTGCATTGGTCTTCGACGTCACCCATGCCACCGACACTCCGGGCATCAATGTGAAGGAGCACGGGCTCGTCGAACTCGGCAAGGGTCCCACGATTTCGCATGGCGCCGCGAACCACCCGCTCGTCGCCAAGCGCCTCGTTGAAGTCGCGGAGCGCGAAAAAATCCCGGTCCAACACGAAGCCGTCTCCCGGAGCACGAGCACCGATGCTGATGTCGTTTACACGAGCCGCGACGGTGTTCCCTGCGCGCTCATTTCGATTCCGCTCCGCTACATGCACTCGCCGGTGGAAATGGTCCTCCTCGAGGACGCCCTCAACGCCGCCAGGCTCGCGGCGGGATTCATTCAAAGTCTCGATCGCACCGACACCTTCCGCGTGTTGGATTGAGAAAAATAATCAGGCCGAGAAAACCAGATTTCTCTCCGCCGAATCCAATTCCCGCCAACCGCCCGGCTTCATTGCTTCGGGCAAACGAAACCCGCCGATGGCCACGCGGATGAGGCGCAGCGTCGGGAACCCCACGGCCGCCGTCATTTTTCGAACCTGGCGGTTCCTCCCTTCGCGCAGTTCCAGTTCGACCCAGGAATCCGGCACGCTTTTCCGGAAGCGGATGGGTGGGTTCCTCGGCGGAACCTCCGGGAAAATCCTCCTCGCCCCCGCAGGCAGGGTCCTGCGCCCCGCGATCTCGACACCCTCCGCAAGCCGCCGCAGCGCATCGTCCGAAACCGTCCCCTCGACTTGAGCCCAATAGGTCCGCCAGTGCCCGCGCTCCGGATCGAGCAAAAGGTTGTTCAAACCCTTTTCGTCCGAAAGCAGCAGCAAGCCCTCGGAGTCCCTGTCCAAGCGCCCGAGCGGATAAACGCCTGGCGGAAACCCGAATTCCGCCAGCGTCCTCTGCCCCGCGCACTCCGGCGTGAACTGCGACAGCACATCGAACGGCTTGTGGAACGCGATCACCATGCGCCGCGCACGGCCCGTCAGGCTTTTTTGGAAAACAGGTAGTGGCTCACAAGCCACTCGTTGCCGCCACGGAACCCCCACAGCTCGGCGCAGGACATGAAAAACACGCGCCAATACGCGCGCCACTTCGCCGCGTTTTCGGGCCCGTAGGTCTTCTCGAGGATCGGGGTGATGGCGCGCGAATTGGCATCCATTTTTTCCAGCCAAGCCTCAGAGGTCCGCTGGTAGTGGGTGCCGCAAACCCGCCAGTGCGATTCGATGGCGAGGTCCTCCTGGAAGTAGAGCAGTAGGTCGTCCGAGGGCATCGTCCCGCCCTCGAAAAAATACCGCGTGATCCAGTCGGACGGGTCCTTCCCCTCGAAGTGGTAGGCGAATTCGCGGTGGGTGAAGATGTGGACGAACAACTTCCCGCCCGGCCGCAACCAGCGCGCCACCTTCGCCATGAGGAGCCGGTAGTTCTTCATGTGCTCGAACATTTCCACCGAAACCACCCGGTCAAATGCCCCGTCCCCCGCCTCGAAGACATTCATGTCGGCGGTCACGATCCGCACATTGGAAAAACCCCGCCTCGCCGCCTCCGCCTCGATGTGCGCCCGCTGGGTGGCCGAATTCGAAACACCGGTGATCCGCGAGCCCGGGAATTTTTCCGCCATCCAAAGCGTGAGGCTCCCCCAGCCGCAGCCGAGTTCCAAAATGTCCATGCCATCGGCAAGTTCCGCCCGTTGGCAGGTGAGCGCGAGCATCGCCTCCTCGCTCTCGGCGAAGGTCGTGTCCTCGCGAGGCCAGTAGCCGGAGCTGTATTTCATGCGGGGACCGAGGACGAGTTGGAAGAATTCGGTCGGAACCTCGTAGTGCTGTTCGTTCGCCGCGGCGGTCTTCACCGCGATCGGGCTCTGTTTCAATTCCCCCACAAAAGCGGCGAGCGCCTCCGCCTGCGCCACCGCATCCCCGCGGTCCTCCTCGCGGAGTTTTTTGGCAAGGAGGTTCCGGATGCCGAGCCGCACCACCGCATCGGGCAGCAGGTTTTTCGCAAGAAGGTCGTCGAGTGGGATCATGGAAAATCGATTTTTCCCGCAGGGGCGCAGGGGCGCTGAGGGTTTTCTTCAAGGCCGTTCACGCAGCGGGTGATTCCGTTCTTTATGACAGCCTCGCCGAAGTTCAGGAGATATCCCAGCTTCAATCCTGTCAGCCGCAGGTAGGTTTGGACCTGCTTCTTGTGGGCGGGGATCACAGCCTCCACGGACTTCAGCTCCGCGAGAACCTTCTCGCCAATGACAAGGTCGGCGCAGAAACCCTCGTCGAACAAAATTCCGCGGAAACGAATCGGCACCTGCACCTGCCTGCGCACGGCAAGCCCCCGCTTTTTCAAGGAATCCGCAAGGACAACTTCATAAACCGACTCCAAGAGCCCCGGACCAAGCTCGCGGTGGAGCTGGATCGCCTCCTCGATCAATACCGTTCCAATTTCGTTTTCGGTCATTCAGCTTGCCCCTGCGTCCCTGCGCCCCTGCGGGAGTTCATGATTTTGGAAACCAAGGGATGAAGGCGCTCGTGCGGCGCTGGTAGTCGCGGTAGGCATCGCCGCGCGTGGCCAGCGCTCGGGCTTCCGCTGGCGGGATGCCCGTCACGCGCAACAGGAAAAAAAGGATCAGGAGCGGGCTGGCAAGCCCGATCCATCCCAACGGCGCCCCCAGCGCGAAAACCGCGTAGCCGATCCAAACCACCCATTCGAAAAAGTAGTTCGGGTGGCGCGAGTATTTCCAAAGCCCGAAATCGCACACGCGCCCCTTCGCCGCAGGCTGAGCCTTGAAAAGTTTCAACTGCATGTCCGCCACCGCCTCGCCGCCGATCCCCAGGAGCCAAAGCGCAACCCCGGCGGCCTCGAAAAACCCGAAGCCCGGCGCGGGGTTGGAGCATGCCAGCGCCACAGGCACCGACAGCAACCCGATGAGCAGCCCCTGCAATTGGAAAAACCCGAAAAACATCAGCCAGGTCCGCTTCGGGAATTGGCGCCGCAGTTCGGCGTAGCGCGGATCCTCCTCCGGATGGTGCGACATCACCCGCTTGTGCAGGTGCATGCCGAGCCGGATGCTCCAAGCGCACACCATCGCGGCAAGGAGCCCGTTGCGCACCATGTGCCCGCTGCCGAACACCCCGCAAAAAACCGCTACCGGCGCGAATCCGAACGACCACCAGACATCCACGATCCCCGCGTTGTCCATCCGCCGGGCGAAAAACCAAACCGCCACCATCATCGCCATCGCCATGGCGGTCCCCACAACAATCAACGGCAGTGCATCCATGCCGGCACTATCCCTGCCGCAACCGGTCCGTGGAACCCAAAACCGCGCAAGACTTGATTCGGAAACCACCGGCAACGAATTTCATTCCATGGTTGCAAAAAACAGGAACGACAAAACCGAACGACGCATCGGCAGCGCCCATGCCGAAAAAGCATTCCAACCCGAGGAAAGAATGCTGTCCTATCCCATGGATCTGCAGGGAGCATCCTCTTGCCTCCCAATGGAGAATCCGGGCATCAAAGACATGATGGCGATCGCTGGTCAGGGCATGAAGCGCTACAGTAGAGCTCTTGGCAACCTTGCCAAGTAAGCGCACCGATTTTGCCAATCTCACATTCGAGTATTGCCTGGACCTTCTTGGGAAGATGTCCATTTGAACGGAAAGCCCAGGAGGGTCCTGCTTGTCAGGACCAGAGTGGTTTCCCCAAACACGACGACTCCTGCGCTGACAAGCGGCGCCCTTCTCGCAAAGCGCCAACCACACTCAGCCTCAAACTCGGCATTTTTAGAAAACTCAAACTTCAGGGATTTTTCTGGCGCCCGGGTTTTGCGAACTCCGTTCAATCCCCGAGGCGGTAAATCCCCGAGCGGATACCGAGGTTGTCCGGCCGCGAAAAAACCATTTGTGCAACCGTGATGTGCCGCGTGCCGAAACCCGCCTCGCAATAGCACAGGTAGTAGCGCCACTTGCGGATGAAATCCTCGCCGAACCCCAGCGCGCGCACTTCCCCGAGCTTTCCCTCGAACGCCTCTCGCCAGCGCCGCAGCGTGAGCGCGTAGTGGGGCGCCATGTCCTGGTATTCGAAAAGGTTCAACTCCCCGCAGGCCCGCAGCGCCTGGCCGATCCGCGCGTTGCTCATCAGCAGCGACCCCGGGAAAATGTGCTTTTGGATGAAATCCACGCCGTCGCGCAGGATCGGGTATTGGTTGTCCGGGCAAAGGATCGCTTGCAGCCCCGCCAGCCCGTGCGGCTCGAGCAATTCATCGATCTTTGCGAAATACCCGTCCACATACCGGTCGCCGACCGCCTCGAGCATTTCGATCGAAGCCACCTTGTCGAACTTCCCGCGCAGGTCCCGGTAGTCGCAAAGCAGGAGCTGGATCCTCTCCCCGAGCCCGGCTTCGCGGATCCGGCGCGCCGCCTCGTCGTATTGCCGCTGCGAAATCGTCACCGTCGTCACCCGGCACCCGTGGGTGCGCGCGGCATAGATCGAAAACCCGCCCCAGCCGCTCCCGATCTCGAGCACATGGTCGGAGGAAACCAAACGCAGCCGTTGGCAAAGCTTCCCGTATTTCCGCAGCTGCGCGGCTTCCAAAGGCTCGTCCGGCCTCTCGAACCACGCGCTCGAGTAGGTCATTGTCGGGTCGAGCCACAGCTGGAAGAACTCGTTACTGAGGTCATAGTGCTCGCGGATGTTTTCGCGGCTCATCGACCGGCTGTTCGGGCGCCGCAGGTGCCGCAGGCGGTTGACGAAATTCAACAAATCCACGCCCCCCTTCCCGCGCGAACGCCGCGTTTCCATGCCCGGCGCGTCGTCCGCATTGAGTATGAACCACGCGATGGCCTTCACCAAATCCCCCGTTCCCCACTCGCCAGCAATATAGCTTTCCGCAAAACCGATCGGGCCGTGCAGCACGCAGCGCCGAAAGAAATTTTCGCTGAGGATTTCCATCGAGGCGGAAACCCCGCCTGCCCCATTACCGTAAGAGGCGCGGCCGCCATCGGGAAGCGACACCTCCATCCGCCCGCGCTGGAGCTTGGCAAAACTATTCAGAACCAATCGGCGAAAAAGCATCTGCCATTCTGTGGAACAATCCCGCGCGGTTGTCGAGACGCCCCGCCCGTTTCGTCAGGCCTTGTGGCCCACCATCAACTTCGCTTCCAGTGCCCGAAGATTCTTGTCGAGCGCGTCCAAGCCGAAGCGCTCGGTCGCACGCTTCGCCGCATCTTTCATCGCATCCAGCCTCTCGGGGTCATCGGCCAAAGTCCGCAGTGCCTTTGCCAGAGCCGTAGCATCCCTTGGCGGAACCAAAAAACCATCCACGCCATCGGTCACCACATCCCCGCAATTCGGCGTTGTCACCACGGGCAGTCCATGCGCCATCGCCTCGAGTTGCGTGAGCGCGAAGCCATCCGAAATCGTCGGCAGAATAAAAACGTCCGCGGACCTGTAAAAATCCCTGACCCGATTGCGCGTCACCGCGCCGTGGAATCGGACATTCGCCGGCGCACCCACCACTGCCTTGTCGGAAATCGCGATTGGCCCCGCGATGTCGATGAGCACGGTCTTTCCGAGTTCCTTCGCGGCTTCGAGCAAATACTGCACGCCCTTCCGCAGATTCACCTGTCCGAGATAAAGCAGCCGCAGAGGCTCATCATCCCGCCTCGGCAGCGGGGGAGGGGAGTCCTCCGGCAAAGGCTCGGGCTCATAAGCCAGCGGCACGATTTCAATCTTCTCACCCACTACGCCCTGCTCCACCAGCGCATCACGCGTCCATTTAGAATTCACCATCACGATGTCCGCGAGCGCCCACTCCGCCTTGCGCCAGGCAAAGTATTCATCGGGCACCAGCAGCGGGGTCTTTGCCCAACCCGGCCAGCGACTCTCCTCCTCCCGCACCAAATCCACCTCGGTCCGCGCCGGGTCCATCTGGCAAACCACACACGCCGCCCCCCGGTCCTTCGCCCAGGCCGCCGCTTCCAAAAACCCAGTGTCGTATCCAAAAAAAACCGTGTTCTCCCAATTCTGCTCACGCCTCTTCCGCATCGCCGTCCGCGTTTGACGACCAAACCCGCTTCCGATTCTAAGAAATGAAAAATACGAATCGCCGCGTCCCTCGAACCGCCGCCTTACCCCCTCCAGAAGAGCCGTCGCATTGAATCCATAGACCTCGGCATCGCTCAACTCTTCATGCCAGCGCCCCGACAGCCTCGCCCCGCCCGCCAATCCTCCGAGCGCCCGCCAGACTCCCTGCGACCAGTAGTCCGTGAAAAGCGCCTCCAGCTTGCCCGAACGGTGCAGCACGCGCGGAATCGCATAGTGCTCCCTGGCCCCGATCTGCGCGCAGATCCAGGAAACTCCGGGTGCTTGAACTTTGAACCGTTGCCTTGGAATGCCCTCAAAAAATCACCAAACCCGCCGCCCGTGGAGTGAAAAACTCCGCAGGCCTTCGGGTGAGGCATCGCCCTGCCATCCATCCTTGCGCACCCGCCCGTCGCTGGCATCCTCCCCCCATGTCCCAGGAAGCCATCCTGCACATCCTTCGTGGACTCCTCGGCATCGCCGTTTTCACCGGCATCGCCGTGCTCCTCAGTGAGAACCGCCGAGCAATTAATTGGCGCGTCGCCGCCATCGGCCTAGCCCTCCAATTCGCCTTTGCCGCCCTCGTCATCCACGCTCCGCCCGTCCGCTGGGCCATCGACGGCGTCGGCGCCTTCTTCGCGATGCTCCTCTCCTTTTCGCAGGAGGGCACGCGCTTTCTCTTCGGCTCGCTCATGGACGAACAAAAACACGGCGTCGTCTTCGCCCTCGGCGTGCTGCCGTCGATCATTTTTTTCTCGGCGTTCACCTCCGCGCTCTACCACCTCGGCATCCTCCAAAAAATCGTCTTCGGCATCGCCTGGCTCGTCACCAAAACCATGCGCCTCTCGGGTCCCGAAACCCTCAGCGCCTCGGCGAATGTCTTCCTCGGCCAGACTGAAGCCCCGCTGCTCGTGAAGCCCTACCTCGCCGCCATGTCGCGCTCGGAAATCTTCTGCATCATGGTCGGCGGCATGGCCACCGTGGCCGGCGGCGTGATGGTCGCCTACATCGCACTGCTCGGCGGCACCGACCCCGCCCAGCAAGTCGCCTTCGCCACCCACCTCATCACGAAATCCGTCATCACCGTCCCCGCCGCCCTCATGGTGGCGAAAATCCTCATCCCCCAATCCGGCGAAATCGACACCTCCCTCCGCCTCGGCAACGAACGCCCCCACTGCAACCTCCTCGATGCCGTCTGCGGCGGCACCACCGACGGCCTCAAGCTCGCCGCGAACATCGGCGCCATGCTCATCGTCTTCACGGCCCTCGTCGCCCTCGCAAACCACATCCTCTCCCAATGGATCGGCGCCCCGCTCGGCCTCAACGCCGCCGTCTCCTCGCTCTCCGGCGGCGTGTTTGAAAACTTCTCGCTCGAATTCCTCTTCGGCATCCTCTTCGCCCCCGTCGCCTGGCTCATGGGGGTGGGGGAGGCCTCCGTTCTCCAATCCGGCGCCCTCCTTGGCACGCGCACCGCATTGAACGAATTCGTCGCCTTCCTCGACCTCGCCGCACTCAAGGAGGCCGGGAAATTCACCAACCCCCGCGACCTCATGATCCTCACCTACGCGCTCTGCGGTTTCGCAAACATCGTCTCCATTGGCATCCAGATCGGCGGCATCGGCTCCATCGCCCCCTCCCAGCGCCAAAACCTCGCCCGCCTCGGCTGGAAAGCCCTCCTCGCCTCCAGCATCGCCTGTTTCCTCACCGCCACAATTTCCGGCATCCTTGTCCCGGTTTGAATCGTTATTCCATCTGCGGTCGAACGATTCCGCCGTTCGGCTGTCAAACCATGTATTGAACCGTTCACTTGACACGCAACCCTCATCCCCGCATCGTATGCCCCGTATGACCCCTGCAACGGCCGAGACCCCGGACTTGGTCAAAAACTCTGTGCTTTACAAAGAGTTCCTCGCCGAAAGGGACGAAATCCTCCGCCACAAGTGGATCGAGAGCGAGAAAATCGGCCACGATATCGGCTTTGAAAAAGCCCTCCTCGACTGGATCATCAAATACCGCTCCGGTTGGCGCACCAACCGCGCGAAACTCCTCCGCGACCAAGCCATCGCACCCGCCTAAACCAAAAAAATCCCGCCCTTTAAAGCGGTCCCGCGAGGCCGCCAAGGACGCATGAAAAACCCACCACCCGACCAAGCGGGGTCCGCCCCCGCAGCCATGGATGCCGATGCGATCGCAAAAGCGATCCGGCGCATGGCCCACGAAATCGTCGAGCAGCACCATTCCCCCGGCCGCCTCGTCCTGGCCGGAATTCCCACCCGCGGCGTGGAAGTCGCCCGCCGCCTCGCCGACCACATCGAAAAAATCGAAGGCGCCCGCCCCTACGCCGGCACCATCGACATCTCGATGCACCGCGACGACCTCTCCACCCGCGGCCGCCTCACCGCCCTCGAACCCACCGACCTCCCCGTGGACCTCGACGGCCGACCCCTCATCCTCTGCGACGATGTGTTTTTCACCGGCCGCACCACCCGCGCCGCGCTCGATGCCATCGCCTCCTTCGGCCGGCCCTCGCTGGTCCAGCTCGCCGTCCTCGTGGACCGCGGCCACCGCGAACTCCCCATCCGCGCCGACTTCGTCGGAAAAAACCTCCCCACCTCGCGCGGGGAAAAAATCCGCGTCCGATTCGAAAACCTCGATGGCGTCCCCGACTCCGTCTCCGTCGTCAAACCATGACCGCCTGGACCCGCAAAGACCTCACCGGCCTCGACGAACTCTCCACGGGGGAAATCACCTTCCTCCTCGACACCGCCCGAGCGTTCAAGGGCGTCGGCGAGCGCAGCCTGAAAAAAGTGCCCGCCCTCCGCGGCAAGACCCTCGTCAACTTCTTCGTCGAGCCCAGCACCCGCACCCGCACCTCCTTCGAGGTCGCCGCCATGCGGCTCAGCGCCGATGTCGTCAACATCTCCGCCACCGCCTCCAGCCTCCAAAAAGGCGAAACGCTCAAGGACACCGCCCTCAACCTCCAAGCCCTCCGCGCCGACATCATCGTCCTCCGCCACAGCTCCCCCGGCTCCTCGAAGTTCCTCTCCCAGCGCCTCGGGTCCAGCATCATCAACGCCGGCGACGGCGCCCACGAGCACCCCACGCAGGGCCTCCTCGACATCTTCACCATCCGCGAAAAATTCGGGAAAATCGAAGGCCTCCACATCGCCATCGTCGGCGACATCCTCTTCAGCCGCGTCGCCCGCTCGAACATCTTCGGCCTCCTCAAGCTCGGCGCGAAAGTCACCCTCGTCGGCCCCTCCACGCTCGTCCCGAAAAGCTTCGAAAAACTCGGCGCCCGCGTCAGCCACCGCATCGACGACATCCTTGCCGACGCCGATGTGGTCAACCTCCTCCGCATCCAGCACGAGCGCCAGCGCAAGGAATACTTCCCCGGCCTCGGCGAATACATCTCCCTCTTCGGCCTCACCAAGCCCCGCGCCGAAAAATTGAAACCGGGTTGCCTCGTCATGCACCCCGGCCCCATCAACCGCGGCGTCGAAATCGACAGCGACGTCGCCGACGGCAAGCAGAGCGTCATCCTCGAGCAAGTCACCAACGGCATCGCCGTCCGCATGGCCGTCCTCTACGCCTGCGCCGGCGGCGCCCAAATCCCCGCACCATGAAAAATTCCCCATGCCTTTCGGCAGCCCAGGAGGGCGCTGCTCGTCAGCGCCGGAGCGGTTCCCGCAAACACATCGGCCCGGCGCTGACAAGCAGCGCCCTCCTGTTCCAGTCCCCCTCCCAAACATCTTCCTCAGTGCCCTCTGTGTCCTTTGACTCGCTCGCTCCCGCTCGTCTCGCCCTTCGGGCCAACTTGCGTCGGTCCATCTCAAAGGCCCCCGCCTTTTCGATTGTGGTCAATCCATGAAACCCACCCGCATCACAAACGGCCGCATCATCGATCCCGCGAACCACCGCGACGAAACGGCCGACCTCTGGTTCTCCGGCGGAAAAATCACCGCCCCGCAGCCCGACTCCGATTTCGATACCATCGACGCCGCCGGCCTCGTCGTCACCCCCGGCCTCATCGACATCCATGTCCACCTCCGCGAGCCCGGCCAATCGCACAAGGAAACCATCGCCAGCGCCACCCGTGCCGCCGCCGCAGGCGGGTTCACCTCCGTCGTCGCGATGCCGAACACCAACCCCGCCGCCGACAGCGCCGCCACGATTTCCTGGATCAAGGAGAAGGCCGAACGCACCGCCTGCGTGAATGTTTTCCCCACCGGGGCCATCACCAAGGGCCTCAAAGGCGAGGAACTCGCCCCCTACGGCGCCCTCTTCCACGCCGGCGTGGTCGCGCTCACCGACGACGGCCATTGCGTCCAAAACCACGAAGTCATGCGCCGCGCCGTGGAATACGCCAAAATGTTCGGCCTCCCCGTCATGGACCATTGCCAGGACTACTCGCTCGTCGGCGACGGCATCATGCACGAAGGCGAATGGAGCCTCCGCCTCGGCCTCCCCGGCTGGCCCCGCGCCGGCGAGGAAATCATCGTCGCCCGCAACATCCTCCTCGCCGAACTCCTCGACTCCCCCATCCACTGCCAGCACATCAGCTCCGCCGGCAGCGTCCGCCTCCTCCGCGAAGCCCGCGCCCGCGGCGTGAAAATCTCCGGCGAAGCCTGCCCCCACCACATCGCGCTCACCGACGCCTCGCTCGCCGCCTTCGACAGCGATTTCAAAATGAACCCCCCGCTGCGCACTGAAGCCGACATCGACGCCCTCGTCGAAGGCATCGCCGACGGCACCCTCACCATCCTCTGCAGCGACCACGCCCCGCACGCCGCCTACGAAAAGGAAGTCGAAATCGACCACGCCCCCTTCGGCATCACCGGCCTCGAAACCCAATTCGCCATCTTCCACGACATCCTCGTCCACAAACGCCGCGCCATCGGCCTCCCGCGCCTCATCGCCCTCTACACCAGCGAACCCGCCGCCCTGCTCAAACTCGACCGCGGCACCCTCGCCGAAGGCGCCCCCGCCGACATCACGCTCATCGACCCCGCCCTCGACTGGACGTTCGACAAAAACCAATCGCAGTCCTTGTCAAAAAACACCCCCTTCCACGGCCACACCTGGCGCGGCCGCACGGTCCGCACCATTGTCGGCGGAAAGACGGTTTGGGAAAAATGAAGTGAGGCTGCGGAAGTTTCCGTGCCTCGAAAAATGTGCAGCACGTGCACAGCTTTCAAGAATGAACGCCCCGTCTTTTCTTAGAGCCCGTTGAGCAGGCCGTCGAGGTGCTGGGGGATGGCGCGGAGGCCGCGGGCGTAGCGGTTGTCCTGGATTTCGCCGAGCTGTTCCGAGGCTTCGGAAATGAGTCGGCGGGCGATGGATTTCGCGCTGTCCACGGCGCCGGAGCCGTGAAGGAGCGATGCCAGCGCATCGGGTGCGGATTCCTCGTTGAGCAAAAGGTCGCGGAGGCCGGCTATGTCCTTGCCGCCATGCAGGGCGAGCAAAACGGGGAGAGTGAATTTGCCTTTCTTCAGGTCGGTGCCGAGCGTTTTCCCGGTTTCCTCTTCGTTGCCGGCGAGGTCGAGGATGTCGTCGTAGATTTGGTAGGCGGTGCCGAGCTTGGTGCCGAAGGTTTTCAGCGCGCCGATGACGGCGGGGCTGGACTCGGAGATGAATGCGGCGAGTTCGCACGCGGCCGAGAAGAGCGCGGCGGTCTTCATCTCGATGATGCGGTAGTAGTCCGCGGTGGTGAGCTTGAGGTCGAAGCGGCGCTGGGTTTGCAGGATTTCGCCGGAGCAAACTTCGGCTGCGGCGTCGGCGATGCGGCGGCAGATGTCGGAGTTGCTGAAATTCGTGGAGAGCCGCAGGGCGTGGGCGAAGAGGACATCGCCGAGGAGGACGCTGATGGCGTTGCCCCATTTGGCGTTGGCGGAGGGTTGGTCGCGGCGGAGTTCGGCGCCGTCGATGATGTCGTCGTGGACGAGCGTGGCGATGTGGATGAGCTCGAGGATGACCGCGAGGTCCACATGGGCGGGCGTGATTTTCCCGGTGGCGCCGGCGGAGAGCAGCGCGAGGGCGGGGCGGAGGCGTTTGCCGCCGGCGCCGCAGACGTAGGAAATGTAGCCTTCGACCGCGGGGTCGAAGGATTTCGCCTGGGCGCGGATGCGTTCCTCGACGGTGTAGAGGTGCGGGTTGACGAGTTCGAACGCCTCGGCGAACGAGGGGCTGCCGGCGTCGGCGGTTTTTTTGGTGGCGGCGGGCATGTTTCGGGTTCCTAAAGGGTGGAGGCTTTGGCGCGGAGGAAATGGCGCACGATGCAGAAGGGGACTGCAAGCGCCAAGGCCACGGCGGCGGCGAGGATGGGGCCGGGGACCACGCGCGCCCGGTCGCGGGCCACGGCTTCGAGGCCGGCGCGGACGGCTTCGTTCGGCGGGACGACGAAAATGGGGAAGGTTTTGAAATGCGAGGCTTGGCCTTCGCCGCCGGGGCGGGTGGCGATGTCGAAGAATTCGGTTTTCACGGGGCCGGGGCAAAGCGCGGTGACGGTGATGCCCTTCGGGCGGAGTTCGATGCCGAGCGCTTCCGAGAAGCTGGTGACATAGGCTTTGGTCGCGGCGTAGACCGCCATGTTCGGGAGCGGGATGAAGCCTGCGACGCTGCTGACATTCAGGATGGCTGCGCGGCCGGATGCAGCCATGGGGCCGACGAGGAGGTGCGTGAGGTGGGTGAGTGCGGTGATGTTGAGGTCGAGCATTTCGCGCACGCGGTTCCAATCGGCGGTTTCGAATTCGCCGTGGTCGCCGAGCCCGGCGTTGTTCACGAGGAAATCGACGCGGATGCCTTCGCCGCGGAGCCAATCGGCCAACGCATGGCGGCGCGCAGGGTCGGAGAGGTCGGCGCAAAAAACGCGGACATCGAGGTTCGGGTGGACCCTGCGGAGTTCGGAGGAGAGTTCTTCGAGGCGCTGGTTGCGGCGGGCGACGAGCACGAGGCGGCGGGCGAAGGGGGCGAGCTGGCGGGCGAATTCCGCCCCGAGGCCGGAGGAGGCGCCGGTGATGAGCGAGGTGCAGCCTTCGAAGAATTTCATAGGATGTCCGAGCTTATTTACGAAAGGCGGGGGCTGCGGGTTTCGGCGGGTTCATGGAATTTTCTCCACGGAAACCTTGGAGGACATTTCGGATTCGACGGGGTCGTCGCTGTAGTAGGCACCGGAGACCGGGGCGACATCGGCATGGAAGCGCCCGACGGCGGTGGTGATGAAATGGTGGTCGGTGAGGACGCCGTTGGTGGGGTCGAGGCCGATCCAGCCGGCGCCGGGGAGACAGGCTTCAACCCAAAGGTGCATCGCGCCGGTGGAGCGTTTTTCTTTTTTCGGCTTGTCGCCTTCCCACACGAAACCGCTGGCGAGGCGGGCGGCAACACCATTGCGGCGGAGCGCCTCGGCGAGGAGAACGGCGAAATCGCGGCAGGAACCGGAGCCTTTGGCGAGCGTTTCGGCGGGCGTTTGTGGCTCGCCCTCCTCGCGCGGGATGTAGTCGAGGTTTTCGTGGAGCCAGTGGTTGAAATTCACGAGCGTTTCGACGGTCGGGCGGGGGACGGTGGGCGCGAGCGGTTCCGGGAGTTTGCAATCCCCGGCGGGAGAAAGGTAGGGCTGGAGGATTTCAAGCGCCTGCGGCTTGTAGGCGGGCGGGATTTGCAGGCCGCCCGGGTCGAGCAGGAAGTGGAACGGGTTTTTTTCGCGGACCTCGATTTCCATCTCGAGCCGGAACGGCAGCGAGGCGGAGGGGTTCGGGTAGAAACAATATGCGATGTGGTTGTCGAAGAGGTCTTGGCGGAATTGGACATCGCCGCCGGCACCGGTGGAGAAGTCGATTTTCCCGACATTCACGGAGAGGTCGGCGCGGGGGAAGACGCGGACATGGTGCGGGCCGAACGAGACCGGCCGCGCGTAGGTGTAGCTGGTTTCCTTTTTGATGCGGAGTTTCATGGTTTCCCTTCCATTCGGCGCATGGTGACTTGGACCTTCATTTGCTGGGACGCCGCGCCCTTGAATGTGCCGCGGACGGGGGTGGCGTCAAGATAGTCCCTGCCCACCGCGACCACGACATGCTGCTCGCCCTGCCATTTGTTGTTCGTGGGGTCGAGGGCGACCCATTCCATGCCGGGGACCAGGACCTCGACCCAGGCGTGGGTGGCGACGGCTCCGACGAGTTTTTCGCCGGGGTGGGCGGGCTCGGTCTCGATGTATCCGCAGACATAGCGGCACGGGATGCCGGCCGTGCGAAGGATGCCGAGCATCACATGGGCGAAATCCTGGCAAACGCCTTCGCGCTTTTCCCAGACTTCATCGAGAGGGGTTTCGTTGTCGGTCGAGCCGGAGCGGTATTGGAATTCGCGGTGGATGGCGGAATTGAGGGCTTCGAGGCAATCGCCGAGCGGGCGGTCGGGGCGGACGAGTTCGCGCGCCCAAGTGGAAGATGGGCCGCGCAGGGGGACGGCGGCGCTTGGTTGGATGTAGTCGAAAATGCGGGTGCCGGCGGAGGAGAGGATTTGGCGGGCCTCGGCGACGGTGGGTGCCAGGCCGCCAGCGGGCAGGCGGTGTTCCTTGGTGCGGACGGTGGCGCGGTTGGTGACCTTGAGGCGGGTGTGGCGCAGGGTCATGGAATAGAAGGTCGCGGTGTTGCCGAAATAGTCCGTGTATTCGGAAACGCGGGCGGCGGGCTCGAACTCGATGCGGTGGCGCAGCACTTCCTGGGTCGGGCGCTCGGGCGGTGTAAGGCGGGCCTCGATGTAGGCTTCCATCGCGGCGTCCGCGTAGCGGTAGGCGGTGGTGTGCACGATTTCGAAAAGCATGGTCAGTTCGAAAAAAGCGGGCGCGTGCCGCCGTGCATCAGGATTTGGTGGTTCAGGAAGCTGTCGGAAATCGTGGTGTGGAGGGCGAGGAGGGATGCGAGGAGCGACTCGGAGTGGGCTTGGATTCGGGGTTTCGCGGAGCCGCCGGTTCCCGATTCGAGGAGCGCCGCCCAATCGGTGGAGCGGATGGCCGAAACAAGGGCCTCGATTTCGGACAAGGCGCGCCCGGTTGCGGGGGAGAGGCCGCTCTCGCTCTCGCGGATGCGGGAGGCGCAGCCGTTCAGGCAGCGGAGGACGGAACGCGGCGTCACCGGGTTCGCCCAGAGGAGTTCGAGCATGGGCAGGGGCTCGATGCGCATTTGGTAAACGCGGCGGTAGATGTCGCGGCTGTTCAGCATGCGCAGGAAGGCCGAGAGGCGGATTTCGAGGGCGCCGCGTCGGCGGGAGGAATCGGCGTTCTCGAGGAGCGAGGCGGAAATCGAGGTGACGGCATTGGCTGTGACGGCGGCGCGTTCGATGAGTTGGCCGATTTCACAAAAACCCCAGCCGTCGTCCGCGAGCATGGTGGCTTTTGCGGTGCCGAAAAATTGCGGGATGGTGCCGCGGGCGAAGAGGCAAAGGTCGCGGCTCGTGGAGGCAAGCGCCTCGGCGGGCGCATCGGGCGCGAAACCGGCCGCATCGAATTTTTCGCGGATGCGGTTCATGACGGCCCACGCATCGATGCTCAATGTTTCCAAAACGGATTGGGCGTTGCCGAACGCGCGTGAAATCGTGGCCGTGATGGAGCCCGGTTCGGCGGGGTCGAGCGTGAGGCGGTAGCGCCCCTCGGGGCTCGAAATTGTGCGGCGCGTGGGGGAGCCATGCCCTTCAAGGACAGGCAGGATGCGGTTCCAGACCGGGCGGTAGTTCATCCGCTCGACGGGGTTGAGTTCCTCGAGTTCCAAGGACTCGATGGCGGCGACCATTCCTGCGAGGTCGTAGGCGCGCTCGAGGTAGCGGCCGATCCAGTAGAACGAATCCGCGACGCGGCTGCTGACGCCGTGGGACGGGAGCTTCGCATCGATTTGGCGCGAGGGGTCCCATTCGTCTGCGCCGGTGCCGAGGCCGACCTGGACCCAGGTGTCCTTCGAGCCGCCGCCGAGTTCGGAGGAGGTGAATTCGGAACTGGATGTGGAAACGCGGGTGAGCGCGCCGGGGAAGACATGGAAATCGTTGCCCTCGCGGATGGCGAAAACGATGTGGTCCTGGCGGCGGCGGCGGCGTTCGCCCTCCTGGAACGAGATGGTTTCCGCATCGCAGGCCTGCGGCTGCGCGACGAACCCCGAGGGGTTGGCGGCAATCCTCGCGCGGGCCGCTTCGATTTTTTCCTCCTGGGGGAGCCGACCGTCGCCGCCGAGGACAATCTCCTCGCCGTAGAGGACGCGGATGGTGAATTTTTCGAGGTCGCCGAGGACCATGTCGCGCTGGTCGGGGTCGCCGAGCCAATAGGTGGGCAGCGTCGGCAACAGCGGGCGCTCGCCGAGGTAATAGCGGATGATTTGCTGCGAGAACGGCAGCAAGGCGCGGTCGTCGGCGAGTTGGGAACCGATGCCATTGACGACGGCCACGCTTTTTTTGCGGATGCAATGCACGAGCCCCGGCACGCCGAGGACGGAATCGCGGCGGAAAACCATGGGGTCGAGCCAGCGGTCTGAAAGGCGCGAGTAGATGACATCGACCTTGTTCAGGCCGGAGACGGTTTTGAGGTAGACCTCGTCGTTGAGGACGAGGAGGTCGCCGCCCTGCACGAGCGGGATGCCCATGCGGCGGCCGAGGAAGCTGTGCTCCGAATACGCGGGGCTGAGCGGTCCGGGCGTGAGCAGGACGACCATGGGGTCAGGCTCCGGCGAGAGGGAGCGGAGCATTTCGATGATGCGCGTGGGTGCGTCGGAAATCGGGTGGATGCCGGTGTCGTGGAAAGATTGGGGAATGACGCGCGTGAGGGCGCGGCGGTTTTGCACCATGTAGGAAATTCCCGAGGCGTTCGCGAAATAGTGGTGCTTCGCGGCGAGCGTGCCGTCGGGCAGCCGGCAAACGGCGATGCCGCTGAGGTGCAGGCGCGACGAGCCCGGCGTGGGGAGCCCGTGGGCGGCGCGCTGGAAAAAATCGCTGCCGAGGACGGGCGTGACCGGAACCGCACCGTCGAGGAGGATTTTTTTCTCCGAATAAATATCGGCAAGGAACATCTCGAAGGCGCGGAGGCGCTGGCGGATTCCGGCGGCGAGCGGCGACCACTCGGCGGGGGTGAAAATCTGGGGGAGCAGGTCGCAGAACCAAGCGCGCTTGGTCCAGGGGAGTTCGCGGTGGATGTCGAAGGTGACGCCCATCTCGCGCATCGTGGCTTCGAGGCGGCTGTCGAGGGAGCGGAGCTGCGAATCGGCCATATCGCCGATGCGGGCGAAGAGCGGGCGGTAAACTTCGCGCGGCTGGCCGTCGGGACCGCAATTTTCGTCGAAGGTGCGGAAATGCCAGCGGGCGCTCATGCGGCTTGGCGGGACGAGAGGATGCCGCGCGCGGTGGTGGCATCGGTTTCAATGGCCCGGCGGAGTTCCCCGGGGCCGGAGAATTTTTTTTCGGGGCGGAGGTAGTGGAGGAATGCGACCTCGATTTCGGAGCCGTAGATATCGCGGGAAAAATCGAACAGGTGGACTTCGAGCGCCCTTTCGCGCGAATCGGTGACGGTCGGGCGCACGCCGATATTGGCGACGCCGCCGAGGCTTTCGCCATCGAGGCTGGCGCGGACGGCATACACGCCGTCGGGAGGGAATTGTTCGCCGTGGTTGCCGATGTTTGCGGTGGGGAAGCCGAGTTGGCGCCCCATGCCGCGCCCGCGGAGGACTGTGCCCGGGATGGCGTAGTCGCGGCCGAGGAGTTTCGAAACGGTGGCGAGGTCGCCGCTTTCGAGCGCCGCCCGTATGGAAGTGCTGCTCACGACGGCCCCATCGATTTCGACGGGTTCGACGGAAGTGGTGGAAAATCCGAGTTCCGATCCGAGCGAGCGCAGCAGTGCGGCGTCGCCCTTCCGCGCATGGCCGAACCGCCAACCTTCCCCCACGCAAATTCCGGCGAGTTTTTTCGCGGAGGCGTGGAGGTGCCTGATGAAGTCCCCGGCCTCGACGGCGGCGAAGGCGGCGTTGAATTCCACGACGAGGGCGGCCGGGACGCCGAGTTCGGCCATGAGGCGGAGCTTGAGTTCGGTGGAGGTCAGGATGCGGGGGGATTTGCCCGGCCGCAGGACCGCAGCGGGGTGCGGGTCGAAGGTGAGCGCGACGGCGGTGCCGCCGGTTTTTTCCGATTGGGCCAATGCGGCGCGGAGCACCGCCTGGTGGCCGAGGTGCATCCCGTCGAAAACCCCCGCCGCCAGGACGACGGGCCGTTCGATTTCCGCGAGCGCGTCGATGGAGCGGAGGATGGGCATGGTTATGCGCCGCGGAGCCGGGAGACGGTCGGCAGGCTGAGGACCCGTGCGGCAATGGCGCTGGCGGGGCCGGCTTTGAGTTCCTCGACGGTGATGGCTCCGTCCACCGAGAATTTCCCGGATTTCGTGCGGCGCAGGGATTTCAGGTGGGCGCCGCAGCCGAGCGCCTGGCCGATGTCGTGGGCGTAGGTGCGGACATAGAAACCCTTGCTGCACACAACTCGGAAATCGATTTCCTGCGGGCGGACTTCCTTGATCTCGTGGGCGTAGACATGGACGAAGCGGGGCTCGCGCTCGACGGTCTTGCCCTGGCGCGCGAGCTTGTAGAGCGGCACGCCGTCCTTCTTGATGGCACTGACCATCGGCGGGGTCTGGTAGAAATCGCCGTGGAATTTCGCAAAGGCGGCATCGAGTTGTTCCCGTGAAAACTCCGGGACCGGGCGGGTTTCAACGATTTGGCCGTCGGAATCCTGGCTGTCCGTGATTTCGCCGAGGCGGAGGGTGCCGGCATATTCCTTGTCCTCGCTCATGAGGAGGTCCTGGATTTTCGTGCCGCGGCCGATGGTGATGATGAGGAGGCCGGTGGCGAGCGGGTCAAGCGTGCCGCAGTGGCCGACTTTTTTGGTGTCGAGCGAGCGGCGCGTGATGGCGACGACATCGTGGGATGTCATACCCGGCGATTTGTCCACGAGGAGGACGCCGTCGATGTCAGTTCCGGATTTCATTGGCGAGGGCTTGGAGGAAGTCGTGTTTCACTTTTTGAAGGGGGCCGTTGATGCGCGCGCCGGCGGCCATCGGATGCCCGCCGCCGCCGAAGATTTTGCAAACCTTGCAGACATCGATAGAGGGGAACTTCGAACGCGAACTGACGCGGACTTTCCCTTCCGGGAGTTCCTCGAAAAACACGGCTGCCTCGACGCCCTCGACGGAGCGGAGGTGGTCGATGATGCCCTCGTTGTCCTCGGGGACGACCTGGAGTTCGCGCACGGTTTCGAGCGGCAGGGAAAACGAGGCGATGCGGTCGCCGCAATGGAACTCCGCGGTGTTGAGCGCGTGGCGCAGCAGGTTGAAGCGGCGGCGGGGCTGCGAATCATACATCGCGCGCGAAAGCCCCGGCACATCGACGCCGCAGGAAATCAAGTGCGAGGCGGCGGCGAAGGTGCGCTCGTTGGTTCCCGCGTATTGGAACGAACCGGTGTCCGTGGAAATCGCGGCGAAGAGGTTTGCGGCCATGGCCGGGGTGATCTCGGCGCCGGTGTGGCGGAAGAATTCGACCAGGATTTGCCCGGTGGCCGGTGCGGTGGGGTCCACGAAGTTGAGGTCGCCGAATTGCTCGTTGCTGACATGGTGGTCGATGTTCGCGAGCGGCGTGCCGGGCGCAATGGCGCCGAGGACGGTGCCGAGGCGGTTTTTCACCGAGGTGTCGAGGGCGACGAAGAGGTCGAATTTTTGCGGTGCGGCCGGCGGGGTGGCGACAAGTTCGTGGCCGGGGAGGTAGTGGAACTTCGGGGTCGAGCCCTCCTCGTTGAACGCGCGGGCGTCCTTGCCGAGCGAGCGGAGCCACATGGCGAAGGCGATGGTGGAACCGAGTGCGTCGGCATCGGGCCGGATGTGGCTGGCGACTCCGATGGTGTGCGCACTTGCAACGGCAGCGGCGATGGAATCGAAAGTCGCGCTCATTGTTTTTCCTCCAGCAGGCCGAGTTCGTCCATGATGCCGATGATGCGCGAGCCGCGCTCCACGGACTCGTCGAGGCGGAAGTGGAGGTGGGGCGTGTTTTTCATTTTGATGTGGGAGGCGATGCCCGATTGGAGTTCGGCGCGGTGGGCATCGAGGAGTTCCATGGCGCGGCGGCGGGCGCCGGGGCCGCCCCCGAGGACCGAGATGAAGACATGGGCCTGCTTGAGGTCCGGCGTGATGTCCACGCCGCTGACGGTGACGAGCGCCCCGCCGAACTCGATTTGGCGCGGGATGAGCAGGCCGAGTTCCCGTTTGATGACTTCGCAGACCCTGGCGAGGCGGTTTTTCATTTTGGCGTGGCTTTTGGCGGCCGCCGGGGGCGCGGTGGCGCGCTGTTAGAGTTGCTGCGGGATTTTTTCGAGCGTGTAGCACTCGATGATGTCCTCGGCCATGTATTCGGAGAAATCGCCGAGTTTGATGCCGCACTCGAGGCCGGAGCGGACTTCCTTCACTTCGTCCGAGAAGCGGCGGAGGGTCGCGATGCCGCCGTCGTAGATCGGCTGCTTGCGGCGCAGGACGCGGGCGCGGGCGGTGCGGGCGATGCGGCCGTCCACCACCATGCAGCCGGCGACCTTGCCTTTCGTGAGGTCGAAGACCTGCTTGACCTCGGCGTGGCCGATGACGGCTTCGCGGAGTTCCGGGGCGAGCATGCCGCCCATGGCCTCGCGGACCTGGTCGAGGAGTTCGTAAATGATGCTGTAGAGCTTGATTTGGACGCCCTCGCGCTTGGCCGCCTGGGCGCCGGTGTTTTCGGTCTTGGTATTGAAGCCGATGATGATGGCGTTCGAGGCGCTGGCGAGGAGGACGTCCGACTCGGTGATGGGGCCGACGGCCGAGTGGATGATATCGAGGGTGATTTTCTTCTGCGGGATTTCGTTGAGCGAGGCCACGACGGCTTCGAGCGAGCCCTGGACATCGCATTTGACGATGGCTTTGAGCGTGGGCTTGGCATCCGAGGCGATGCTGGCGAAGAGGTTCTCCAGCGTGGCGCGTTGCGGGGCGGCGAGCTTGGAATCGCGGAGTTCGGCGAGCCGCTCCTCGCTGTGGATGCGGGCGGATTTCTCGGAATCCATCACGACGAGTTCGTCGCCGGCATTCGGGAGGCCGCTGAGGCCGAGGACCTTCACGGGCGTGGAGGGACCGGCTTCCTTTACGGGTTTGCCGAGGTCGTCGATGAGCTGTTTGACCTTGCCCCAGTGGTTGCCGCAAATGAACACATCGCCGGCGCGGAGCGTTCCGGTGCGGACAATCACGGTTGTGGTGGGGCCGCGGCCCTGCTCGACCTGCGCTTCGATGACATTGCAGCGGGCGGGTTGGGCGGGGCTGGCCTTGAGTTCCAGCATTTCGGATTCGAGGAGGACGGATTCCAAAAGCTGGTCGATGCCGGTGCCCTTGGTCGCGCTGACCGGGACGCAAATTGTGTCGCCGCCCCAATCTTCGGGCGCGAGGCCTTTTTCCTGGAGTTGCTGCTTAACGCGGTCGGCATTGGCGGACGGGAGGTCGATTTTGTTGATGGCGACGACGATTTTGACCTTGGCGGCCTTCGCGTGGGAAATGGCTTCGAGGGTCTGGGGCATGAGGCCGTCGTCGGCGGCGACCACAAGGACGACGATGTCTGTGACATTCGCGCCGCGGGCGCGCATGGCCGTGAAGGCGGCGTGGCCGGGTGTGTCGAGGAAAGTGATTTTTTGCCCCTTGCGCTCGACGCTGTAGGCGCCGATGTGCTGGGTGATGCCGCCCGCCTCGCCGGCTGCGACGCGGGATTTGCGTATGGAATCAAGGAGCGAGGTTTTGCCGTGGTCCACATGGCCCATGAAAGTGATGATGGGCGCGCGGTTTTGGAGTTCCTCGGCCTTCGCGGGCGCGGGGGCTTTCGGGACCTCGATTTTTTGTTCGACCTTGTGGTGGCCTTTCGAGGTGTCCTTGCGCTCGCGCTCGAAGACGAAGCCGTGCATTTCGCAGACTTTCGCGGCGACATCGGCTTCGACGGTTTGGTTGAGGTTCGCAAAAATCTGCAAGGACATGAGGTCCTTGATGAGCTGGAACGGCTTTAGACCGAGGTGGTCGGCGAGGGCGCGGACGACGATCGGGGGTTTGATTTGGATGACCTTGCGGCCGGAGGCGTCGACGGACGGTGCCTCGGGGGCGGCTTCGGGTTCCGGCGACGGGGCGGGCTCGGGGGCTTCAACTTTTTCCGCGACTGGTGGCGCGGGTGGCGGGGGCGGGGCGGCGGGTTGCCCGAGGGGCTTGATGAACGGCTTGAGGCCCGCGGCTTTCGAGGGGTCCGATTTTTTTACCTTCTTGGCGGGCTCAAGGAGGTCGAGCGTGGGTCCTGGGGGCTTGGGGGCGGGTTTGGCAGCTTCAGTGGCGGGAGCCGCATCGGCGGGGCGCTTGGCGCGTGCGGAAGCCGCCGGGCGCTTGGCTGCGGCGGGCTTCTTTTCGGTGGGCTTGGATTTGAGTTTGTCTGCCATGGTTGGTTTCGGCCGGAGGGAGCGTTTCCATAACCCCTCAGGCGGCGGGGGCTTTTTGTTGTGCCTGGGCCGCTTCGAGGATGCGCTGCGCGGTTTCCGCATCGCAGCCGAGGACGCCCGCGATGTCTTCCGCGGCGGCCGTGAGGACCACCTCGACCGAGTTCATCCCGCTTTCGGTGAGTTTTTGCGCCTGCTCTTCGGTGATTCCAAGGACGCCCGCGAGCGATTGCGCGGCCTCGGCGGTCTTGGTTTGCATGGCTTGCTGGTCGCGAAGGTCTTCCTGGATATCGACATCCCAGCCGCACATTTTCGAGGTGAGGCGGGCGTTTTGGCCGCGGCGGCCGATGGCGAGCGAGAGGTCGTCCTTCGGGACGAGGACATGGATGGTCTTCGTGGCCTCGTCGGCGGTGATGGAGCGAATGTTCGCTGGCTTGAGGGCCGCGCCGACGAATTTCAAGGGGTCCGGGTCCCAGCGGATGATATCCACTTTTTCGTTGTTGAGTTCGCGGACGATATTTTTCACGCGGGCCCCGCGCATGCCGACGCAGGCGCCGACGGGGTCGACCTTGGCATCGCCGCTGTGGACGGCGACCTTCGTGCGGAAGCCGGCTTCGCGGGCGATGACCTTGAGTTCCACGGTGCGGTCGGCGATTTCGCTGACCTCGAGTTCGAAGAGGCGGCGGACAAAATTCGGATGGCTGCGGGAGAGGATGATCTCGGGGCCGCGGTTGCCGGTCTCGACGGCGACGACATAGGCGCGGAGGCGGTCGCCGACATTGTATTCCTCGGTGAGGACGCGCTCGCGGGAGGGCATGACGCCCTCGAACTTGCCGAGGTCGATGATGACATCGGACTTCTCAAAGCGGCGGACGGTGCCGGTCACAATCTCGCCGGCGCGGTCCTTGAATTCGTCATAGATCATCTCGCGCTCGATTTGGCGAAGGCGCTGGTTGATGGCCTGGCGGGCGGCTTGGGCGGCAATGCGGCCGAAGTCGCGCGGGGTGACTTCGATTTCCACCTCGTCGCCCGGCTTTGCGTCCGGCTTGGCGGCGCGGGCTTTCGAAAGCAGGACCTCGTCGTGGGGGTTGTCCACTTTTTCGACGGCGATCAACCGGGCGAGGGCGCGGATGGCGCCGGTCTGGGGGTTGATGTCGATGCGGAGTTCGCGGGTGCCGGAGGTGAAGCTTTTCTTGGATGCCGCGAGGATCGCTGTGGAAATGGCATCGACGAGCACGGCCCGTTTGATGCCCTTCTCGCGCTCGAGCAGGTCCAGCATTGTGATCAGTTCGGAATTCATAAACTCGTTTGTGCGGGCGTCATAAAACGAACAAACGGGCCGGAGCCCGTCTGCATCGTTGATTTCCCGGACCGGCAAATATGGGCGGGATGGTTGGGGTGGTCAACCCCCAATTGCCCCGTTCTCGCGGTCGGGGGTTTCAGAAAAATTATCTGCGACCGCCGTGGTGTCCTCCGCCTCCACCACCACCTTCGAATCCATGGAAGCCGCCTTCCTCGCGACGCTCCCCGCCGCCGTCGCCTCCCTCGCGGACAGCATCCCTCTCGGCATCGCGGAGATTTCCATCGCCGAGATCGTCGCGGAGGCGGTCATCGTTTCCATCGCCGAGATCGTCGCGGAGGCGGTCATCGTTTCCATCGCCGATCCGGTCGTGCTGGAAATTGTTGTTCACATCGCGATTGAAGGTCTCGTTCACATTTCCGTTCCAAACACGGTTGTTGCCGCCGCCCCACCAGTTCATCCAGCCATTCCAAATATTCGCCCCCCACCAGCCGTAGCTCGGGCCGCCATACCAACCGGGACCGCCCCACATCCAGCCCAGCGCCCAGTTCAACCAACCACCTGGAGCGATGTTGACATTGACGTTTTCTCCCGAGCCTCCGCCACTGCCGCCGCCAGAACCGCCACCCGAATTTTGAGAGGACTGCTGTTGCTGCTGTTGTTGCAAGCGCTCCATGTCGGCGACCTCTTGATAAAGGGGAGTCAGTGCCGCGCGGAGGATGATGACGAAAACAATCAAGATGCCGGCAATGACGGCGATGTTTTTGATGAGGGAATTTCCAGAGGAGGATTTTTTAGACATGGGAGAGTGTTAGTGAGGTGCCGAGTTTCGTGAGTGCCGCCGCACACGTCCAGAGATTTGGACGCACAGGAGGCTTTCGCTTAGCTTGCCGCGGTTTCGAGGCGGAGGGTGGCGGTGGTGGTGTCGCAGACCTCGGCGGGGCCGAAGTATTGGATGGGACCGGGGAAGGCGTAGGAGGTTTCGATGGCCCAGGCGGCACGGTGTTTTTCGAATTCGCGGAAGGGGGCGCCGTCCAACTCGACGAGGGCTTTTTTGATGACGGGGACCATTTTGCCGTGGCGCCGTTCAATATTCATCATGCGGGCGAGCGGGACGCCGCCGGCCTGCCATTCGGAGGCGGGGCGGGTGAGGCCGCGCACGGAGGCGATGGTGCCGGTGAGGCCGTCGCGGATGAGGAGGGCGGCCGTGAAGCCGAGCGTGTAGCAGTAATCGGCATCGAAATTCGACGGCGCGGCGCAGCGGCCCTCGTAGCCGAAGTAGTGCGGGAGCGGGGCGAAGGAGGCTTTGTAGGCCCCGGCCGCTTTCATTTCCTTGAGGCGCGCTTCGACGAGGTCGATGAGGAGGCGCTGGGTGTCGATGCGGGCGACCTGGACATTTCCGTGCGGGTCGCGGTCGAGGATGAGCTGGTTCGCGATGTCGTCCGGGAGGGATTTGTAGAGCGCGGCGGCGGCGGGCTGGAGCTTCGCGGCCACGAACGCGCGTTTTTCGGGGAGCGCGGGGATGGCGTTGAAGGCGTCGGCGTGGTGGGCGAGGGTTTCGTTGAGTTCCGAGATGAGGCTGCCCATTTCGGGGACGAATTCGATGAGGCCCTCGGGGATGAGGACGGTGCCGAATTTTTCGCCGTTGGCCGCGCGGGCGGCGATGGTATCGGCGATCCCGGCGACGATGCCGCCGAGGGTGGATTTTTTCGCTGCGACCTCTTCGGAGACGAGCGTGATGTTCGGGCGGGTCTGGAGGGCGCACTCGAGGGCGATGTGCGAGGCGGAGCGGCCCATGAGCTTAATGAAGTGCCAGTATTTGCGGGCGGAGAGGGCGTCGCGCTGGATGTTGCCAATGAGGTCGGAATAGACCTTGCAGGCGGTGTCGAAGCCGAAGCTCGTCTCGATGCCGGCGCCCTTGAGGTCGCCATCGATGGTTTTCGGCACGCCCACGACGGTAAGCGCGGAACCGCGGGACTTGGCGAACTCGGCGAGCTTCGAGGCGTTCGAGTTCGAATCGTCGCCGCCGATGACGACGAGGGCGGTGAGTTGGCGGGCAGCGGCGGTTTCGAGGGCTCTCAGGAAATCGGCCTCGGATTCGAGCTTGGTGCGACCGGAGCCGATGATGTCGAACCCGCCGGTGTTGCGGTAGGCATCGAGCAGGGCGGAGTCGATTTCGATGCCGTCGTTTTTCAGCAGGCCGTCGGGTCCGTTGCGGAAGCCGAAGACGGTGCTGGCGGGGTTCAGCTTTTTGAGGGCGTCGAAGAGGCCGGCGATGACATTGTGGCCGCCAGGGGCGGGGCCGCCGGAAAGGATCACGCCCGCGCGGTGGGGCTTGGTGGGCACAGGGGCATTGCCCGCTGCGAAGGTGACGGCCGGCTGGCCGTAGGTTTGCGGGAATTGGGCGCGTATGGCTTCGTCAACCGCATCGGGGGAGGCTTGCGGCTGGGCGGTGGATTTTTCGTTGAGCGAGGCGGGGAGCTTCGGACGGTAGGCGGAGCGGGCTTGGGCGAGGGCGGATTGGTGAAGCATGGGAGAGGTTTGGTATCGGGGGCGTTGTTTTAGCTTCGCGGGTGTGCTTTGCAAGACGGGGGTGGTCTTTTTGAACTGTTCAATAATTTTGTTCCATCCGTGCGGCTTATTGAATGCGATGGCGTTTGACACTCCTGAGGCGAGGAAGGAGGTTCACGCGTCATGCCCAACCTCAAGTTTCCGGCGGGATTCCCGCTGGCACTCGCATTTTTTTCCGTCTTTTTGGTGTTTGGTCCCGTGCGAGCTCAGGAGCTTGGGGCGACGCTGAACAAGTCGGGCAATTCCACAACCAGCGTCACTTTTCGTGTTTGGGCCCCGAATGCCTCAGCGGTGAGGGTGGCGGGGGATTTCAATTCCTGGAATGCCACTGCGAACGCACTCACAAAAAATTCCACGACGAATGTGTGGAGCGGAACGATAAACGCGGCGCGCACAGGCCACGCCTACAAATATGTGATCACGGCGGGCAATGGGACGCAGCTTTGGCGCAAGGATCCGCGTGCGAGGCTGGTGCGGACGATGAGTGATGGATCACAGGCGGCGGTGATTTACGATACGGCGGCATTTGTTTGGGAGGACGGGGATTACGAGCCGCCATTCCCGAACGAGATTGTGATGTATGAGCTGCATGTCGGGTCTTTTTACGATCCGACGCCGAATGATGGCCAACCGGCGACTCTTTACGATGCTGCGTTGAAACTCGATTACCTCCGCGACCTCGGTGTCAACATGATTGCGTTGATGCCTGTAAGCGAGTTCAACGGTCGGCATAGCTGGGGCTACAACCCGACCGCGCTTTTCGCGATCGAGGAAACTTATGGCGGCCCGGATGCGTTGAAGTTTTTCGTCAACGAGGCCCACAAAAAAGGCATGGCCGTGCAGGTGGATGTGGTCCACAACCACTATGGCGATCTGGCCGATTCCGGGGCTTCGGATTTGGAGAATTTCGACGGCGGCGAGCCGTATTTCTACAACGCGAGTGATGAGACCGCGCGACCCGGCATCAGCCGGACCAAATGGGGTCCGCGGCCGCGTTACAGCGATCCGAATGTGAGGCAATTCATCAGCGACAACATCCGGATGTATCTTGATGAATATAAAATCTGGGCGCTGCGCTGGGACTCGCCGAGGAACATCACGGGATACGATTCGAGTCCCGGGGCGCAGATCGGGGATCCGGATACTGAGATTCCCGAGGCGGTCACGATGATGCAGCAGATCAATGCCAGCATTCATTCGCGGAACCCCCGCTACTACAGCATCGCGGAGGATGCCAATTCCCCGGGCGGGTATTCCGGCCATTGGGAGATTTCTTTCCATAATGTGGTTTTCCCGCGCCTTCTTCCGCTCACGCAAAATGGCACGCTGCCGGCGCCTTTTGTGGGCCGCTTGGAATTTCCAACGCTGAATACCCGTAACGGGACCAACATCGGCTACCGACTCGAGACCAAGGAACCGCCCGGGTTTCGCGTGATTTTTTCCGAGAACCACGACAAATGCGGCGATCACAATTCGGCCACCGATGGCGCGCGGCTCGCCAGCGATTTCGATCCTGTGAACCCGGAGAGCCTTGCTGCACGGCGCAAGACGATGCTCACGACGGCGATCACTTTGACATCCGCCGGCACGCCCATGCTGTGGATGGGCCAGGAGCACCTCGCGAAGGACGAATTCAAGGATGCCGTGCCGATGGATTGGCTTAGGGCGGGCAGATTTGAGGGAATGGTCCGGTTTCACCGCGATTTGGTTGGGCTTCGTCGAAACCTGGCGAACAAAACCCGCGCACTCACTTTCACTTCGTTGCCGGAGGTCGATGACCTGACGGATGTGACATCCATTTTGGCTGCAAACGAATCGGAGGGCTGGATGGCCTACGAACGCAAAACCGGCAACGCCAGCGAGAGCATCCTGGTGGCGGTGAATTTTTCTGCTTCCAACAGAACCGTGAGCGTCAACGCGACCTCCGCAGGGCCGTGGAGAGTTTTTGTGAACAGTGACTGGAAACTCTACGGATCCGACCTCGGCGGCGTGGGCCCTGTCCAAGGCGGCAACCTCACCACTTCGGGTGTCACCAACACGCTGAACTTCCAGGTCGCGCCGTTCAGCGCTGTGATTTTGGGCAAGGCCGAACCGCCCGCTCTCTCATCCGATGCGAATGCGAATGGCATCACCGATGGCTGGGAAATGTTGTTTTCCGCGGGGAACGCCACCGCCGATCCCGATGCCGACGGATTCAACAATTTGGCGGAGTTTCAAAACCAAACCGATCCGACCGTTCCTGATCGCGTCTCGCTGCCGGGGGTTTTCAACAATTGGAACATCGCCTCAAGAAACATGCGCTGGGAACCGGTGCGGTCTGTCTGGCGCCATGTGGTTCGCTTCACCGAGCGGGGGTGGTTCAACTGCAAGGCCTACAAGCCGGGTGGTTGGTCTGCCGGTAATAACGGATGGGCGCCCGGGGATGATGCGTGGTTCGAGGTTCCGGCGGCGGGGACATTCGAGATCACCTATAGTCCGGCAGGAGGAAACTATTCCGTGGTCTCGCACGATGCGGATTCCAACGGCAACGGAATGTCAGACACATGGGAAGGCTTCTATTTTTATCCAGCGACATCGGCAAATGCCTCCGCGAACCCCGATGGCGACGCCTTTACGAATTTGCAGGAATTCCAGCGCGGCAGCGACCCGACGGAGTTTGATCAACCCGCGATGGGAGTGGTGGGTGGTTACAATGGATGGAACTGGAATGCCCGAAACATGCGCTATGAGGGTCACGGGGTTTGGATGGCGGCGATTCCTTTCACCGCGGCTCCTTCCGACAGGAATTACAAATTCGGTGTCGGCCCCACGAACGATAATGACAACTGGGGCCAGCCCACCCTGCAGCTGCCCACCGGCTACAAATCGAGCACGGATTTTCAGTGGGCATCGAATGTTTCAGGCTGGCGAATCATTCGCTTCAACGAAAAAAGTTCCGCCACCTCAGTGGAAGCACCCTCCACGACGGACACAGACGGCGATTCGATGCCCGATCAATGGGAGCGGTCTTTTGGTCTGGATGCCTACTCTGCGGCTGACGCATCGACCGATGCGGATGGCGACGATGTGTTGAATCGCTTGGAATTCGCGCGACTCAGCCATCCCTTGGTGGCCGATCGCAATCCGGTGATGCACATGCCGGGTGACGGGCTTTGGGCTGAAAATGACTCGCGCACGCGGATGGTTTGGAACCGCGATTTGGCTCGTTGGGAGTCTGTCTTTCTAGCGAACCCGGGCCTGCGGGAGTTCAAATTCATGGCTGGAACCTACGGCGCGGGAACATGGGGTTGGAATGGCACCGGAACGCCGGGAGTTTCCATCAAGTGGACGAACGACAATCTCAAGGCAACGCTCTCCGAGGCGGGCTACTATCTGGCACGGTTCGAGGAAATTTCCGGCAACTACACGATCGCTGGCATGCCGACGACCGATTCTGATGGCGATGGAATGCCGGATGACTGGGAGCGCTTTCACTCCTTCAACCCCGCTGTGAACGACGCCAGCGGTGATGCGGATGGGGATCAAGTGCTGAACGGGTTTGAGTTCGCGCGCGGCAGCAATCCGCGCCTGGCCGATCGCAACTCGTCGATGTCGCTCGTTTACGGTCCGGAGTGGAATCCTGAATTGCAAAAATTCCGCATGACTTGGAATTCCGCCGTGGCGCGGTGGGAGGGCGCCTTCTTCGGTCCGCGATCTGGAACTCTGCCATTCAAGTTCGCCGCCGGTTCTTGGGGAAATGGAACCTGGGGTTGGAATGGCACGGGAACCGTTGGCGCTTCCGTGAAGTGGGCGAATGACGACATTATCGCCTCGTGGTCCGGGCGTGTCTGGAATTTGGTCCGCTTCGAGGAGATCAGCGGCAATTACACCATCGAGCCGATGCCCGCCACAGACTCGAACTCCAACGGAATGCCGGATGCCTGGGAAAGGGTTTTTGAAATCACTTCGCCGACTGTGGACTCCGACTCCGATGGCGTGCCCAATGCCGGGGAATTCACCCGCGGCGGTCACCCGAGATTCGCGGACCATTTTGCCAGTTTGAACATGGTCGGGGATTTGAATGGCTGGAGTTTCACCAACCGCCCGATGACTTGGAACTCCCGCACACTGCGCTGGGAATGGCTGGAGCGCGTCGCGGCTACGACAGCCGAGCAGAAGATGAAATTTGTCCGCGTGGACAACCCGAATCTCCCGAATCTTTGGGAAAATCCCAACTGGGGCGACAACAACACGCCTTTCGACAACATCGCAGAATCCGGCGGCTCGGATTTCAAATACACAGTCACCCAAGCGCCGGCCTATCTGTTCTTCAGCTTCGACGAGATCACGAATGAGTATTTCGCGGGCGTCATGCCGGCGACCGATAGCAACAGCGATGGCTTGGCCGATGCATGGGCCGGTTTTCATGGCGTCTCAGGCTCCACCGGAAATCCCGATGGAGACCCTTTCACAAACGCCCAGGAATTCGCGCGTGGCTCGGACCCGAATGTGGCCGACCAGTATTTCCGCAGCCATCAAGAGTTGAGGGTCTCGGGAAGTTTCAATGGTTGGTCGCCAGCGACGGCTCCGACGATGAATCTGGTTGGCGATAATCTCTGGCGACTGGACCTCGTGATCTCGAATTCCACGGCCCAGGAATTCAAATTCGTCGCTGGGAACACTTGGAATGCGACGAACTGGGGCAATGGAACCGGCAACGCCGCTCTGCCGAATCTGGGAGTCGGGAACTACCGTTTCGAGGTGAATGATGTGACGCGTGCTTTCACCGTCGCCTTGGTCACGAATTCGTTTTCCGATCGCTATCCGGGATTTTCCGCGAACCAAACGATTCGCGGACTGTCGGCGAAGGTCGAATATCTTTTCGGCGGAACCGCGGACCAAGCCCCTCCCGTCGCGCACCTGCCAACCTTCGCGCCGTCGGGATCGAATGTGCGTTTGAGTTTTGTGCGGCGCACCGACGACTCCTCACTGAACCATGTGGTCGAATTCAAAAGCGATCTGGCGAGTGGCGCTTGGCAAGCTGTCTCCATCCAACCCTCAACCGAACCCGCCGACACGGATCTGCAGCGTTGGACCTACGAAATTCCAACCGCCGGAGCCCCGCGTGGATTTTATCGAATCAGGGCTTGGTAGTTAATTCGCCTTATTCAACGGCATTTCGACTTGGGTGCTTGAGAGTTCATATGCACCTGGAGTCAACAGACCGATCCACGGTAAAAGGAGGAACCATCCTCCGATCAAATCCAAAGCGAATGTGCCGCTGGTTTGACGGGAAATTTGCATGACGCTTGCTTGGTAACCCGGCTTGGTGGCAACGAGGTTGAGGTCTTGGTTTCTTTTGGCAGAGAAAGTTACCGGTGATGTGCCAACCGTTACGCCGTTGGCCTTGATTGTGGCCCCTGGGGTAGTGGTATTGACTGTCACGTCTTGGCGTGCGGGTTGGAACGCGGAGCATGAGGTCAAAGCGATTGCCAATGTTGCGTTGATTGCAAACCGACCGATTTGTGGATGGGAGGCGAGTTTCATTTGAGAAATTCCTATGAGAATAAGCGGGGCGTAACAATGTATTTTCTGCTGTCTTCATACAGAAAACACACTCTTTTCGACGACGGCACTGCTTGGTATACGCGTGCCTCTCTTTGCGAGGCAGTGCATATTTGAGACGGCGCTTTGCGCCTGAGGATTGGGTCCGCTCGGAGAGCCGACCCTACCTGGTCGGGGGTCAGGCGCCGATGGGGTGCCAGGTGGTTTTGGCCTCGAGGAAGTGGCGGATTTGGTAGGGGCCTTGGGCCTTTTCTTCGAACCAGTCGCAGGGGGTCTCGGAGTGGATGAAGACGGTGCGTTTCACATGCTCAGCGGCGCCACGCTGGATCTCGGTGCGCTCGGTTTTGTCGGCGGCGGCGTAGACGGCGCGGAGGTGGGCGTGGGTGGCCATCGTGGGCAGGATGTCGGCACGCTTGCCGGTGAGCAGATTCACGACGCCGCCGGGGAGGTCGCTGACAGCGAGGATTTCGCCGAGGAGGATGGAGGGGTAGGGCTGGCTGTGGGAGGCGAGGGCGATGGCGGTGTTCCCGCTGGCAATGGCGGGGAGGACCATGGAGAGGAGGCCGAGGAGCGGGGCTTCCTCGGGGGCGAGGATGCCGATGACGCCCATGGGCTCCATGACGGTGAAATTAAAGTGGGGCGTGGAGACGGGGTTCACGCTGCCGAGGAGGGATTCGTATTTGTCGGTCCAGCCGGCGTAGTGGACGGCGCGGTCGATGGAGGCGCGGACTTCGCGGGCGGCTGTGGTGGGGCTGGCGCCGGTGAGCGCGAGGGCGGCGGACATTTCCCCGGCGCGCGACTCAAGCATCTCGGCGATGCGGTAGAGGATTTGGCCGCGGTTGTAGGCGCTGCGTTTCGACCATCCGGGACCGGCTTTGGCGGCGGTTTCGACGGCGTTGCGGAGGTCCTTGCGGGTGCAGAGAGGTATGTTGCAGGCGAAGGCGCCGGCGGAGTCGTTGTGCGCGTAAACGCGGCCGCTCTCGGAGCGGATGAACGCGCCGCCGACATAGCATTTCGGGGTTTTGGTGATGGGCAGACGGGTCATGGGAGTCGGACGAGGGGGTTAACCACGGAGGACACGGAGAACACGGAGGGGAAGAGGAGGAGGGAGGAAACAAGAAGCATAGCCCTGTTTTTTTCTCCGTGTCCTCCGTGTTCTCCGTGGTGGAAATTCATGGCGCGGGGTTTCAGGCGATTTGGGCGTAGTCGAGGAGGCCTTGTTTGCCGCCTTCGCGGCCGAAGCCGGATTCCTTGTAGCCGCCAAAGGGGCTGGCGGGGTCGAATTTGTTGTAGGTGTTCGCCCAAACGACGCCGGCTTTGAGTTCGGTGGACATTTTCAGGATGCGGGAGCCTTTGTCGGTCCAGACGCCGGCGCTGAGGCCGTAGGGGGTGTTGTTGGCTTTTTCCACGGCTTCCTCGGGGGTGCGGAAGGTGAGGATGGAGAGGACGGGGCCGAAAATTTCCTCGCGGGCGATGCGGTGGCTGAGGGAGACATTCGAGAAGAGCGTGGGGGCGAAGTAGAACCCGCGCTTCGGGAGCCGGCAGGCGGGCTGGTGGATTTCCGCGCCTTCACTGACGCCGCTCTTCACGAGTTCCTGGATTTTTTCGAGCTGCTTGCGGGAGTTGATGGCGCCGATGTCGGTGTTCTTGTCGAGGGGGTCGCCGACGCGGAGGTGGCGGATGCGCATTTTCAATTTGCGGAGCACTTCGTCGGCGATGCCTTCCTGGACGAGGAGGCGGGAGCCGGCGCAGCAGACGTGGCCTTGGTTGAAGAAGATGCCGTTGACGATGCCTTCGACGGCTTGGTCGATGGGGGCGTCCTCGAACACGATATTCGCGGCCTTGCCCCCGAGCTCGAGGGTGATTTTTTTCCCGGAGCCGGCGAGGGTGCGCTGGATGAATTTCCCGATGGCGGTGGAGCCGGTGAAGGCGATTTTCGCGGCGGCGGGGTGTTGGACGATGTTCGTGCCGGTGTCGCCCGCGCCGGTGACGATGTTGACGACCCCCGGCGGGAGGCCGGCGTCCTGGAGGATGGAGCAGAATTTCATGGCCGTGACGGAGGTGGTCTCGGCGGGCTTGAGGACGACGGTGTTTCCGCAGGCGAGGGCGGGGGCGATTTTCCACGCCAGCATGAGGAGGGGGAAATTCCACGGGATGATTTGGCCGACGACGCCGAGCGGGGCGAGGGTGCGGCCGGGCGCGGCGTAGTCGAGTTTGTCGGCCCAGCCGGCGTGGTAGAAGAAGTGGGCGGCGGAGACGGGGACATCGAAGTCGCGGGATTCGCGGATGGGCTTGCCGCCATCGATGGACTCGGCGACGGCGAATTCGCGGGCGCGGTCCTGTAGGAGGCGTGCGATGCGGAAGAGGTATTTCCCGCGCTCGGCGCCGGGGGTTTTGCTCCATTTCGGGAAGGCGGCGCTGGCTGCGGCGAAGGCGGCGTCCACATCGGCCCCGTTTGCGAGCGCGATTTCGGAGACTTTTTTCTCGTTGCCGGGGGAGATGGAGTCGAAAAACTTTTTCGACTTCGGGGCGGTGAATTTGCCGTTGATGAAGAGGCCGTATTGCGGGGCGATGTGGGCTGGGGCGGTCTCGGGGGCGGGGTCGTATTCCCAGAGGTCGCCGAAGAGGAGTTCGCGGGCCGGGTTGTTGGGGCGTTTGGCGGGCATGGTCAGTAGCTTCCGGAGGCTTCGGTGAAGGAGTATGGGGCCTGGTAGGCGCCGGTTTTTTCCTTGGCGAGTTGGCGGAGGAGGTCGTTGAGGAGGGCGGAGGCGCCGAAGCGGTAGCGGGCGTTGTTCAGCCAGGCGTCGCCGAGGGTTTCTTTGACGGCGATGAGGAATTGGATGGCTTGCTTCGCGGTGCGGATGCCGCCGGCGGGCTTCATGGCGATGGGCGTGCCGGTTTCCAAATAGAAGTCGCGGATGGCGTCGAGCATGACCTGGTTGTTGCCGAGGGTGGCGTTCGAGGAGGTCTTGCCGGTGCTGGTTTTGATGAAGTCGCCCGGGCGGAGGACGCGCATGGCGAGGAAAGAGGCGGCGCGGATGTTGTCGTAGGTTTCGAGTTCACTGGTCTCGAGGATGACCTTGAGCGTGGCGGGGCCGCAGGCTTCGCGGACGGCGGAGATTTCGTCCTGCACGAGGGCGAGTTCGCCGGCGAGGAAGGCGCCGCGGCTGATGACCATGTCGATCTCGTCGGCTCCGTCCTCGACGGCGGCGCGGACTTCGGCGAGGCGGGTTTCGAGCGGGGCCTGGCCGGAGGGGAAGGCGGTCGCCACGGAGGCGATTTTCACCGGAGAGTTGCGGAGGAGTTTTTTGGCGTGCTTGACGAGGCGCGGGTAAACGCAGACCGCGGCGGTCGAGGGAATGGTCGGATCGTCATGCGGGTGCAGGGCTTTGAGGCACAGCGAGGCGACTTTGCCGGGGGTGTCCTTGCCTTCGAGGGTGGTGAGATCGACCATCGAGACGGCGAGTTTGAGGGCCTGGACCTTGGAGGCTTTTTTGATCGACCGGGTGGTGTATTTGGCCACGCGCTCTTCGATGCCGACCTGGTCGACGGGGCCGATTTCGGTGAGGAGCGCGCGGAGGGTGCGCGGGGGTTGAACTGCCATTTGCCGCTATCATGGGAAAATCGCGGCGCGTGCCAAGCGGGAAGTCGCGCCGGGTTTGCCGGAATTTTCTTGAGGGGATCGGGCGGGGGAGACAATTCATTCGCCCGATGCCGTATTTGATCTCCGCCGTGCTGGCCTATTTTCTGGGATCGGTCCCGTGGGGATTCCTCGCGGGGAAGCTCAACGGCGTGGATTTGAGGAAGGAGGGGAGCGGCAACACCGGGGCGACGAACGCGCTGCGCGTGCTTGGGAAGGGTTGGGGCTACAGTGTGTTCGCGCTCGATGCGGCGAAGGGTTGGGCGGCCGTGATGCTGGCGTTTTTCGTGGCGGGCGTGGGATACGGCGAGGCCGAGCACGGAGTGATCGTGGCCGGGGTGGTGGCGGCGATCGCCGCGATGGCCGGGCACACTTACCCGGTGTGGCTGCGGTTCCAGGGCGGGAAGGGGATTGCCACGGCGGCGGGCATCATGCTGGCGCTTTTCCCGCCGGTGGTTTTCGGGAGCGGCCTCGCGGTGTGGGTGGTCCTTTTTTATTCCACGCGGTATGTCTCGGTGGCTTCGCTGGGGGCGGCTGTGGCGCTGCCGGCGAGCGCGGGGGTTTTGTGGCTGCGCGGCGAGTGCGACGGGTTGAGGGCGGGGATCGCGCTGGCGATGTGCCTGCTGGCGGTGTGGAGGCACAAGGGGAACATCGGGCGGTTGGTGGACGGGACGGAAAAACGCTTCGAAAAAAAACGGACGGAGGCCGCCTGAGATGTTCGACAGGATCGCTGTGATCGGGGGCGGGAGCTGGGGGACGGCGCTGGCGGTGTTGCTGGCCGAGCATGGCGTGCCGGTGGATGTGTGGGCGCATAGCCCCGAAGTGGCGGAGGGGATGAACGGAAAGCGCAGCAACGAAGTTTACCTGCCCGGCATCGGGCTTCCGGCCAATGTGCGGGCGACTTCCGAGATGGGTGGTTTGCGCGGGGCATCGCTCTTCGTGGTGGCGGTGCCTTCAAAATCGATGCGAGGTGTGGCGGGGCAATTGGCGGCGCTGGATTTGGCCAACGGCGTGCCGGTGGTTTCTTGCACCAAGGGGATCGAGTTTGATTCGGGGAAACTCATGGGGCAGGTGCTCGGCGAGTGCCTGCCGCAATGCCGAATGGCTGTGCTCTCGGGACCCAACCTCGCGCAAGAGGTCGCCCGGCGCATTCCCGCCGCCAGCGTGGTGGGGAGCGCGCATGTGGATTTGCTCGAACCGCTGCAGCGGGTTTTTTCGGTGAAAGGATTCCGCGCCTACACGAGCGACGATGTGACGGGGATCCAACTCGGCGGTGCGCTGAAGAATATTTATGCGATTGCGGCCGGGGTTTCCGACGGGTTCGGCATGGGCGACAATGCCAAGGCCGCGCTGGTGACGCGTTCGCTCGCCGAGATGACCAGGCTCGGCGTGGCGCTCGGCGGGCGGAAGGAGACTTTTTTCGGGTTGAGCGGGATGGGGGATTTGATGGTGACCTGCTTCAGCGGGAAGAGCCGCAACAGGGCATTCGGCGAGCGGGTCGGCCGCGGGGAAAAAGTGCCCGACATCGTGGCTTCGGTGCGCACGGTGGCCGAAGGGGTGCCCACGGTGCGGAGTGCCTGCCAATGCGCCGGGCGCTTCGGCATCGATGCGCCGATCACGGCCGAGGTTTTTTCGGTGGTGCACGAAGGCAAGCCGCCGATGGAGTCCCTATCCACGCTGCTCGGGCGGCCGCCCAAGCCCGAGAACGAAGAAAAACGCGCCGCGGCTGCCGGTTGAAATTTCCTGCGCGATGAATCCCCCGAAAACCACCTGCAGGCAGGATGAGGTTTTGAGGACGATCAAGGGGGCGGGGCCGTTGCATGTGCGCGATGTGGCGGCCCGGCTCGAGTGCAGTTACATGGGGGCGAAGGAGCATTGTCTCGCGCTCGAGGCGCGCGGGTTGCTCTCAAGCAGGAATGTGCACCGGGGCAAGGGGCGGCCGCTGTTGGTTTATTCGCTGACGCGGCGAGGGCAGGCGTGGTTCGAGGATGATGACAATGCGGCGGCGATCGCGTTGTTAAAGCACGCGCAGAATTTGTTCGGCGCGGCGACTGCGGGAAAGTTGCTGTTTTTGTATTTCCAGGAACGCGGGGAGAAATACCGCTCGCAGATTCCGGCTGGCGCCGGTCTTGCGGAGAAACTCGAGGCATTTGCGAAGTTGCGAGATGCGGAGGGATGCATGGCGGAGTGCGATCCGGGAACGGCGGTGGTGGAGCGACACTCGCCCTGGCGAGCCCTTCACAAGACGTTTCCCGAGTGCGACGGACTGGAGGAGGGGATGGTGAGGCAGGTGTTGGGCGTGCCGGTGCGGAGGAAGTTTGTGGAAATCGGCGCGCAGTATGAGGTGAGGCTCGAACTGCACACGCCGGTGTCGCAGAGGTGAGGTGGGATGGTTTGCCGGAGCTGTTGCAGCAAAAGTAGGAAGGCGCTCAACTCTGCTGCGGTCTTATGGACTTATGGCAATAAGTCGATACGTCAGTCTGGTGGGTTTTGCGCTTATCCGAGGGCTGCACAGGCTTTCTCGATGACCGAGGAGAAGCTCTCTTTTTTCCTTTTTGCGATTGCGTGGATTTTTTTGACCGCCGCCTTTGAGAGGAGGACTTGTTTGCGCACTTTGCCAAGGGGTTTTCGTCCGGCTCCGGCGCGCTTTCCGCCCCACACAATGGCCCGGGAGAAATCAAAGTAGCCGCTGATGTCCTTGCCGGCGTCGAACCGTTCCTCCAATTTTGCGGAGGCAGTGGCGTTAGGCGTTTTTGTAGTTTTTGATTTCATTTTTTCGACTCCTCCGTGCGCTGATGATTCGGATTTTACTGTTTCTTAGC
Source organism: Verrucomicrobiota bacterium (assembly GCA_018970255.1). Lineage (GTDB taxonomy): Bacteria > Verrucomicrobiota > Verrucomicrobiia > Chthoniobacterales > Terrimicrobiaceae > UBA967. Next base: position 28,600 of record JAGWWS010000011.1, on the reverse strand, counting down.
GTGATAATTACTGTCCAAAACTTCGAATCCAACTGCCCAATTGCGAGCAATCGTTGCTCCGAACTGTCCCTTGCCGGAGCAGCAACGACTTTTCCATCCCAGAGCTTTTGGATTTGCCCGAAATCGATCCCATGCTTTGCAAGATTTGCGGCGCTTTTTGTCGGGTCATATTCGAACTCCACACTTGAAAAAATACACTCTTTTTCAAATGCGGCAATACCTTCCCTGCATTTTCGAAACTGCGTTGCGGAAAGTCGAAAGCTTCGAGTGGATTTAAGGCCATTATGAGGGAGGGACTAATGAGGCGGGTTTTTTTGGCGCTGCATCGTCGGGGCTGGGGAAATCGCTCCGGCGCTGACGGGCAGCGCCCTTCTGGGACGCGTTTTTGGCAAGGGAAATCCGCGTGGGTTTCTACCCGAGTTTGTATTTGCGGCCGGGGTCGGGGGTGAAGACTTCGGTGCCTTCGAGTTCCTTGAAGAGGGCGAGTTGGAACCAGTCGGTGGCGGGTTTGTCGCCGTGGACCAACAGGATGGTCGAGGGGCGCAGGAGTAGGGCGTAGTTCCGCAGGGTGTCGCGGCTGGAGTGGGCGCTGAATTGGAATTCGGCGATGCTGCAGTGGATGGGGATGTTTTTGTGCCCTTCGTCCAGGTCGACATGGCTGCCGGGGGCGGAGGCGCGGACTTTCCCGGCGGGGGAGTCGGGGTCCGAGTAACCAACAAAGAACAGGCTCTGGTGCTGGTCGGGGAGGACGCGGCGGGCGAAGATGTTCGAGAGGGTGTGCTCGGTCATCATGCCGCTGGAGAGGGCGTAGATGGCGCGCTTGCGGGGGACCGCCTCGGCGATTTCGCGCCCGGAGAGGACATAGGGGGCGAGTTCCTGGAGGATTTGGAGTTCGGGGTGGCTGCGGATGGAATTTTTCGCGAGGGCGTCGTAGACGGTGGTGACCTTCACGCTGAGCCCGCCGATGTAGATGGGGATGTTCCCGAGTTCGCCGCGGAGCCGCATTTTCCAGAGCATGGCGAGGACTTCCTGGGTTTTCCCGAGGGCGAAAACGGGGATGGTGACGGTGCCGCCCTGCGAGATGGCTTTCGAGACGCGGCGGCAGAAGCGTTCCTCTTCGGCGGCGCGGGTGAAGCCGGTGGGCGGGGGCGAGTCGCCGCGCGTGGTTTCCATGAGCAGGATGTCCACGCCTTCCTCGGGGAATTCCGCGCCGGTCATGAGCGTCTGGTTTTCGAAATTCACATCGCCGGTGTAGAAAAACGAGCGCCCGGCGTGGCGGATGAGGACGCCGGCGGAACCGAGGATGTGCCCGGCGTGGTAAAACTCGAAGGTGACTTCGTTGTCGTCCTCGGAAGGCTCGCCGGAGAGGTTGAAGCGCTTGCGGAGCGCGCAGCGGACCCATTGTTGTTCGCAAAAATCGACGCCGCGGTGCGTGTAGAGCGGGTATTCGGGGAGGTTCAGCTCGTCGCGCTGGCGGGTCATCACGCTCACGGAATTGTGGAGCATGATTTCGGTGATGTGCGCGGTGGGCTCGGTGAGGAAGACCGGGCACTGGGGCTCGCGGCGCGTCAGGAACGGCAGGGAGCCGATATGGTCCTGGTGCGCGTGGGTGATGATGATGGCATCGACGCTGCCCTCGGGCACGGGCGAGAAATCGGGCGTGGTGCCGAGACCGTCGACCTTGGGGTCCGACCCGGCATCAAGGATGATGCTTTTTCCGCCAACCCGCAGCCAATAGGAGTTCGCGCCGATGCCCGCGTGGCGCGTGAGGTTGACGAATTCCATGAAGGGCGGAGGGTGCTGGAGCGGGGCGCCGCGCTCAACCCTAAAAACCGCCCCGGTTCAAAGGCGACCCTCGTCGGCGTCGATGTATTGGAACATCGTCTGGATTTCGTCGCGGTGCTCGAAGCCGCTCTCTTTCTTGCGGCGGAGCAGGGTGGGGACGAGTTCGTCGTTCCAACCGCGCTTGAGCATGAATCCGTTCCAGACCTCGATTTGCTCCTCGGTCGGGCGCCTGCCGTTTTCGAAACACCACTCGAGGATCTCGGCGTCGGTGCCGCCGGCGCGCACGCGTTCGGCGAGCGAATTGTAATCCACGCCGAGGAAGGTGGCGGCGCGTTCGTCGAAGCCCTTGCCGAGGTTGGCGTGGAGGTCCGGGTGGAGTTCGCCAGCAGCCATGAGGCGGATTTTTTCGACCATGCGGGCGATGTAGACGATTCCACCGAGGGTTTCCTGGGGCGAGCGCGGGTATTTGTTTGCCATGGCGGCGAGTATCGGCGCGCGGCGGGAATTTTCAAACCTTCGCCTGTGCCTGTGCGGCGAGGGCGTCGTAAATGGGTTCGCCGCGAAGCAGGATGGAAGTGGCGTAGGCGCCGAGGCAGGCGGCGAGCATGGGGAGGAAGAGTTGGTAGCAACCGGTCATCTCGAGGCAAATCACGATGCCTGTGAGCGGGGCGCGGATGGTGGCGGTGAAAAATGCCGCCATGCCTGCGACGGCGAATGCGGCGGGCGAGGGGGCGAGTTCCGGCGAGGCGGCGTGGAGAAGCAATCCCGTGGCGGCTCCGAGGAGTGCGCCAAGTGCGACCACCGGGGCGAAAAGCCCGCCGGGCGTGCCTGCGGCGTAGCTGAGCGGTCCGGTGAAAAACCTCGCGAGGGCGATGGTGGCAAGGAGGGCGAAGGTGCCGTAGCCGGAGAGGATTTGTTGGGTGAGCGCGTCGCCGCCGGAGAAGTCGTCGGGCAGGAACCAGCCGACGGTTCCCACCAGCGCCCCGATGGCGAGTGCGCGCGGGATGGCTGGGATTTTTTTGAGGAGGCTGCGGGGGGAAACGAGCGAGAGCATGAGGCGGTTGTAGAGCACGCCGAGGGCGCCGAGGGCGATGCCGAGCGCAGCGTAGAGCCAGATGTTTTCCACCGGACCCGCCGGGGCGCCGGGGACCGAGTAATCGGCTCCCATGCCGAAGATGCCGCGTTGGACGACCGCCGAGGAAACCGCCGCCGCCGCTGCGAGCGCGAAGGCGAGGGGCGTGGCTTTTTTGAGGACCTCCTCGAGGATGAAAATGGTGCCGCCGACGGGGGCGTTGAAGGCGGTGGCGACCCCGGCGCCCGCTCCCGCAGCCATGAGCGGCTTCCAGGCGTTTTCGACGCCTTTGAAAAACCGCCCGATGCGTTCGCCAATGACGGCTCCCATTTGCACCAAAGGACCTTCGCGACCGAGGACGAGCCCCGAGGAGAGCGCGATGAAGCCGCCGAGGAATTTCACGGGGAGGACGAAGCGGTGGTCGGGCTCGCCAGGACCGCGCAGGATTTTTTCGACGTAGGGGATGCCGCTGCCGGCGGCGTTTGGCGAGAAGCGGAGGACGAGCCATGCCGCGAAGGCGGCGCAGGCGCCCGTGCCCACTGCGAAAATGGCGAGACCCGAGCCGGCGGGGAGGTGGGCGAGGGAATTCGTGGCGCCGATGCGGAGTTGGTTGCCGAATTCCAGCGCGCGGAGGAATGCGACTCCCACAAATCCTGTGGCGGCTCCGACGAGGGTGGCTCCGGCGATGAGAAGGAGCGACTCGCGGGGGCGGGTGGGAAATTCTTCGGGGAGGTTGACGGGGGGCGTCATGCCATAGCGGCTTCCATCTCGGAGGCGATGGAGCGGAGCGCTTCGAGCGGCGAGGCGGCTCCGGTGATGGGGCGACCGATGACGAGGAAATCGGCTCCGGCGCGAATGGCATCGGCTGGGGTCATCACGCGTTTTTGGTCGCCATGGTCGCTGCCGCCGAGGCGCACGCCGGGCGTCACGATTTTGAGGGAATTTCCAAACTTGGCGCGGAGCGGTGCGATTTCGAGCGGGCTGGCGACGACGCCGCGCAGACCGTTTTCCAATCCCATCCCGGCGAGGCGCAGGACCTGGGCTTCGGGCTCGGATTCCACGCCCACGGCTTGGAGCGAGGCGGCGTCCATGCTCGTGAGGACGGTCACGCCGAGGACGAGTGTGGGTGTGCCCTGGGCGGCGGCAACGGCATCGGAGACCATGCGCGGTCCGCCGGCGAGGTGGATGGTCGCCATTTCCACGCCGAGGCGCGTGGCGGAGTGCATCGCTTCACGGGCGGTGTTCGGGATGTCGTGGAATTTCAGGTCGAGAAAAACGCGGGCGCCGAGGGCGCGGAATTTTTCGACGATGGATGGTCCCTCGGCGGTGAAAAGTTGGAGCCCGATTTTAAAGAGGCAACCCTCGCCGAGAAGCGGGCGAGCCAGTTCCAGAGCGGCTCCGGCGTCAGGCGCATCGACGGCGACGATGATTTTTTCTTTGGCGCTGGACGGCATTCGCGGGTAGATGCGGCGGATGGAAATCGACGCCCCCGCCAAAGTCAACCCCACGCTCCGCGTGCTGGGGAAGCGGGCGGACGGCTACCACGAACTCGAGACGCTGATGGTGCCGCTGGACCTCGCGGACCGGCTGGAAATCACGGCGGGCGAGGGTCAGGGGATTTTGCTCGGCTGTTCCGATTCCTCGCTTCCCACCGATGGCGCGAACCTCGCGTGGCGCGCGGCGGAGGTTTTCGCCAGGGAGACGGGGTTGAAATTCCGGACAGAAATTTTCATTCACAAAAACATCCCCCACGGGGCGGGCTTGGGCGGCGGGAGCAGCGATGCGGCGGCGGTGCTGAAGGCGCTCGACAAGTTGCTCGGGACGGGGTTGGGCATTGAGCGGCTCGAAAAAATGGCGGCGGAGCTGGGGTCGGATGTTCCGTTTTTCATTCGTTGCCTGCCGGCGGTTTGCCGCGGGCGGGGCGAGAGGGTGGAACCTGTGGGTGGTGTGGCGGGCGAGCGGTTGCTGCTCGTGATGCCGCCGTTCCCGGTTTCGACCCCATGGGCTTACGGTGCGTTTTCGCGCGGGGAGGGAAAGGGCGAAACTTTTCGCGTGCGGCGGGGTTCCATCGAGTGGGTGAACGACCTTGAGCCGGCGGTTTTTTCGAAGCATTTGGTCCTGGAGGCGCTGCGCGACTGGCTGCGGCGGCAGGATGGCGTGGCGCATGCGATGATGTCGGGCTCGGGGTCCACGGTGTTCGCGGTTTTGGAAAAACCTGCCGAGGGGCTTGGGGAAAGGCTGCGCGGGGAGTTCGGCGAATCGTTTGCGGTGCGGCGTTGCGCCTCGCTGGGGTCGGCTTGATGGAGGAGCTGGACGACGCCGGGTTGATGCGGCTCGCGGCGGGCGGGGACGAACGGGCGTTCGAAATCCTCGTCGAGCGCCACCAGAACATGGTGGTGGGGACGGCGGCGAAGATGCTCGGCGGCGTGGAGGGCGCGGAGGATTTGGCGCAACAGGTCTTCCTGCGCGCGTGGCAGGCGGCGGGGCGCTACCGCCCGACGGCGAAATTCACGACCTGGCTTTTGACGATTACGCGGAATTTGGTTTTCAACGAATGCCGGCGGCGCATGGCGCACAGGACGGTTTCGTTGGACGACCCGGATTCGGGTTTGCCCGAGAGGGCGTGTGGAGGCGCCGCCGGGGCGGAGGCGTTGCACGAACGCGAGCTCGAGCGGGCGGTGGATGCGGCGATCGCGGCGTTGCCCGAGTCGCAAAGGCTGGCGGTGGTTTTGAGGAGGTTCGAGGCGATGCCGTATGGGGAAATCGCGGAGGTTTTGGGGACGAGTGTCCCGGCGGTGAAGAGCCTCCTGTTTCGCGCGCGGGCGGATTTGCAGGTGAGGTTGAAGGGGTATCTCGCGGAGGGGTGAATGAAGATTGGTGTCACCAGGAGGGTCCTGCTTGTCAGGACCGGGGCGGTTTGCGCTATCACGCCGAACCGGCGCTGACAAGCAGCGCCCTCCTCGCAAGGCGCGGGAATGGATTTTTTCCCGAACGCAATATCTTGTGGTCGTTTGTGACGGAATTGACCACAAATAGTGCTTGCGCGGTCGGGGCGGGGTTTTCATAGTCCGCGCGAGTTGAGACTCCCGATCCAGCCAGTCCACACCCTCCGGCGGCTTGTTTTTCGCCGGGGGAATTCCTTCCACCCCAACCGGAGTCTTCCTTCCACAGAGCACCATGCACCGACCAGCGGCATTTGAAACGAACGAGGAACAGGGTTTGTTTTTTCCGGAACTCGAGAGGAACCGGGGGAGCGGCGCGGCGGGCGCGGCGAAGAATTTCGTGCTCGATACGAATGTGCTGCTGCACGACCCGCATTGCCTGAACCGGTTCGAGAACAACCATGTTTTCATTCCGGTGGATGTGCTGACCGAACTCGACGCTTTCAAGAACGAGCAAAGCGAGCGCGGGGCGAATGCGCGGCAGGCGCACCGGTTCCTGAGTGCGATTTTCCGCGGCGACCCGGCGAGCGTGACCGGCGGGGCGCAAACGGTGGGCGGCGGGACGGTGAGGATCCTCGTGGACAATTCGGGCGAGAAGGGGAAGCAGTCCGCGGCGATGCGGAGGTTCCACAGGATTTTCCCCGACCAGGACCGCATGGACCACCGGATCATGGGAGCCGCGCTGGCTCTCCAGGAGCGGGGCGGCGCGCCGACGGCGCTCGTGACGAAGGACCTCAACATGCAGCTGCGGGCGATGTCGATCGGGCTGCCGTGCGAGGATTATTTGAACGACAAAGTGGGGGCGCGCGATGCGGAGGGGTCGGTGCTGCGCGAGGCGGAGGTGGAGGCGCACGAGCTGCAGAGGTTCGGCAGCAGCGGGACGATCACGCTGCCGGTGCAGCGCACGGGCGAGCTGGATTTGAACGAATACATTTTGCTGCGGGCGGCGGAGAACAAGCTGCTGCCGGCGCGCCATGCGGGCGGCGGGGTTTTGAAACGGCTGAACATTCCGGCGGGCATCCAGATTCCGCGGGGCATTGAGTTGAAGCCGGTGAACCCGGGGCAGCAGTGTTTCCTCGATGCGCTGCTCGACCCCTCGATCGCGCTCGTGACCTGCTACGGGCAGGCGGGGACGGGCAAGACGCTGCTCGCGGTGGCGGCGGGGCTGTATCAGACCGGCAGGCGGGATTTCAACGGCATGACCGTGAGCCGCCCGGTGGTGGCGATGGGCGACACGCTGGGGTTTTTGCCCGGCACGCTGAACGAGAAGATGCACCCGTGGCTGCAATCGATTTACGATGCGTGCGAGGTGTTGATGCCGCTGAACCCGCCGGGGTCGGGGAAGAACCGCAAAGCCGATGCGGCGAAAAAAGAGGGTCCCGCCGCGCCGGCGCACCAACCTGTGGTGAAGCCCTACGAGCAATTGATGGAGCGCGGGCTGCTTGAGATCGAGGCGCTGTGCTACATCCGCGGGCGGTCGATCCCGAACCGGTTTTTCGTGCTCGACGAGGCGCAGCAGTTGACGCCGCTCGAGGCGAAGACGGTGGTGACGCGCATGTCGCGGGGGTCGAAGCTCGTGATGGTCGGCGACCCCGCGCAAATCGACAACCCGTATGTGGACAGCCGGTCGAACGGGCTCGTTTACACGAGGAACAAATTGCGCGGCCAATCGCTCACGGCGCACATCCGGCTGACCAAGGGCGAGCGGAGCCCGCTGGCGGAATTGGGCGCGGGGAGGATGTAGAAGTTTTAAGTTTTAAGCGGGGCTCGTGATTGCGAGAGTCGGTCCATGCAAGAGCACAAGGATCGAAATATCCACCCCGAGACCGGCAGGTTTCTCGGGCGCGCCGAGAAGGAGAGGTTGCTCGGGCAGCGGGGCATCGTGGTTTGGCTCTACGGACTCTCGGGATCCGGCAAATCGACCATCGCCAACCGCGTGGAACGCACGCTGCACGGGGAGGGGAGGTTCACCGCCATCCTCGATGGCGACAACCTGCGCACGGGCCTCAATTCCAACCTCGGCTTTTCCGACGAAGACCGCGCCGAAAATGTGCGGCGCGTGGCGGAGGTGGCAAAAATCCTCGCAAACCTCGGCACCGTGGTGCTGGTTTCGGTCATCACGCCCCGGCGGGAATTGCGGGAACTGGCAGCGAAAATCATCGGCGCGGATTTCCACGAGGTCTATGTGAGGGCGGCGTTCGAGACCTGCTCGCAGCGCGATCCCAAGGGGCTCTACGCCAAGGCGCGCGATGGCGCGATCAGCCGCTTCACCGGCAAGGACAGCGGGTTCGAGGAGCCTGTGAACAGCTGCCTTGCCCTTGACACCGAGGCGGCTTCGGAAGAGGAATGTGCCTCGCTTTTGCTCGAACATCTCCGCGCCTGGACGGCCGGCGGGCGTGCCGGCTGAGACCCCCGCCACGGCACAGGCAGGGCGCAGAACACCGATGCCAAACTACCAACTCGACCATCTCGACCAATTGGAGGCGGAGTCCGTCCACATCCTCCGCGAGACAGCCGCGCAATTCCAAAACGCGGCGCTCCTATTCTCCGGCGGCAAGGATTCGATCGTTATGGCACACCTCGCGGCGAAGGCGTTCTGGCCCGCAAAAATCCCGTTCCCGCTGCTGCACATCGATACCGGCCACAACTTCCGCGAGACCCTTGAATACCGCGACGCTTTTGTGGAAAAACTCGGCGCCCGGCTCGTCGTCGGGCTCGTCCAGGACTCGATCGACAAGGGCCGCGTGCAGGAGGAGAAGGGCCCCTTCGCCTCCCGCAACAAACTGCAAACCGTCACCCTCCTCGACACGATCGAGGAGCACAAATTCGACGCCTGCCTCGGTGGCGGCCGCCGCGACGAGGAAAAGGCCCGCGCGAAAGAGCGCTTCTTCTCCCACCGCGACGAGTTCGGCCAGTGGGACCCCAAAAACCAGCGGCCCGAACTTTGGAACCTCTTCAACGGAAAATACCACCCCGGCGAACATTTCCGCGTCTTCCCGCTCTCGAATTTCACCGAGATGGATGTGTGGATGTATATCCAGCGCGAGGGCATCGAACTCCCGACCCTCTATTTCGCGCACGAGCGCGAGGTTTTCGAGCGCAACAACTCCCTGCTCGCCGCCTCCGAATTCATCCCGCTGCTCGAAAACGAAAAGCCGTCCCGCAGGACCGTCCGCTTCCGCACGATCGGCGACATCACCTGCACCGGTGCGGTGGAATCGCAGGCCGCCAACCTTGCGGAAGTCATCGCCGAAGTCGCCGCCGCCCGCCAAACCGAACGCGGCACCCGCGCCGACGACAAACGCTCCGAAACCGCCATGGAAGACCGCAAACGCGAGGGGTATTTTTAAGTTATGGACCTCCTCCGCTTCGCCACTGCCGGTTCCGTCGATGACGGCAAGTCCACGCTCATCGGCAGGTTGCTCTACGATTCGAAAAGCATTTTCGAGGACCAGCTCCTCGCCGTGGAGGAAAGCTCCCGCCGCCGCGGCGATGCGGTGGTGAACCTCGCCCTCCTCACCGACGGCCTCCGCGCCGAGCGCGAGCAGGGGATCACGATCGATGTCGCCTACCGCTATTTCGCCACGCCGCGCCGGAAGTTCATCATCGCGGACACCCCCGGCCACATCCAATACACGCGCAACATGGTCACCGGCGCCTCCACCGCCGACCTCGCCATCATCCTCGTCGATGCCCGCAAGGGCGTGATCGAGCAAACCAAGCGCCACGCCTTCGTCTCGAATCTCCTCCGCATCCGCCACCTCGTCGTGGCCGTCAACAAAATGGACCTCGTGGATTTCAGCGAACAGGTCTTCAACGACATCGTCGCCAGTTTCCACGATTTCGCCTCCCGCCTCGACGATGTGGCGGACATCACCTCGATCCCGCTCTCCGCGCTCAACGGCGACAATGTGGTCGAAAAATCGAAAAGCATGCCGTGGTATCGGGGCTCCTCGCTCCTCTACCACCTCGAGACCGTTTACACCGGCGGCACCTCGAACCATGTGGACGCGCGCTTCCCGGTCCAATGGATCATCCGCCCGCTCTCGCAGGAGCACCACGACTTCCGCGGCTACGCCGGGCGCGTGGCCGGCGGCGTCTTCAAGCCCGGCGATGCCGTCACCGTGCTGCCGAGCGGCTTCCAGTCCCGCATCAAAAAAATCCACCTGCCCGGCGGCGCCGAGGCGCCCGAGGCGTTCCCGCCGCAATCGGTGGTGATGACGCTCGAGGACGAGATCGACATCTCCCGCGGGGACATGCTCGTGAAGGCGAACAACCCGCCGCGCAACTCGCAGGATGTCGAGGCCATGGTTTGCTGGTTTTCCCAAAAGCCCATGGAACCGCGCGGCAAATACCTCCTCCGCCACACCAGCCGCGAAACGAAGGCGATCGTGCAGGAACTCCGCTACCAGGTCGATGTGGACACCCTCCACAAAAAGGAAGGCGTGCCCTCGCTCGGGATGAACGACATCGGCCGCATCTCCCTGCGCACCGCGAACCCGCTTTTCCACGACAGCTACCGCCGCAACCGCCTCACAGGTTCGTTCATCCTCGTCGACCCCGGCACCCACGAAACCGTCGCCGCCGGCATGGTCGTTTGAGCCGGGCGCCCGGCTCGTTTTGAATTTCTAAAATCCCTTCCGCAAGTGGCTGGGGAGGATGCCGAGTTGCTCTCGGTATTTCGCCACAGTGCGGCGGGCGACCTTGATGCCGCGGCCGGAGAGCATGGTGACGATATCCTGATCGCTGTGGGGAATTTTCGGGTTCTCCTCCTTCACGATTTGGGCGATCGCCTGTCGCACGCTTTCGTTGCTCACGCCCTCGCCATCGCTGTTCGTGTAGCCGTGCGTGAAGAAATACTTCATCTCGAAAATGCCCTGCGGCGTGAGCATGAACTTGCCGGCCGCGGCGCGGCTCACGGTGGTTTCGTGGACACCGACCGCATCGGCGACCTGTCCCATGGTCATCGGCTTGAGATGCGTGGGCCCGCGCTCCATGAATTCGCGCTGACGCACCACGATTTCGCGAGCGATGTTCATGATCGTCTGCTGGCGCTGCTGGATGCTTTTGATGAAAAAATTCCCCGTGCGAATCTTGTCGCGCAGGTAATCGCGCACCTCCTTGGAATTCCCGGCGAGCATGTCCTTGTAGGAATCGGAGATTCGCAAGCGCGGGACCTCGTCGCTGTTCAGGCTGACCGTGTAATCCTCGCCGTCGTATTCCACCACCACCTCGGGTGTGACGATTTGATTGCTATCCGGTGCAAAAGTCCGCCCGGGTGCGGGATCGAGGTGGGCGATGACTTCGGCCGCGCGCTGGATTTCGGGAATCTCGAGGTCGAGGGCCTTTGCGATTTCGGAGAGTTTTTTTCTGCCCAACTCGTCGAGGTAATGGCGGACGATCCGCATCTCGGTGGAATACTGGCGGCCTTGGGCTTTGAGTTGGAGCAGGAGGCACTCGGAGAGCGTGCGTGCGGCGACTCCGGCGGGATCGAACTCCTGGACTTTTCCCAAGATGGTTTCGACATCGGTGGCGGGAACTTCGAGGTTCGCCGCGATCTCCTCGATGCTGGCTCGCAGGTAACCGCCATCGTCCAGATTCCCGATGATTTCGGCGGCGATGGTCGCCTCCTCGCGCGGCCAGGAGGCGGTGTGGAGTTGCTCGAGGAGGTGCTCGGTGAGGGTGGGGGGGCGGACTTGTGAATCGAGAAAATGCTGGCGTCGCTCGAGCGCCTCACGTGTCCAGGGTTCCGCAGTGGCGCGCTGGGAATAGTATTCGTTCCACTGGTCCTCGAGGTTGGATGCGGGCGCCTCCTCGTTGAGCACGGGCTTTTCCGGTGCAACCTCCTCGAGGGCGGGATTCGCGCGGAGTTCGGTATCGACGAGCTGGCGGAGTTCGGTGAGCGGAGCCTGAAGAATGTTCAGGCTTTGCTGCATTTGAGGCGACAGCGATTGCTGCAGCGCCATCTTCGCCACTTGTTGCATTCCAGCCATTGGCGACATTAGGCGGGCACGAATGCTGCTGCGGCAAGCAATTTCCGCGCCATTCTTTCCCTTCGTGCCGCCATGGCTCGGGCGCCTTTTTTGTTTCCAGCACCGGAGCGCCGCTGTTTTATCGCAAACTTAGATGGAAGCTGAGATCGCAGGCTGGCTCGCGGTGGCGGCGCGTTTCGTGCATGTCGTGGCCGCGATCATGTGGATCGGGAATTCCCTCCTTTTTACCTGGATGGAATTGAACCTCCTGCCGCCGGCGAAGAAGGCGGACGGCACGCCGAAGGACGATCAACTGCTCGGCTACCTCGACATGCTCCATGGCGGCGGGGTCTTCCACCTCCAAAAGCGCGTGCTGGACCCGAAGGCGATTCCCGTGCCGCTGCATTGGTTCATGTGGCAGTCCTACACGACCTGGATCTCCGGCGTGGTGCTGCTGGTGGCGGTTTTTTACATCAACGGCGGGACGGCGCTGCTCGATGCCACCAAAACGGCGCTGCCCGGCTCCGGCGCGATTGCGCTGAGCATCGGGGGCATTGTTTTCGGATGGTGCGCCTACGACGCGCTGTGGCGTTCGCCGCTCGGGCACTTCCCGCGGGCGGCGCTGGGCGTTTCGTTCGCCCTGCTCATCGGGGCGGCGTGGTTTTTCGACCAGTTTTTCAACGGCCGGGCGGTCTACCTCCAGATCGGCGCGATGATGGGATCGTTCATGTCGGCGAATGTTTTTTTCCACATCATCCGGAACCAGAAAAAATTCATGGCGTCGCTTGAATCGGGCGCCGCGCACGACCCGAAATACGGCAAGGCCGCGAAGACCCGCTCGCTCCACAACCACTATATGACCTTCCCGGTCTTGTTCTTGATGCTCAGCGCGCATTTCCCGCAGGTGACGAGCGCGGAGTGGAGCGTGCCGATTCTGGCAGTGATCGTGGCGACCCTCATGTGGGGGAAACACATGATGAACACCCGCGGCCACAACCCGAATTGGCTCGTTTCGATGCTCGGCGCGCTGGTGCTGGCGGGCATTGCGATTGGCTGGATGCTCGTGCTGCCGGGGGATGCGGAGCCCGCGCCCGTGCGGTTGGAGGGGAAAACCGGCGAACCGGCCGTGGCGGTGGACCCGCTCGCGAAGGCGGGCGCGAAACTTTTCATTTCCCAAACCTGCGCCACCTGCCACCAGGCGGGGTCCTCGCAGCTCGGGCCGTCGTTGAACGGGCTTTACGGAACCACGGTTCTCCTCGCCGACGGGACGCGCACACAGGCGAACGAATCGTATCTGCGCGAGTCCATCCTCCAGCCGCAGGCGAAGCTCGTGAAGGGCTACCCCGCCGCCATGCCATCGTTCGCGCACCTCAAGCCCGAACAGGTGGACGAACTCGTCGCCTACATCAAATCGCTCCAATGACTGCAAACATCCTCAAACTCAATTGCCCCGATGCGGTGGGCCTGCTCGCCCGCATCACCGGGTTCATCGCGGAATCGGGCGGCAACCTCCTCGATGTGGGCCAATACACGGACCCGGTGGCGCGTTGGTTCTTCACGCGGCTGGCGTTCACCGGCGGGTTGGCGGAGGCGGACCCCGGGAAATTCCGCGAAGGGTTCCAGCGCCTTGCGGGACCCCTGCAGGCCGAGTGGCAATTGCGCCCGGCCGACCGGCCGGTGAGGACGGCGGTGCTCGTCAGCCGCGAGGACCATTGCCTCGCCGACCTGCTCTGGCGCTGGCGCTCGGGGGAATTGAACATCGAAATCCCCGCCGTGATTTCCAACCACGAAAGCTGCCGCCCGCTCGCCGAGCGCGAGGGGCTCCCGTTTGAAGAAATCGATTTCTCGGACAAGCCGGCTGCGTTCGGGCAACTCGAAGCCCGCCTTTCGGAACTCGGCGCCGAACTCGTCGTGCTCGCGCGCTTCATGCAAATCCTGCCCGATTCCCTCTGCGCCGCCTATGCCGGCCGGGTGATCAATATCCACCATTCCTTCCTGCCGGCTTTTGTCGGTGCGAACCCCTACCGGCGGGCCTTCGAGCGCGGCGTGAAATTGATCGGCGCCACCTGCCACTACGCCACGCCCGAACTGGACGAAGGACCGATCATCGAGCAGGAGGTCGCCCGCGTGGAGCACTACCACGACCCCGAGGACCTGGTGCGGCTCGGGAGGGATTGCGAGCGGCTCGCGCTCGCCCGGGGGGTGCGGTTCCATGTCGAGGACAGGGTCCTCGTCCATGGAAACCGCGCGATCGTTTTCCGGGACTGAATCAGTTCCCGTATTTCACCGAGCAGCCGTAGGCTTCGGTCTGCAGGGTGGAGACGGGTTTGCCCGCCAGCGTTTCCTCCAAGGCTGCGGCCACAAAGTTTTTCGAACCTGCGATGTCGCCGGGGTCCGTGGAGGGTTTGTCATCGATGGCGCCGTGGTAAACGAGGATGCCCTCGGCATTCACGACATACATTTCGGGGGTGCGCTTGGCGCCGTATTTTTTCCCGACTTCGCCGGACTCGTCGATGAGGTAGGCGGTGGCGGCGGATTCGACTTCTGTGCATTTTTTCGCGGCATCCGCAGCGGACATGTGGCCCTGTTTTTCCGGCGCTGAGGAGCAGATGGAGAGCCAAACGGCGCCCTTCGCGGTGGCGTCCGCCTGGAGTTTCTGCATGTTTCCGGAGCCGTAGTGCTTCACCACGAACGGGCAGCCGTGGTTGACCCATTCGAGAACGACCGTCTTGCCCTTGAAGTCCGAGAGCGAGACAGATTTTCCGGAGCAGTCGGTGAGCGTGAAATCCGGAGCGGGCTGGCCGACCTTGACATCCGCGTAGGCGAGGGCCGTCGCGGCGAGGAGGATAAGGAATGCTTGCTTCATAGGCCGCCAATCCTACACGGGCGCTGCCATCGCGCAAGGTGGGGGCATTTCCTTAGCGATAAAATTGCCCGATTGCGTAACACCCAAAGATATCTCGCCCGCTCTTCGTCTTTCGTGTTGAAAATCATTCGTGCTCCCCAGTGATTCCGAGTTAAAAAAATCCCGCCCGCTCTCGCTCCTTTCGGTCGTCATTCCTGCGCGGGACGAGGAGGGGTGCATCGCCTCGACCATTGAGCACCTCCACCTTGAACTTTCCCTCCGCGGCGTCCCGCATGAAATCGTCGTGGTGGACGACGGCTCCACCGATTCCACTTGGCAAATCCTCCAGGCCGAATCCGCAAAAATCCCCGCCCTACGCCCCGTTAAAAACCCCGGTCCCCACGGTTTCGGCCGCGCCATCGTCCGCGGGCTGGATTCCATGGCAGGCGATGCCGTGGTCATCATGATGGCCGATGAATCCGACGACTGCCGCGATGTCGTCCGCTACTGGGAAAAGCTCAACGAAGGGCACGACTGCGTTTTCGGCAGCCGCTTCCTCAAGCACGGCGGCGTGATCGACTACCCGCCCCTCAAGCTCGCCCTCAACCGCGCCGCGAACCTTTTCATCAGGCTCCTCTTCCGCCACGGCCTCAATGACACCACGAACGCCTTCAAAGCCTACCGCCGCGAAGTCATCGATGGCGTCCGCCCCATCCTCTCCCCGCATTTCAACATCACGGTCGAAATCCCGCTGAAAGCCATCATCCGAGGGTTCAGTTTCACCACAATACCCATCACCTGGCGCAACCGCCGCACCGGCACCGCCAAGCTCAAGATCAAGGAAATGGGCAGTCGCTACCTCTTCATCTGCCTCTACGTGTGGCTGGAAAAATACTTCTCCCGTGGGGATTACTCGAAGGCGAAAAACGGGGTCTGAAACCCGATTCGTGCCCGGCCCCGGCTATCGACTCAAAGGCATTTCTCCTTTCGACTGGCCGGCGAAGTCAAAGGCAAATCCGGGAAATTTTTCCGCCAAAAAAATGTCCATAAACATGGGCTGCATTTTTTGTAAAATTGACTTTTTTTGAGCGCGAGTAAGTCAAGTAAACATGGTCACGACCAATCTGGCCGAGGCAAAAAAGCGTTTTGCCCATTACACGAGTCTTGTGAAAAGTGGAACGCCGGTGGTGCTTTGCGAGAGAAATAAGCCAATTGCCGAAATTCGCCCGCTCGGAAAATTCTCCTCCAAACGCCCAAAACGAAAAATCGGACTCATGAAAGGCCTCTGCCCCCTGGGGTTGGAATTTTTGCAGGGCGATCCTGAGAACGAGCATGATTTCCAAGACGGTCCGATTTTTCCGATTCCCGCCACAAAACCCGCGGTGTGAACCTCCTCCTCGACACTTTTGCCTTTCTGTGGATGAGCGACCAAACGGCCTGCCTTTCTCCCCGGGTCCGCGAACTGGTCACGGATCCGGGCAACCAACTCGTCCTTCACCAGGCGAGCACACTGGAAATTCAAATCAAATACGACAAGGGCAACCTCCCGCTCCGCGCCCCCCCCCACAAAAATTCGTGCCGGATTCGATTGCCAAGCACCATCTTCTCTACAGCACGCTTTCGGATGCCGATATCTATTTCCTCGAGCGCCTTCCGAAGTTGCACCGCGACCCCTTCGACCGGCTTTTGGTATGCCACGCCATCATTAACGGGCTCACAATCCTGAACCCGGCCCCCCTTATCCACCAATACCCCGTGAATTATGTTTGGTGAAGCCGGTCGCTCAGCATCCGAACGCCAAAATTGACATTCTACATACTTTGTGTATTTTTTGGATATGCAAGCCACACTATCCCAGTTGCACCGCGAGACCCGCCGCATCGTTCGTCCTGTCATCCATGGCGGCGAAGAGGTTGTGCTCACCGATTTCGGAAAACCAGTCGCCCGGATCGTGCCCTACATGCCGACCATCACCATCAGCCCCTCGCAAGCCAGGGAAAGTGGAACTTTGGATGACGACCGTATCTTGGCAGCCATCATCGAAGCCCGTGAGGACGAATCGGAACTCCCCGTTGCCCCGTGAAGTATTACGACACATCCGCCCTTCTGCGGGCATGGAAAGAAGGCTGGATGCCTCTGGAAGGCATGACCCGTTCGCACACGGTTGCGGAGTGGATTGCCATTCAAACCGGCCGCGGCTTGGTTTACCGCACGCCTGACGGCCAATTGGCCAAACGAAACCTCTCCCCCTCAGATGCCGCCAGCGAAGCCCAGCGAGTATTCTCCCGGCTGACCTTTCGGGATTTATCCGGTCCCCAGATTCTGGAAGCCGCCGGATTGGCTGCTAAGCGGGATGGAATTCGTGGAAGCAATTTCCACGACTTCCTGCATGCGCGCACGGCCGAAGCCTTCGGGGCGTCATGCATCGTGACTTTGAATCTGGCTGATTTTCGCAAGATGACGAACTTGCAACTGGAACACCCCCTACAACCTTGAACCGGACCGTGCTTTCCCCGACGCCATCCTCTCCCCGCATTTCAACATCACGGTCGAACTCCCGCTCAAAGCCATTATCCGCGGCTTCAGTTTCACAACGATCCCCATCACCTGGCGGAACCGCCGCACCGGCACAGCCAAGCTCAAGATCAAGGAAATGGGCAGCCGCTACCTCTTCATCTGCCTCTATGTGTGGCTGGAAAAATACTTCTCCCGCGCGGGGATTACTCGAAGGCGAAAAACGGGGTCTGAAACCCGCTTCGTGCCCGGCCACCGGCCACCGGCTGAAATCCGGTCCAATCCTCGTGACCGGCTGGCAAAGTCAACGGTGAATCCGGGGGATTTGTTCAACGAACAAGTTGTCCATAAACATGTCCTTCTCTCTTCGCTTATTGCCCTTTTTTCGCCCCAAACGAAAAATCGGACTTATGAAGGGCCTCTGTCCTGTGGGGTTTGAATTTTTGCATCGCGATCCGGAGACAGAGAACGACTTCCACAACGGTCCGATTTTTCCGATTCCCGATACAAAGACCACAGCGTGAAGCTTCTCCTCGACACTTGTGCCTTTCTTTGGATGAGCGACCAAACGGCGTGCCGTTGGCCTTAGGTTCGCGAACTGGTTACGCATTCCGATAACCAAAATCAGTTTCTTTTAGGACCTCTGGAATGTTGATCGCAAAAGAACCGCCTTCCCACTTTTGATTGGCAAAAATCTTGGTGATTGGTATATTGATTGCCAATGAAAGCGACAGTTTCGATTGATGATGTCGGGCGCATGGTATTGCCTAAGGCGATTCGGGAGGCCATTGGGGTTTGGGGGCGAGGCACGGTCATAGTGGAGACCCTTGCCGACAAGGTGCAGATTTCCGTTGCCGAACCACCCCGCTCGCAGACTCAAAGGAAAAATGGACGCTTGGTTTTTTCAGGTCCCTTGCCCGACCAGTGGAACAGCGGAAATGCCGTAAACGCTATGCGCCGCCAGCGGCTTGAATCATGAAAGTCTTTCTGGATGCCTCTGTCCTCGTAGAGGCCGCACTTTTTAACAGCACCAAATTCGAAGTCGCCGATGCCCTTGTCCAGTCCGGTGCTTGCACATCCATCCACGCCCTTGCCGAGGCCTACGCCACTCTGTCCGGTGACAAGCGCCTCAAGATCAATCCCCATGATGCCGCAGAGATGGTTTTAAATTGTGCATCCAAACTTCAAACCGGCATCCTTGACGAATCGGAAACGCTTGCCCTCATTGAAAACGCCCCATCACGAGGCATTTCTGGCGGGTCGTTCTACGACGCCATCCATGCTGAAACAGCGCGAAAAATGGGGTGTTCAAAAATCCACACCCTCAACGAAAACCACTTCCGCCATGTTGCTCCAGACCTTGAAATTGCCCCATTGTAGCTCCTGTCCACGCTCCCATCGCCACCCTGAGCTTTTGGTGCAGATGGCCTGATGCGTGTTCATATCCGTGATCAAACGCCAAATGGAAAAGGGAACCCTGATCCTGAAAAATCCTCTCCCTGAAGTGCCTTCACGGCGGCAGGCGAATGCCGTTGCTTCGGAGTGCGAACCGTTGGCGGAAGATTCCACCCAGGCCGAATTCGAGCAGATCGGCTTGCGGAATTTCATTGGCGCTTCAACGGATGAGGAAATGAATTGGGAAAAATTCTTCGCCTGGGACGGCAACTGCGATTCCATCATTCCATCCGAAGAAGAGGACCCTGCCGAACCCGCGTGCGATCCGTCTGTTAAAAACAGCGCTTGGCCACAAACACCGCGCCGTCCTCTCCGAAGTTGAATGGGATCATCGGCCGCGATGGCACAGGGATTTCGACTCCGCTGTGCAGGAAAAGGTGTGTTGCCATCGTAAACGGGGTGATCCATTTGACCGGAAAAAAGTAGCGCTCGGGCGCGAAGCCTGCCCGGTCCATGAGCGCGGCCAATCCTTGCCTCGAGAAGTGCACCCAGTGGTCGGCAAGGTAATGGGGCCAGAGTTTGCCCAAGATTTTCCGCGATGCTGTATCGGCGCGCGGGATGACGACAAGGAGCTTCGCGCCGGGGTTCAGATAGCGGCTCAACTCTTTCAGGAATTCCTCGGGCTCTGGAATGTGTTCCAAGGCATCAAAAAACGCCACCAAATCAAACTTCGCATCCGCGAGTTCGCCCAGGCTTTGGACTGCGGTCCCAGGCTGGAACCCCCTATCGACAGCATATTGGCGGGACTCTTCGGCGACATCGAGACCGCGCATTCGGTAACCGAGTTCGCGCACTGCTACGAATCACCACCACCTGGCGCAACCGCCGCACCGGCACCGCCAAGCTCAAGATCAAGGAAATGGGCAGCCGCTACCTCTTCATGTGGCTCGAAAAATACTTCTCCCGCCGGGATTGCATCACAAAAGGGCCCGGAAATTTTTCCACGGTGGGAATCCCTCGAACTTAAAGCCTGTAGCCGGCCGCTTCGGAGTCCCGGGCGAACATTTTCACGGTGTCCAATGCGAATTCATCGAGGTCTTTTCCAAGCAGCGGGATTTTGGAGATCAAATCGTTTGTCATCGTGATGATGTGGCACCCGATTTGATCGGCTTGGACGAGGTTGAAGAGTTCCCTCGGCGAGGCCCAGAGGAGTTCCACATTCGGGGCGGCGCGCAGGATTTCCAGGCATTCCTTCATCAGGGGAACCGGGTCGCGGCCGCTATCGGCCACCCGCCCGGCGAAGATCGATGCGACCGCAGGGGGACCGCCGGCCAACGAAGGCAACATCCGTTCCACATGCCGCGGTGTGGTCATGGCCGTGATGTTGAGTTTCACCCCGGCCTGGGCGAGGCGGCCGGCGAGTTCGTGCGTGGACTCGCCGCGCGTGTTTGTTGACGGTATCTTGACGAAGACATTTTTGCCCCAGCCCGCGATTTTCAATGCCTGGCGCTCCATCTCCGGCAATTCGTCGCTGAAAACCTCGAATGAAATCGGCAATTCTGGCACCACATGCAGCGCTTCGCGCGCGAAAGCCTCATAGTCGGTGATGCCTGCCTTGCGCATGAGCGTGGGGTTGGTGGTGAAACCTGAAATGAGCGGGTTCCTGCTCATTTCCAGCATGCCGCCGAGGCTCGCTCCATCGGCGAAAATTTTGATGCGGAACGCCCGGTTCATTTTGTGCCCTCCCACTTGGCGGTTTGTTTTTGCAGGAGCGGATGGGAAACGAGCAAATGCCACACCACGGCTTGGAACGACTCGGCGAGAGGCGTGACCAAATTGGCATCCACCGTGGCGACCACCACGCAGGCGTCGGCGTTTTCGGCCGTGAATCCACCGTCGCGCCCGACCACGCCCAGCACCGCTGCACCAGCTTTCTTGGCAGCACGCACGGCGTTCACGAGGTTGGCGGAAATGTTTTTCTGCTCGTTGCCGCCGCCCACGGAAAAAACAAAAACGGCATCCTTTGGGCCGATTCCGCTGGCTTCGAGGTTCGCGGAGATGGAGGTCTCCCAACCCTCGTCGTTGATGCGGGCGGTGAGTTCGGAAACATTGTCGGTGGGGCAAATGGCCTGCATGGCCGCCAGCTTGCGGAAGTCGCAGGTGGCATGCGAAGCGTGGCCCGCCCCGCCGCCGGAGCCGATGAAAAATACCCGCCCGCCGCGCTCGCGCACCGTGGCGAGCAGCGCCGCCATTCGCTCGATGGCAGCATCATCGAGCGCGGCGCAAACTGCTGCGGCCTTGTTGAGAAATTCCTTCGAAAAAGTCATGTCCGGGAAGCTTCGGGGATTTGCGAAAGCAGGAAACTCTCAATCGCGGCCAGCGTTGGAAAGCAGAAATCCGCCATGGTCCGCGCCTCGGAATTGTAATCGGTCTCCAGCAGGATGGTGCGCACCCCCGCCCGCCGCCCGGCTTCCATGTCCTTCCAGGTATCTCCCACGAACCACGACCGCCCGAGGTCCACCGCATGCTTGGCCGCTGCATCGAGCAGCATGCCGGGATTCGGCTTCTTTCTCGGGTTGTCGTTCGACGAAGCCTCGCAGGCCTCGAAACCGTCCGGTCGCAATTCGCGGAAGACCATTCGCCGCATCGCCGCGTATTCCGCCATGGGAATTTGGCCGCGCTCCACATCGGGTTGGTTCGTTGCAATGATCCGCAGCCATCCCCTCGACTTCACCGCCGCGAAAAGCCCTTGGATCCCCTCCTTGAAACGGAAATCCGCTGCCATGCGCGGCGAACAAGCCACCCCGCCCCGCATCACCACCTCGTTGATGACTCCATCGCGGTCGAAAAAAACAGCTGGGCGCTTGGGCCTGCCGGCGAGCCAGTTTTCCATGTCGGCAATCCCCTGTGCGGAACCGATCTCGTAAAACCTCTCCCGCACCTCCATCGCCTCCATTTCGCCCGATTCCACCAAATCCCCCATCACCTCCGCCAAGTCGAACGCCCCGTCCCCGCGGCCCGCAAAAACTTCCTCCCGGAAAGCCTCGAGCCCGTAATCGATGTGCCGCATCGACGGCAGTCGGGCCGCTTTGTCGTATCGAACCAACCGCCCCCCTTCCATCAGCACATTGCTCGCATCCCAGCGACCCGCGTTTTCCATCACCGTCATCAACCCCGGCTTGCCGCATTCGCGGAAACGCCGTGCCACCGCCCCGAAATCCACCCGCAAAAACGAATCCCCGTAGAGCACCAAAAACTCCCCACCCAGCAACGGCAGCGCCTGCTTCAACGCCCCCCCGGTCCCGAGCAGCACGGGGCCATCGTGCGAATACGAAACCCCGAGCCCGAACCTGCGCCCGTTCCCCACATGCGCCTCGACCATTTCCCCGAGGTGCCCCACACAAAAAACCACGCGCTCCACCCCCTGCGCGGCGAGCGCCTCCAGTTGCCAATCCACAAAAGGCCTTCCCGCCACCTCCACCAGAGCCTTCGGAATCCTCTCCGTGAGCGGCTTCAGCCGCGTCGCCAAGCCCCCGGCGAGGATCGCGACGGGCAAATTTTCAATGTCCATCGTATTCAAACGGGTTCACCACCCGAACGCCGGCATTCGCAAAATCCCGCGTGTTGCGCGTGGCTACGGCGAGATTGTGGGCGAGCGCCGTGGCTGCAATCAGGCTGTCCTTCACCGGCATGGACCTTCCGTTTTTTTTCATTTTTGCAAGCAGCCCGGCCCAAGCCGCCGCACAACCGGCATCGAAATCCAAAATTGCGAACCGGTCCCGCGCTCCGGCGAACCAAGCTTCCAGTTGCCGCCGCTTTTTCCCGGCAGGCAGAAGCAAGACGCCGTATTCCAACTCCCCAAGCACAATCGAAGAGACCCTCAGATGCCGAGCGTTCCGCCCCAGCCAAGCGAGCACCCGGTTGTCGGGATTTGGCTTCGTCGGCTCGCTGAGCACATTCGCATCCACCAGGTATTCCATCGACCCGGGCCCCTCAGAGCGTGTCCGTCGATTCCGATTCGATTGGTTGGAACCACCCCTTCACCGGGCACTCGAGCAACCATTCCACCAATCCCCCTTCGGATTCGCCAGGAACCCTCCGGACGAGATACTCTCCCTCTTCGAGGCGCTCGATTTCGAATGTCTGGCCCTGTTCAAGACGGTCCTGTTTTCGCAGCGGTGCCGGGAAAACCAGTTGGCCCTTTGTGGAAAGCGTGGAGGTCATCGGGAGTAAGATACCGGCTTACTTCGAGCGCTCAAGTGGGAACTGCGTCCAACCCATCCCAAGATCGCAGGTGTCCGAACCAATTTTCCCCAGGAAAAGCCCGCGCGGCGGCTACCCCATCGTTAGGATTTTCGTGCCCTCGAAATCGAATTGGAAACGCACTTCCTGCAGGCCGGCGGCCCGCATGGCCTTGCGCAAGCGGGTGCGGTCCGCCGCGTAGAACATGAGAAATCCTCCGCCGCCCGCGCCGATGAGCTTGCCGCCGAGGGCGCCGTTCTCCATGGCGAGCCCATACCATTCATTGATCCGGTCGTTGCTCATGCCCGCCGAGCGGGCGCGCTTGCCGAGCCAATGCTCATGCATGAGGGCCGCAAACCCCGGCGTGTCGCCCCGCTCCAGGCAATCCAGGCTGCGGTGGCCCAGTTCCTTCGTGCGGTGCAGGTTCTCGATCATCGCCGCATCCGCCTGCTCGCTCCGCGTTTTTTGGTCCTTCAAAATCTCCGAGGCCGAGCGCGAGTATCCGGTGAAAAACAGAAGCAGGTTGTCCTCGAGGTCGTGGACCGTCTCCTCGGCCAGTGCCGCCTTGCGGGCCTCCACCCGGCCGTCCTTGTGGAAAGTGAACGCCGTGATCCCGCCATATGCGGCGATGAACTGGTCCTGCTTGCCGATCGGTTCCCGCAAGCGACCGATTTCGATTTCGCAAGCCTGCTCGGCCAAATGATGCGGGTGAACGAAATTCCGGTTCCAGGCGTGCAGCGCCTTCAGCAGCGCCGTGGTGAAACTCCCCGAGGACCCCAACCCCGTCCCCGCCGGGATGTCGGCCATGGAGGTCATTTCGAGGTTGGTGCGGTCAATGTGGAGGAGAGCAAACGCCTCGCGGATGATCGGGTGCTCGATCTCCGCCGCCCGCGCCACACGCTCGAGTTTCGAGTATTTGATGATCAACTCCTCGACGAAGGTCTCGTGGAGCGTGATGTAGATGTATTTGTTGATCGCCCCGGCGACGAGAAACCCGCCGTGCTCGCCGTAGTAGCTGGCGAGGTCCGTGCCTCCACCGCCAAGGCTGATGCGCAAAGGGGAGCGGGTGATAAGCATAGCGTGTTATTCGTTCGGAATCGGCTCCCCGATCTTTAAGAAACTTTTCAAGGGTGTGAATTTGAGTTTGGTGATGGCAAACAACCCGAGGGGGGCATCCCGCCACATGCGGATTTTTTTCCCCTCTGCATGACTCCTGGAGTTGTAATTCACCGGCACTTCTATCGGTTTGAATCCTTTGCGGACGATTTTAATAAGCAACTCGTAATCAAAATCAAAATAATTGCATTGGAATTGCAAGCCTTCGATGCAATCGCGGCGGAACACTTTGAACATGGTTTGCGGGTCTTTAAGCCGAAGCCCGAACAATTTGTTTATGTAAAAAGTTACCAAAATATGGGCCATGTTGTAGAAAAAACTCAAGAAGGGTCGCTGGAAATTCCTTAATTTGAGATTGTTTCTACCCCCATGCCTGGAACCCAGAACGAATGCCTCCTGACCTTGGATGATAGGCGAGACCAGTGCATGGTAGTCTTCTATGTCATATTCCAAATCTGCGTCCTGAATGATAAAAATGTCGCCGGTTGCATGTTTGATTCCGCAGCGGACGGCATGCCCTTTTCCGGAAGGCTTTTCCTCCAAAACAATTTTCACATTTTTTCGACCAGAGTAGGAATTTACAATTTCCCTTGAGCGATCAGACGAATTGCTTTCTACCAAAACTACTTCCACATCCGCTCCAGAAAATTCCAGATTAATCAATGAATCAACGACTTTTGAAATTGTTCTCTCTTCGTTGTAGACCGGGACCACCACAGAAATCAGGGGCCTTGCGTGGTTGCGCTTGCTTGCCAGAAAAACGCAAACCTCTTCTTTTTCCGTCGCGGAAAATTTTTGATCTGGCAAGGATTCCGGGGAGGGGCGCTTGTTAAAACCCAGTGGGTTGTATCCCAACTTGAAAATCAAATTGGAAGCGGTATGCGGTGACAAAATAAACTCGCCCTGCGATAAATGATTGGAATTTGGGTTGCCTGCGGATGCGAAAGTTTTTCGATAAAAAAAGACAACAAGTTCCTTGAATTCATCATTTTGGTCGGTGGTTTGCCAACCAGCCAAGTCTTTTATTGTTCCGGAAATTTCAAAAAACCCAAAGTCTTCTTTTTCCTTAATAGACTCAAAACCATAAAACTGGGAAAGTAGCTCTTGGGAAGCCTCTACAACATTTTGGCAGCGGGGCGATGCAGAAAAAATCAAAGGCTTTCGTTGGGAAATGTTTGTCAGCCCACGGGCGGTATCAGGTGATAGGCAACAGAATCGACAATCAAAGCATTGTAAAACGCGCAATCTTTTAGATGAAAAAGCATAGTAAAATCTTGAACTTGAGCAAATCGGGCATTGCTGGGCTGTAATTTTCTTTCGGGTGCTCGTCTTTTCGCTATTGAAAGGCACTTCCATGGTCCTAAAAAATTAGCATGGCCAGTTGCTCTGCAACCACCTCACAGTCAATCGAACAGATTCTTCGATACTTAATTTCGGTCGCCATCCAGTAGAACGCATTTTTTTTGTTTCCAGAAAAATGAAGGGATTGTCTCCGATCCATCCCCGGTCTCCACCAGAGAACTGCAAATTGGGGGTGACCTTCATTTCGCTGCAAATCCAGCCGATGGAATCTCGCACACTACAATACTCGGCGGTGCCCAGATTGTAGATTTGCACGCGGTGTTTTGCCTTCTTCGCAGTTTGCTTGCCAATCACCTCCAAAATTCCATCTACGCAATCGCCCACATACAGATAGGATTTCCGGGCCGTCCCATCGCCAAGAACTTTGAGCCGCTCGGGGTGCGTCCGCAGTTGATCAAAGAAATCGACGACATGACCATGCGTGTAGCGCTCGCCTAAGATTGAAACAAATCTGAAAATATATCCCTCGAAACCGTAACCTTCGCAGTAAGATTCGATCAAGCCCTCACACGCCAGCTTGGATGAGGCGTAGAGGGATGTTTGAATCGGGAAGGGGGCATCCTCGGGAGTGGGTATAACTGTGGCTTCGCCATAGACACTCCCCGTGGAACTGAAGGCAACCTGCTTGATGCCGTTGGACCGCATTGCCTCAAGGACATTGAAAGTCGCGATCGTATTTTGCTGCAAGTCTTTCTCGGGATGCTCCAAACCGAACCGCACATCCGCGTTTGCGGCCAAATGCACCACAAATTCACATCCCTGCATCGCACGGACCAAAGCACAAGAATCCAAGTTGTCCCCTTGGATTAACTCAAATTTTGGGCTTTTGCCGGCTACAGCCAAAAAGGCAAGCCTGCCAGTTGACAAATTGTCCCAGCCCACCACTTCATGTCCTCGGGACAAAAGGGCATCGCAAAGATTGCTTCCGATAAATCCCGCAGCACCTGTAATGAAAAACTTCATGTTTGAGGTTTCAAGAATGTCAGGTGGGCATTCATCCCTGCAGTATTCCTGAGCCACTTTGCCTCCCAATACATTGCCGCCTCGAGTGCGCCAGTGATCCTTGAGAAAAAAGTCGGTTTGTCGGGTCGACATTGACGCACAATGTCATAGTGAGTTTTGTCGGGGTTGAACTTCCTGACAAGTTGCAGGCCGCTGAACAACAAGAGGTCCAAAATATTTCCAACCACTTGATAACTATAAGACTCCGATTGCAAAACGAGCCCATTCCCAAGAAACACATCCTTCAGTGAAGTTTTGGTGAACCGTTGAATCTGGCCGTCCAGATATTTTGTTTTCTTATGCAGGTCAATAAAATCAAACCACCTCCAAAGACACCTCCAGTCTCCTTCCATCGGAACGGATGCGTGGAATATTCCACCTGGCTTGAGCACGCGCATCGATGACTTTACAAAATCTGCCGGGTTCTCCACATGCTCCAAAACATCGAAAAAGCAGACAACATCAAAAGTCGCCTCCGGCCACGGCATTTCCCCTTTTTCGATATTCCGATAATCGATGCCGCCACCCATAGAGCGCGCAATATCCAGCGAAGCAGAACTGATGTCCGTTCCGGCCAACTCGCTCTGGGTTGTATTAAGGATTCGCCTCAAACCACGGAGATATCTCCCCGTTCCACACCCAATTTCAAGACACTTAACGCCATCCCAATTTGCACGGCTTTCAAGTAACCTTTCGAGTTTGATGAGATCAATGCCTTTGTGGCTCTTTGAAATCTCCGAAGAGCCCCATACTTTTTTGTCGTAGAATGCTTCGCCAAAGTCTACTTGGGTTGTCATCAGTTGTATTCTTTGTAAATGCACTCTATTCGATCATGGTGAATGGAATCAAACAAAGGCGCTATGCAAAATGGCATCGAGTTAATCATCCAGCTCACCACCGACCAATATCCAGGGATGAATTTCAGCGTTCTTGGGCGATCAATAACCTTGATGATTTCTTTGGACATTTTTTCAATTGGCGTATTTACAGATGTTTCTGGTCGAGCTGCGCGTTTTTGAAAAGTCTCGTGATCGCAAAAATTCGTGTTAACCCTGCCCGGGCATACAACGGAAACTTCAATATTGAACCTTTTCAACTCGTGCCGCAGGGCCCCAGACAATCCAACAACACCATGCTTTGCGCCACAGTAAATCGCGTTCGGAGTAATTGTAAACTTTCCTGCAAGCGAGGCGATGTTTACCAAATGCCCTTCGCCTTGGGCTTGCATATATGGAAGAACTGCTTTGGTTGCCTTAACGACACCAGTAAAATTTACTTCTGATATATCCAATAATTCCTGTAGTGAACTTTTCTCAAAAGGCCTGTAGGTTGCAAACCCTGCGTTGTTGACCAGAACATCAATTCTTCCAAAGTGCTCTTTTGCACATAAAAACACATCACACAAGCCTAAGAAATCCCTGACATCGCAAGCTTTGCTCATCAGCCTGTCGTCAGCCGTGGACAGCGAGAAGTGTGCTTTATCAACCTTTCCCCGGTCATCTGCGATTATGATCACATTGTCACCTCTGGCTAAAAGGTCTTTCGCCAGTTGGAATCCAATCCCGCTTGACCCCCCTGTTATCGCTATTGTTTTTAACATTCTATCTATTTTCTGATTTTATATCAGTTTCTTTTCCAAGATACCAAATCTTAACTTTAACCAAGTTCCGACAACACTTGAAATAATGAGGCAAACCCATTTTTTTGGCAAGAAAATAGTTTGAATCCGCTTTGGAATTCAAATATGCATTTTACAAGACTCTCAACAATGCCACGCAAGAGAAAAACAAAGCAACCCGACCAGACTATCGATGCCTCAAAAAAGCCCGATTTTTACCTATTTGGGTTGTTGTGGATACTTTTAGTCCTCGTAACTATAAGACTGACATTTATAGAATTAAGCCATGGAGATGATTGGGCTGATGGATCTGTTCTAATTGCTGGCGAGAATTTTAACCAGATTGGCTTTTTGGAATCAAAGGGGCTTCCAATTTTTTACCCCCGGGCAGAATCAGTTCCTCCATCTGTTCGACCCGATAAACCCGAGTGGACCCCTTTAGATGTTTTTGGAACATATACGCGCCTGCCTGCACTTTTCCATTGGATTAATGGATTTTTTCAAAGAATTGGTTTTTCTTATGATGATTTACTCCCTTTCAGAGTTGTGGCGCTTGCTCTCAGCATTTTGGCTGTGTGCATTTTTTATTTTTTCATATTTTTTATATCTAAAAGCAAAAGATTATCATTCATATGCTGTTTTTTATACGCTACAAATCCATTTTTTATTTCTAATTTTGATTCCCTTCACCAAAATGTTTACATGGATTTACTAAGAAATCTTTCAATTTTTACA
>JAGWWS010000043.1 GCA_018970255.1 Verrucomicrobiota bacterium | reverse complement strand
GATCCAGTGCGGGCAGCACACGGGCAACTCACGAACCCGCCCGCTTCGCGTTTTGGAATCTAAAATTCGGACTGGTTGAACTCCCAGAAAGCACGCGGAGTCATGATCGGAGCGCCCTTGAATTGTCCCAGAACAAGCAAATCTTTGTCTCCCGTTACGATTGCCTGTGCGTCTCCGGGTGAAATCAAACCGAGGACCATCAGATCATCAGGATCGCGACAGGTCCCGGGGTCGAGCTTTTCGGGTTTCACCAAATCGATGTTTTGCCTCAGGAACTTCAAATATTCCGCAACAACCTTGGGAGGAACCTTGAGTTTGTTTCTGAGCTTTTCCCCGACTTCCTCGAGAATTCCCTCTCCCGAAACCAGAGTGTGCCGCTCCAAACAAAATTCCACGATGGCTTCGCAGAGGCCACGGGAGGCAACGGCGGCGATGAAAATGTTCGAATCAAGAATGACCCTCATGAGAGGGCTTTGAACACATCCTCATCACTCAGGAGACCTTGGGCTTCGGCAAACGGCAAAACCTTCTTCCGAACAGCGCGAAACTTTTCCACGGCGACATAGCGGCGCAGGGATTCGCGAACCATATCGCTCACAGCCTTATTTTCCCTGCGGCTGAGCTTGTCTAGATCGCCTTTGAGTGTGTCGGGCAAACGAATGGTGAGCGTGGCCATAGAATCTTAAGGTGTAAGACATCGTAGTGCGCCAAGTGGGGGCGTCAACCGGGAAGTAACGATAGGGGCAGTTCCTGGTAACGAAGCGTCTTTTGAAAAGTTCACGGCGCCGAAGGAGCGGCGCCCTCTAACGGGGCTGCCGGGGGTCAGACCGGGAGGCCGGCCATTTCCTTGGCAGAGGCAGCGGTGAATTCGCGGTTCATGCGGGCGATGAAGGCTGCCGGGACATTTGCGGGGCAGACGGCTTCGCAGGCGTAGTAGTTCGAGCAGTTCCCGAAGCCTTCCTGGTCCATTTGGCGGACCATGCCGAGCACGCGGCGGTCTTTCTCGGGCTTGCCTTGCGGCAGCAACCCGAGGTGGGCGACCTTTGCGCTGACGAAGAGCATGGCGGAGCCGTTCGGGCAGGCGGCGGCGCAGGCACCGCAACCGATGCATGCGGCGGCGTCCATGGCTTCGTCGGCGGTGGTTTTCGGGATGGGGACGGAATTGGCGTCGGGCGCGGAGCCGCTGCGTTCGCTGATGAAGCCGCCGGCCTGGATGATGCGGTCGAAGGCGGCGCGGTTGACGACGAGGTCGCGCTGGACGGGGAAGGGGTCGGCGCGGAAGGGTTCGATGGTGATGGTGTCGCCGTCGCGGAATTTCCGCATGTAGAGCTGGCAGGTGGTGCCTCGGCCGGGGCCGTGGGGGACGCCGTTGATGGTGAGCGAGCAGTTCCCGCAGATGCCCTCGCGGCAGTCGGACTCGAACTGGATGGGCTCGATGTTTTTCCCGGTGAGGCCGGCGTTGACGATGTCGAGCATTTCGAGGAACGAGGCGTCGGCGGGGATGTTGTCGGCTTCGTAGTCCTCGAGCCGGCCGGGGGATTTCGGGTCCTTTTGCCTCCAGACTTTCAGGTGGAATTTCATGGCGCGGGTTATTTGTAGCTGCGGGTGGAGAGTTTGACCTGTTCGTAGGCGAGCGGCTCCTTCACGAGGGTGGGGGTTTTGCCCTCGCCTTCGTATTTCCAGGCGGAGACGAAGGAGAAGTCCTGGTCGTTGCGCAGGGCCTCGCCTTCGGGCGTCTGGTGCTCGGTGCGGAAATGGCCGCCGCAGGATTCGTCGCGCACGAGGGCGTCGAGGCACATGAGCTCGCCGAACTCGAGGAAATCGGCGACGCGGCCGGCGCGCTCGAGTTCCATGTTGATGCCGGCGGAGCCGCCGAGGAGCCTGAGGTCGGACCAGAACTCGGCGCGGAGTTTTTGGATTTTTTCGATGGCGCCGGTGAGCCCTTCGCGGCTGCGGGCCATGCCGCAGTAGTCCCACATGATGAGCCCGAGGGTGCGGTGGAAGTGGTCGACGGTGCGGGTGCCCTTGATATCGAGGAGCGATTGCACGCGGGACTTCACCTCCCGCACGGTGGACTCGAACGCCGGGTGCGAGGGGTCGGTTTTTTTCCCGAACTGCGTGGTGAGGTAGCCGCCGAGGGTGTAGGGGATGACGAAGTAGCCGTCCGCGAGCCCCTGCATGAGCGCGCTGGCGCCGAGGCGGTTCGCGCCGTGGTCGGAGAAGTTCGCTTCGCCGAGCACATGGAGGCCGGGGATGTTGCTCATGAGGTTGTAGTCCACCCAGAGCCCGCCCATGGTGTAGTGGACGGCGGGATAAATCCGCATCGGGCGTTCGTAGGCGTTCTCCCCGGTGATGTTTTCATACATCTCGAAGAGGTTCCCGTAGCGCTCCTCGATGGTCTTGCGGCCGAGGCGGCCGATGGCTTCGGCGAAGTCGAGGTAAACGCCGAGCCCGCCGGGGCCGACGCCGCGCCCCTCGTCGCAGGCTTCCTTCGCGGAGCGCGAGGAGATGTCGCGCGGGGCGAGGTTCCCGTAGCTCGGGTATTTCCGCTCGAGGAAGTAATCGCGGTCGGCCTCGGGGATGGAGGAGGGGTCCTTCCCGCAATCCTCCTTGCGCTTCGGGACCCAGATGCGGCCGTCGTTGCGGAGGGATTCGCTCATGAGCGTGAGCTTGCTCTGGTAATCGCCGCCCACGGGGATGCAGGTGGGGTGGATTTGCGTGAAGCAGGGGTTCGCAAAGAGCGCGCCGCGCTTGTGGGCGCGGTAGGTGGCGGAGACATTGCAGCCGCGGGCGTTTGTCGAGAGGTAGAAGACATTTCCGTAGCCGCCGGTGCAGAGCAGGACGGCGTCGCCGGCATGGCTGGTGATTTCGCCGGTGTTCAGGTCGCGGACGACAATGCCCTTCGCGTGGCCGTCGACGAGGACGAGGTCGAGCATTTCGGTCCGCGGGAACATTTTCACCGCGCCGAGGGCGATTTGGTGGCTGAGGCCCGAGTAGGCGCCGAGGAGGAGCTGCTGGCCGGTCTGGCCGCGGGCGTAGAAGGTTCGGGAGACCTGGGCGCCGCCGAAGGAGCGGTTCGCGAGCAGGCCGCCGTATTCGCGGGCGAATGGGACGCCCTGTGCGACGCATTGGTCGATGATGTCCACGCTCACCTCGGCGAGCCGGTGGACATTCGCCTCGCGGGAGCGGAAGTCGCCGCCCTTGATGGTGTCGTAGAAAAGCCGGTAAACGCTGTCGCCGTCGTTCTGGTAGTTTTTCGCGGCGTTGATGCCGCCCTGCGCGGCGATCGAGTGGGCGCGGCGCGGGCTGTCCTGGTAGCAGAAGCACTTCACCTTGTAGCCCTGCTCGGCGAGCGTGGCCGCGGCGGAGGCGCCCGCGAGGCCGGAACCGACGACGATGAGCTCGAACTTCCGCTTGTTCGCGGGGCTGACGAGCTTGGCGTTGTTTTTGTAGTCCGTCCACTTGCGCTCAAGCGGGCCGGCCGGGATTTTCGAATCGAGTGTCATTGGATCGCTCCTTTCCCGAGGCCGAAGAAGAAAATCGAAACGGGGATCGAGATGTAGCCCGCGTAGAGCGCCCAGGCGAGCGCTCGGCCGCCGATCTCGTAGGTGCGGCGGATGCGGCGGTTCGTGATGCCGAGCGTTTGGAAGAGGCTGCCGATGCCGTGGCTGAGGTGGAAGGTCAGCAGGAACAGGCCGACGACATAAACCAAAACGACAGGCCCGTTGCTGAAGCCGGTGACCACCATCCTGTAAACATCGTGGACCTTGTGGCCGTCGAGCGTGGTTGTCATTGTGGCGAAGGAGGGGTCCACCACCCGCACGGTAAAATGGGCGAGGTGGAAAATGACGAATGCCAGGACGATGAGGCCGCTGAGGCGCATCGTGCGGGCGAAGACGGTGGTGCCGACGGGGTTCGAGGCGATGTATTTTTGCGGGCGCGCGGCATGGTTTTCCTTCCAGAGGAGCATGGTGAAATAGATGTGGGCCACGAGGATTCCGAGCAGCGCGGCGCGGATGGCCCAGAGCGCGGGGCCGAGGCTGTGGAGTTTCGCCGCGTAGGAATTCAGGGCGTCGGGGCCGAGGAAAATCGTGAGGTTTCCAAGAAGGTGGCCGACGACGAAGGCCACGAGCAGGATGCCGGTGGCGGCGACGACCGTCTTCTTGCCTATGGAGGAGAAGAGCCAAATTTGCCCGGCGCAGGGACCGGCGGCTTTGGCTGCGGGTGAGGTGGTCATTTGGACGAATCTCCTTTGTGGCAAAGTCCAGCCGCTGAGTCTATGCAATCCCACAGGAGGACTTTCCCTTACCCAATACGGCGCAATCGCGGAAAAGGTTGCGGCGTCCTCGCGCGCTACGAATCCGGCGAGCCCATGAAAACCGGCGTGAAGGAAAAAGTGCGGCCGTCGAAGAGGCCCCTGTCGCTGAGTTTGAGTTCCGGGATGACCAGCAGGGCGAGGAATGAGAGTGTCATGAACGGGGCTTGCAATGGGCTGCCGAGCGATTTTGCGGCGAGGGTCAGGCGCGAGTAGGCGGCTGCGGCATCCTCGGCATACCCGTCGCTCATGAGCCCCGCAATGGGCAGTGGCAAGGCATCCGAAACGCCGGGGCCGGAAACCGAAATCCCGCCGGTGTTTTCGATGACAAGGTTCACTGCGCAGGCGAGGGATTCGTCGTCAGCACCCACGGCGACGATGTTGTGGCAATCGTGCGCAACGCTCGAAGCGATCGCTCCGTGCTTCAACCCGGCGCCCCGCACGAACGCCACGGCTGGGGGCACATTTGCGTAGCGGTTCACCACGGCGATTTTCAGGAGGTCGCGCGAGGGGTCCGCAACGGCGAAGCCGCATTCGACCTTTGGTTCCGCTTCGCCGGAGCCGGTGACGATTTGCCCGTCGATGGCTTCGATGGTCCGCACGCGCCCTGTGCCTGCGGGGATGCGGAAGTCGGCGGGCTGTTTCGGGGCGGCGTGGAATTTGTTCGCGCGCGGCGCACGGGTTTTTGGCAGCAGGGATTTGCCGCCGCGCGCAGTGCACTCGCCATCGATCCAGGTTTCCAGAACGCGGAAGGACTCCAGGTTTTCGAGCCGGACGAAGTCCGCGGGATCGCCCGGGCGGAGGATTCCGCAGCGCAGGCCGTAGTGCAGGACGGGATTGGTGCAGGCCGCACGCAGGGTGTGGAGGGCCGGGACGCCGTTTGCCACGGCGCGGGCGCAGAGTTGGTTGATGTGCCCTTCGAGCAATTCATCGGGGTGCTTGTCGTCGCTGCACAGCATGCAGGACTCCGGGTGCTCGTTGAGAAGGGGCCAGAGTTCGCCGAAATTCCTGGCGGCCGATCCCTCGCGGATGAGGATTTTCATCCCGAGCGAAAGTTTTTCCCGCGCTTCCTCGATGGTGAAACATTCGTGGTCGGTCTCGATGCCGGCGGCGGCGTATTTCTTCAGCGCTTCGCCGCGCAGGCCGGGGGCATGGCCGTCGATGCGCTTCCCGAACCTCCTTGCGGCGGCGAGTTTTTCCATAACCTCCGGGTCGCCGCTGACCACACCCGGGAAGTTCATCATCTCCGAGAGGTAAATGAGCGACGGGTCGCGGCAGAGTTCAGCGATTTCGCGGGGACCCAACCCGGCGCCGGCGGTTTCGAAACGCGTCGCCGGGACGCAGGAAGGAATTCCCAAATGGATTTTCAGCGGCGTGCGCGCGCACTCGCGCTGCATGTAGCGGACGCCCTCCACGCCGAGGACATTCGCAATTTCGTGGGGGTCGGAAACGGTGCCGACCGTGCCGTGGGCCACCGCGATGCGGGCGAACTCCGCCGGGGCAAGCATCGAACTTTCGATGTGCACATGGGCGTCGATGAAGCCGGGGCACAAAAAAGTCGCTTCCTCCACGGAGGCATCCTCGGCGACCCGTTCGATCCGGCCGCCCGAGACAAGAACCACGCCGGGAAAAATCCTGCCGGCTACGGGATCTACGATCCGCCCGCGGTGTTCCCTCCCGTTTCCCATGCGCAAAACTTACGCCGCGAGGTATCCCTTCGCCAACTCCGCAAACTCCGCAACCTGTGCTTTCGCCCAGGCATCGTCGCGCCCGAGTTCCTTCGCGAGCACGCCGGCCGCCGCCGGTGCGGATTCCAACGCCGCCTGCGCATCGAGCAAAAGCGCGCGCGTGCGGCGGGCGAGGACATCTTCCAGTGTGCGCGCCTGTTCGTGCCGAGCCGCCCAAACGACCGCCGCGAGCGGGTAGGGAAGCCGCGTGTGCAACAAGGCCCCGAGCGAGGAATCCGAGGCGACCAGCGCCTGGATTTCCCCGGCCTCGCTCCCATAAACAGAAAGCCAATCGGGGAGCGCCCCGGCATTCGGGCTGCGCCAGCCGTGCAGCTGCAGTTTCTCCGTCACGCAGGCGCGGTCCTCCAGCCCCGCCAGCACGGCGGCCTGGTCCAGCGTGTCCTCGGCCATCTTGCGGTAGGTGGTCCATTTTCCGCCGACAATGGTGACGAGCCCGGATTCGGAGACGAGGACCTCGTGGTTGCGCGAAATCGCCTTGGTGGCGCCGCCATCCTTGCCGGGCGGGCGGACGAGCGGGCGCTGGCCGGCGAAGATGCTCAGCACATCGCTTTCCTTGGGGTCGCGCGCCAGATACCGCGCCGCATTCCGCAGGATGAAACCGACCTCGTCCTTGAGCGCGCGGGGCTCGAGGTCGGGCGTTTGCATCGGGGTGTCGGTCGTGCCGACAAGGACCTTCCCGTGCCAGGGAATGACAAATAAAACCCGGCCGTCGTCGGTGTGGGGGACCATGATGGCGGAGTCGCCCTGCAGGAACGAGCGGTCGAACACCAGGTGCACGCCCTGGCTTGGCTGCACGGCCGGGGCGGCTTTTTCGTCGTCCATCAACCGGATGTGGTCACTGAAAATTCCGGTGGCATTGATGACCACGGCGCCTTCGGCAGTGTGGGATTCGCCGGTCTCGGTGTTCGTGAACCGGACGCCGCTGGCGAGACCGTTCTTTTTGGTGAGGCTGTCCACGCGCGCGTAGTTCAGGCAGCAGGCGCCGTGGTGCACGGCCGTCCGGGCGAGCGAGACCGCGAGCCGCGAGTCGTCGAATTGCCCGTCGAAATACTCCACGCCGCCGAGCAGGTGCTCCGGCTCGATGTTCGGGATGCGGGCGAGCGTTTCCTCGCGCGAGAGCAGGCGCGAGGGGGCGAGGTTCAGCTTGCCGGCGAGGGCGTCGTAAACCTTAAGGCCGATTCCGAAAAACGGGCCCTCCCACCATTGGTAGCGCGGCACGATGAAGGAGAGGTGGTGGACGAGGTGCGGGGCGTTGAGGTGCATCAGGCCGCGCTCGCGAAGCGCCTCGAGCACGAGCGGGATGTCGCCCTGCTCGAGGTAGCGGACGCCGCCGTGGACGAGCTTCGTGCTGCGGCTCGAGGTGCCCTTCGCGAAATCGTGGGCTTCGAGCAGCAGGGTGGAATACCCGCGCGTGGCGGAATCGACGGCCACGCCGAGGCCTGTGGCGCCGCCGCCGATGACGATCACATCCCAGCGCGGGGTTTCCTTCAGTTTGGAGAGGAGTTTGGTTCTGTTCATTTGGAAATTTCCCATTTTTGCGCGCGCTTGACCGCGCGCTTCCAGAGTTTCAGCCGCGCCTTGCGGCTTTTTGCGGCGGTCTCGGGCGTGAAGCGGCGTTCGACGCTGCGGATTTCGGAAAGGGCATCCATGTCTCGCCAAACGCCGGCGCCGAGGCCGGCCATCATGGCGGCGCCGAGGGCGGTGCTCTCGATATTCGTCGGGCGCTCGACCGGGGTGCCGAGGATGTCCGCCTGCGTTTGCATGAGCAGGTCGCTCGCACACGCGCCGCCGTCCACGCGCAGGGCGGAAATTTTCGCGCCTGAATCCTTTTGCATCGCCTCGACAAGGTCGGCGACTTGGAAGGCAATCCCGTCGAGCGTCGCTCTCGCAATGTGTGCCGCCGTGGTGCCGCGGGTCATTCCGAGCAGCGCCCCGCGAGCCCCGGCATCCCAATACGGCGCCCCCAAGCCCGTGAACGCCGGGACCAGAACCACGCCGCCGCTGTCGCCGACGGAAGCCGCGAGGGCGTTTACCTCCGGTGCGCTGCGGATGATCCCGAGGCCGTCGCGGAGCCATTGGATGGATGCCCCGCCCATGAAGACGCTGCCCTCGATGGCGTATTGGAGCGGTCCGCCGCCGATTTTCCACGCGACGGTCGTGAGCAGGCGGTTCTTGCTCGTAACGGCGTCCGGTCCCGTGAAGACGAGGAGGAAGCAACCCGTGCCGTAGGTGCATTTGACGAGCCCGGGCTTTGTGCAGAGTTGGCCGAAGAGCGCGGATTGCTGGTCGCCGACCGCGCCGCAAATGGGGATTTCGGTTCCGAGGAAGCCGGCCTCAGCCGTTCCGAGCGGCCCGCTGTTGGGACCGATTTGCGGGAGCAATGGCGCCGGGATGTCGAAAAGCGCGAGCAATTCCGGGTCCCAAGCGCCGGTGTGGATGTTCATCAACATCGTGCGCGACGCGTTGCTGACATCGGTGGCGTGGGTTTTGCCGCCCGTGAGATTGGAGAGCATCCAACTGTCGACCGTCCCGGCCGCCAGTTCGCCAGCCGCCGCGCGCTCCCGGCCGTTGGGGATTTCGCGGAGGATCCAATGCAGCTTGCTCGCGGAGAAATACGGGTCGAGCAAAAGCCCGGTGCGGCTTTGCACGAGCGGTTCCTTGCCGCCCTCGCGCAGCGCGGACATGTAGTCCGCGGTCCGCCGGTCCTGCCAAACGATCGCGCGGTGGACGGGCTCGCCGGTGCGCCGGTCCCAGACCACGACTGTCTCGCGCTGGTTCGTGATGCCGATCGAGGCGATGGACCGCGCGTCGATTCCGGCCTTCGCCACGGCTTCTTGCGCGGTCGTGCGGACGGTTTCCCAAATTTCCGCAGCGTCGTGTTCCACCCGCCCGGGTTCCGGGAAGTGTTGCGTGAATTCCTTCTGGGAGCTGGCGAGCGGTTTGAGGTTTTCGTCGTAGACGATCGAACGGGAACTCGTGGTCCCCTGGTCGAGGGCGAGGATGTATTTCATGGAAAAATCAAAAACTCCCGAGTGCCTGGTAGGCGGCCGCCGCCAGCGCGGCGCCGGTGAGCGGTCCGAGAACGGGAATCCACGAGTAGCCCCAGTCGCCGCCGCCCTTCCCGGCAATGGGCAGGATGGCGTGGGCGATGCGCGGCCCGAGGTCGCGTGCGGGGTTGATCGCGTAGCCGGTCGGTCCGCCGAGCGAGAGCCCGATGGCGAAAACGAGCAACC
The DNA here is from genome assembly GCA_018970255.1 of Verrucomicrobiota bacterium. Lineage (GTDB taxonomy): Bacteria > Verrucomicrobiota > Verrucomicrobiia > Chthoniobacterales > Terrimicrobiaceae > UBA967. The sequence goes on along the minus strand of JAGWWS010000043.1, from coordinate 9,223 downwards.
CCACGGGCAATGCCCCCAGCGCCCCGAGGTCGATCGGGAAAACCGCCGCCCCGCCGGGCGAACCGGTGGCGCCTTTCATGCAAAAAACGCCGAAGACGAGCACGAAGGTTCCGATGGCTTCGCAGGCTAGGTTCGCGGGAGCGTTCCGAATGGCCGGTGCGGTGCAAAAAGCCGCCAGTTTCAACGCGGGGTCGGGCGTCATTTTCCAATGCGGCAGGAATGCAATCCAAACTAGGGACGAGCCAGCGATGGCGCCGAGCATTTGCGCCGCCACATACGGGCCGAACATTTCCCAAGGCAGGCGGCCGGTCATCGCCATGGCGAGCGATACGGCGGGGTTCAGGTGCGCACCGCTGATGCGGGCCACGGAAAAAACCGCGACGAACACGGCCAGCCCCCAACCGGCCGTGATTGCGACCCAGCCGGCGTTTTGGCCTTTGCTTTGGTTGAGGAGAACCGTGGCGACAACGCCGTTGCCAAGCAGGAGCAGCAACGCCGTTCCGATGAATTCGGCAAAGGGGGGAGTCATTGCGGACGGAATTCTCTCCACCGTTCGGCCCGCGGGCAAGGATTTTGGGGATGCGGCGTTTGATAGCCGCACGGGTTTGGGTTTAGGGTTGCAGGTTCAACACCACGGCATGACGCAGGACAAACCATCCGCCATCCGAATCAAGGGCGCGCGCCAGCACAACCTGCGCAACATTGATGTCGAAATCCCGCGCCACAAATTCGTCGTGGTCACCGGGCTCAGCGGTTCCGGGAAGTCCTCGCTTGCGTTCGACACGCTCTTTGCCGAGGGCCAGCGAAAATATGTCGAGAGCCTCTCCGCCTACGCGCGGCAGTTCCTCGACCGCATGCAAAAGCCCGATGTGGACTATATCGAGGGGCTCTCGCCGGCCATCGCGATCGAGCAGCGGACCTCGGCGGCGAACCCCCGCTCGACGATTGCCACCACGACCGAAATCTACGACTACCTCCGCCTGCTTTACTCTGCGGCGGGCATCCCGCACGACCCCGCGAACGGGGAGGTGGTTTCCCGCAAAACGCCGCAGCAGATTGCGGATGCGATCCTGCGCTGGCCGGAGGGCACGCGCTTCCTGGTCCTCGCCCCGCTCGTCACGGACCAGGCGGGGGAATTCCGCGATGTTGTCGAAAAGGCCCGCCGCGAAGGGTTCGTCAGGCTCCGCATCGACGGCGAGACGATCGAACTCGGCGACCAAAAACCCGTTCGGCTCGACAAAAACCAAACCCACCGCATCGAGGCCGTGGTGGACCGCCTCACCGTGCGGTCCGACCTCGGGCAACGCCTCGCGGATTCCATCGAAACCGCCCTGCGCCGCGGGGGGGGGCGGCTCGCCACCAGCCGGCAGGAGCCGGGGTCGGAGCGCTGGATCGAGGAGCCGTTCTCCACGGACTTTTGCAACCCTGCCACCGGCTTTTCGATGCCGCGGCTCACGCCGAAACATTTTTCCTTCAACAGCCATCTCGGCGCCTGCCCGGCGTGCCACGGCATCGGGACCGAAAATTTCTTCGACCCCGAACTCGTGGTGGATTCCGAAAAATCGCTCGCGCAAGGCGCGGTCCGCCCGTGGCGCCTGGCGAACAAGGCGCTGAAAGCCTACTACGGCGCGCTGCTCGAGGGCTTGCTCGCGGACACGCCCGCGCCGCGCGACAAGCCATGGGACGAATTGCCCGAAGCCTTCCGCCACCTGCTGCTGCACGGCTCCGGCGGCCGCCCCGTTACTGTTTCCACCGGACCCAAGCGGCAGGTTTCAAAACCCTATGAAGGTCTGCTCGCGCAATTGGAAAACCTGCTCGAAACCTCGAAAAGCGAGTTCACGAAAAAGCGGCTGCGCACCATGCAGGGGCGCCGCACCTGCTCCGCTTGCCGCGGAACACGGCTCCGGCCGGAAATCCTTGCGGTCACGCTTGCGGCCAACGACGGGCGGGAATTCGGCATCGACCAACTCTGCGGGCTCACGATCGCGCAGGCGGCAGGCGTCGTTGCAGGCCTCAAGCTTTCCGAAACCGAGGCGGAAATCGCGAAGGATGTCCTGCGCGAGGTCCGGCAGAGGCTGCATTTCCTGAACGAGGTCGGCCTCGGCTACATGCAACTCAACCGCGAAAGCGGCACGCTCTCCGGCGGCGAGGCCCAGCGCATCCGCCTCGCCACGCAAATCGGCTCGGGGCTCTCCGGCGTGCTCTATGTCCTCGACGAGCCGAGCATCGGGCTCCACCAGCGCGACAACGAGCGCCTCATCGCCACGCTCCGCGGGCTGCGCGATTTGGGGAACTCGGTGGTCGTTGTCGAGCACGACGAGGACACGATTCGCGCCGCCGACCACATCATCGACCTCGGGCCCGGCGCCGGGCCGCGCGGTGGAATGCTGGTGGCACAGGGGCCGCCGGGCGACGTCCTCGCCACCGGCACATCGCTCACGGCGAAATACCTCAACGGCGACATCCGCATCCCCATCCCGAAGCAGCGCACGGCACCGCGCCGCACCGACCTCGAGCCCGGGCAGGCCGGCGACGGGTGGCTGCGCGTCATTGGCGCCTCCGAGAACAACCTCAAGAACATCGACGCCGCATTCCCGGTCTCCTGCTTCACCTGCGTGACCGGCGTTTCGGGCAGCGGAAAATCCACGCTCGTGAACGACATCCTGCGCGTGGCCCTCGAACGCGACCTCCACCGCGCGAAGGCCCGCCCGGGAGCGCACCGGGCGATCCTCGGCACCGAGCAATTCGACAAAATCGTCGTCATCGACCAAAGCCCCGTCGGCCGCACGCCGCGCTCGAACCCCGCCACCTACACCGGCGCCATGGGCCCGATCCGCGATTTGTTCAGCGGGCTGCCCGCCGCCCGCGTCCGCGGCTACGGCTCGGGAAGGTTTTCCTTCAACAACAAGGGCGGCCGCTGCGAGCACTGCCAGGGCGACGGGTTCATCCGCATCGAAATGCACTTCCTCTCGGATGTCTTCGTCGAATGCGAGGTTTGCGGCGGAAAGCGCTACAACCGCGAGACGCTCGAAATCACCTTCAAGGGCAAAAACATCGCCGATGTGCTCGATATGACGATCGACGAGGCGTCGGTGTTCTTCCGTAGCGTGCCCGCGCTCTGCGCGAAACTCGAGACGATGCAGGATGTCGGGCTCGGCTACCTCCGGCTCGGCCAATCCGCCACCACGCTCTCCGGCGGCGAGGCCCAGCGCATCAAACTCGCGGGGGAACTCTCCAAGCGCCCCACCGGCCGCACCATCTACATCCTCGACGAGCCGACCACCGGGCTCCATTTTGCCGATGTCCACAAATTGCTCGAGGTCCTCATGAAACTCCGCAACGCGCGCAACACCCTCGTCGTCATCGAGCACAACCTGGAAGTCGTGAAATGCGCGGATTGGGTCATCGACCTCGGTCCCGAGGGGGGCTCCGGCGGCGGGCAAATCATCGCCGAGGGCACGCCCGAGGATGTCGCGCGCACGCCCGGCAGCATCACCGGCCGCTACCTCGCCAAATCCCTGAAGCCATGAAGCGGGTCATTGCCTTTTTGCTCACCGCCTGCGCACCCGCCGCCATTGGGGCAGGAACGGCGGATGCCGCAAAAGCCCTCGAAGCCGGCTTCCCCCAAGTGGCGCTGGTCAAAATCGAAAAGGAATTCCCCGGTATCGGAAGCCCGCAGGCAGGTGCCGAAGCGAACCTCCTCTACGCGCACGCGCTTATCGCTGACGGTCAGTTTGCCGCCGCCGCCGCAATCCTCGAAAAGCCCGAGCTGGCACTCGGCACCCCAGGGAAATTCCTGCTCGCCCGTGCTCAGGCGCTCAATGGCGATTGGAAACAGGCGCTCGCCTCTTTCGATGCCTGCCTCGCCGACCCGGCTTTCCAAAACCGCGCCGAAGCCACCGTCGACCGCGCCCGCATGCTTTCGAACCTTGGCGACCCGAACGCCGCCAAGGAAACCCTCGCACCGGCTTCTTCATGGGCGGCATCGCCTGTCCGCTCGCAAGCGCTCATGGACCTGGCTGAACTCGAATTGCTCGGCGGTGGAACGGAAAAAGCCGCTGTGGCCCTCGAACAATTCGAACCCGCCTCCGCCCGCGAAAAATCGCGGCGCGATTTCCTGCTCGCCCGCATCGCCTCGCTTCGGGGCGAACACGAAAAATGCAATGCACTCCTCGAAGGCTTGCAACCTCTCGACCCCCGCATGGATGCCGCCGCCACGGTCCTGCGCGCCCGTTCGCTGGCGGCGCTCGGCCGCACCCCCGAAGCCGAAACACGGCTCGAAGAATTTATCTCCGCCCGCGCGGATTCCGACGAACTCGGCGAAGTCTTCGAGGCGCTCGACGAAATCTATGCCTCGTCGCCCAGCGCCTCGCCTGCACAACTTTCCCGTTGGTCTGGTGAAGCCGATGCATCCCGCCGCAGGACGCTTGCCACCTACTACCTTGCGAAATTCGAGTCCCGCCGCGGCCAAGCCGCACAAGCCGCGGAACTCCTCGAACGCCTTGCCGCCGACCCCGGCTCAAACCCGCTCGCCGAGGAAACCTCCCGCGAACTCGCCGCCATCCGCATCCGCCTCGGCCGCCATGCCGATGCGCTCAGCCTCCTCCCGCCGGCCGGCTTTGCCCCGCACACGGATTTCCTGCGCGGCCTTGCGCTCGCCGGCCTTGGCGAAAACGCCGCCGCATCCGAAGCATTCCTTTCCGCTTCGAAGGACCCTCAACTCGCCGAATCCGCGCTGTTCAATTCCGCACTCTGCGGCCTCCTCCTGGGCGAAACAACCAACGAAGGCCTCGCCCGCCTGCGCGCGGAATTCCCCGCGAGCCCGATGCTCGATGCCTACCTCCTGCAGGAATCCTTCCAACTCGCCCGCGCCGGCGACCCCCGCACACTGGAGGTCCTGCTGTCCCTCGCGGAATCCGGCAAACCCGGCATCGCCGACCGCGCCCGCATCGCCATCGCGGAATGGAAATACCGCCAACTCGACACCGACGGCGCCCGCCTCGAACTCCAACGCGCCTCCACCAATACCGACCCCGCCCGCCAAGCGGCCCTCAAGGTCTTCATCGAGGACAAAAGCGCCGCCTCCACGCCCGCCGCAGCCATCGCCGCCGCCCGCGAATTCCTCGCCGCCCACGAAGGCTCCGAACCCGAAGCCGCCGTGCGCATGAAGCTGGGCGAACTCCTCTACGCCTCCGGCGATTTCGCCGCCGCGCGCGTGGAACTCGAATCCCTCGCCGAAAAATTCCCCGGTTCCGCCTTCGAGGAGCCCGCCCTCTTCCTCGCCGCGCAATCGGCCTCCCGCATTCCCACCCCGACCGCCGAATCCGACACCCTGCTCCTCTACGAGCGGGTCGCCGCAAAGGGCGGCCCGCTCGCCCTCCGCGCCCGCCTGCGGCAGGCGGAAATCCAAGCCGCACTCGGGAAACCCGGCGAGGCGAACACCATCCTCGACCGCATCATCGCCTCCGGTGGCGACCGCCAGACCCGCGCCGCCGCATTGGTCGAAAAAGGGAAAAACCTGCAAACCATGTCCGGCGAAGACCCCGCGAACCTTCGGGCCGCCATCGAGGCATGGAAACAGGTCGCCAGCGAGGAGGCGGCGAACCCCGATTGGCGCAACCAGGCTCTCACCCGCATCGGCGCAGCCCTTGAGAAATCCGGCGACCTCAACGGCGCAGTCGCCGCCTACTACGATGTTTTCCAGCCGGGGGAGGCCGCTCCCGTCGAATTTTTCTGGTTCTACAAGGCCGGCTTCGCCGCCGGCCGCATCCTCGAGTCTCAGGAAAAATGGGACGAGGCGATCCTCACCTACGAAATCCTGCGCGGCACCGACGGCCCCCGCTCTCTAGAAGCCGCCAACCGCATCAAAAAACTCCGGCTCGAGCATTTCCTCTGGGACGGCGAATGAAACCCGCCCCCGTTCCTCCCCCGCTCCACTTCGCCCACCGCTGCCGTTCCGTGCGCTATTCGCGCAGCGTCTTTGAATCGATCGTCCGCGCCGCCCTCCCGCTTTGCCTCGCCGAATCGGAAAAAGCCGGCGGCCCGCTCGCGCGGCTTCCCGCCATCGAAGTGACCGTGCTCGGCCGCAGCGCCATGTCGCGCGTCCACCGCGATTTCCTGGGCGAACCGGGTCCCACTGACGCCATCACCTTCCCCTACGGCGAGGTCCTTGTTTGCGCCACGGTCGCCGCCGCCCGCGCCAAGGAATTCGGGAATACCCCCACGCGCGAACTCGCCCTCTACGCCATCCACGGCATCCTGCACCTTGCCGGCCACGACGATACCGCTCCCGCCCCCGCCCGCCGCATGAAGGCCGCCCAGGAACGCATCCTCCGCACCGCCGCCAATTTGCAGTTGTAGAACCCGCCTCCGGGCGCTTTAATCCCGCGCTCTTTTTCCAAACGCCAAAAAAACACACCAAATGAGCCAACAAGGTAAAATCGTGCAGGTCATCGGGCCTGTGGTTGATGTCGAGTTCAACGCGGCCGACGGTCCGCTCCCGAAAATCTACGACGCCCTGGAAATCACCTTCGAATCCGCCGGGGAAAACCAGCGCCTCACCCTCGAGGTCCAGCAGCACCTCGGCGAAAACTGGGTCCGCGCCATCGCGATGAGTTCCACCGAAGGCCTCACGCGCGGCATGTCCGTCAACGCGCTCGGAACCCCGATTTCCGTCCCCGTGGGCGAGGGCGTGCTCGGCCGCATTTTCAATGTCACCGGCGACCCCACCGACGGCCGCGGCCCCGTGCCGCACGAGAAAAAATACCCCATCCACCGCAAGGCACCGCCGCTCCTCGAGCAAAACACGAAGGCGCAAATCCTCGAGACCGGCATCAAGGTCATCGACCTCATCTGCCCGTTCACCAAGGGCGGCAAGGTCGGCGCGTTCGGTGGCGCAGGCGTCGGCAAGACCGTCGTCATCATGGAACTCATCAACAACATCGCCAAGGGCCACGGCGGCTATTCCGTTTTTGCCGGCGTCGGCGAGCGCACCCGCGAGGGCAACGACCTCTACGCGGAAATGAGCGAATCCGGCGTCATCGTGCAGGACGACCTTGCGAAGTCGAAGGTCGCCCTCGTTTACGGCCAGATGAACGAGCCCCCGGGCGCCCGCCTCCGCGTCGCCCTCTCCGCCCTCGCCATGGCCGAGTATTTCCGCGACGAGAAAAACCAGGATGTGCTCCTCTTCATCGACAACATCTTCCGCTTCTCGCAGGCCGGCGCCGAAGTTTCCGCGCTCCTCGGCCGCACGCCGAGCGCCGTGGGCTACCAACCCACCCTCGCCGCCGAGATGGGCGACCTCCAGGAACGCATCACCTCGACCACGAAGGGTTCGATCACTTCGTTCCAGGCCGTCTATGTGCCGGCGGACGACCTCACCGACCCGGCACCCGCGAACACCTTCGCGCACCTCGATTCCACGATCGTGCTCGAGCGTTCCATCGCCGAGCTGGGCATCTACCCGGCCGTCGACCCGCTCGCCTCGACCTCGAAGGCGCTCGCGCCCGACATCGTTGGCGAGGAGCACTACAATGTCGCCCGCGGCGTCCAGCGCGTGCTCCAGCGCTACAAGGACCTTCAGGACATCATCGCCATCCTCGGCATGGACGAGCTTTCGCCCGAGGACAAGCTGACCGTCTACCGCGCCCGCAAAATCCAGCGCTTCCTGTCGCAGCCCTTCCATGTCGCCGAAATCTTCACCGGCACGAAGGGGCAGTATGTTTCCACCGCCGACACCATCCGCGGCTTCCGGGAAATCCTCGACGGCAAGCACGACGATGTCCCCGAGGCCAACTTCTACATGAAGGGCGGCATCGACATGGTGAAGGACAGCTGACGCATGGTCCGCCTCGAAATCGTCACGCCGGAGGCGAAGAGCTTCTCCGATGATGTCGACTCCGTGGTCATCCCCGGGGTCGAGGGCGAGATCGGCGTGCTCCCGATGCACGCTCCGCTCATGACGCTCCTGCAGCCCGGCGAATTGCGCGTGGTGAAGGGCGGCGAGGAAACCCGCCTCGCCGTGGGCGAAGGCTTCGTCGAAATCACCCAGGAAAAAATCGCCGTCCTCACCGACATGGCGGTCAAGGAAAGCGACATCGACGAATCCGCCGCCGAAGAGGCGATCCGCCGCGCCGAAGAGGCGATGCGCAACGAACGGATGGGCGACGAAGAACAGGCGGCCACGAAAGCCGCCCTCATGCGCTCGCTCGCCCTCGTCAAAGTCAAACGCCGCCGCCAAGTGTAATTGAGTGGGGCAGGCGTCCCGCCCAATACTGTCAGCGTGGCCGGGCAAAAGGTGGGGGCATGGCCGTCTCCGCCGTGCAGAGACTGGCGTTCTTTAACACGACGGCCATTTAGGAACCATGGCGCCATGCGCCCCACACAGGCGGGGACGCCTGTGCTCCTCTCTTTTATGTGCAAAGGTGACAGCATTGGGCGGGAGCGCCTGGGCTACGCACCGGAAGGGTTTTTCCCGGGTTGCGACGGGGCGGGGCGGGGGATATGGAGATTGGGCATGACTTCACGGGCTTTTGTTGCGGGAATCCTCGCCATGGGAATTTTTGGATTCGGATCGAAATTGCAGGCGCTCGAGATTGGGGATGCGGCGCCGCCGGTGGTGGCGGTGGACCAGGACGGGAAGGAATTTTCGTTCGCGGATGCCTACGCCAAGGGAATGGTGCTGGTGTTTTTTTATCCCAAGGCCGACACGCCGGGGTGCACGGCGCAGGCTTGCTCGCTGAGGGATTCGTTCGGCGACCTGGCGGGAAAAAACCTCGCCGTGGTGGGCGTGAGCCGGGATACGCCGGAGGCGCAGCGGGCGTTCCGCGACAAATACAAAATCCCGTTCGCGCTCGTGGCCGACAAGGATGGCAAGGTGGCGGAGGCGTTCGGCGTGCCGGGCATCCTCGGTTTGCCCGTGAGCAAGCGGCAGTCGTTCATCGTGAAGGATGGGAAGGTTGCGTGGAAGACGCCGTCGGCCGAGACGGGCAGGCATGCGGCGGAGGTGCAGGCGGCGCTGGACAAGTTGCAGTAGTGGGAGCCGGCGCGAATCCGCGCATTTTTTAGCGGGTCAGCCTAAAGCGTTGTCCCCTCTTCTTAGCTACTTTTCATCTCCAATAGGTTAGAGCAATTTAAACAATACTGTAGCCACATGCCGAGAACCAGTTTCTGGCATCCGAGGCACTGACGAGGGAAAGGGCCTTGGCGATCGCGGCCAAGAGTT
>JAGWWS010000042.1 GCA_018970255.1 Verrucomicrobiota bacterium | reverse complement strand
GAGGGCGGTGCACCGGTTGCCGCAGCAGCGGCAAAGCCCGCATCGGAAGCCTCGCCTTCTCCCGAGCCGGCCCCCGAACCCGCTCCGGAGGCTGTTCCCGAGGCGCAGGGCGACACGCTGGATGGAATTCCGGTGGCGCCCGCCGTGCCGGCCGGACCAGCTTTCGACGAGTCGAATTGATTTTTTCAAAAATGCCCAAGCCACCCCTTGACAGTGCCGCGGCGATTTGGTGCATTCGCCCGCGTTAGTCGAAACACGATTCAATCCAACCCAAGCAACAACCCAAAAAATGAACAAAGTCGAACTCACCGCAGCAGTCCAAAAATCCCTCGGAACCAGCAAAGCCGATGCCGAGCGCGCAGTGAACGCCGTCATCGACGGAATTAAGGCTGGTGTCAAAAAAACCAAGACCGTCCAGCTCATTGGATTCGGAACCTTCAAGATCGGCCACCGCAAGGCCCGCACCGGCGTGAACCCGAAGACCGGCGCCAAGATCAAAATCAAGGCCTCCAAGACTGTGAAGTTCGTAGCGGGCAAGGCATTCAAGTCCGCCATCTAAGAATTTCCCCTCCACGAAGAGAAAGCCCGTTCCGCTCGCGGAACGGGCTTTTTCAGTTTTGCGGAGGAATGGTCAGCGCCGCGCGGCGGCGAGTTGCTGGAGTTTCCGTGCGAGGACGATGTCCTTTTCTGTGACGCCTCCGGCGGAGTGTGTGGTGAGTTCGACCGCGACCTTGTTGTAGGAGTTCGACCAATCCGGGTGGTGGTCCATCTTTTCGGCTTCCAGTGCGGCGGAAGCCATGAAGCCGAACGCTTCGACGAAATTCCGGAACCGGAATTCCGCGCGCAGGCGGTTGTCCGAAAACACCCAACCGGGGAGGGTTTTGATGGCTTCCGAGATTTCAGCGTGCTCGAGGGTTTTTTCCATTTCTTGATTCAGCGTCCGGAGAGCGTGTTGGGCAAGAACTACGGGCGGCGTTGCAAAAAAGCCGATGCGGCTGCCGCCAATTTTCCCGCAGCGCCAAGCGAAACGCGGCGCTCGAAAACCGGGAACGCGGCGAGTTCCAACTCCGAGAGGATTTTTTCGTAAACCGCCCTCATGATCCGGGCGGGAAGAAGGGCGTGGAAATCGGCACGGGGCGCGGCGGCGGCTGCAAAGCGGGTCCGCGCGCGCGAGGCTTCGAATGCCATGAGGGCCAGGAATGCAGTGCGGTCCGGTTTGCCCGAGAGGATTTCGCTTCGGGAGAGCCCGTGCCGCCGCAGGTCCTCCTCCGGAATGTAAACCCTGCCGCGCGCGGCATCGTCCCCCACATCGCGGAGGATGTTCACAAGCTGGAGCGCGTGCCCGAGGTGGACCGCATAGGTTTCGCTGCGGGGATCGGTGCAGCCGAAAATCCGGATCGAGGCGAGCCCGACGGCACACGCCACCTTCCAGCAGTAGGACTCGAGGTCCGCGATGGTTTCGAACGACTGCGGTTCGATGTCCGATGCACAGCCGTCCACGATGGCGTGGAGGTGGCGGCGGTCGATTCCGTTGCGGGCGACCATTTCCTCGAGCCCTTCGGGCAATTCCGAGTCGATCGCTTTTTTCCAGGAAAGCAGCAAGGCGAGGCGTTCATCTGGCGTAGGACCGACCCCATCGGCGATTTCATCGATGGTTTTGCAAAACCGGTAAAAGAGGAACGCATCGTCCCGGCGCTGGCGCGGGAGGCAAAGGAGGGCGAAGGCGAGGTTCGAGCCGCGGGGGGAGGATGAAGGGAGGAGTCGCGGCGTCATGCCACGCCGGCCAAGGCGGCACCCGCTTCGAGATCGATGATTCCGTCCACTTGCCGCGCGAGGTTTTTCCGTTCGCCGTTCCAGAGGATGGTCGTCCCGGTTTCACTTGCGAGACGGCGTGCGAGGGGGATCAGGAGCGGATCGGGTTGCGAAACGGCAACGAGAATGGATGGACGGTGAACGATGGCGCGGGCCATGGCTACGAGCCAAGTGTCCTGGTGATCCAAGTCGCCGACGGCAGAAGATTCGAGGTCGGCGATGCCCATGAATTCTAAAATCTCCAGTGTGCGGCGTTTGGCGACCGCGGGGTCGCGACTGCAAAGCCGGAAGAATGGCATCGCAACATTTTCAGCGACTGTGAACGAGGGAAGCAGGTGGGGGTGGGCAAAAAGGAATCCAAAGCAACGGTCCCGCCAGGCCCTTGCGCTCGGCTCGGACATTGCCAGCACATTCATGCCGAGGACTTCCAGTCGACCGCGCTCGGGCCGCTCGATCACACCGAGGACATTCAGAATCCGTTCGCTATCCTGGCCGCAAAATCCCCAGAAGCTGGCGGGGCCGAAGCTCGCGGTGAGTTCGCGCGAGGAGGTGCCATCGGCGCGGGAGAAGGTGAGATGTTCGCAACGAAGGGGGAGCATCAAAGTCGTAAAAATGTCCCACCGATCCGGCGCGGCATCAACCAGGAAGTTTTGTCGAAAGGAACGCCATTTGGGTTGTTCAAATCCTGCTGGATGGGGTGTGTGGGCGGAAGTAGTGTTCGCGCCGTGAGCTACCGCGTTTTCGCCCGCAAATACCGTCCGCAGACTTTCGCCGAGGTGATCGGCCAGGACCACATCACCCGCACGCTCAGGAACGCCGTGGCCTCGAACCGCATCGCGCAAGCCTACCTTTTCGTGGGGCCGCGCGGGATCGGAAAGACCTCGACGGCGCGGATCCTCGCGAAGGCGCTCAATTGCGCGAAGGGCCCGACGCCCGACCCCTGCGGCAAATGCGATGCGTGCCTGGAAATCGCCGAGGGGCGGAACCTGGATGTGGTCGAGATCGACGGGGCGAGCAACAACGGCGTGGAAAACATCCGCGACCTGCGCGAGAAGGCCGCCTACTCGCCGGCGAGCGGGCAATTCAAAATCTACCTGATCGACGAGGTGCACATGTTGAGCACGGGGGCGTTCAACGCGCTCCTGAAGACGCTCGAGGAGCCGCCGCCGCATGTGAAATTCATTTTTGCAACGACCGAGGCCCACAAGGTCCCGGCGACGATCACGAGCCGTTGCCAGCGGTTCGACCTCCGGCGCATCCCGGCGGAGTTGATCGCGCAGCACCTGCTCCACATTGCCAAGGAGGAGAAGGTCGAACTCGAGCCGGCCGCGGCGGATTCGCTGGCGCGCGGGGCCGACGGGGGCTTGCGCGACGCCGAGAGCATGCTCGACCAGATGGTGGCTTTCTGCGGCCAGAAAATCGGCGCGGGCGATGTGATGGATGTTTTCGGTTTCACGCCGAGGGAAACGGTGGAGGGGTTGGCGGCGGCGGTCTTCGCGCAGGATGCCAACACCGCGCTCGACATCGTGGCCGCGCAGTCGGATGCCGGGAAGGACCTCTCGCGGCTGGCCTCGGATTTGGTCGGGACGCTGCGCGATGCTCTGGTGGCGGGCGCGAAGGGTGGGGGAGGACCTGTTCCGCAGGGCAAGCTGCTCGACCTCGTCGAACATTTCTCCGCGGCCGAGTCGGCGATGAAGTGGGTCTCCGACAAAAAACTCCAATTCGATGTCGCGCTCATCAAGGCGGTCCACATCCTCGACGAGGCGAGCCTGACGGAGGTCATCGAGACGCTGTCGGGGCTTTGCGACGGATCGGCCGCCCCGGTGGCGCGCGTTGCCAAGCCCGCAGCGGTTGTGCCGCCCGCACCGGCGCCGAAACCCGCCGAGGCCCCGAAACCGCAGGCGCCGGCACCCGCGGCAAAAACGGAGGTTTTGGAAAAACCCGCCGCCCCTGCGGGCGATGCCGCTTCGGTTTGGGCATCGATTGCCTCGGAGTTTGCGGGGAGTTCGGTGATCCGTTTCGGCTGGCTGAAGGATGGGATTTTCGAAGGCGAGTCCGGCGGGGCGGTCGTGGTCCGTTTCCCGGGGTCCAGCCGCGAACAGGCGGGCTCGGTTTTCATGGAACAGGGGACTAAGGACATGGAGTCGAGGCTGCTCAAGCAGCTCGGCCGGCCGTTGAAGCTCCGTTTTGAATTCGACGATTCGTTGGTGGTGGAGGAGGCGCCCCCGGCGGAGGAACCGCCCGCCGCGCGCGAAGAGGCCCCGCCGCCCGAACCGCCCAAGGACCCGCTCGAGGAGTTCCTCAACGACCCGCTGATTGAAAAAGCCCTCGAAATCTTCAAGGGCACCCTCCAGACTCGCGCGCCATGAATATCGCAAAAATGCTCAAGGAGGCGCAGCGCATGCAGGAACGCATGGCCGAGGCGCAGTCGGGCCTCGCGTCCCGCACGGTCGAAGCCAGCACGGGCGGCGGCAAGGTGCGTGTGACCGCCACGGCTGCCGGGGATTTGACCTCGATCAAAATCGATCCGCAGGTGGTGGACCCCGCCGATGTCGAGATGCTCGAGGACCTCGTGCTGAGCGCGGTGCGGCAGGTTTTGGAGGATGCGAAAAAAATCGCCGGCGATGAAATGGGCAAACTGACCGGCGGGATCAAAATCCCCGGGCTCACGGCGTAATGGCGGTTTGTTCCGACCACTGGATCCGGCGGATGGCGCTGGAGCGGCACATGATCGAGCCGTTCGTGGATGGCCAGGTCAAGCAGGTGGAGGGCGGCGGGCGCGTGATCAGCTACGGGCTCTCGAGCTACGGCTACGACCTCCGCGTTTCGAACGAGTTCAAGGTTTTCACGAATGTCTTCGGCAGCGTGGTGGACCCGAAGGCGTTCGACGACCGGTCGTTCGTGGACATGGAAACCGATGTCTGCGTGGTGCCGCCGAACTCGTTCGCGCTGGCGCGCAGCGTAGAGTATTTCCGCATCCCCCGCGATGTGCTGACGATTTGCGTGGGGAAATCCACCTACGCCCGCTGCGGGATCATCGTCAATGTGACCCCGTTCGAGCCGGAGTGGGAGGGGCATGTGACGCTCGAGATTTCCAACACCACGCCGTTGCCGGCGAAAATCTACGCGAACGAGGGGCTCGCGCAGGTGGTGTTTTTCAAGGCCGACGAGGTTTGCGGCACGAGCTACGCCGACCGCTCGGGGAAATACATGGGCCAGCGCGGGATCACGATCCCGAGGATGTAGCGGGCGGTTCCCGCCTGGGCGAGAGGGCAGCGGAGATTTTTTCGGCAAGGGGTTTCCCGATGCCCGGGACTTCCGCGATTTCCTGCGGGTCCGCCGCACGGAGGCGTTCCACCGAACCGAATTTCGCGAGCAGGGCGCGTTTGCGGGCGGCGCTCACGCCGGGGATGGCGTCGAGGAGGCTTTCTCGCACGCGGCGCTTCAGCAGGAGGCTGTGGTAGCCGTTGGCGGTGCGGTGGGCCTCGTCGCGGATGCGCTGGAGGATGCGCAGGGCGCCGCTGTCCTCGGGGAGGCGCATGGGGAGCGGGCGGCCGGGGCGGTGGATTTCCTCGAATTCCTTCGCGAGGCCGATGACCGGCAGGTGCCCGAGCCCGAGGGCGGCGAGTTCCTTGCAGGCGCTCGAGAGCTGGCCGCGGCCGCCGTCCACGATGACGAGGTCCGGCAGTGCCGCGGATTCCTTCAGCACGCGGCCGTAGCGGCGGCGCACCACCTCGGCCATGCTGGCGAAATCGTCCTGCGTTTCGAGCCCCTTGATGCGGTAGGTGCGGTAGCCCGAGCGGTCGGGCACGCCATCGCGGAAGCGGACCATCGAAGCCACGATGTGGGCGGAGGAGATGTTCGAAATGTCGAAGCACTCCATCACGGCGGGCGGGGACGGGAGCGAGAGCGCATCGCGCAGGGCGAGGATGTCGGATTGTGGGTCGATGGTGGTGGGGAGCGATTTCCGCGTGAAGCGGGTGATCGGCCGGGTGGTGGTTTTGAGGTCGGCGAGGAGGTTGCGGAGCTGGGCGGCCTTTTCGAAATCGGTGCGCTCCGCGGCGGCCTTCATTTCGGACTCGATTTGGTCGAGCATGCCGCGGCTTTGCCCTTCAAGGAATTCGCAGGCCGCCTCGACGCGGCGGAGGTATTCCCCGCGGTCCACCTTGCCGATGCAGGGGGCGCTGCAGTTTTTGATGACATGGTCGAGGCAGTGCTTGAAATCGGCCTCGCCGGGCTCGGTCGGGCGGCAGGAGCGGAGGCCGAAGCGTTTTTTCATCGCTTCCAGCGTGGCGCGCAGGGCGCCGGCGTGTGCGAAGGGGCCGAAGTAGCGGGCGCCATCCTCTTTTTTCAGCCGGGTGAGCGTGAAGCGCGGCAGGGGCTCCGAGGTGTCCACGCGCACGAGGAGGAAGCGTTTGTCGTCGCGGAAGCTGATGTTGTATTTCGGGCGGAATTCCTTGATGAGGCGGCCCTCGAAGAGGACGGCTTCGGCCTCGTTGCGCACGGTGTGGTATTCGAGGTCCCAGACGCTGTCCATGAGGGCGCGGGTCTTGAGGTCGGCGGAGAATTTGCGCGAGGGCATGAAGTAGCTGCCGGCGCGCTTGCGGAGGTCGCGGGCCTTGCCGACATAGATGACATGGCCGAGGCGGTCGCGCATGACATAGACGCCCGGCTTGTGGGGCATGTCGCGGAGGATTTTCCGGAAGTCGGCGCGCGGTTTCGTTGGGTTCATCCCTCCCAAGGATGCGCCATGCGGGGCGGAAGCTCAACCGCGGCGCTTCCGGCTATTTTCCGAAAACGAGGTTGCAAATGATGACCGAGGCGGTGACGCCGGCGAGGTCGGCGCAGAGCCCGGCGGGCACGGCGTGGCGCGTGCGGCGGATGGCGACCGAACCGAAATAGACCGCGATGACATAGAAGGTCGTCTCCGTGCTGCCCATGATCGAAGCGCCCATGCGGGCGATGGGGCTGTCGGGGCCGTGGGCTTGGACGAGTTCCGCGAAGATGCCGTTGGCGCCGCTGCCGCTGAGGGGACGCATGAGGACGAGCGGCATGAGTTCGGCCGGGAATCCAACCGTGGCCAGCGCTGGGCCGATCGCCCGGGTGATGATGTCGATGCCGCCCGCGGCGCGGAACATCGCCACCGCCGCCAGGATGGCCACCAGGTAGGGGATGATGCGGATGGCGACTTGGAAGCCCTCCTTCGCGCCCTCGACGAATTCCTCGTAGACCTTCACGCGGCAAAGCGCGCCGTAGAGGGGGAAGAAGGCGATGAGGAAAGGGATGGCCAGGTAGGAAATGGCTTCGACCAGCGCGACGAGCGGGGGGCGCGGTTCGGTTTGGGATTGGATGAAACTCCAGCCGAACCATGCGAAGCAGGCGGCGAAGGCGATGAGGACCGCTGTGCCCCACCAGGCCGGGCGTTGGAAGGTTTCGGTTTCCGGTTCCCCTTCCTCCGCCGGGGCGGTTTCGCTGCGGGGCGGGGCGGGCGGGAGCGCATACATGGGCAGGCGCTCGAAGGCCTTCACGGCGATGATGCCTGCGAGCGTCGAGCAGCAGGTGGCGAAAAATGCCGTGCCGATGATGATGGTCGGGTTTTTCGAACCTGCCGCCGCGAGGATGGCCACGGTGGTGGCCGGGATGAGTTGGATCGAACTGGTGTTGATCGCGAGGAAGGTGCACATCGCATTCGTCGCGGTGCCCGGGCGGGGGTTGAGTTTTTCGAGGTCCTGCATGGCGCGCAGGCCGAGCGGGGTGGCGGCGTTGTTGAGGCCCAGCATGTTCGCCGCCATGTTCATGACCATCGAGCCCATGGCCGGGTGGTTCGCGGGCACATCGGGGAAAAGCCAGCGCAGGACCGGGCGCAGGGCCGATGCGAGGACGGAAACGAGCCCCGCTTTTTCGGCGATTTTCATGAGGCCCAGCCAAAGCGCCATCACGCCCGCGAGCGGAAGGGCGAGGGCCATCACGGCGGTCTTGCAGGCTTCGAAGGCGGCGTTGGTCACCGCCTGGAGCTGCCCCGAGAATCCGCCGAGCAACACCGCAAGGACCGCGAGGCCGAGCCAGATGTAATTGAGCATGGCGGCGACTTTGGCGCATCGCGCGCCTTGGCGGAAGGCGGAATCGCGGTTAGGAAATCCGCGATGGGAATTTTTTCCATGCGCAATGCCGGCGTTGCCCTGGCGGTGCTGCTCGCCGCCGCGGGCGTGGCGTTCCTTGTTCTCCGCGATGCCGCCCGGTTCGAGGCGCTGGAGGAGTTTTTGGCGAAAGAAAGGTTCCGCCGCTACGATGCGTTGATCGAACAGGCGGCACGGAACAACGGCGTGAGCCCCAGCCTCGTGAAGGCCGTGGTTTGGCGCGAAACGAAATTCCGCGCCGATGCGCAAGGGGAGGCCGGCGAGCGGGGGCTCATGCAAATCACGGAGCCCGCGGCTGCGGATTGGGCGAAGGCGTGCAAGGTCGAAACCTTCAAGCCCACCGACCTTTTCGACCCGAAGGTGAACATCGATGCAGGGACATGGTATTTGGCGCGGGCACTCCGGCATTGGGCGCACAAGGACGATCCCGTGCCCTTCGCGCTGGCCGAATACAATGCCGGAAGGAGCCGCGTGCAAAGGTGGGTCGGGCAGGGCGCCGACAGCGCGCGCGGGCTCGGGCAGGCGATGGATTTCCCATCCACGAAGGAATACATCGCCTCGGTGGTGGGGCGTTACAGGTTGTATCTCGGGCGCGGGGAGTTCGGGGAGAAGCCGGGGGATCCGGCGCTGAAGGCGGCGAAGTAGGTATTGCTATTCGCTGCGGGGTGTGGAGGTCCGGGATTGCATGTTGATTCGGTAACTTGGAGTTTGCTGCGGTATGGAAAAAGTCTCCTCTCAGGTTGTTGTGGTTGGTGGCGGGCCTTGCGGGTTGATCACGGCGCTTTTGCTCGCGCGGTTCGGGGTCAAAACCATTTTGTTTGAAAAGCACCCGGGGGTTTCGAGGCACCCGAAGGCGATGGGGGTAACGCGGCGGACGGGCGAGATTTACCGCCAACTCGGGTTGCTCGACAAAATGCGAGCGGGCGGGCTGCGGCAGCCGGCGGATTTTGTTTCCATCTGGGCCAGGGGCGGGATGGCGGGCGAGCTGCTGGGGGCGTCGCCGTTTGCGCCCGAGAATACGCGGTTCAGCCCGTGCCATCCGTTCCATTGCCCGCAGCCGCACACGGAGGAGGTTTTGCTTGAGGCGGTGCGGGCGGAGCCGCTGGTGGACTGCCGTTTCGGCACGGCGGTGAAGTCGTTTTCGCAGGAAGGGGGCGGGGTGTGCGTGGAGTTTGCCGGCGCCGATGGGAGCGGTGGTGTGGCGGAGGCGGAGTATCTCGTGGCGGCGGACGGGGACCGCAGCCCGGTGCGCACGCAGCTTGGAATTGAGCGGAAGGGGCCGGGGGAGCTGGGGAGGTTTTTGAGTGTGTTTTTCCGCATGCCTTGCGGCGAACGGCTGGCTGGGCGGAGGGCGCTTTTGACCAACACGCTGGGACCGGATTTTTACGGGTGCTTCGTCACGGTGGATGGCGGCGACCTTTGGCTGATGCACCATTTCCTGGATGAGGGCGAGAGGGCGGAGGATATTGGCGCGGAGCAGGCGGCGGGGCTGGTGCGGCGGGCTTCGGGCATGGGGGATGTGCCTTTTGAAATCCTGAGCCTGAGCCCGTGGGTGATGTCCCCGAGCGTGGCCACGGAGTGGCGGCGAGGGAGGGTTTTCCTGGTCGGCGATGCGGCGGCGAGGGTATCGCCCGCCGGCGGACTGGGCATGAACAATGGCGTGCAAAGCGCGCACAACTTGGCTTGGAAACTCGCGGAGGTGCTCCACGGGCGGGCTGGCGGGGCGTTGCTCGACAGCTACCAAGAGGAAAGGCTCGCGGCGGCGAAGCTCACTTTTGAAAACAGCGGGGGAAACGCGGAGGAGGTTTTCGGGATTGTCGGCGCGGCGATGTCAGGGGAATGGGAGGCGGCGAAAGCGCTCATTGCGAATTCGCGGAGGTCGGGCAGCGGCTATGGGCAGGATTTCGGGATTGTCTACAAAAGTGTGGCGGTGGAGCCCGACGGCACGGCGGAGCAACGGCCGCCCGATGCGGTGAACGATTACATCCCACAGGGGCGGCCGGGGCACCGCGCCCCGCATGTGTGGATCGAGGGGAATGGCCTCCAACTCTCCACGCTCGACCTTTTCGGGAACGGGTATGTCGCACTTTGCGCGCCCGGGGCCGACCTGGAGCTGGCGGGCGGGTGGCGCCAGGGCGTCGGGGTGCGCGTGGAGGGCAGGGATTTTGGCGATGCTGGCGGGAATTGGCGCGAAGTTTACGGAATCGGATCCAAGGGCGCAGTGCTGGTGCGGCCGGACGGCTACATCGCCGCGAGGGTCGGCTGATTTTGCAAAACGAATCCGAAAACGGTCCGGGCGGGGGTGTGCCGCGGGAGTCTGGGAGCAGGCGGCAGGGGAAGTTGCCGCTCTTCGCGGGGGTCTCGGGGAACTTGATGGAGTGGTATGATTTCGGGCTCTACGGCGTGCTGGCGGCCACGCTCGGGAAACTTTTTTTCCCCGAGGCGGGCGGGCTGGTCGGTTTGCTTTCGGTTTATGGCGTATTTGCAGCCGGGTATGTTGCGAGGGTCGCCGGCGGCACGGTTTTCGGCCACATCGGCGACAAGTTTGGCCGGCGGAAAGCGCTCTTGGTTTCCGCGCTTGTGATGGCGGTGGCGACTTTTCTCGTCGGGTGCCTGCCGACCTATGCGGCCGTGGGTGCGGCGGCGCCGGTGCTGCTCACGGTTTTCCGCCTTTTCCAAGGCCTCTCGGCCGGCGGCGAGTTCACGGCTTCGCTTTCCTACACGATCGAGCACGCGCCGGGGAACCGGCGCGCCTTGCATGGCAGTTTCGCCGCGATGAGCGCGACGGCGGGAATCCTGCTGGGCTCGGGGACGGGCAGCCTGCTGTTTTCGGTTTTCAGCGCACAGGAAATCCACGATTGGGCGTGGCGGATTCCGTTCCTGCTCTCGCTGCCGCTGGGAATCCTGATTGCGCTGTTGCGGAGAATCCTGCCTGCGGACCCGCCGGCAGACCTGCATAAAAAATCGGCGCCGTTCGTCCGTGTGGTGCGGGGTCACCCGGGTCTCATCGTGCGGGGTGCGCTGCTGGGTTGGGCGCCGTCGGCGTCATTCTACCTGGCTGCGGTTTTCCTGTCCTCTTTCCTCACCGATGCCCATTTGCTGGGGCAGAGGGATGCCCTGCTGGCGCAGACGCTCGCGGTTTCCGTGATTTTTGCCTGCATGCCGTTCGCGGGGATTTTGGCGGACCGGTTCGGGCGTCGGAAGATGGTGTTGGTTTCGCTGGTGGCTTGCGCGGCGTTTGCGTTCCCGTTGTTCCTGCTGCTGGAGCGGGGAAGCGGGGCGTTGGACTTTTTTGCGATCGGGGTTTTTGCATTTTTGCTCTCGGTGGGTTTCGGACCGTTCCAAGTCTGGCTGGCTGAGCAATTCCCGTCGGACCTCCGCACAAGCGGGTTCGGGATTTCCTACAATTTCGCGGCGGGTGTTTTCGGGGGGACGGCACCGCTCATTGCGACCGCGCTGGTGCAGTTTTCGGGGAACCCGCTGGCGCCGGCGGTTTTGGTGGTTGTGTCTTCGGGGATTTCGTTGGCGGCGGCTTGGGCAATGCGGGAAACGGGCGGGAGGGCGTTGCGCTAAGGGGGGCTTGGCTGCGTCCGGGAAGTGGGACGACACGGAGGTCGTCCCTCCAAGGATTATTTGCGGAGGTGGATTTTTTTGCCGGCGGCGAGGGTGGCGAGGGTGGATTTGGGACCGGCGCGGTGGATGAGGAGGGGGAGGAGGTCTTCGGCCGTGGTGGCGGGGTCGAGGAGGGGTTTTTCGACACTGGGGATGATTTCCGAGAGGTCGATGAGGACGGCGTCGGCTTCCTTGCCGGGGTCGAGGGTGCCGAGTTGGCCGCCTTTTCCGAGGGCTTCGGCGGCGCCTTGGGTGGACTGGTGGAAAATTTCGGCGGGGAACGGGATGCGGCAGGGGGTGGAGAAGGAGCGGGCGATTTGGGATTCGAGGGCGGATCGCATGACGCGCCACATGGAGAGTTCGGGGCCGCCGGCGACATCGCTCGCGAGGCCGAATGGGATGCCGTCTTCCACGATGGTGTCCCAGGGCATGGTGCCGCTGCGGAGGAAGAGGTTCGAGGTGGGGCAGTGGGCGATGATGGAACCGGAGGCGCGGAGTTTTGCGCGTTCGGCGGGGGAGAGGTGGATGCAGTGGCCGAGGATGGTTTTGGGTCCGAGCAGGCCGCAGCCTTCGTAGACCGAGGTGTAGTCGGGGAATTCGGGGAAGAGCGCGCGGACGGTTTCGATTTCGAGGTGGTTTTCGGAGAGGTGGGTTTGGACCCAGGTGCCGTGTTCGCGGGCGAGGTCTGCGGCGGCGCGCATCATTTCGGCGGAGCAAGAAACGGCGAAGCGGGGGGAGACGGCGTATTCGAGCCTGCCGCCGGCGGCGCCGTGCCATCGCTGGATGAGGCGGCGGGTTTGCTCGATGGAGACGGGGAGGATTTTGTCGGGTTCAAGGTCGCCGTAGGAATGGCGGTCCATCATGACTTTGCCGATGATGGCGCGGATGCCGGAGGCCTCGGCGGCGGCGAAGCATTCGTGCGCGCTGTCCTCGTGGATGGCGGCGTAGAGGACGGCGAGGGTGGTTCCGTTGCAGGCGAGGGACTCAAAGAAAAACGGGGCGAAGGCGCGGGCTTCGGCGGCGCGGAAATTTTTTTCGGCGGGGAAAATGTAGCGTTTGAGCCAGGGGAGGAGGGATTCCTCGATGCGGGCGACGAAGGGGTATTGCGGGATGTGGGCGTGGATGTCGATGAGCCCGGGGACGACGGCGCAATCGGGTCCGCCGAGCCACTCGGCATCGGCTGCGGCGGGGAGTTTGGAGATTTCGGAAAAAGTGCCGCGGGCGGCGATGCGGCCGTTTTCGATGAGGATGGCGCCATCGGGGATTCCGCGTGCGGCGTGGCGCGTGGGGGCGTCGAGGACGAAGCCGCGAAGGGCGATGGGGCGGGGGGTCATGGGGTGCCGAAATGGCGGCGGGTGTCGGCGGGGATTTCGGAGGGGCGCCCGGTGCGGGGGTCGATGTGGCAGAGGGTGAGCGAACCGCTGAAGGCCGGGGTGCCGCGGATGGAGGCTTCGAAATCGGCGGCGAGCGAGGATTTGCCGGGCGGGTGGAAGGAGAGGCGGATTTCGAGTTCGTCGCCGAAGGAGGCTTTCGCCGCGTAATCGGCGCGGATGGAAACGAACGGCCAGGCGGACTCCCGGGACAGCAACGGGATGTTTTTTTCCCGGAAGAAGGAATGGACGGCTTCCTCGACCATGGCGAGAAGGCGGGAAAAGTGGGCGGCTCCGGCGGCATCGGTGTCCGCAAACTCCACGCGGCGGCGGGCGGTGTGGATGGCGGGGCTTGTCATGGCGGGTGGGTTTGTATCTTTTCTTTGCGGCAATGGAAATCAATCCACACCGGGCGGGCGGCGCGGTTCGTATCCTTTCGCAACACTGACATGCCGACATTTTCCGACACGGTTTTGGAGATCGGGGCGAGGCCCGATTTCGGGGATTTGCTGAGGGGCGACCGGATTTCGTTCGACGGAGGGGTGCGCCGGCACGAGTGGGTGCTGGACGACGGGGGGCTCTTCACGCCGAGGTGGCTGGAGGAGGCGCCGGCGTATCCGAGGTTTTTCTGGAGGTCGAGGGCGGGGGCGGCGCAAACGCTGGCGATGGGGGCGGTGGCGGAGGGGACGCTTTCGGAATTGCTGGCGCTGCTCGAGCGGAGCGGGCGGGGGGTGAGGGTTTTCGGCGGGTCGAGGTTCGACAACCGCGATGGCGGGTCGAGGTGCTGGGGGGATTTCCCGGCGGAGTGCTTTTTTATCCCAAAGGCGGAAATCGTGCACTCGGGTGGGAAGACGAGGCTCGCGGTGAATTTGGGGCCGGGTGGTTTCGACCTGGACGATGTGGCGGCGTGGATTGCATCGCTGGGCGAGCCTGCGCCGCAGCCGCGCCCGAGGGTGCTCACGCGCTGGAACCAGCCGAATTTCCACCAATGGAGCGAGGCGGTGGACGGGGCGCTGGCGGAATTCGGGAAGGGCGTGCTCTCAAAAGTGGTGCTGGCGCGGCGGTCCTGCCTGGAGCTGGCGGAGGCGGTGACGCCGTTTTCGCTCGCGGGGATTTTGGCTGCGGCGGCGCCGGGGTGTTTCCATTTTTGCATCGAGCCGGAGGCGAAGGCGGGGGCGTTCCTCGGGGCGAGCCCGGAGCTGTTATATCGGCGCGAGGGGTTGAAGTTGCAGAGCGAGGCGGTGGCGGGGACGCGCCCGCGCAGCCTCGATGCGGCGGAGGACGAGAGGCTGGAATCGCAGTTGCTGGAGTTCTCCAAGGAGCAGCTCGAGCACCGGCTGGTGGTGGATTCGCTGGGCGGGGTTTTTTCGGAGCTGTGCACGGAATTTTCCGGGGATGAACAGCCGGGGGTTTTGAAACTCTCGCGGGTGCAGCATTTGCGCACGGGGTTCGCGGGGCGGCTCAAGAAGGGGATTTCCGACGATGCGATTTTGGCGGCGTTCCATCCGACGCCGGCGACATGCGGCTGCCCGACGGGCGCGGCGATGGATTTTTTGAAGGAACGCGAGTTGTTCGACCGTGGGTGGTATGCGGGTCCGGTGGGTTGCGTGGCGCGCGAGGAGGCGGAGTTTGCGGCGGCGATCCGGTCGATGCGCGTGAGCAAGGCGCAGGTCGATGTCTTCGCCGGGGCGGGGATCGTGGTGGGGTCCGATGCCGAGCGGGAGTGGGCGGAATTGGAGGACAAGATTTCGGGGGTGCTGCACCTGCTTTCGGCATGAGCGGCGGTCCTGCGAACCGCGGGTGGGGGCGGGCAATCGTGGATGGGCTGGCGAGGCTCGGGGCGGGGCGTTTTTTTGCGAGCCCGGGGGCGCGGGGATCCGCGCTGCTGGCGGCTCTGGCGGGCAGGGGCGGCGATGTGGCGATGCACTACGACGAGCGCGGGGCGGGGTTTGCGGCGCTGGGCTGGGCAATGGCTTCAGGCAAGCCCGCGGTGTGCCTGGTGACGAGCGGGTCGGCTGTGGCGAATTTGCTGCCGGCTTGCGTGGAGGCGTTTTATTCGGGGATTCCGCTGGTGCTGCTGACGGCGGACCGCCCGCCCGAGTTGCGGGACAAGGGGGCGAACCAAACGATTCGGCAGGTGGGATTGTTTGGAAATTTCGTGGGGTATTCGGCGGATTTGCCGTGCCCGGGGGCGGAGGCGGATTTTGACAAATTGTTCGGGATTTTGCGCGAGGCGATGGAGTGTGCGACGGGGGAAAACCCGGGACCGGTGCATTTGAATGCGCCGTTCCGCGAGCCGCTGCTGGGCGGGGAGGAAGGCGTGGTGGAGTTGCCGGAGTTTCGCGGTGGGGCGCCCCGTGGATTTTCTTTGCCGCAGGATTTTGACTTCGGGCGGTTTTTTTCCGGGCGCGGTGTGGTTTTGATCGGGAGGCTGGGGGTGGGCGAGCAGGCGGAGGCTTGGAGGTGCGTGGAGTTGGCGAAGCGGTTGGGCTGGGCGGTGTTGGCGGATGCGCTTTCGGGGGCGAAGGGGTTGGAGGGCGTGGTGAGGCATGTGGATTGGATTTTGCAGGGCGGGAATGTGCCGGGTCCGGAGAGGGTGCTGCATTTCGGCGGCGCGTTTGTTTCGAAGCGGCTCGGGGAGTGGCAGGCTGTGTGCCGCGGCGAGGATTGTGTGCAGGTGCGGTTGGTGCCGGAGAAGCTGGACCCTTGGGACCAGTCGCCTGTTCTGGTGCGGGGAGGGATTGCGGAATTCTGCGGTGCGGTGGAGGGCTTTTTGCCGAAGGGCGGCGGGGTGGATGCGTCTTGGATGCAGGCGGACGAGGCTGTGGGTGCGCTTCTGGAGCGGATGCTCGATGGGGAGGGGGCTGTCAGTGAACCGGGGATCGCCCGTGTGGTTTCGAAAATCGACGGGGATTTGTTTTTGGGGAATTCGATGCCGGTCCGCGACTACGACTCGTGCGGGTTTGGCGGCGGGAGGATTTTCGGGAACCGGGGGGCGAGCGGAATCGATGGGAACATCGCGACGATTGCGGGAGTGGCGATGGCGGGCGGGCGGCGGCTCACGGCGGTGCTGGGCGATTTGGCGGCGTTGCATGATTTGAATTCGCTGCCGCTCCTGCGCGGGCTGCCTGTGGCGCTGGTGGTGGTGAACAACGATGGCGGCGGGATTTTCCGGTTTTTGCCCCTCGATGTGGGCGCGGAGGAGCGCGAGAGGCTTTGGGAAACGCCGCATGGATTCGATTTCCGGCAGGCGGCGGGGCAGTTTGGAATCCGGTATGCGGCGGTTGGGACCCGGGCGGAGTTGGAGGCGGAGCTGCGCGGGGGAAATCTGCCGGTGTTGATTGAGTGCCGCACGGAGCGGGCGGCGAACCATGATTTGCACCGGAGGATTGCCGAAGAAGTGCGGCGGCTGGGAATCCGATGGAGTTGAGCCGCCGCGTTCTGGTTTGCCTCCACGGGTTCATGGGGTGCGGCGGGGACTGGCAGGCGTTTGCCGGGGCGATGGAGGGGTGGGAGGTGCTTGCACCCGATCTCCCTTGGCATGGGGAAGAATTCGATGACGGGGCGGAGCCGGAGGAGTTCGGAGAGGAGTTGGTGCGATGGCTCCGGGAGAGGGGAATCGAGCGGGCGGTTTTGGCGGGATACTCGATGGGCGGCCGGATTGGGATTCGCGTGGCGCTTCAGTTTCCCGAGGTGTTTCCGGTTTTTATCGGAGTTTCGACGACGGCTGGAATCGAGGACCAGCAGGCGCGACGCGAGAGGCACGGGGCGGATTCGAGGATTGTGGAGAGGCTGCGGGGAATTTCTGAGGAAGGGGAGTTCCGCCGTTTTTTGGAGGAGTGGTGGGGCATGGAGGTTTTCGGCGGGGGCTCGCGCGATGGGCTGGAGGAATTCCTCGAATCGCGGTTGGGGCATGATCCGCGGAGGTTGGCGCAGTGTTTGGAAACTTGGGGGAGCGGGCGCTTGGAGCCGGTCTGGGGCGGGTTGGGGGATTATCCGGGAAGTGCGCTTTTTGTCAGTGGCGCGCTGGATTTGAAATACACCGAAATCGCAAGGCGGATGGCTGCGGCGGTGCCGGCCGGGGATTGTGCGGTGGTGCCTGCGGCGGGGCATCGGCTGCCGAGCGAGTGTCCACGCGGGTTGGCGCGGGTTGTTTCGGATTGGCTCGCTGGCGGGTCGGGGGTAGCGTTTCCGCCATGAAGCCGGCATGCGACTGGAAGAGCGCGGGGACTTTCGAGGATATCCGCTACGAGAAGGCGGAGGGGATCGCCAAAATCACCATCAACCGCCCGGAGCGGCGGAATGCGTTCCGGCCGCTCACGGTCGATGAAATGCGGCGGGCATTGCAGGACGCGCGGGACGATGCCGCAATCGGGGTGGTCATTTTGACCGGCGAGGGCGAGCAGGCGTTTTGCTCCGGCGGGGACCAGAAAATCCGCGGCGATGCGGGGTATTCCGACGGTGGCGGGGTCGAGCGTTTGAATGTGCTCGATTTCCAGCGCGAGATCCGGACCTGCCCGAAGCCTGTGGTGGCGATGGTGGCTGGCTGGGCGGTCGGCGGCGGGCATGTGCTGCATGTCATTTGCGACCTCACGATCGCGGCGGAGAATGCGAAGTTCGGGCAGACGGGTCCGCGTGTGGGTTCGTTCGATGGCGGGTTCGGTTCCAGTTATCTGGCGCGGATCGTGGGGCAGAAGCGGGCGCGGGAGATTTGGTTTTTGTGCCGGGTTTACGATGCGAAGCAGGCGCTCGACTGGGGGCTCGTCAACGCCGTGGTGCCATATGCGGACCTCGAGGTGGAGACGGTGAAATGGTGCCGCGAGATTTTGGAGAAGTCGCCGTTGGCGATCCGATGCCTGAAGGCGGCGATGAATGCGGACTGCGACGGGCAGAGCGGGCTGCAGGAACTCGCGGGCAACGCGACGCTGCTCTACTACATGACCGAGGAGGGGCAGGAGGGGCGGAACGCTTTTGTGGAAAAACGGAAGCCGGACTTCGGGAAATTCCCCAAGCGGCCGTGAGCGGGGGCTGGCGCGTTTGGGTGCTGGCGAGCCGTCCGAAGACGCTCTTCGCGGCGGTGACGCCTGTCGTGCTCGGAACGGCGCTGGCATTCGCGGACTCGCGGGCGGATTTCTTTGCGGCGCTGGCGGCGCTCTGCGGGGCGGTGTTCATCCAGATCGGGACGAATTTCGCGAATGACTATTGGGATGCGAAGAAGGGTGCGGATACCGGGGAACGGCTGGGGCCGCTGCGCGTGACGGCGGCGGGGTTGGCGAAGCCGGGGGCGGTGCTGGCGGCGACTGGCGTGGCATTTGGGATCTCGGCGCTGGCGGGGGTTTATTTGATTCTGGTGGCTGGCTGGCCGGTGTTGGCGATCGGGTTGGTTTCGATTGCCTGCGGGATTGCCTACACGGCGGGGCCGTTTCCTTTGGCGTATTTGGGATTGGGCGAGGTTTTTTCTTTTGTGTTTTTCGGACCGGTCGCCGTGGCGGGGACATTTTTTGTGCAGGCGGGTGGAGTCGGCTGGGAGGCGGCGCTGGCGGGCTTCGTGCCGGGGGCGTATTCGGTCGCGTTGATCTCGCTGAACAATTTCCGCGACCGGGCGCAGGATGTGGCGGCGCGGAAGTGGACGCTTGCGGCGCGGTTCGGGGAGAAATTTGCGAGGGTTGAAATCGTTGCGTTCTTGGCGCTGCCGTCGGCTGTTGTGCTTGGGCTTTGGGCTGGATTCGGGACGGTGTCTTTTGCGGAGGCGCTGGTGGTGGCGTCCGTGGCTGGTGTGGGCGCCGTGGCGATCGCGAGATCGGTTTACCGGTTGAAGGAAATGCGGACCGTAAACAGCATGTTGCCGCGGACGGGGCTTATCAGCGTGGTGGTTTGCCTGTTGCTTTCGTTGTTCATTGTGCTGTGAGCGATTTTCTCCGGCGCCGATATCAACTTCCGCTCGCTGGGGGCGGGGTTCGGTGCGGCGTGCTCATCCAGCGGGGCGTAAAA
>JAGWWS010000010.1 GCA_018970255.1 Verrucomicrobiota bacterium | reverse complement strand
AGGGCGGTGATCCAATTTTCCGCCTGCCAGAGGTTGAGGCGCGCCTCGTCGTAGAGTCCGAGCGAGGTGTCGGGGGTGGCCTCCGGGGGTTTGAAGGATTCGATTTGGGCGAGGATTTTCGCGGTGCGGCCGCGGACGATGCCCAAACTTTCCTGGTTGTCCTGGAGGAGGGTTCGCATTTCGACGATCTGGCTGAGGAGGTGGATGTATTCGCGATATTCATCCTCGCTGGCGGGCTGGATCTGGGAAAAACCGGCGAAACCCTGCGCGGTGGCGGCGTCGAGCAAGGACTGGTAGTCCGGTTCGGCCGGGGGCTGCGGGGTGGGGGATTGGGCGTGCGCGCAGGGGGCTATGAGCAAAAAGAGGGCCCCTGCGGCAAGGGCGGTGCAGGTGTTTTTCAAACTGGACAGGAATGGTGTTGCCACGGCGAGGAATCCGGTTATGCTACGCGGCTCTCTTCAAATGAAGCCCGAAATTCATCCCGACTACCAGGAGACTGTGATCGTTTGCGCGTGCGGAGCGACCTACAAGACGCGGTCCACCAAGCAGAACATCAAGCTCGGCATTTGCGCGGCCTGCCATCCGTTCTTCACGGGCGAGCAGAAATTCGTCGATACCGCCGGGCGCGTGGACAAGTTCAAGAAGCGCTATGGCACGGTCCGAGCGGCGCGCGCGGTGAAAAAGGCTTAGCAAGGAAAACCGCAATTTTTTGGCGGCAAGCGGGTGAAAGTCCGTTTGCCGCTTTTTCTTTCCCATGGATTTTGAACCGCTGGTGGAGCGCAAGCGCAGGAGGTTCGAGGAACTCGAGAGCGAGATTTCCTCGCCCGGGCTTTTCGACAACCCCAAGCGGGCGCGGGAGGTTTTGCGCGAGCATGGTTCGGTGAAAGAGTTGCTGGCGCACTGGGAGCGCTTCGCCAAGGCGAAGAGGGAACTCGGCGAGAACCGCGCGCTGGCGGAGTCCGGCGACCGCGAGATGGCCGACCTCGCCAAGGATGAGATTGCAAAAATCGAGGCGGAATTGCCGGGGCTCGAGCGGGCGGTGCAGGTGGCGCTCCTGCCGCCTGAACCCGACGAGGACCGCGATGCGATTGTGGAAATCCGTGCCGGGACCGGGGGAACCGAGGCGGCGCTTTTCGCAGCCGACCTTTTCCGCATGTATTCGCGGTATGCGGATTCGCTGGGGCTGAAGGTCGAGGAGTTGGAATCCAGTGCGGCGGACCTCGGGGGATTGCGGGAGGTGATTTTCCGGATTTCTGGCGAATCGGTTTTCCGTCGCTTCCGCTACGAGAGCGGCGTGCACCGGGTGCAGCGGGTTCCCGCCACCGAGGCGCAGGGGCGGATCCACACATCGACGGCGACCGTGGCGGTCCTGCCCGAGGCCGAGGAGGTGGATATCGAGATCAAGCCCGAGGATTTAAGGATCGAAGTCTGCCGTGCCGGCGGGCCAGGCGGACAGGGGGTCAACACCACCGATTCCGCCGTGCAGGTGCTGCACATTCCCACTGGGCGGATCGTGCGTTGCCAGGACGGGCGCAGCCAGCAGAAGAACAAGGAGGCGGCGTTGAAAATCATGCGGTCGAGGTTGCTCGAGGACAAACGCCGCGAGGAGGAGGCGAAGTATTCCGCCCACCGGCGGAGCCTCATCGGTGGTGGCGGGCGCGAGGAAAAAATCCGGACCTACAATTTTGCCGAGAACCGCGTGACAGACCACCGGATCAAACTCTCGCTCTACACGCTCGACCGGATCCTCGAAGGCGAGGTCGGGGCATTGACCGAAGCCCTGCAGGCTGACGACATCGCGGAGCGCCTGCGCGAATCGGGGATTTTGTAACGGCGCTGATTGCGCTCGAAAGGGCGGCACGCCGCCGTATAGCCTGCGGGGCATGGCGAGAAATGTTCTGGGGGGCGAATTGGAGCCCTGTTGCTACGAACCGCTGACGGGATTCTACCGCGATGGGTTTTGCCACACGGGGCCGGGCGATTTCGGGGTCCACACGGTTTGTGCGGTGATGACCGCCGAGTTCCTCGAGTTTTCCAAAGCGCACGGCAACGACCTCAGCACGCCGCGGCCGGAGTATGAGTTCCCCGGTTTGAAGCCCGGCGACAAATGGTGCCTCTGCGCGGGGCGCTGGAAGGAAGCCTATGACGCCGGCATGGCGCCAAAGGTCCTTTTGAATGCCACGCATGCGTCGTCGCTCGAATTTGCGAGCCTCGGCGAGATGCAGGCCCACGCTGCGGACTGAGCGTTTTTAGCGGCGGGCGCTGTGGGCGTTGTTGCGATCCGCAACAAAGAGGTTCGCGCCGCGCGCTTTCAGCACGAAGGTGTTGTTGTCCCCGTATTTCGTCCAAGGTCCCGGCGGAACATCGCGGGCATCGACGAATTTCCAGTCGCAGACATCCTTGCCCTTGAGGCCGAGATAATCGCGCACGGCCGGCGAGACATCGAGGCCGGCACCTTGGTTGAGGTTCGGACGCGGGCGCTCGTTCCCGAAGACATATTGCCAGTGGTCGGTGCGGAAGGGGCCGCAGTCTTCCCATTGCGCATATGCGATGCGGCCGCGGTGGCGGATGGCGATCCAGCGGCCCTTGCAAACGGACTTGCCCGGGCGCTCGAACGCCTCGCGGAACCACGGGATCACGCGGCGTGACTCGGGTTTGGTCGTGCCACGCGTAACATCGTTGAATGGCAGGGCGACATAAAACGGGTTCTGGCGGGGGATGAAATTTTTCGGGATAAAATTCCTGCGGGCCGAGGGGTCGGGGTTGTCGTAGCCGCCGAAGTTTTTGACCCAATGCTGGTCCCAGGAACTTTTGTGGTTCGGGACAGGATTGTTAACGGTCGGGCGTTCGCCCACCCAGAAAACGGTGGTGACGATGTTTTTCTTCCAAGGGTATCGGCCGGAGCTGATGCCCCCGAGCGGGGTTGTCGAAACGGGTGGCTCAATGCGGTGGATCGCGTTCTCTCGGAGCGTCATGGCAAGGCGCTCGAACTCGGTCTGGACGCTGGCCTGCATCCGCGGCATGGCGGCGAGTGCGACGGCGAGAGCAAGGAGGATCGTTTTCAGCGACATGGAACTGGGTAAAATTCCCCATCAGTGGAGGTGGCGCAAATCAAAAAGACCGGCACTATGCGTTTTTTGAAGTGACCAAAATTAGCGTGCGCGATGCGAATCCGGGATTTTTATTCGCGGGATGCATCGATTGCTGCCGTGGGCTCTCGCACTCCTCTCGGGTTTGTTGCTGGGGCTGTGCTTTCCGCCATGGGATTTCGGGAATTTATGCTGGGTGGCGATCGGTCCGTTGGCCTGGGCGCTCTGGTTTTGCGAGCCGGAGAGAGCAAATTGGCGAAGGGATGCCGCGCTCGGATATGCGTGCGGGCTCGTGTTTTTTTCGATGGGGGCGTTCTGGCTGACGACGCTCACTTGGGCGGGCTACGTCCTGCTCGTTTTCTACTTCTCCTTTTACACGGCGGGCTGGGCGGTTTTTGCGGGGTCGCTCAGACCGAAAGGTGATGGCATGGCTTGGCTCGGGTCATGGCATAATTTGAAGGTTTGCGCTTTGGGTGCGGCCGGATGGACGGCGATGGAGTGGCTGCGAGGGGTGATCTTCCCGGCGTTCGGCTGGAACGGACTGGGTATCGCGCAGCATGCGAACATCCCGTTTATCCAAATCGCCGAGTTTACCGGCGTGGGTGGGGTTTCTTTCACGATCGCGATGGCGGCGCTCATGCTGGCGGTGACGGTGAAGAGGCTTCTGCTTGAAATCGGGCGCGGTGCGCGGAAGCCCCATTACGATTTTGCACTGACCGTGGCGCTTGTGGCGCTGGTATGGGGGTATGGCGTTCGGGTTTTGTTTGCTCCTGCGCCGGAGCAGGGCGAGATGAGTTTCGCGGCGGTGCAGGCCAATGTGCCGCAAGAGGTGCGGAATAATCCGGCGCTCGAGAGTGAAGTGCTGGAGATTTACGAAAGGCAGACGCAGGCGGCGATCGCGATGCAACCGGATTTGATTCTTTGGCCGGAGTCTTCCACGCCGAGTCCGCTTTTGGGGAATCAAATGACTTGGGATTTCGTGCGAGGACTGGCGGAGCAACACACGGGAGACTTTTTGCTCGGAACGGTTCACTGGGGAGAGAAGGGCGACTTTAATTCGATTGCGCTTCTGACCTTGCGCGGAGCCGAAGCCCAACTGCACCACAAAATCCACCTCGTGCCGTTCGGCGAATATGTGCCGCTGAGGGAGGAGTTCCCTTTGCTGGCACGGATCGTGGGGGAGCTTGTGCCTGATGATTTCGACCCGGGGAGTGAGTTCACTGTGATGGAAATGGCGGCGAAGCCTTTGAAAATCGGCCCGTTGGTTTGCTTTGAGGATACGCTGGGTAATCTTGCCCGGCGTTTCGCGCTGGATGGCGCGCAGGCATTCGTAACGGTGACGAATGACGGTTGGTTTCTGGAGAGCGCTGGATCGCTCCAGCATCTGAGGAATTCGTTGTTTCGATGCGTGGAGAATCGCCTGCCGATGATCCGTGCGGCGAACACCGGCGTGACTTGTGCCATCGATCGCCTCGGGGTGGTGCGCGAGGTATTGAAGGACGAAAACGGGAGCACTTTTATCCAAGGGGTTCTATTTGGAAAAATGACATTCCCGTTGAATCCCGAACCGACTTTCTACGCGAAATTCGGTGAGGTTTTTTCCATCAGCTGTCTCGTTGTTTCGGGCATTTGGTCGCTTTTTGCGGCGGTGAAATTTTGGAGAACCAAAAAATCCCCTTGTCCCGCGGCGGGGGAAGCGGAACCCTCCGAGGAATGAAAATCGTAGTCACTGTGATGCCCAAGCCTTCGGTCCTCGACCCGCAGGGCGCCGCTGCGGCGGAAGCGATTCGGCACCTCGGCCTGCAGGGCGTGGGGCGCGTCAGGATCGGGAAATCCATCGAGGTCGAATTGCCTGATTCCACGCCCGAAGCGGAAATCCACAGCGTGGCGAGGGAACTGCTCTCGAACCCGGTGATCGAGGATTACGAGATTTCGAAATGAAGAAGTGCGCGGTCATCCGGTTCCCCGGTTCGAATTGCGACCAGGACTGCGTGCTGGCGTTCAACTCGCTTCCCGGGGTGAGCGCCGATTTTGTTTGGCACAAGGACTCGTCGCTTGCGGGGTTCGACATGGTTGTCCTGCCCGGCGGGTTTTCCTATGGCGACTATCTGCGTTGCGGGGCGATCGCGCGGTTTTCGCCGGTGATGCGGGCGGTGCGCGAATTCGCCGCGGTCGGCGGGACAGTCATCGGGATTTGCAACGGCTTCCAAATCCTCTGTGAGAGCGGGCTGCTTCCGGGGGCGCTGGTCCGGAACAAAAATCTCCATTTTATTTGCAAACATGTGCCGCTCCGCGTCGAGAGCGCCGAGTCGCGTTTCACGAAGGCTGCGACCAAGGGGCAGGTTTTGAACATTCCGATCGCGCATGGCGAGGGGTGCTACTTCGCCGAGGACCAGATTTTGGCGGAACTCCGCGATGGCGACCGGATTTTGCTGCGGTATTGCGACAGTGCCGGGCGGGTGGGGGATTCCTCAAACCCGAACGGCTCCCGCGACCACATCGCCGGGATTTGCAATGCGGGGCGGAATGTTTTCGGTTTGATGCCGCATCCGGAGCGCGCTTGCGACCCGATGCTGGGATCGACCGACGGGCTCGCGATTCTCCAGAGCCTCGCGGCGTAGGGTTTCCCTTCAAAAAGCAAGGAACCGGGGCGCGGCTTGCGCCGCGCGCCCGGTTCCCACCCTACCCATGAAAAATCTTTATGCGGGCGCCTCCGCTTTCGAGCGCTCCTTTTTGTGCAGCGCCTTGCGGAGTTTGCGCAGGGCGATGTTTTGGAGCTGGCGGATGCGCTCGCGGGTCACGCCGAATTTCACGCCGACTTCCTCGAGTGTCTTGGTGCGTTGCCCGTCGAGACCGAAGCGGGAGTTGATGATCTTGCGCTCGCGCTCGTCGAGCACATCGAGCAACCCGCCGACCTCGTCGCGGAGGTCCTTGTCGCGGAGCATTTCGTAGGGGTCCTGCGCCTCCTCGTCTCCGATGATGTCGCCGAGCGCGGTGGAATCCTCGTCGCCTAGGGGCTGGTCGAGCGAGGTCGGGCGGATCGCGGCGCTCTTGAGGGCGGAGACCTTAGAGGAAGCCATGCCGACTTCCTCGGCAAGCTCCTCGTCGGTCGGCTCGCGACCAAGTTCCTCGGTCATGCGGTTCGAGACGCGGCGGAGCTTGGCGATTTTGTCCACGAGGTGGACGGGAAGGCGGATGGTTTTGCTTTGGTTCGCGAGGGCGCGCTTGATGGATTGTTTGATCCACCAGGCTGCGTAGGTGCTGAGCTTGCCGCCTTTCTTGGGGTCGAAACGCTCGACCGCCTTCATCAATCCGATGTTGCCCTCGGAGATGAGGTCGAGAAGGGGTAAGCCGAAATTCGAGTAGTCGCGCGCGATTTTTACGACGAGGCGCAGGTTCGAGCGGACCATGCGGGCGCGGGCTTCTTTGTCGCCGCGCTTGATGCGGCGCGCGAGTTTGATCTCTTCCTCGATGGTGAGAAGCGGGTATTCGCTGATCTCGCGCAGATAAATCTGGAATCCAGTATCGTTGTCTTCGAATGCCATGGGTGGTGTTGTTTTTGGGTTTGTCGGGTTTCGGTCCCACCGGGCATGCGGAACCGAACATAGCTTTCGACAACGGCATTTTTGATTCGTTCAAAGAAACGCCGATTTTTTCCGGGCACTCCGAAGGTTTTCTCGACTCGGCATTGGCTTTCTGGAAAACCCGAGCCCGTGACTGTCGCAGGATCTTCCCCCCTGGCAACCGGAACGCCCCGTTCCAGGCGTTCCCTCTCGGGTTCGCGCCTGCAGGGAATTTCATTCGGGATCTGGACCGCCGGGGTCTTCGCCTTCCTCTACATTCCGATCCTGCTGCTGGTCGTTTTTTCGTTCAACTCCTCGCGGCTGAACATCCGCTGGGAGGGGTTTTCGCTGCAGTGGTATGGCGCGTTGTTCTCGAACAAGGTCCTCATCACGGCGTTCCAAAACAGCCTCATCGTTGCATCGGTGACGACAGTTTTGGCGACTATCCTCGGGACGGTCGGGGCGTGGATGCTTTATCGATACAGGTTTCCTTTCCAACGCTCGCTCGGGCTCCTGATTTTCATCCCCATGGTGATGCCGGAAGTTTTGATGGGTGTGAGCCTGCTGGTTTTATTTGTGCAATTTCTCAACCTGCCGCTCGGCTACACTTCGCTTGTGATCGCCCACACGACATTTTGTTTTCCCTTTGTGCTGGTCGGGGTCCAGGCGCGATTGCAGGGGCTCGACCCTTTTCTTGAGGAGGCGGCGATGGATCTCGGCGCCACGCCGGTGCAGGCTTTTTGGAAAGTGATCGTGCCCTACCTCATGCCTGCGATCGTCTCCGGCGCGCTCATGTCCTTTACGCTCTCCCTCGACGAATACATTGTGAGCGTCTTCACGACCGGTTCGCAATCGCAGACGCTGCCGCTCAAGGTTTACGGCATGGCGAAAGTGGGGCTGAACCCCCAGTTGAACGCACTGAGCGCCCTGTTTATTGCGGCGACATTCGCGGCGGCGGTCGCCGGTCAGTTCATCGGCAAACGCAAACATTCATGAAAACAAAAACCACCACACTGCTCTCCGCGCTGGCAGCGCTCGCCGTTGCCGGATGCGGCAAGGCGCCGGAGACCGCTCCGGCGGAAAACACCACGCAACCCCAGGCGCCCGCGGCGGCTGCGGAATCCAAGCAACTCAGCATCTACTGCTGGTCCGAATACATCCCGCAATCCGTCATCGACGAGTTTGCGGCGAGGACCGGCATCAAGGTCTCGGTCGAAAACTACGCTTCGAACGAGGAGATGCTCGCGAAGCTCGGCGCGGGCGGCGGGAACTACGACATCATCCAGCCCAGCGAATATGTCGTCGAGGCGCTCGTGAAGGAAAACCTCCTGCATCCGATCGACCATTCGAAGATCCCGAACCTGAAAAACCTGTCGCCGCAATTCCTGAACCTGCCGTTCGACCCGGGGAACAAATTCTCCGTGCCGTTCATGGCGGGAACGGTGGGCATTGTTTGGAATACCGAACTCATCACCGGCGACATCAAGGGCTTCTCGGATGTGTTCAAGCCGGAGAACAAAGACAAAATCGTGGTGCTCGACGACGCTCGCGAAATCGTCTCCTGGGCGCTGCTCTCGCAGGGCATCCCGGTCAACGACGTTTCCGACGGGAACCTGGAGAAAGCCCGGGGCGTGCTGGCGAACTGGTTGCCGCTCGTGAAGGTCTATGATTCCGACAGCCCGAAGACCGCGTTGCTGAACGGCGATGTGGCGATCGGCGTGGTGTGGGGCGGCGAGGGGGCGATCCTGCTCAACGAGGACAAGAAATTCCGGTGGGCGGTTCCTGCCGAAGGCACGCACCTATTCATCGACAGCCTGGCGATTCCGAAGGACGCCAAAAATGTCGCGAATGCCGAAGCGTTCATGAATTTCATTCTCCAGCCGGAGATCAGCAAACAAATCTCCGATGCGTTCCCCTATACGAACCCGAACCTCGAGGCGCGCAAGCTGCTCACCGCCGAACAGCTCGCCAACCCCGCGAGTTTCCCGACGGACGAGGAGATCGCGAAGATGGAAACCTTCAAGGATGTGGGCGCGCAGTCGTCGAAAATCGACGAGCTCGTCACTTCCCTGAAAGTCCAATAACCGATGGCTGGGCTGGCAGCGGCTCCCGGGGCGAACGATGCGCAAAACTACCGGCGTGCGCCGGGGCTTTTCGCATGGCTCGTCCTGGCGCCGTTGCTGGCTTGGCTGGTTCTTTTTGTCGTTGCGCCCACCGTGATGCTCGTGGCGGTGAGCTTCGCGGAGAGGGATGCCCTGGGGCGAATTGTTTGGATTTTCACCACGGAGAACTATGTGCGGGCGTTCGACTGGCTTTGGCTCAAAGTCCTGCTCGTTTCCGTTTGGTATGCCTTTCTGACGACTGTCATCTGCATGGCTGTGGGGTATCCTGTCGCCTACACGATCGGGCGTGCGCCGCCGCGCTGGCGGTCGCTCCTCCTGATGCTCGTGATGGTGCCGTTTTGGACGAGCTTCCTGATCCGCACCTACGCGTGGATCACGATCCTGAGCAAGGAGGGTTTGGTGAACAGCATGCTTTTGAATGCGGGATTTATCTCGCAACCCGTGGCTCTCCTTTACACGCCTTTCGCGATTGTCCTCGGGCTGGTTTACAATTTTTTGCCCTTCATGATCCTGCCGATCTACACAAGCGTGGAGAAGCTGGACAATGCGATGATCGAGGCGGCATACGACCTCGGCGCAGGTCCGCTACGGGCGTTTTCGCAGGTGATCATTCCGCTCACGCGTCCGGGGATTGCCGCAGGGGCGATGCTCGTTTTTGTGCCGTCGATCGCCATGTTTGCCATCACGACCCTCATGGGCGGCGGGACGAACCCCACGATCGGCGAGGTGATTTTCAAGCAATTCACTTCCGGTCGGAACCAACCGTTCGGCGCGGCGCTGGGGACGCTGCTGCTTTTGATTTTCATCCTGGCTCTCTGGCTCACGCGGAAGCACCGCGAGGAAAACGCCTGAGGGGCGCGGCTATCCGCCCGCTTGTTGCGCGATGCGCCCGAGCATCGGGGCGAACTCCGCGTTCCACAGCCCAATCAGTGGGCGCTCGTCGTCGAAACCTGCCTCGCCCGCGTCGCCGACCGAATACACGCTGGGCTGGATCCGGATGTCGGATGTTCCGGGGACGGGGACAAGGGCGAGTTTGACGCGGATCGTTTGGGGGTCGCCGTAGCTGCCCCACATCGCATTGCCGAATCCGCCGGCGGGTTTGTCGAAGGAGACCGAATCGGGGTAGTCCGAACCGGAGAGCGTGTAGCCTTTTTGCGCAAAAACATCCTGCGCCGCGGAGATGACGGCGTTGGGATTCGTATCTTTGACTGTGACGGCGCCGATGCCCCCGGAGGACGAGATGTTCGAGGAGAGGCAACCGGAGAGGATGACGGCGGCGGCGAGTGCGACGGGGCGGAGGGCGTGTTTCATGCACCCGTGGTTACCAGTGCGAATGCGCCGCGGCAAGTCGGGCAAGGGAGTGCGCGGCTTGACGCAAAACGCAGGCGCCAGCACTCTCGCCGGCATGGAGTTTCCATTGGTGCACCGACCGAGGCGCTTAAGGCGGACGAATGCAATCCGGCGCTTGGTGCGCGAAACGGAGGTTTTGCCGGGCGACCTCGTTTGGCCGCTGTTCGTGCATGGCGCAGCGGGCGACCATGCGGTGGAATCGATGCCAGGGGTTTCGCGCCTTTCGATCGATTCGCTTCTCCGCGCCTGCGAGCGGGCTTGCGGGTTGGGAATCCCGGCGGTGGCATTGTTCCCATGCATCGAACAACAAAAAAAAGACGCTGCGGGCACCCATGCATTCGCTGTGGACAATCTGCTTTTTACCGCGCTTCGGGCGGTCAAATCGCGCTTTCCGGAGTTGGCTGTTGTTTCCGATGTCGCCCTCGATCCTTACACGGACCACGGGCATGACGGGCTCCTTTCGAAAGATGGGTCCGTGGTCGAAAACGATTCCACGGTCGATGCGCTTTGCCGTTTGGCGTTGCTCGAGGCGGAGGCGGGTGCGGATATCGTGGCGCCCTCCGACATGATGGACGGGAGGGTGGGGGAGATCCGCGGTGCGCTCGACAGGGCGGGCTTCCAACAAACCGCGATTCTTTCCTATGCCGCCAAATACCGTTCGGCGTTTTACGGTCCTTTCCGCGATGCGGTGGGCAGCAAGACCGGTGGCGATTCGATCGACAAGTCCACATACCAGATGGATTCCGCGAATTCGCGCGAGGCGCTGCGCGAGGTGGCGCTGGATATCGAACAGGGCGCCGATGCCGTGATGGTCAAACCCGCCGGGCCTTACCTCGATGTGATCCGCACCGTGGCGGACAAATTTGAGGTTCCGCTCGCCGCCTACCAGGTCAGCGGCGAATACGCTCAAATCCATGCCGCTGCCGAACGCGGCTGGCTGGACCTGCGCAAAGCACGCGATGAATCCCTGGCTGCCATCAAGCGGGCGGGCGCGGATTTCATCCTGACATATTTCGCGGCGGAGTTTGCAGCGGACCTCTCAATCAAATGAATCGGCTCCGCGAATTTCGAGTCCCGCTCTTGATTCTGGTGATTGGTTCGATCGTCTCCGTTTTTGCATTTCGTTGGGACTGGCCGATCCGACAACACATTGTGGCCGAGCAAGGGCCGGAGTGGGGCAAGTCGGCCGAGAGAAAAATGCACGGTTTCATCCGCGAGTGGGGCGATTGGCCGCCGATGATGGTAGCCGCCGCCATTGCATACATCATTGCCCGAGCACGTCGAAACAACAGGTGGAGCCGCATCATTTTGGCGGCGATGCTTGCCTCTACTCTGGCTGGAATCGTCGCCAACGCCTCGCGTTTAACCACTGGTCGAACGCGCCCTCGAGAGAGTCCGAAAATCGAGCAGGGTTTTTATGGTCCTTGGCACGAGGGGCGCTTGCTCGTCGGTGTGCCTGCATACAACTCCTTTCCGTCAGGTCACACAGCGACGGCATTCGGCTTCGCTTCGGTGTTTGTCTACGCGTCGCCCGCGTGGGGAGTTATTGTGCTCGCTGGTGCGATAGCTGTGGCCTGGTCGAGTATCGCGATTGGTGCTCATCATCCCTCGGATGTCACGGTTTCGATCACCATTGCGTTGATCGTCGGATGGTTTGTTTGGCGATTCGCTCGCAGGTGGGGCGGCCCAGAGCCTAACGCCCCGGCACGATCATCAACTCCGGAGTGTAATTCCCGACGCGATTCCAATCCGTAACATTGACTGGCAAACCGATCGCGTCACCCTTCGACACACCGAGGAACCAAAGTAAAACTCGGGACTTGTCCCCGGTTGGAATGCTCATGCTGCTGTGAATCACGTATTCTGAATCATCAGGCAAAGAGAACTCGTATTCCCCGATCGCATTTGTCGATGTTTCGGCTAATGGCGGTGGAAGTGTGTTGAGAACCTGCGCCAGCACTTCCTGATTCTCAGTCTGGTTCAGGGCTGAGAGCTCTGCGCTGTAGGATTGCAGGTGTGCCTGAATCGTTTGGCGCGGATAGAGCCGGAGAACAAAATCGGGCATGAGAATCGGTTCGCCGTTTTCACTTTGGAGAATGACTTTGCCCCGCAGCGTGGACGGATCCTCGCCGGTTTCTTTTTTGGTCAACAGCTCCCGATATTCTTGTTCTTGAGTCTGGAGTCGGTGCTGGAGGGATTTGGCTTCTGCCTCAGCGCGAGAGACCTCATTTGTCAGCGAATAAATTTTCACCCCGAGTCCGACTCCAACTGCGCAGACGACCAAAAATAAAACCCAGCCGAGCAGAATCATGGTCGGCGTGGAAAACAAGGTCATGAATACCGAAACCTCGTCTTCCTTCTCCTCGGCTTCGGCGGTTGGCGGCGGTTGGAACTTTGGCAACGAACTTGCCGCAACATAATCGGCTACGGGCACCCAGAGATTTTCGTGCTCGATGTAGCAAAGATCGCTCGGCAAAAGCTCGGTCGACTCGAGCATCGCGGCCAAATCACTCGAGGAGAACTCGCCGAGGATTCGGCCGGAGCGCGCGACGTGAATTGGGCGTTTGAGAATCACCGGTCAAATATCCACGGATTGCGCATTCGCAGCAACCCAAGCGATGGCCGATTCCTTCGAATCCAGGGTGCCTTCGAGTTGCAGCGCCTGGACCGTATCGAGGATTTTTTTGAAGGCTGGTCCCGGTTTCATTCCAGCTTCGATCAAGTCCCGGCCGGTTATGAGCGGTGGCGGGATGAGCGGGGCGCTGGAGAACTCGGTCCGCTTCTGCTGCAGGAATTCCAGGTTGTCCAACAAACCGTGGGAGCCAAGGCAGTCCACGCGGTGCAATTCGAGTTCATCGTCGATCGTCTCCCGCGCGAGGAAGCGCTTGAGGGTCGCGACGCGCATGTTTTTCACATCCTTGAAGGACATGTGGTTTTTGACCATCGCCACGGCCGCCGCCGTTTCGGCATTCGAGAAGCGCAGGCGGTGGAAAACGGCGGTTGTGATTTCGGCGCTTATGGACTCGTGGCCGTTGAAGCGGATGCGGCC
The DNA here is from genome assembly GCA_018970255.1 of Verrucomicrobiota bacterium. Lineage (GTDB taxonomy): Bacteria > Verrucomicrobiota > Verrucomicrobiia > Chthoniobacterales > Terrimicrobiaceae > UBA967. The sequence continues at coordinate 57,898 of JAGWWS010000010.1, read as the reverse complement.
GGTTTCGTCGCGGCGGAAAGCCGCGGGCTTGCCGGCATCGTGCAGCAGCACGGAAAAAACCAGCGGCGCCGAAACCTCCGCGGGCAGCAGCGAAAGCATGAGCCTGGTATGGACGAACACATCGCCCTCGGGGTGGAAATCCGCGGGTTGCTCGCAGCCTTTCAGCCCTTCGATCTCGGGAAGCAGGACCTTCAGAAGACCGCAGCGGTCGAGAAGGTCGAACCCCGCCACGCGCGAAGGGTGGGCAAAAATTTTCACCAACTCGTCGCGGATTCGCTCGGCACTGACGACGGTGATCTCCGGCGCCTTCCGGCAAAGGGCAGACCAGGTCGGCGAGTCGATTTCAAAACCCAGCGAAGCCGAGAACCGCACGCACCGGAGCAGGCGCAGTTTGTCCTCGGTGAACCTGGCCCCGGGGTCGCCGATGCAGCGGAGGATTTTTTTCCGCAAGTCCGACTCGCCGCCGACAAAGTCGATGACCCGTTTTTCCACGGGGTCGTAGAAAAGCCCGTTTACCGTGAAATCGCGGCGCAGGGCATCGCCCTCGGCGGTCCCGAACTCCACCGAGTCCGGGTGTCGCCCGTCGTGGTAGGCGCCATCCGAGCGGAAGGTCGCAACTTGGAATTCCATCCCGTCCTCGAGCACGACGACCACCCCGAAGGCCGCGCCAACCGCGAGCGTGCGCGGAAAGAGCGCTTGGATTTGATCCGGGCGGGCGCTGGTGGCGATGTCGAAGTCCTTCGCCTCGCGCCCGAGCAGCATGTCGCGCACACAGCCCCCGGCGAAATAAGCTTCATGCCCCGCTGCGCGCAAGCGCCCCACAAGCCGCGTCGCCGTGGATTCCATGCGGGGCCTACCGGAGCGCAGCCCAGACCCGGTGGACATCGTCGTGGTCCTCCAAGGCCTGCAAAAACTCGCCTGCTTCCGCGCGCTGTTGGTCGTTCAAATCGGGGAATTGCTTCGCCACATGGCCGAGTTCGCTGGTCACCACGGTCCAGCCGTTTTGCGCGAGCCATTTCGAGACGGCGGCCGTGTTCGTGCGCTCGGTGAGGAATTTCACGCCGGCGGTTCCCTCTGGAATATCGTCGTTTTCGCCGGGGGCGATGGGTGAAAAATCGTTGGCGCCGGCTTCGATGGCGGCCGCTTCGGCATCGATGCCCGGGTCTGGGTGGTGGGCTTCCACGATGCCCACATGGTCGAAGAGGAACTTATTGCTGCCGGCGGTGCCGAGTTGGCCCTTTTTGAAAAGCACGCGGAGTTCCGGTGCCGTGCGGTTCACATTGTCGGTGAGCGCCTCCACGATCACCGGGACCTTGTGCGGGGCGTAGCCTTCGAAGACGACGGTCTCGAGGGTGAGTTTCTCGTTGCCGGTGCCGGAGCCCTTGCGCACGGCGCGTTCGATCACATCCCGTGTGACAGACGCCTTGCGCGCCTTGTCAACCGCCGCCGCGAGCCGAGCATTTCCCTCGGGGTCGGGGCCCCCGGTTTTCGCCGCGACCATGATTTCGCGCACGAGTTTGCCGACGACCTGTCCCTTTTTGAGGTTTGCGACCTCGCGTTTTGCGTGGAGCCACTGTCTTCCCATCCGGCGAGGCTACGGACGCCGTTCCGGCGGCTCAAGGACAAAGCCCCCGCCATCCTGTTCGGCCGCGAGCCGCTCCATGAAGCGCTCCATCGCCACGGCAAAATCGAGTTCCTGTTGTGCTCCGCTGAAAACAAAAACCGCCACGAGGACGAGCATCGGGTTCCAGAAAAATCCCGCCGCCGCGAAAAGGATGGCAATTCCCTGCCCAATGCGCGCCGCCACTTTCGTGGCCGTGACATACCGCAGCTTCATCGCGAGCAATGCCCGCAGCACGCGCCCGCCGTCCATCGGGAACGCCGGGATGCAATTGAACACCACCAATCCGATGTTCACGGTTGCGAGGCCGGAGAGAAACCCGTCGAGATGGTTGCCTGCGACGGGACCGCCCTTGAGCGCCAATGACGCCCAAATGGTGCCCGCGATCACCACATTCACCGCAGGTCCCGCGACGGCGATGGCGAGTTCCTGTATGGGGTGGGACGGAATCCTTTCCATGCGCGCCACCCCGCCGATCGGCAGCAGCGTGATGTCCGGCGTGCGGATTCCAAAAACGCGCCCGGCGAGCGCATGGCCGAGTTCGTGGAGCAACACGCAAAAGAAAAGCACGAGGATGAATGCCACCGATTCCGCCGCGGCTGCGGCACCGCCCTTTTGCCAATCCGACAGCCCGAAGAAAAGCGGGAGCAGCAGGAAGGTCAGGTGGATCCGGATGTCGATGCCCGAAATCCGTGCGATGCGGTAGGACCACTTCATAAAAATTGTTTCCGGTGGCTCCGTTTCTCCCTAAATACAGGGCTCCGGCGACCACGGGATACGATAGTCCCCGCCGGGGAAAATCCCAACGAAAACAGAAATGTCCCTTTCCGCTCCGAAGGTCCTTGTGGCCGATCCTGTCTCGCAACGCGGCGTCGATGAACTTGGCGCCGGCGGCCAATTGGAGGTCGTCGTCAAAACCGGCCTGCCCGAGGCCGAGATCCTGAAAATCATCCCGGAATTCTCCGCACTGGTCGTCCGCAGCCAGACAAAAGTCACCGCCGCCGTCCTCGAGGCGGCGCCGAACCTCAAGGTCGTCGGCCGCGCCGGCGTTGGCGTGGACAATGTCGATGTCGAAGCGGCCACGCGCCGCGGCGTGATCGTGATGAACACGCCGGGCGGCAACACCGTTTCCACGGCGGAGCACGCCTTTTCGCTCCTCATGAGCATCGCCCGCAACATCCCGCAGGCGGACGCCAGCATGAAAGCCGGCCGCTGGGACCGGAAAAAATTCGAGGGTGTTGAACTCTACGACAAATCGCTCGCCATCCTTGGCATGGGGCGCATCGGCACCGAACTCGCCCGCCGCGCGATGGCATTCGGAATGCGCGTGCTCGCCTACGACCCCTACCTCTCCACTGCAAAGGCGCGCAGCCTTCAGGTGGAACTATCCGAGGACATCGATTCGCTGCTGCCTCGCGCCGATTTCATCACCATGCACATGCCCCTGACCGACGAAACGCGCCACATGCTCGACGCGCGCCGGTTGGCGCTTTGCAAAAAGGGCGTGCGGATCGTGAACTGCGCCCGGGGCGGATTGGTCGACGAGTCCGCGCTTTGCGATGCCCTCAAGAGCGGGCAGGTTGCGGCGGCCGCGCTTGATGTGTATGAAGTCGAGCCCCCGCCGGCGGAATTCCCGCTCCGCTCCGCGCCGAACATCGTTTTCACGCCCCACCTCGGCGCCAGCACGGCCGAAGCGCAGGAGAATGTTGGCATCGAAATCGCCCAAGCGATCCGCGCCGCGCTCCTCGAGGGCGAAATCCGGAACGCCGTGAACATGCCGAGCATCGACGCGAAGACCGCGGCGGTGGTCCGCCCCTACCTCACCCTCGGCGACCGCATGGGGCGTTTCGTTGCCCAACTCGCGCCGAAGCGGAACGACCGCATCGTGATCACCTACGGCGGCAAGGCGGTCGAAATGCCCGTCGATGCCATCAGCCGCGCCATCCTCACCGGTTTCCTCAAACACGCCGGGGGCGAGGAGGTGAACAGCGTCAATGTCCGCAGCATGGCTTCCACGCTCGGGCTCGATGTCGAGGAAGTCCGCTCCAGCGAGCAAACCGATTTCAACGAATGGCTGCATGTCGCCGTGTTCAGCGGCGGGGAGAAGGTTTCCGTTGGCGGCACATTTTTCGGCGCAAAGAACGATCCCCGCATCGTCCGCGTCAACGGCCGCTCCGTGGAGGTCACTCCGTCCGGGGTGGTCCTGATGCTCGAGAACCGCGACCGCCCGGGCATCGTCGGGCACATCGGGACGATCCTTGGCACCGGCAATGTGAACATCGCCAGCATGAGCCTTTCCCGCACCGAACAGGGCGGGCGGGCTCTGACGATCCTCAACCTCGACAGCCAGCCCGGCGCCGATTTGATCGCCAAGTTCACCGCGGACCCCGACATCCACAGCGCGCGGGTCATCTCGCTCTGAGCGGGCGCGCGCGGTTTGCGCCATGGAGCAGACCGAAGCCATCCTGATCAACCGCAGGCCGTGGAGCGACACGAGCCTGCTGACCGTTTGGTTCAGCCCCTTGCACGGCAAGCTCAGCGCCATGGCGCGCTCCGCCCGCAAGCCGGAGAGTCCGTTTGCCGGGCGGCTCGACCTTTTCCACCGGGCGGAGATCGGCTTCGCACGCTCCCGGAAGTCCTCGCTGCACGCGCTCCGCGAGGTCCGCTTGATCGAACCTTTCGGCTCCACCGAGCCCGCGAGCGTTTTCCTTTGCGGGTATTTCGCCGAGTTGGTCGACCTCATCACGCACCCCGGCGAACCGTCGCCGGAAATCTACGGGCTGCTTGCCAGGGCGGTGTCGCACCTGGGCTCCAAGCCGGCGACGCTTCGCGCGATGGAATTTTTCGAGGACGAGGTCACCCGCCTACTCGGCGTGGGGGACGGAAAATCCTGCGCGCTGGCGGCAATCGAAACCTATTGCGGAAAAATCCCCGCGTCGCGCAAAGCCGCCATGTCACTCCTCCCGAAAACATGAAGTTGCTTGCCCGCCTTTTGCTTGCCGCCTTGCTCTGCAGTCCGCTGGCGGGGTGCATGGCGCCGAATTACCCCGGCTACAAGGCGAAGCCCTATACCATCCGCGGCGTGCGCTACCACCCGATGCAACCGCGCGAGGCGGTCGGGCATACCGAGACCGGAATCGCCTCGCACTACGCGGAACATTTCCTCGTCTTCCCGGGAAAAACCGCGATCGGCGAAAAACTCTACCCGTGGACGCGCGCCGCCGCCCACAAGACGCTCCCGATCCCTTGCAAAATCCGGGTGACGAACCTTGAGAACGGGCGAACGGCCACCGTCCGCGTCAATGACCGCGGACCCTTCATCCACGGGCGGATCCTTGATGTGACCGAACCGGTGGCGCACGACCTGGGCTTCCACCACAAGGGGCTTACCCAAGTGCGCATTGAAGTCCTCAGCGTCGGCGACGGTCCCTACCGCATCCGCTGAATCGGCGGGAATCAGCCCGCCGGGGGCGGTTCCATCGGGTCGAACAACGACATCCGAAGGTTCGAGAGTTCCGTTTGCTCGGAAATTTTCCGGGTGAGGTCGCGGATGCGGCGCCCGAGGATGCCCGCGAGGCCGATCATCAGCATGATGCCGGGCGAGGGGTAGTTGTTGATGTATTCCTCGAGGTTGTCGCGCGTGATGACCCAGTATTGCGAAGGCTCCATCGCGACGACATTGCAAACCGCCTCGCTCGGGTCGAAGAGGTCCACTTCGCCGACCCATTCGCCGGGTTGGATGCGGCCGAGGAGGATGTCGTTCCCGGCATCGACGCGGCGCGCGTGGAACAATCCATCGACCACAAAAAAGAGTTTCCCGTGGGGGCGCCCCTGCTCGATCAGGGTGAATCCCTTCCGGGCGTGGTGGAAGCTGCCGTAGCTGCTGAGCGTATCGCGGTCTTCCTCTTCGAGGCTTGAGACCAAGCCGGCTGCCGGGAGGCGGGGCGAATCGATGGGCATGGGTTCCGTAAACCACACCACCCCCGCCCGTGCAACGATTTATTGAAACCAAACCTCAAAAGGGTTCCAGCCGCCCGCAGGCTGTGGAAGGATGCCGGGCATGCTGCCGAATTTCGTCCTGATCGGATTCATGGGCTGCGGGAAATCCACCGCCGGCCGGCGCCTTGCTGCGTTGACCGGCCACCGTTTTGTCGATACCGACGAACTTGCCGCGTCGCGCGCGGGGAGGGGAATCCCCGAAATTTTCGCGAAGGACGGCGAGGAGGCTTTCCGCCGAATCGAATCGGAGGTGATCGAAGGGCTCGTCGGCGTGGCGGGCATCGTGCTCTCCACCGGCGGCGGTGCGGTGCTCCGGCCGGAAAACCGCGAGGCGCTCAAAAAAATCGGACCGGTCATTTGGATCGATTCCGACCCTGAAATCCTTTTCGAGCGGGCGATGCGGAGTGGGCGGCGGCCGTTGTTGCAAACGGAGAACCCGCGGTCGTCGTTTGATTCGTTGTTGGAGCAACGCCGGCCGGTTTACGAGGCCGCGGCCGACCTGCGCATCGACACCTCCGAGGTCAACCTCGAGGATGTCGCGAAGCGGCTTCTCGACCAGGCGATGCGCTTCCGCGGCCGCGGGTAGGCCCCGCCTAGGGGAGCGGGAACCGCGCGGTGAACGAAACCACCTCGCGCCTCAAGGCCGCAAGGGCCCCGGCGTCATGGCGTTTCTTGAGCGCGGAATCGATGAAGTCGGCCACCTGCATCATGTCGTCCTCCTTGAGCCCGCGCGTGGTCATGGCGGGCGTTCCGATGCGGATGCCGCCGGTTTTCATGATCGATTCGGTGTCGAACGGGATGGCGTTTTTGTTGACCGTGATCGCAGCCTTGTCGAGGACCTCGGAAGCCTCGGCGCCGGTCAGGCCGGCGGGGCGCAGGTCGACGAGCAGGACATGGTTGTCGGTGCCGCCCGATACGATGCGGTGCCCGAGTTTCGCGAGGCGCGCCGCCAGCGCCTTGGCGTTGCTCACCACTTGGCGCGCGTAGTCCTTGAATTCCGGCTGCAGCGCTTCCCGGAAACACACCGCCTTTGCCGCGATGACATGCATGAGCGGACCGCCCTGGACGCCGGGGAATGTCTGGGCATCGATTTTTTTCGCGTATTCCGCCTTGCACATGACGATGCCGGCGCGCGGCCCGCGCAGGCTTTTGTGTGTGGTGGTGGTGACGAAATCCGCATGGGGGAAGGGCGAGGGGTGTGCACCGCCGGCCACGAGCCCGGAGATGTGCGCCATGTCGACGAAGAGCAGCGCCCCCACGGAATCGGCGATCTCGCGCATGCGGGCGAAGTCGATCGTGCGCGGGTAGGCGGAGGCGCCGGCCGTGATCATTTTCGGCCGCACCGTTTCCGCCTGCCGGGCGAGTTCGGCGTAGTCGATGGTTTCGGTCTCGCGGCTGACGCCATAGTGGTGCACCTCGTAGAGTTTGCCGGAGAAATTCGCCTTGTGGCCGTGGGTGAGGTGCCCCCCGTGGGCGAGGTCCATGGTCAGGATGCGGTCGCCCGGTGCGAGCGTGCTGAAGTAGACCGCCATGTTCGCCTGGCTGCCGCTGTGCGGCTGGACATTCGCGTGCTCGGCGCCGAAGAGCCGCTTCGCGCGCTCGATGGCGAGCGTTTCCACGATGTCCACAAACTCGCAACCGCCATACCAGCGGCGGCCGGGGTAGCCCTCGGCGTATTTGTTGGTCAGGCACGAGCCCTGCGCTTCCATGACGGCGCGGCTGGTGAAGTTTTCCGAGGCGATCAATTCGATGTGCTCGAACTGGCGGCGCTGTTCCTTTTCGATGGCGGCGGCGACTTCCGGGTCGGCAGCGGCGAGTGCGGCGAGCTGGGGTTGGGATGGCGTGGTGGATGTCATTTTGGGCTGTTTGAGTGCTTGGAGGACGGAGGGCATCGCGCGCTCGATGCTGCGCTTGCACTCCGCGTAAACGGCGCGGCCGCGGCCGATCGGGTCCGGCACATCGGGAGAGCCGGGTTCCCCGAAACGGAGCAACCGCACCTTGTGGATGTGTTCGGGGAAAAACAGGTCGAGCAACCGGCGGTGGTCGTCGGTCATCACGAAAATATCGGTGGCCTTTTCGAGCAAGCCCTCGGTGACCGGTTGGCTGCGGAATTTCCCGAGGTCCACCCCGTCGGCAGCGAGGACATCGACGGCGTCGCGGCTGGCGGGTTGCCCGTCGGCGGCGCTCAACCCGGCGGACTCGGCGGTCACGCCCGCGAGTCCGGCTGACATTTTCCGGAACAGCACCTCGGCCATCGGGCTCCGGCAAACATTGCCCGTGCAGACAAACAGGACGTGGCGGGCATCGGCGTGGCTCATCGGTCCGCGCACTTTAAATCCCCGCAACCCCAAGTCAAACGCGCGGAAAAGCCCGGGCGGGTTTCCCTTGTGGACCGGGGGTGGGCTTTGGTTGCCTTCCGGAATGCCGCCCGCCGCACTCGCCGCCGCAATCTGCATCCTCGCATTTGCCGGAAATGGTATTGCCGCACCGGCCGAGGCGCCCGCGGCGAAAATCCCGAAGCCGCCGCCCGATTCGGAGGAGCGCCTCGCGCTGGCCAAGGTGCAGGTCTTCCTTGACCGGGCGGGTTTCCGTCCGGGGAAAATCGATGGGCTCGGCGGCGAATTCACCCAGCGCGCTGCGGACCGATGGTGTGATGCCAATGGCTTGCCGCGCGGCTCGGTTGTCGATGCCTCTTCCATCGCCCATCCGTATCGCGGGCATACGGTCACGGAGGAGGACGCTGCCTGGGTCGGTCCCGTCTCCACCGACCCGGAGAAGCAGGCGAAATTCAAGTCGCTGAAATACGGCGACCTTTGGGAGGCGGTTGCGGAGAGGTTCCATTGCGACCGGAATTTCCTCATCGAGCTCAATCCGGATATCGCGCAACCGGTGGTCGGCACCACCCTGCGCGTTCCCGATGTGCAGGAGTTCCGCATGGCCGATGTGAAGGCGCTCGAAAAATCCCGGAACGAAGCCGCAAAGAAACCTGCTCCCGCCGCACAGCCGCCTCCACTCGAGCAACCGGTCCAGCGCATCCCTACCGGTCCGCCCCCGCCGCAGCCGTTCGATTTGAATGCCCCTGTTTCGTTGTCCGGGGAAACGCCCGAACCGCAACCGACGCCAGTTCCAACCCCGCCGCCTGTGGCTGCCGAACCCACGCCGGTTCCCGTGGTGGACCGCCGCGTCGTGCTTTTGCGCAAAGAGCGGATGGTGGAAGTCTACGAGGGCGACCGCATCGTCGCCTGCTTCCCGTGCACGCCGGGGTCCTCGAAATTTCCGGTCCCGCCCGGCACCTGGAAGATCACGAGCAATGTTCTCATGCCGCACTTCCGGTGGGACAAGTCGGTCCTCGAGACCGGCGTGCGCAGCGAAAACGCACACCTTCTCCCGCCAGGGCCGAACAGCCCCGTCGGCATCGTTTGGATGGGCATCAACCGCCCGAGCCTCGGCATGCACGGGACGAATTCGCCCGACCGCATCGGCCGGAACGAAAGCAGCGGCTGCATCCGTTTGGCAAATTGGGACGCGTTCCTGCTCTGCCAACTCGTCCGCAAAGGCACGCCGGTCGAGGTGCGCTGAGCATGCCCCGAGTGTGGAATTGAAAAACCGGCGTGCCGTTGCGAGAGTCACGGACGACGGATGACAAACCACGACCCTGCCGCCACGCCCATCTGCGCGGGAATCAACCACCGCCTCGCCCCTGTCGAGGTGCGCGAACGGTTTGCCATTTCCGCCCACCGCGTCCCCGAGTTGCTCGGCGGGTTGCTCCGGTCCGGCGGCGTGGAAGGTGCGGTGACTGTCTCCACCTGCAACCGCGTGGAAATCTACGCGTCCGGCCCCGCGCCCTTGGAGCCGGTCCTCTCGCTCTTGCGGGAAATTTCCGGAGGTTTGGAAATTCCCTTTGTAGCCGACACGGCGGCCGAAACCGCGCGCCACCTTTTCCGCGTCGCCTGCGGGCTGGAATCGATGGTCCCCGGGGAAACGGAAATCCTCGGGCAGCTCAAGCAATCCTACGCGGCTTCGGTCGATTGCCGTGCGGCCGACAGCGCGGTCCACGCCCTTTTCCAATCGGCATTCCGAGCAGCCAAGGATGTCCGCACAAGAACAGGAATCGCCCGCGGGCATGCTTCGGTCGGTTCGGTTGCCGTCGACCTCGCGTGCAAACTTTTCGAGGGGCTCGAGGGGCGCAAAGTGGTCGTCCTTGGCGCCGGCGAGACCGGGGAACTTGTCGCCCGCAGCCTGGTCGCCCGGGGGGCTTCCACCGTGATCGTCGCCAACCGCGGCTTCGAACGCGCCGAGGCGATTTCGCGCAGCATCGGCGGGCGTGCTGTGAGGTTCGGAGATTGGCAAACGAGCCTCGGCGGCGCGGACATCATGGTCTGTTCCACCGCCGCCCCGCACCCTGTCGTCACGAGGGAAAAACTCGCAACCGTCCTGCGCGCCAACGGCAACCGGCAATTGTTCCTCATCGACCTCGCGGTCCCGCGCGACATCGACCCCGAAGTGGCCTCGCTGCCGAATGTCCACCTTTGCGACATCGATTCCCTGGAGCGCATGGCGCGCGCCTCGATGGAAATCCGCGAAAGCGAAATGCAGCGTTGCGGGGAAATCATCGAGGGCCATGTCGCGGCGTTCCTTGCCCGCCTCGACAGCCGCATGGCGGTCCCCGCGTGAGCAGGCAAGCCACCCTTGGGACCCGCGGCAGCGACCTCGCCCTCGTTCAAGCGCGCGAAGCGGCCGGCCGGCTCGAATCCGCCCACCCGGGACTCCGCGTTTCGCTCAAAACCATCCGCACCGCCGGCGATGCGGACCAAGAGACGAGCCTCTCCACGCCTGGCATCCTGGAAAAAGGGCTTTTCACCGGGGAACTCGGCCACGCCTTGCTTTCCGGCGAAATCGACGCCGCGGTCCATAGCCTCAAGGACCTTCCCGTGGAACCGCAGCCGGGCCTCGTCATTGGCGCCGTCCTTGAGCGGGCGGACTCCGGGGACTGCCTCGCTTCGAAACACCCCGGGGGCGTGCAAGGTTTGCCGCAAGGTTCGCTGGTGGCCACATGCAGCCCGCGCCGGGCGAACCAACTCCTCGCCATGCGCCCCGACCTCCGCATTGCCGACATCCGGGGCAATATCGGAACACGTTTTCAAAAACTCGCCGGAACGCCCGGGCTCGCCGCATTCGTGGTGGCGCGCGCCGCGCTGGTCCGGCTCGGCGAAAGCGTCGTCCCGCCCGGCATCGAAGTTTCGGCCATCGCTGAAATGCTCCCCGCGCCGGGTCAGGGCGCGATTGCCATTGAATGCCGGTTCGATGACGCCGCCACGCTAGCGCTCCTCTCGGCAATCGACCATGCACCGACCCGCCTTTGCGTGGATGCCGAGCGCGCCCTCCTAAAATCCCTCGGCGGCGGCTGCGCAATGCCGCTCGGGGCGTTGGCGCGCCTCGAGGATGGAAAAGTCCAGATCCGCGCGGCGGTGTTCGAGCCTTCCGGCATCCGATGGATTGCGGGCGGACCGCACCCGCCGCATACTTGAGCCATGCACCTCGACGAAGCGGTCGCCTACCTCAACGATTTCCTGCGGGTCGATTCGGTCCGCGACTACCCGCAGGCCTTGAACGGCCTCCAATTTGAAAATTCCGGCGGGCTTTCCCGCATCGGCGCCGCCGTGGACGCCACCGAGTCCACCATCCGCGAAGCGGCATCGGCCGGCGTGGATTTCCTCATCGTGCACCACGGGCTCTTTTGGAACGGCGCCCAGCGCGCCACCGGCGCGAACTACCGGAAAATCCGCCAGCTCATCGAAGCCGACATGGCGGTTTACAGCGCGCACCTGCCGCTCGATGTCCACCCCCAAATCGGCAACAACGCGCTCCTCGCCGGCGCCATCGGACTCGCCGGGGGCGAACCCTTCCTCGAAATCCACGGCCAACCCGCCGGGCTGCGTTTCGAAGCCGAAATCAGCCGCGAGGTCCTGCGCGACCAAATCGAACGGGCGGTCGGCGGTCCCGTCCACCTCGCCCCCGGCGGCCCCGTGCTCGCCCGCCGGATCGGAATCGTGACCGGCGGAGCCGGTGCCGAAATCGCAAGGGCCGCCGCCGAAGGCATCGACACCCTCGTCACGGGCGAGGGGCCGCATTGGTCCTACACCGCCGCCGAGGAACTCCGCGTGAACCTGTTCTACGCCGGCCACTACGCCACCGAAACCTTCGGGGTGAAGGCGCTCGCGGAACTGCTCGCCCGCAAACTCGCGCTTCCGTGGCAATTCATCGACCACCCCACTGGGCTCTGATAGGGACCAAGCGATGTCCGCGGAAAAAAACCACCTCGCCGAACGCGCAGCCCGCGCCGAAAAAATCATCGCCGCGCCGCAGGAATACAAAATCTGCGAGGGTTGCGATTCGATTGTGAAGCTCCGAGCGCCCGCCTGCCCGAACTGCCACGGCTACCGCTTCGACGAATCCTCCGAAGCCGTCGTCGAACACGCCAAGCTCCTCGCCTCCCGCCCCCAGCGCACCGTTACGGCAGAAGACCTTTCTTGAAGCTTTTCATTGAAACGCCCGCCGCGTGGGGGCAGTTTCCTTCCCAGCGGGGCGTAGCTTAGCCTGGTAGAGCGCCTGGTTTGGGACCAGGAGGTCGGAGGTTCGAATCCTCTCGCCCCGATTTTTCTTCTGCTGGATTCGGCAGTAACGTCTTTTTAACCTCCCGCATCATGCAATCCGCCCGCCTCCAGGAAATGCCGGCGTCCGAGCGTCCGCGCGAGAAGGCGGAGAGGTTGGGATTTGCGGCACTGTCTGACGCCGAACTCTTGGCGATTTTTATTCGCACAGGCGTTCCCGGTCGGGACGCATTGCAAGTCGCGGGCGACCTTCTTCGCGATTGCGGGGGATTCACGGAACTTGCCCGGCGCACTCCCTCCGAGATTCGGCGGAAGTCGAAAGGAATCGGGCCGGCGAAATCCTTGGAAATGGCGGCCGCGTTTGAGATTGGGCGGCGTTTGGCGCGCGGAGCCTCCATCCAACCGCTCATGGACACGCCGCAGAGAGTTTTTGATGCGTTCGGCGCTGAGATGCTCGCGCTCCGTCAGGAGTCGCTCCGGGTTTTGATGCTTGATGCAAAGCTCCGGCTTCTCCGTGCAGAGGAAATCGCGAGGGGGTCGGTGAACGAATGCCTGGCCCACCCGCGCGAGATTTTTCGCCATGCGGTCGTTCACAGCGCTTATGCGGTCGTGGTGATTCACAATCACCCGAGTGGCGACCCCTCGCCGAGTTCCGCGGACTACCGAGTCACCCGCATACTGGCGGATGCCGCGCGGTTGTTGCAGATCAATCTTCTCGACCACATTATCCTCGGATCGGCAGACGGAGGCCGAACACCATATTTCAGTTTTCGCGAAGCCGGAGCCCTATGAACATCCATCCCACAGCCATCGTTTCCCCCGACGCCCGAATCGCAGAGGATGTCGAAATCGGTCCCGGTGCGATCATTTCCGGCGATGTCGAGATTGGTCGGGGTTGCACCATTCAAGCAAGGGCCGTCATCGAGGACGGGACAAAAATCGGAAGCGGAAATTTGATTGGATACGGAGCGATTGTGGGAGGAGCGCCACAGGACTACGCGCACCATCCGGAAATCAAAAGTGGCGTCGTCATCGGTGACAACAACCGCATCCGCGAATACGTCACAATCCATCGTGGCACCAAGGAAGGCACAGTTACCCGAATCGGAAACGGGTGTTTTTTGATGGTGGGTTGCCATCTCGCCCACAATGTCGAGGTCGGTGATTCAGTCGTGATTGTAAATAATGTCCTGCTTGCCGGATACGTGCAGGTGGGGGATGGCGTGACTCTGGGGGGCGGTTCTGTGTTCCATCAATTCATGCGGATCGGGAAGAAGGCGATGGTTTCCGGTGGAGCTTCTTTCAACAAAGACATTCCGCCCTACACGATGGCGAAACTCTACAATCTGCTTTCCGGGTTGAATGTCGTTGGGCTTCGACGCGGTGGATTTTCCGCGGAGACCCGAGCGGAATTGCAAAGGGCATTTCATTTGATTTTCCAAGGAACAAAGCCCATCCGCGAGGCGCTGGCGATTGCGCGAACCCAGTCATGGGGGCCCGAAGCAACGGAGATTTTTGATTTCGTTGCATCTTCCAAACGGGGGTGCTGCACAACACGCAGGGCGCACCAACAGGCTACTCAAGTCGAAATCGATTAGTTTTTTCAGTCCGCACAGGACTTGCAGGTGCCGAAAAACTCGAGCGAGTGGCTAAGGTTCCGGAATCCGTATTGGCGCGCAATTTTTCGTTCGGCGTCGCCAATGGGGCAGGGGATGTCGATGAGCAGAACGAGTCCGCATTCCTTGCAGACGAGGTGGTCGTAGTGCTTCCGGGGATCACTCAGTTCGTAATAGCTGCAAGAGCGCCGCAGGTTCACCTTGTGCACGAGATGGAGTTGCTCCATGAGCTGAACAGTGCGGAAAACGGTTGCGTAATCCGGACTCGCTCCAGCGCTCGCCGCTGAGGCCTGGATCTCCTGAAGACTCATAGGCTCCTTCGCCTCGAAGAGCGCCTGCACAATTCCGGACCGCTTTTTGGTGATGCGCAAACCCTCGCTGCGGAGCATGGCGATCACCGACTCCGGAGAGAAAAGCGTTTCCTTGGCAGCCATGGCTGTTTGTTAACTCAACAGGGCTTCGACCTCAATCGGCGAATCGGCGGCGAACCGGCAAGCCGCGCGAGGCGAGGTGGTCCTTGGCCTCGTCGATCGTGAATTCTCCGAAGTGAAAAATGCTGGCAGCCAAAACGGCATCGGCACCGCCGGACTCGAGCACATCAGCCAAGTGATCGAGCGTGCCAGCGCCACCGCTTGCGATAACGGGAATATCGATGGCGCGCGAAACAGCCGCAGTCAGCTCGATGTCGTAACCGTCCTTCGTTCCATCGGCATCCATGCTGGTGAGCAAAATTTCACCGGCCCCGAGTTCCTGGGCGCGGACCGCCCACTCGACGGCATCGAGTTCGGTGGGCTTGCGACCACCGTGGGTGTGGACGAGCCAATTTCCCGAGCCACTGCGCTTCGCGTCCATCGCAAGAACCACGCATTGCGAGCCGAAGGCGTCGGCGGCCTCCGAGATCAGTTCCGGCCGATGGATGGCGGCAGTGTTGATGCCCACCTTGTCCGCGCCGGCATTCAGCATGATTCGGAAATCGGCGGTCGTTCGAATTCCTCCACCCACAGTGAGCGGCATGAAACATTGTTCCGCTGTGCGCTCCACCACAGAAACCATGGTGGCGCGTCCATCGCTTGATGCCGTGATATCCAAAAAAACCAACTCGTCAGCCCCCTGTGCGTCATACGCGCGCGCACACTCCACTGGGTCGCCCGCATCCCGCAGGTTCAGAAATTTCGTTCCCTTCACGACGCGCCCATCGGTCACGTCGAGGCAAGGAATCACGCGCTTGGCCAGCATTCACACATCCATGTCGTCGCGCGGCGGCAAATCCAGACTAAAATGATTGCCCGGTTCGCAACATGGTTCCTAAGGTGCGAAAGGTTTTTTGAAATGCATCGACAAGTGGATCCAGAACCGAAGCGTCGGCCGTTTTTTGCGGTCCTTCTGGTTCTTGCCGTCCTTCTTCCCGCTTGTGAGACGGTTCCCGACCGTTTTGTCCCCAGTGGCAGGCTACAGCCAGCGGGGTTCTTCGACACCGTGGTGGTGGATGCCGGCCATGGTGGACACGATCCCGGCGCGCGTGCCGCGGTTGGGAAAAGTGAAAAACATTTGGCGCTCGATACTGCCAGGCGGGTTGCAACGATCCTTCGCCGATCGGGGCTCCGTGTTATTGAAACCAGAACCTCCGACTATTTCGTGACCTTGGACCAGCGGGTTCGAATTTCCAACCGCCAGCGAAATGCCATTTTCGTAAGCATCCATTACAACTGGGCGCGTCGGGCCAGGGCATCCGGCGTGGAGACCTTCTTCTACGGCCCGCGCTCCTCGCGTCTGGCCGCAAACATCCAATCCAAAGCTTTGGGCGCCTACCGCACCAAAAATCGCGGAATCAAATACCGTGGTTTCTATGTCCTAAGAAACAACCGTCGTCCTGCGGTGCTGTGCGAATTGGGCTTCGTGTCAAACGCCGGCGAAAACTCGAAACTCCAAAATCCCGCCGTGCGTCAAAGAATCGCCGAGGCTGTTGCAGCGGGAATCTTGGCGGAGAGGAACGGGTTGAACCCCTGAAAGGAATGAAAAGATCCGATGAATCAAGTCGTGTTTGCCTTTTAAGGTTCTAACCTTAAAAAGGTTACTTTTGTAAATGCATTTTTTGGGTTTTGAAACCCAAAAATAGTTTGGAAAAAAAAAGCCGAGCTATAAAGTCTTCGTTATGTCGATTTTGGGGAAAGCAGGGCGTTTCGTCCTCAGACTCTTTGCCTTGTTGGCTTGGATGCTAATTGCCGCAAGTTTTCATCAAGGTATGGCGTCAAATGTGTGGACGGGTGAGTCAGGTGCTTACATCGACGACGGTGGAAATTGGTTGGGGGGAAATACGCCCGATCTGCTTTCCGGAAATCAAACTTTGGAGTTTGGGACAGGTGGGACCGTGGTTTTTGTTAACTCCATTACTAGTGCCAAGGGGCTGGTTCTCAACTTGGAAACCGGCTATCAATTCCAAATCGACACGGCTAATGGAATCAGCCTTACAGTAGGCAGCGCTGGGATTGTGGCCACTTCGCCGTCTCCTGATACTTCCTTTAATTTCTTCGACCTTTTCTCTGTGTCTGGAGATCAAACTTGGAGCATCAGCAATTCGTCTTTAGTGATCAAAGCCGGGTTTGGCGGGGATTTCACCATAACCAAAAATGGGTCTGGCAGTGTCGTGTTGGAGGCCGGGAGCAGTCGTTCCTCTGCTTCAGCAGGCGTGGTTTTGAGTGGGGGCGTTTTGAAACTTCAAGATGCCGCTGCCTTAAACACTTCGCCTGATGCATCTTTGATCCTGAGCGGCGGCACTCTGATATTGGCCAACGACAACAACACAATTTTTCTGGGCACGAACACGACTGTTTCAGGCAACTCAAGAATCGAAACAACTTCCATCTCCTCCAATATTGTCCATCCGCTCCACAGCATCGGAGATTTAAGGATCGGCTCGCAAACTCTCACTGTTGCTGTTGGTGAACAGACGACTGCCGGAACTGCAATTGTTCAAACCGGTGCGGTGACACTCACTGGCAATGCAGTGTTTCAAATCACAAGAGAGACGGGGCAAGAAATGATTTTCAGATTGGCTTCTGTGGACCAGTCCGGAGGCACGCGGGGCTTTTTAAAATCAGGCAACGGCACGCTCGGTATTTCGGGAGCTTCCAGTTACACTGGGACGACGACTCTGAGCGGCGGCACGCTGGCAATCACAAATTCAAATGCCCTCGGCGGCTCTGGAAACATTACTTTCAGTGGAGGCACGCTGCAGTTTGGTAGCGGCTCGGCACCGGATCTTTCTGCACGAATCAGAAACAGCTCATCGGCCATCGCGATCGATACAAACGGCGAGAACGCCACGTTTTCATCAGCAATCAACGCCAGCAACACGCAGGGCTTCACCAAGCTGGGCGCCGGCTCGATCAATTTTTCCGGCAATAACACCTACAACGGAACAACCACTGTCCGGTCCGGAACAATTCGTTACATGCCCGGCGGTGTGTTTGATGATCCTTGGGGAGCTGATTCTAATTTGGTCGTGGGTGCCACCAGTGGAGACAACGGTTTTTTCGCTGTCGCTGGAGGGTATGTCCGAATTTATGACCTCATACTGGGCAACGGGACCTCAACCAACGGCACGCTTTCGGTAGAGAGCGGCAACTTTACGGCGAATCACAATCTTTTCGTTGCCAGCGCATCCAACAGCCGCGGGGTATTCCATATCTCTGGTGGTGATGTGGCTTGGACCTATGCTTTGGGCGTTGGTTATTTTGGGTCAGGCAACCTGACCATGACTGGTGGAAACCTGACCGGAGCAAGCGGGGCGGCACCTGCCGGGCAGCTGAAGATTGGCTGGTATAGTGGTTCAAATGGCTCACTTGTGATGTCGGGGGGTGCGATCAGCGCTTCCGACAGTTCGATCGGCGAGGCCAGTGGATCGCGTGGAATTGCTACTATCAGTGGCGGGAATTGGACCACTTCTGGCAACTTTTCCATCGGCGTTTCAGGCAACGCCGCCCTTGAGATCAGTGGAAGTGGACGGGTGGTCGTCGGTGGAACTCTTTCGAGAAACGCCACGCGAGGCAGTGTTGCTTTGCAAAATGGCGGCACTCTGCAAATCGGAAATGGTGGATCCGGTGGTGTGCTGGCGACTGACCTCACCAACAATGGAACGCTTGTTTTTGATCGAACTGGCTCCAGCACCCACTCGAATCTGATCTCCGGCACCGGTGCGCTTACCAAAAATGGAAGCGGATCCCTCAGCTTGATCGCAAACAACACCTATTCCGGCGGAACGCAGGTCAACGGAGGAACTCTCTTGATCAGTGGCTCACTTGCCTCGGCGAATTCCTCCATCGTTGTTGCGGAGGGAGCCACGCTTGGCGGCACCGGCGTTGTTGGGCGTTCCGTGCAAATCAACGGCGGGCTTTCTCCGGGAAATAGCTCTGTATCCACTGGGAATTTCACCATCAGTGGAAATCTCAACCTCTCATCCAATGCCTCGATTGCGATCGGACTCAATGGGACGATCCGCGGTGCCAATTACGATGCTTTGAATGTCGGCGGTTCACTCGCGTGCGGCGGCACGCTGCATTTCGAGATCGGGGGCGCTTTCCTTTCCGCAGGCCAGAGCTTTCAAATCTTCAATACGACCGGAAATACAACTTCGGGCTTCAGCGAAATTGTCTTCAGTGGCGCTTACGGGAGTGGGAATTTCACAAACGCCGGCGGAGGAAATTGGACTCGAACAGTCGATGCTCTCAATCTTTCATACTCCGAGACCACAGGCGTTCTGAGTGTGGCTTCTGCGGTTGCTCCGCCGACGATCACCAGTGCGGCAACAGCCAGCGGCACGGCTGGTTCTTCCTTTCTTTATCAGACCACCGTTACACCTGCAGTCCCGACGAGTTACATCGCCATAGGCTTGCCATCCGCTCTTAGCATGAATTCCACATCGGGATTGATCAGTGGCACGCCGGATGCCGGCGGCAATTCCACAGTGACAATCGTGGCCACCAACTCCGGTGGAAGCAGTGGGAATTTTTCCCTCTCCATCAATGTCGCGCCTGCGCCTACAGCATATGAGACTTGGGCAACCTCATATGGGTTGACCGGAGCGGACTCTCTGCCATCCGCGGACCCTGATGGAGATGGGTTTACAAACCGTCAGGAATACTCTTTTGGCACCAACCCAGTGATCCCAACAGGGGCACTCCTCTCCACCTCTACCGTTGGTGGAAATCTGGTCGTAAGCTTTTGCACGCGATTGGATCAAAACTATGATGTCCAGACGACATCCAATCTTTCGACAAGCGCTTTTTCGAACAACTCCACCCTCACAAATTCGGTTTCAGTGAGCGGCAATCAAAGCGGTGTTGAGATGGGCTACCTACGCAAAGAATTCAGCATCACGCCCAGCGGGGAGAGAAATTTCTACAGGGTTTTGGCAACGGACTGAATGCTGTCGTTTGACATTCATGATATGAAACAAAAGATTTTAAGAGTGAGTATTATGGAGGTCCGCCGATCTAAGTTCACTCTAATAGCAACAAAGTTTCTGGCGGCGGCGCTTGTTCTTTTGCTTTCCCTTTGCATCGGGAGAGCTGCGAATGTTTGGGATGCTGGTGGTGGAGGAAATAGGTCGATCAATAATGCAGCGAACTGGGATAATGATATCGTGCCAGTTTTCGACGGAACGCAGGTGATCACTTTCGGCGTCAATGGAACATTAGTGAATCTGAATGTTCCGGTGAATGTTTCAGGGCTTATCTTGAATCGGAATGCAAGCATGACCTTCACCCCGCTTTCGGTGGCAAATTTCTTTTCCACAGGTAGCAGTGGTATTTTGGCGCAACCAACTTCTGACGCCTCGGTAACCTACGACTTTCTAAGGAGTGGATCAACTTCACCTATTCAGTTGGTTTCGAACCAAGTCTGGACCGTCCAAAACCAAGCCTCTTCAACCACAATTCTGAGGGTTGACGGAATCGGTGGCGACTACAACTTGACGAAAAGTGGATCTGGTATTTTGGCTTTAACTTCGAACGCATCTCGCTCGGATAGTTCTTCCTCCATGACTCTTGATGGCGGTGTCCTGAGACTACATGCAAGCTCAGCTCTCAATACCTCTGCCAGCGCTCCGCTTTTTTTGAATGGCGGGGAACTTAGACTGTTCACAAACACGAATACCGCATTTAACGGAACGAACATTACAGTAGGCGGGGATGCCGCCATAACCACTTCCCGCGCCAGCGGGTCTGGTGCCCAGCCAGTTCAATCGATCGGGACTCTAACCATAGGTGATTATACGCTTACCGTGCGGGATGCCAATGTCGTGAACAGCACGGGGGATGCTGTTTTGCAGACCGGTTCAGTTACGCTCACCGGGAACGCGTTTTTCAATGTGGTGAACACAGACAATGCGGGCGTTCTCAAGCTTGGCGCGGTTGGCCAATCAGGGGGAGCTATGGGATTCACTAAAACCGGGAATGGCACGCTGGAGTTGACGGCGGATAGTTCCTACTCCGGTAACACAACGGTCAGCGCTGGCACTTTGTTGGCTAATGCGAATGCAACCAGCACGACGGTGAATGTGCAGTCAGGGGGAACGCTCGGTGGAAATGGCACCGTAGGCGGCGTGGTTCTGGAGACTGGGGGAACACTCGCTCCCGGTAATTCTCCGGGCATGCTCTCTGTATCCGGGGATGCCACATGGCAGGGTGGGGCGAGTTACAACTGGCAGGTGCAGGCGCTTAACTCGGGTGCATCTCAATTATCAAAGGGAATCAACTGGGACTTCTTCAGCGTGAATGGAACCCTCAATCTTTCCGGGCTGAACACGACGCCTCTCAATTTCAATTTATTCAATCCTCTAAACTTGAACTTTCAACCAGGTAACTCCTGGGCGATCGCCGAGTCGATGCAAGGGATCCGTCTGAATGGTGGTCTTCTCGCACCCAACACAGATTACTCTTCCCTCTTCAACATCAACTCCACTTCGGCCGCGACCTTACAGATCGTTACCCTTGCTGATTACAACACGCTCTACCTCATCTCTGCGGCGGTTATTCCAGAACCCAGTCAGGTGGCGGCTTCTTTGCTGCTGGTCTCGTTCGCGGCGGGCTATTGGATTTTGAAAAAGCGGCGTGAAGCCAGAAAAATAACGGCGCTTCGACAGTCTCCACCGGTCGCGTAGTTTCCGCGGTAAGGCTGCAGCATCTTCAGAACTCGCCGATGTATTCCAGCGGACGTCGATCTTTTGAGGGAGCGGTTAAGTCGGTTGTGGATTTCCGGATTTCCGCGGCGTTTTGGAAGCGTTTTTTCAAATTCCACTTTTGGATCATTTGCGTGGCGCTCCTTCTACTCTGGGGAGGGAAGGAGGCGGTCGGCTGGGTGCACTCGAAATGGTGTCAGCGGCAGAGTCGGATTTTGACCGAGCGTGCGGAGGGATATTTGCAGGAGCTTCGCGGCGTGGAGGCACAGATGGGGATCGAAACTGCGCTGAGGTTGAATCCGGGCAACACCCGGGCGCTTCGTTTGTTGGCAGGTATTCAGGAAGCTCAAGGACAGGGAGCGGAGGCGATGAAGACTTGGCAGGAACTCGTGGAACATGGAGGGCTCTCGATCGCCGATGTGCCGGAATACGCAAGGCTCGCCGCAAAGCTTCAGGATTGGGCGATCGCAGACCGGTTGGTGGATTCGATCAGTGCCGGCAAGCCTTCTTCGACCCCGCATGTGCTCAAGGCGGAACTGCAAGTGATCCGGGGTGATCTGGACGGGGCGGAGAGGTCTTTGATGAAGGCGGTCTCGGTGGACAGCGGGCCCGAGGAGCGCGCGGTTCTGGCGCGGTTTCTCCTGCTCTACCGGAAGACACCCGATTACGCGCAAATGAAGTATGACTTGTTAAAGGGGCTCTCGACAGAATCCACGGAAATCGGAGCGCTGAGCCTGACTTCCGCCCTCGAGAATAACCTCGTTCCGGAAGCCGAGATGAATTCCTGGATCGAACGATTGAACCGTCACTCGAAAGCCACGCCGGCGATGTTGTTGGTCGCGGATAGTGCGAGAGTGCGAGTCGATCCTGATTACACGCCGCTCGTCGCAGCGAGGGTTTTTGCGCGATTGGGAAAGGAACCGCTCGACTCGCGAAAAGACGGGATGCTTTGGCTTCTGGCGGCCAACGAGCCCGGGCTCGCGGCGAGACTCGTCACGAAGGACGAGGCTCTGGGCGATCCGGCCATTTTTGTGAAGTGGCTGGATGCTCTCACGGCATCGGGGCGACGCTGGGAGGTTCTCGAGGTGCTCTCGGACAAGCGGAATCTTTTGCCGGATATCCAGACGCGTCTCTATCAAGCGAACACGCTGAAGTTGCTCGGCCGATGGCAGGAGTCGCATGATTTTTACAAGCGCGTTCTCGAGTGGAGCTTTGACAAGCCGCAGGCGCGAATCAAAGCGATGACATATGTGTATCTCGCGGGAGAGAACCGGCTTTTCGAATGGTCTTTGCGTCCATTGTTGAAGTCGCCGGGGCCGGCGCGTGCGGCGCTCAGGGCTTTTCTTCCCGTGGCCCAATCACTCCGAGATATCCACCAAACGCGACGCCTTCACGAACTCGCGCTGGAAGAGGGTGGTCTGCCGCAGCTCCATCACTTGAGGAACGAGTGCGACTACTCGGATTTGATTCTCGGCAAGGAAGTCGATCCCGAGCTCATCGGGCTGCTGGCTTCTCTCAACCCGGATGATTTGGCACTGCGTTTGACCTGGGCGCTCAGCCAGCTCAGGGACTGGGACGGTATTCGGGCGGCGGCGGAGCTTGAGGATTGCGAACGGATTCCCAACAGCGATCCGGTTCTTGCGGCGAGGTTCGCGATGTTAAAAGCGGCAGCTCAGGCGGCGAACGGTCAGCGCGCCGAGGCACTCAAAATCCGCGGCAATCCCAAGCTCGATCTCCTGACCCACCAGGAAAATGCTTTTCTCCGGCAAGTGCTGTTGTTCCCGCTGAGCCGTGAAGTTTCTGTGGGTTTTCCGAAAACGGGCGGAGCGGAGTGATTTTCAAACTTTCCGCGGCGGCGCTTTGAGGACTCAGGGCTACTTGGCGACGATGTTCACGAGTTTGCCGGGGACGACGATGGTTTTGGCGACTGTGAGCCCGGCGGTGGCTTCTCGGACTTTCGGGGCGGCTTGCGCGGCGGCTTCGATTTCTTCCTTCGTCGCGGCTTTCGGAACCACGATCCGGTCGCGGAGTTTTCCGTTCACTTGGACCGGGAGTTCGATTTCGTTTTCGACGAGGAGGGATTCGTCGTGCTTCGGCCAGGGCTGCGTGGAGGCGCGGCCGGGGAAGCCGAGGCGGTGCCAGAGTTCCTCGGCGAGGTGCGGAGCGAACGGGCTCAGCAGCGGCAGGAGGATGCGGAGGGCTTCCAGCGGGCGCGGCGCGGCGTTCACGAATTCGTTGGTGAAAACCATCATTTGGGAGATGGCCGTGTTGAAGGCGAGGGCTTCGATGTCGGCGGTGACCTTTTTGATGGTGGCGTGGGCGGTGCGGAGTTGGGCGGACGACAGCGGGGTTTCGGCGAGGTCCTTTGAAACGACCCATTCGCCTTCCTGGTTCTCCTCCATGGCGAGGCGCCAGACGCGTGCGAGGAAGCGGTAGACGCCTTCGACGCCTTTCATGCTCCAGGGCTTCATCTGCTCGAGCGGGCCCATGAACATTTCGTAGAGGCGGAGCGAGTCCGCGCCGTATTCGGCGATGACGCTGTCGGGGGTGACAACATTGCCGCGGCTCTTGGACATTTTTTGGCCGTCGGGCCCGAGGATCATGCCTTGGTTGACGAGGCGCTGGAACGGCTCCGGCGTGGAGAGGTGGCCGAGGTCGAAGAGGGCCTTGTGCCAAAAGCGGGCGTAAAGGAGGTGCAGCACGGCGTGTTCGGTGCCGCCGACATAGAGGTCCACGCCGCCGGGGCGCGAGTTTTTGCCCATCCAGTAGTGGTCGGCTTCGGGACCGATGAATCGGTTGGAATTTTGCGGGTCGCAGAAGCGGAGGTAATACCAGCAGGAGCCCGCCCATTGGGGCATGGTGTTGGTTTCGCGCCCGGCGGTGGCGGAATAGCGGATCCAATCGCGGGCTTTCGAGAGCGGTGGCTCGGGCGTGCCGGTGGGCTTGAAATCGTCGAGGTCGGGCTGCACGACTGGGAGTTCGCTTTCGCAGACCGGGCGGTGGCGGCCGGATTCCCACACGATCGGGAACGGCTCGCCCCAATAGCGTTGGCGCGAGAAAAGCCAGTCGCGGAGCTTGTAGTTCACGGTGCCGCGGCCGAGGTTTTTTTCCTCGAGCCAAGCAACCATGCGGCGCTTGGCTTCGGCGGTGGGCAGGCCGTCGAGGAAAGAGGAGTTGATGGCGGTGCCCTCGCCGGCGAAGCAGGCTTCCGTGGGGGAAGGGGGCTGGACGACCTCGCGGATGGGGAGGGCGAATTTCTTGGCGAACTCGAAGTCGCGTTCGTCGTGGGCGGGGACGGCCATGATGGCGCCGGTGCCGTAGCCCATCAGGACATAGTCGGCGATCCACACGGGGATGCGTTCGCCGTTGGCGGGGTTGGTGGCGAAGGCGCCGGTGGGGACGCCGGTTTTTTCCTTCGCGAGGTCGGTGCGGGCGAGGTCGCTTTTCGAGGCGACGGCGGTTTTGTATTCGGCGACGGCGGCGGCTTGTGCCGGCGTGGAGATCTTTTCCACGAGCGGGTGCTCGGGCGCGAGGATCATGTAGGTCGCGCCGAAGAGGGTGTCCGGGCGCGTGGTGAAGACTTCGATTCCATCGCCCGTGGATTCGATGGCGAATTCCACGAGGGCGCCTTCGCTGCGGCCGATCCAGTTTTTTTGGAGGAGCTTGATGCCCTCGGGCCAGTCGAGGCCGTCAAGCCCTTCGATGAGGCGTTCGGCGAAGGCGGTGATGCGGAGCATCCATTGGCGGAGCGGGCGGCGCTCGACGGGGAAGCCGCCGACCTCGCTTTTTCCGTCCACGACCTCCTCGTTTGCAAGGACGGTGCCGAGCTGCGGGCACCAGTTCACCGGCATCTCGGCGACATAGGCGAGGCGGACGGAATCGGGGTCGGCGCCGGTGTAGGTCGAAATGGGCTCGGTTTTTTTCGAGGCCGGGTTGAACCAGGAATTGTAGAGTTGAAGGAAGATCCATTGGGTCCAGCGGAAGTAGGCTGGGTCGGTGGTCGAGACTTCGCGGTCCCAATCGTAGCTGAAGCCGACGGCTTGGAGTTGGCGGCGGAAATTTTCGATGTTGCGGGCGGTGGTGGCGCGCGGGTGTTGGCCGGTTTTGATGGCGAACTGCTCGGCGGGGAGGCCGAATGCGTCCCAGCCCATCGGGTGGAGGACATTGAAGCCGCGCATGCGGTGGAAGCGGGCGAGGATGTCGGTGGCGGTGTAGCCCTCCACATGGCCGACATGGAGGCCGTCGCCGCTGGGGTAAGGGAACATGTCGAGGATGTAGTATTTCGGCTTCGCGGGGTCGAAGCCGGTGCCGCCGGGGTTCGGGGCGCGGAAGGCTCCTGTGGCGAGCCATTCCTGCTGCCAGCGGGGCTCGAACTCGGGGAATGGGAATTGTTTTCTCTGCGTGGACATCGGTTTTTCGGAAAGGCGCGGATGTTGGACGAAAAGCGGGGATTCCGCCAGACGGGAAGCTCAGATGCGGCGGAGGGCGGTGTCGCGCTGAAAGCGGGTGTCGTCGCGCTCGGGGTAGTCGAGCGTGAAATGCAGGCCGCGGCTTTCCTTGCGCCCGAGGGCGCAATCAACCACGAGGGAGGCGACGGTGACGAGGTTGCGGAGTTCGAGCAGGTCGGTCGTCACCTTGAAATTCCAATAGAAATCCTGGACCTCTGCGTGGAGGTTGCGGAGGCGGGTGGCGGCGCGCTGGAGGCGCTTGTCGGTCCGGACGATGCCGACATAGTCCCACATGAGGCGGCGGATTTCCTCCCAGTTGTGCGAGATGACGACAAGCTCGTCCACATCCTGGACGCCGCCGGAGCGCCACTCGGGGAGGTCGATCTCGATTTTCGGCTTGTGGTTGCGCGTGGCTTTTTCGAACGCGCGGTGGGCGGTGACGACGCCCTCGAGGAGGGAATTGCTGGCGAGGCGGTTCGCGCCGTGGAGGCCGTTGCAGGCGACTTCGCCGATGGCGAAGAGGCCGCGCAGCGAGGTTTCGCCGTTGATATCCGCCTTCACGCCGCCGCATTGGTAGTGGGCGGCGGGAACGACCGGGATGGGCTGGCTGGTGATGTCGAGGCCGCCGCCGAGGCAGGTTTCGTAGATAGTGGGGAAACGGGATTTGATGAAGTCGGCGGGCTTGTGCGTGATGTCGAGGTAAACGCACTTTTCGCCACTGCGTTTCATTTCGGCGTCGATGGCGCGGGCGACGATGTCGCGCGGTGCGAGTTCCTTTTGGGGGTTGTGGAACTCCATGAACCGGCGGCCGCGGGCGTTGATGAGGATGCCGCCCTCGCCGCGGACGGCCTCGGAGACGAGGAAGGATTTGATGGACGGGTGGTAGAGGCAGGTCGGGTGGAATTGGATGAATTCCATGTTCGCCACCACGGCGCCCGCGCGCCATGCCATCGCCACGCCGTCGCCGGTGGCCACATCGGGGTTGGTGGTGTAGAGGTAAACTTTCCCGCAACCGCCCGTGGCGAGGACCGTGACCGGTGCCCGCAGGGTTTCGACGGTGCCGGTGGATTCGTCGAGGACATAGGTGCCGACAACGCTGTTCTCCATGGCATAGCCGAGCTTGCCGGTGGTGATGAAATCCACGGCCATGTGGTTCGGCATGGTTTCGATGGACGGGTGGGCTGCGATTTTCGAGAGCAGGGTGTTTTCGATTTCGCGGCCGGTGGCGTCCTGGAAGTGGAGGATGCGGCGTTTCGAGTGGCCGCCCTCGCGCCCGAGGTCGAGTTCGGTGCCGTGGCCGTTTTCCCGGTGGTCGAAGTGGACGCCGAGTGCCATCAGCTCCGTAATGCGCGCCGGTCCCTCGGTGACGATGGTGCGGACGACATCTTCGTGGCAAAGCCCCGCGCCGGCTTCGAGCGTATCGCGGATGTGGAGTTCGAAGGAATCCTCGTCGCTCATCACGCAAGCGACGCCGCCCTGCGCCCAAGCGGTGTTCGAGTCGGACGGGGCGCGCTTGGTGACCAGCGCCACACGCCCTTTCTCAGCGGCTTTTAGGGCGAAGGACAATCCGGCGATGCCGCTGCCGAGGACGATGAAATCAAAATCCCTCATCGGTTTTTTGCGGAATTTGAAATTCGAAATGGGGAATGGGAAATGGGAGTGCGGCCATGGGGGCTATTTTTCTCGGGGGAGGGGGATGTTGTCGATGAGCCGGGCGCGGCCGAGGTGGATGGCGGCGCAGAGGCGGCCCGGGGTTTTGCGGTTTTTCAACGGCGCGAGCGTGGCGGCATCGACGGCGGAGATATAATCGATCTTGGCGCCCGGGATTTTTTTGATGAGCCGGGCGGCGTGGTTTTCGATGGCGGCGCGGGAGGCAAGGCCGGATGCGCTCCGGAGGGCGGCTTGGATTTTCGGCGCGGCGGCGCGTTCGGCCGGCGAGAGGTAGGAATTGCGCGAGCTGAGGGCGAGGCCGTCCGTTTCTCGGATGGTCGGGCAGGCGACGATTTCCACGGGGAAATCCAGGTCTTGGACCATGCGGCGGATGATGGCGAGTTGCTGCCAGTCTTTTTCCCCGAAGACCGCGTGGGTGGGTTGGAGGATGTTGAAGAGTTTGGCGACGACAGTGCACACGCCGTTGAAATGCCCCGCGCGGCTCCGCCCGCAGAGGACTTTTGAGAGGGAATCCTCGCAGACAGAAACCGACCGGTCGTTTGTATACATGGCCGCGGGTTCCGGGACGAAAACGGCATCGACCCCCGCTTGGCGGCAGGCTGCGAGGTCGGCTTCCAGGGGGCGCGGGTAGGCTTGGAAATCCTCGGAGGGCCCGAACTGGGTGGGGTTTACGAAAACCGAGGCGGCCACTTTTCCGCCGGGACCGGCTTTTTTCCGCGCGAGCCGCATGAGTTCGGTGTGGCCCCTGTGGAGCGCGCCCATCGTGGGAACGAGGACTACCCGCTTCTTGCAGCCTTGGCGCCAGCGCCGGACCGAGACGATGTCGCGCAGGAGTTTCATTTCAAAAATGGAATGCGGCCGTGAACGCCGCCCGGGTCAATTCGGGGCTGCGGTGCCCGTGGTGGACGATTCCACCGGCTGGGCGGAATCCAGAACCGGAGTGGCTTCGTTGGAAACCGGCTGGGCGGTCTCCGTGGCCGTTTCCAATCCTGCGGAAGAAGCTTGTTCCGTGGCGGGCTGGGCTTCGCCGAGGGCGGGTGCTATTTCCGCGGGGCTGGGTTCGGGGGAGGCTTGCGGAACTGGCGTCGGCTCAGGTGTGCCGGAGGGTTCGGCCGGGGTGGCTTCGGGAGCAGGGGTCGCCGTTGCCTCGGGGACGGGTGCGGAGAGGAGTTCCTTTTGGATGGCTGTTTTGCCGCCTGTGGATTTGGCCGTGATGATGGAGAGGAGTAGCGTCACAGCGAAGAATGCAATCGCCATCCAGGTGGTGAATTTGGCGAGGACATTCGTGGTTTGGGAGCCGAAGACGTTGTCCGTGATTCCGCCGCCGAACGCCGAGCCGAGGCCCTCGCTGCGCGGGCGTTGCATGAGGACCACGAGGGCCATGAGCAGGCAGACGAGCACATGGACCACAATCAGGACTGGCATCAAGATGGACATAAGCGGATTGGTGCAAGTAGCAGGGAGGCGGTTTTAGTAAAGAAAAGAAACGCTCCAGGGGGCTGTGTCAGGCGAGGAGGCGGTCGGCGAATTTTTCGCGGTCGAAGGCTTCGAAATCGTCGGGCCCCTCGCCGGTGCCGATGAAACGGGTGGGGATTCCGAGTTCGTGCTGGATGGCCACGGCGATGCCGCCCCTGCCGCTGCCGTCGAGCTTCGTGAGGACGGCGCCGGTGAGTTGGATCGCGTTGTGGAATTCGCGGGCTTGGACGAGGGCGTTCGAGCCGGTGGTGGCGTCGAGGACGATCCATTTTTCCTGCGGGGCGGTGGGGTCGAGTTTGCCGAGGGTGCGGGCGACCTTCGCAAGTTCCTGCATGAGGTTGCCCTTCGTGTGCAGGCGGCCGGCGGTGTCGCACACGAGGAAGCCGATGCGGCGCCGCTTGGCGGTGTTCCACGCATCGTGGCAGAGGGCGGCGGAGTCGCCCTGGTATTGGCTGCGGGCGACTTCGATGCCGAGGCGTTCGCCCCACGCGCACAGCTGTTCGATGGCGGCGGCGCGGAAGGTGTCGGCGGCGGCGAGCAGGCAGGTGTGGCCGTTTTTTTTGAGCCGGTGCGCGAGTTTGGCGGAGGAAGTGGTTTTTCCGGTGCCGTTCACGCCCACCATGAGGATGGTGCAGGGGGCGTCGGGGAGGGGCATGGGTGGGGGCGCGGCGGGCGGGAGGACCTTGAGGATTTCCTCGCGCAGGATTTGCCGGGCGGTGTCTGCATTGACCGAACCGCCGCGCGCGCGCATGGCTTCGAGGATTTTCCCGGCCATAGCGGTGCCGAGGTCGGCGCGGATGAGCGCCTCCTCGAGTTCGTCCCAATCGACGGGGCCGGCGGTGAACCGTGAGAGGAAGGAATTGAGGAACCCCATGCTCAACCGGAGGCCGGGGCGTCGCCGGCGTGCTTCTTGCGGATGCTGTCGAGGACGCCGTTCACAAACGCGCCGGAATCGGGGGTGCTGTATTTTTTCGCGATCTCGATGGCCTCGTTGATGGCAACGGGGGCGGGGATGTCCGCACGGTGGAGGATTTCGTGGCAAGCGATGCGGAGGATGTTGCGGTCCACTGTCGAGAGGCGGTGGAACTCGAAATTCTGAGCGGTGCGTCGGATGGCGTCGTCGATTTCGGCGTTGTGTTTTGTCCAGCCTTCCAGGAGTTCGTCGCAGAACCGGCGTCCGCTGGGGCTGAGGCCGCGCATGGCGTAGAATTCCCCGAGCGGCTGGTCGGCGCCGCCATGGATGTCGCGCTGGTAGAGGTATTGGACCGCGGCTTCGCGGGCGTCCCGTCGAACCCCCATGGTCAGGCGATGGCGGCGAGTTGGCGCGCTGCCATGGCGGCGGCGCGGGCGGCTTGGGTGCCGCGGTTGTTGTGGGCGTGCATGCAGCGTTCCTCGGCCTGGATTTTGTCCCGGACGAGGAGGACTTCATGGATGACGGGGACGCGGTGCGCCAGCGAAATGTCAAGGAGCGAGCGCGTGACGGCGTCGGCGATGAGGCGCGCATGGGCGGTTTCGCCCTCGAGGATGACGCCGAGGGCGATGATGGCGTGGAATTTTTTCAACTCCGCCATCGACTGGACGAAGAGCGGGATTTCGAACGAGCCCGGCGTCCAAACGAGCGAGATCGGGGCGCCCTCCTCGAGCTGGGAAAGTTCGGCTTGCGTGTGGTCCACGAGGGACTGCACGAACGATTGGTTGAAGCGGCTCGCCACGATTCCAAAGGCGCGCCCGCTTCTCATGTGCATCCGCGGCGCTGTGGGAAAGGCTTTCGACATGGGTGGGATGTTCCCGATTTTCGGGGCGCCTGCAACAACAACATCCGGGATGTCTTTTCCCGGGGGCGGCGGGGTGCGAGGGTGGGGCGGTGATTGTTTCCGGAAAAATCGAAGCGGGCGGGCCGAGGCCGGCGGCGTGGCGGATCGCTGTCGCGTTCGGGATTGTCTATCTCGGCTACGGGCTGAATTTCCTGGCAATCAAAGCGGGTGTGGAGTCGCTGCCGGCGTTTCTTTTTGCGGCGTCCCACATCCTCGGGGCGGGTTTGATCCTGGCCGTTTGGACGGCGGCGAGGGGCGGCACGGTCTGGATGCCTGTGGCGAATCTCGGGCGTGCGGCATTTGCGGCTTTTTTTCTTTTTGTCGGCGGCGTTGGCTTGGTGACGCAGGGTGAAAAGCTCGGCGTGCCGTCCGGCGTTGCGGCGATCATCAAAGCCTCGGTGCCGCTTTGGGTCGCGTTGCTGGAAGGGCTGCGCCCGCGCGGCGAGAGGCCGGCGCGCCTCGCGGTGGTGGGCCTGCTTGGCGGGGCTTCGGGTGTGGCTTTGCTGGTTTTGCCAAGGCTCGATGGGGCGGGCGGAGGGGGGCAAGCGGTGGGGACGGCCTTGTTGCTGCTGTCCGCCCTGCTTTTTGCGATTGGTTCGATTTTCGTGCGGCACCACGCGCCGGATGCCGACCCGGTGCGGGGTTCCATGTGGATGATGCTTTTTGGGGGCGGCTATTTGGTTTTGCTCGGCGGGGCGCTCGGGGAATTCGGGCAGGTGCGCGCGGAGGACTTCGGGCCGCGGGCGGTCTCGGCGTTCCTGTTCCTGCTTTTCGTCCATTCGCTTGCGGCGTTCACGGCGATGAACTGGCTGCTTCGGCACCTGCCGGCTTCGATCGTCACGACGAAATTCTTCGTCTCGCCCGCCATTGCGGTGGTGGCGGGATGGCTCGCGATGGGGGAGGTGGTGGGTGTGCAAACCGTCGCGAGCCTGGGGCTCATCCTGGCCGGGGTTGCGGTGGTTTTTTTCGGCCAGGGGCAGGCGAAAAAAAAGACGGGGCTCGCGGACGACGCTGCGGAGGAGGTTTGAGGGACCTCAGTATGGCGGGGGCTGGATGATGCGGACCTTCGGGTCTTCCTGGCGCTTGACTGTGTAAATCAACGGCGGGTTCGCGGAGAGGAGTTCGTAGGATTCCAGGATGAACTCGGGGTAGAAGCGGTCGCTGGCGGGTTCGTAAACCGTGTCGCCGCTGAAGCGGCCGCGGAGGCGGTATTCGTGGTTGTTGTCGGTGCCGAGCTTCCCGCCGGCGCGGTCGGGGGCGAGCGTTTTTTGCTCGTTCATCATGACGAGCCGGGCGGTTTTCCACGGCATGCCGGGTTCGCGCACCCAACCCCACATTTTGTAGTCCTCCTTGTGCATGCGGCGCCCGATGTAAAAGTCGCCGCGGGGCTCTGCGGCAATGGCGGCGGCCATGGCGGCACGCGCGGGGGCGTCCTTGTCCACGGTTTCGCAGGACGGGAGCAAACAGGCCGCGAGGGCGGCGATGGCAATCGGGGCGAGGTTTACTTTCATCGGAGGACTTCGGCTTTGCGCAGGAACGGGGCGAGCCAGGCGGCGAGTTCGTGTTCGGATTCGATGTTGGCTTCGGCCTCGACCGGGAAAAGCGCCCAGCGCTCGGTTAGGGTCGTTTCGGTGCCGGGCTCCAGGTGCACCAACGGACCGAGGGACTCGATTTCGAGCATTTCGGCGTTGGTGAAGGTTTCGAAATTGCAACCGCCGTCCGGGTAGGTGGCGCCCTCCTCGTGGGCGAGGATTTTGACGAAGAGGGAATCGCCGGTGATGTAGGCGACCCATTTTTCACGGTGGGCGAGGCCGAGTTTCGCCGGCGGGAGGTTCTCCGCCTGGCGGAGCGTGATGAATTCGCGGCCGAAGTGCCAGCGCGGGTCGGAGAGGTCGGTGTAGGGCCAAACGACAAGGTTGCGGTTCGGGAGAAGGTCGCGCGGGTGCTCGCCGAGCGGCGGAAGGGGAATGATTTCGAGTCCGCCGGCGCGCATGACGCTCAGTGCCCAGGGGGCAAGTTCCAAGGTCTCGGTTCCGGTGTTGCGGACGGTGTGGCGGATGTTGGCGCAGGGGGCGAAGGGGTCGAGGTGGATGCCGAGGGTTTTGAGCAGGCTCGCACCGGCTTCCTGCTCCGATTGGAAAACCATCTCGCCGGTGGCGGGGTTTTCCATGTGTTCCACGGGTTCGTTGTCGATGTGGTAGGTGCGGAGGGTGTCCTCGGGCGCGGTCCAAAAGCGGTGGCCGCCGCGGATCATCCACTCGGATTCGCCGGTGCCGCCGAGCTGGGATTCGTAGGTCTTGAAAACATTTTCGCCGCCGGGGTTGGAGAGCGAGATGATGCGCGGGCCGACATCGAGGGTGACGGCGAGTTCGAGGGAACCGTTGGAAATGCACGCGCAGCGATCCCAGCCGGAATGGGGGGCGATTTCGGTTTTCATCGTTCCGAAGTTTTTACCACAGGGGGCACAGGGGGCACAGAGAATTGCTGATGGGGGAGTTGCAGGTTTGGATAGGTTTCCTCAGCCTCCGGCGGCGACTTGGAGGATTTCGATGCGGTCGCCTTCGGCGAGGGGTGATTCGGGCCACTCGCTGCGGCGGAGGGCGGTGGCGTTGTGCTCGATGAGGACCATGCGGGGCTCGAGGTGCAATTCGGCGACGAGGGTCGCGACATTCGGCGAGGCGGTTTCGCGGGGGGCGCCGTTGACGGTGATTTTCATGACTGGGTGCCTGCGAGGGCGGCGTCCCAATCTTTCCACACGGGTTCAAGGCCGAGGTTCCGCAAAACGCCGCCGACTTCCGCAGCCGGGCGGGCATCGGAGATGGAGAATTGCTCGGTGGCGGAGCCGTTGCAGGTTTCGCCAAGGATTTTCCCGCGGCGCACCAGGTGGAGGTTTTCTTTTCCCTGGCCGGTGTAGCCGCCGGGTTCGGTGTGGCTGCCGGCGCTCATCATTGTGACGCCCAGGGGCGCCACGAGGTCGCGGAGTGCGGCGGGTTCGCGGGTGCTGAGGACGATGCCGACCGCGGGAAAAGTGACGCGGAGGGCGCAGACGAGCTGGAGGAATTCGCGGTCGGGCAGGGGATGTTCGGGCTCGTAGCCTCCGGCGGCCGGGCGGAGGCGGGGCAGGCTGACGGTGAGTTGGGATTTCCAGCAGGTGCGCTGAAGGTGCTCGAGGTGGGCGGCGAGGGCGGCCGCCTCGAAGCGCCAATCCGCCAAGCCGAAGAGCGCCCCGATTCCAATCCTGCGGAAGCCGGCTTCGTGGCCGCGCTCGGCGCAATCGAGCCGCCAGTCGAAATCTTTTTTGGGCCCGGCGAGGTGGACGCGCTGGTAGGTTTCGCGGTGGTAGGTTTCCTGGTAAACGACGAGGCCTTCGGCGCCGGCGCGGACGAGCGGCAGGTATTCGGCGGTTTCCATCGGGGCGACCTCGATGGCGAGCGAGGGGAAAATGCCGGCAAGCCGCGAGAGGCAGAGCGCGAGGTAGGGGCCGGAGACGAATTTCGGGTGCTCGCCCGCAACGAGCAGGACATTGCGGAAACCCTCGGCGGCGAGGTGGCGCGCCTCCTTCTCCACCTGGTCGATTTCCAGGGTGACGCGGGCGATGGCGTTCTCGCGCGAGAAGCCGCAGTAGGCGCAGGAGTTGATGCACTCGTTCGAGAGGTAGAGCGGCGCGAAGAGCCGCATCGTCCTGCCGAAATGCCGGCGCGTGGCGGCGGCGGAGCGGGCGGCGAGCCGCTCCAGCGCTGCATCCGGGAGCGGTTCCAAAAGTTTGAGGAACGCGCGCACGGTGGGCGACGGATTCGCGATGGCGCGGTCGAATGTGGCGGAAAATCCCTGAGGCACTTCGCGGGAATTAACTACCGCCGGGCGGTGCGAGGCAAGCGGCGCGATTGGGCGGGCCGCCTCGCGGTGCGGATAACCGCTTGACTCGGTGCGGGGTTCGCGCGAATGGAAAAGTCCGATGGTTCTTTATATCAAGCCCGGCTGCGGCTGGTGCGACCAAGCTGTGGAGTGGCTCGAGGCGCGTGGGATCGAATTCCGCGCCGTGGATGTTTTCGCCGACCGCGCCGCCTACGAGCGCATGCGGCGGATTTCCGGTCAAACGCTCGCACCCACGCTGGAGATGCCCGACGGCTCGGTGCTGGCGGATTTCGGCACCGACCAACTCGGGGAATTCCTCGCACAGCGCGCCTGATGGTTTCGGACATCCTTCTCGTCGTTGGGGTGGGGGTTTTCGCGGCGGCGCTGAGGTCGTGCCGCAACCCGGCTTTGTTCAGCCTCGGCAACCTTGCGCTTGTGGCGACTTCGTTCCTGGCTGGCTGGCTCTTGGGCGGGAGCGTGCTGCTGGGTGCGGGATTTGCGGCGATGTGGTTTTTGCTCCCGTGGTTCGAAATCCTCACGCGGGTGAGGTCGCTGAGGCTGCCGCTGCACCGCGCGCTGGAAAAGTGCCCGCCGCCGCCCTCGGGGCAATTCCCGGCATTCGGCGACCTCTCGGAGGAGATGGAGTCCGCGGGCTACGAATATGTCGAGGACGTGGAGTGGAACCACGATGGCATGCGGCAGTTCTACCGCACCTTCCACCATCCGCAAAAACGGACGAGTTCCGCGATCTGCCTCTCCGAGCAGGACGGCTTTTCGTTTTATTTCGTCACCTTCACCTCGCGGGGGCTGGACGGCCGGACCTACCTGACCTGGAACTACCCGTTTTCCTACAGCATGCGTCTGGCTCCTTCGGTGGTTTTGAACAAGGCCGAGGGCGATTCCGATGTGGCGGGGATCGACGAGGCGCATGCGGTCTTCCTCGAGGCGCAGGGGCTCGAGGCGGAAAAACTCAAGCCCGGCTGTGCGGAGAAATTGCGTTCGGAAATCGAGGCGGACCTGCGGAGCCAAATCGAGCACAACATCGCGTGCGGCATCCTCAAGCGCGACGGCGAGGAGATGATCCGGTATTCGCTGCGGGGGATGTTTTTCCTTTGGACGCGGTTCCTGCGGGAGTTTGTGAAATTGCCTTGAGCGGGCGGACCGCTCAGTAGGACTTCGCCCAAACAACGCGCTGGCGGCTGGGCTCGCCGCTGAAGGGGCAGGTGCCGGGCTCGGGGTTTTCTACGAAGGGAATGCAGCGGATGGTGACCTTGAGGTCGTTTTTGATTTGTTCCTCGACCTTCGCCGACCCATTCCAGTGCGTGAGGGCGAAGCCGCCGTGGATTTCCGGCTTGGCGGAATTTTGCGGGGTGAAAAACGCGTAGAACTCCTCCTTCGAATCGATCGGCTTCGTGTGGGCGTCGCGGAATTCCGTGGCGCGGCGGAGAAGTTCCGACTGGATGCCTTCGAGCGCGGCGGGGATTCGCGCGGGGATTTCCGCGAGGGGCAGGAATTCCTTTTCCTTGTGGGCGCGGTCGCGGCGGGCGACGGCAGCTGTGCCCTGTGCGAGGTCCCGCGGTCCGATCTCGATGCGGATAGGAACGCCTTTCTTGATCCACTCCCAGGTTTTCACGCCGCCGCCGAGGTCGCGGGTGTCCACTTCCACGCCGATGGGGGCGCCGCCGAATGTGGTGGCGCGGAGTTCGGCGGCCAGTTTTTCGGCGGCCGCGAGGATTTCGGCTTTCGAGTCCTCCTTGGGCGTGATGGGGAGGATGACCACATGCGTGGCGGCGATGCGCGGCGGCAGGACGAGGCCGTCGTCGTCCGAATGCATCATGATGAGCGTCCCGATCAAGCGGGTGCTGACGCCCCAGCTCGTGGTCCAGGCGTGCTGGAGCTGCCCGTCGCGCCCCTGGAATTCGATGCCGGCGGCTTTGGCGAAATTTTGCCCGAGAAAGTGGGAGGTGCCGGCCTGAATGGCCTTGCGGTCCTGGACCATCGCCTCGATGCAGTAGGTCTTCACCGCGCCGGGGAAGCGTTCGCCCTCGCTTTTCTCGCCGGTGAGCACTGGCAGGGCGAGCCAATCGCGGGCGAAGGACTCATAGACGCGGAGCATTTTCATCGTCTCCTCCTCGGCCTCCTCGCGGGTTTCATGGGCGGTGTGGCCTTCCTGCCAGAGGAACTCTGCGGTGCGCAGGAACAGGCGGGGGCGCATTTCCCAGCGGACGACATTTGCCCACTGGTTGAGCAGGATCGGGAGGTCGCGCCAGGATTTGACCCAGCGGGCGTAGGCTGCGCCGATGATGGTCTCCGAGGTCGGGCGGACGACGAGCGGTTCGGACAATTCCCCGGCGGGGACGAGTTTGCCATCGCGGGCCTCGAGGCGGTGGTGGGTGACGACCGCGCATTCCTTCGCGAAACCCTCCACATGCGCCGCCTCCTTTTCCAGGTAGCTGAGCGGGATGAAGAGCGGGAAGTAGGCGTTGCGGTGGCCGGTCGCCTTGAACATCCCGTCGAGCACGGCCTGCATGCGCTCCCAGATGGCGTAGCCCCAGGGTTTGACGACCATGCACCCGCGCACTTCGGAATTTTCCGCAAGGTCCGCGGCGCGGATGACCTGTTGATACCACTCCGGGAAATCCTCTTCGCGCCTTGGCGAGACGGCCGTTTGTTGTTCCTTGCCCATGGGGGCGGAATCATTGCGGGGGCGCCGCACCGGTAAAGACAAAACACTTTGGAAAGCGCGCCGCCCGCGGCATAGTCGGGCAATCCCGATGCGATTCCTGCCATCCGCCGTTTTCCTATTCCTCGCCGCGCTGCCCGCCTTTTGCAGCCCGGATGCGGCCGACATCCTCGCCAATGCCCGCCTGAACCCGCTCGGCAGCGAGATTTCGCTCGATGCGCAACTCCGCGCAGGCTCGACCAAGGTCCCCTTCACGATCGAGGTGAAGCAGGGGCGCGTCGCCTACATTTTCGAATCCCCCCGCGAGGAAATCCTGCTGCGGTTCGGCAACGACCATGCCCGCATCGAGCGCTCGAAGGGCGGTCCGCCCGAGCCCGTGCCCGGTGAACACATGGACGACCCGGTGCGCGGCGGCTTGATCACCCTCGAGGACCTCGCGCTGGATTTCCTGTATTGGAAAAACCCCAAGGCCCTCGGCGCCGAGAGGGTCCGCTCGCGCGACGCCTGGAAACTCGAACTCCGCCCGCCGCGCGGCACTTCGCAATACGGCGCGGTGCGCGTTTGGATCGACAAGCAATCCTCCGCGCTCCTGCGCATCGAGGGCTACGACAAAAAGGGCGCCCTCTCGAAACGCTTCGAAGTCGTCTCCGCACAAAAAATCGACGGCCAGTGGATGCTGCGGCAAATGCGGGTCGAACGCATCGACCCCGCCACGCGCAAGACCACGGGCATCACCTACCTCGAGGTCACCGGCGCGCGCCAGCCGTCGCAGGGCTGAGCCTCAATTCGCCGAAGAAAGCCCGGGGTCGTTGCGCTCGAGCGAACCGGTTTTTCCCTCCGAGCCCTTCCGCCATTTTTGCCAGGCGCGCGTCCATTTGACCGCCCGGTGGATGAGGAACCCGCGCAGCGTTTTTGGGAACACGATCAAATCCCAGAGCCACGATTCGCTCGTGGACATCTGGCGTTTGAACTCCTGGTCGTTCTGCATGAAATCGTAGGCAGCGAAGCCCTCCGCCATGAGCCGCTCCACCGCATCGAGCATGAGCAACCGCCCGGGCGAGCACTCCCCGAATTCGGGGTCGTAGGCCATGTTGTGCATGCAATACGAGCCCTGGCCGGTGAAGCCAATCTCGTAGGCCGCGAGCCGGCCGTCGATGGCGAGGATGCCGAGGCGCGCGCGGCCCTTCGAGGCCATGTTTTCGAGGAGGAGCTGGTAAAACGCGCGCGTCCGGGCCTTGTGGAAAATCCCGTCGCCGCGTTGGCCCTTGGGGCTCCGGGCGTCGAGGTCCACCACCGCGGGGAGCCAGGAGGCGATGTCCTGCGGCTTGTCGAGAGAGAGGAATTCCGCGCTGCCGAGTTCGGCGAGTTTGCGGTATTTGCGGCGGAGGCCCTGCCGGGTCTTCGGGCCGAAAACCGTTTCCATGTAGCCCTGGAAGTCCGCGAATTTTTTGAGTTCCACCACGAACCTCGGCGTGCGCTGGCGGAGGATGCAGCGCGAGCGCGTGGCGGCCATTTGCGGCTGCAGCACACCCTGCGCGAACGCCCGCGAAACCAGCAGCACCCAGGTAAAGGCGTAGGAGCGGTTCAATGCGAGCAGGCCGCGCACCATCGGCTCCATGGATTCGGGCGTTCCGATAGGGTCAAAAAGGTCCGCCGCGTGCGCGCCCACCGGCAGGAGGGAAGTCCCGAGCATCCTCAATTTGCACTCGAAAAAAGGCCACACGCCCGCGAGCCGGCCGCCGATCCGGCAAGTGATGAACCGCGGCTCGTGCGGGCGCCCGAGGCTCACGAGCCACGAGTAGACGAACTCCGGCGAGAAGTAGACATTCGGGTCCGGCAGCGACGCGTAGAGTTCCGCGTATTCGGCCTCGAGGTCGAAGACTTCCTTGCGGGACGCCAGCACGAGGATTTCCGGTTCCTCGATCTGGGGTGGGACCGCCGGGGTTGCCAATTCCGCGATGGGCGAAACCGCCTGCATGCGGCGAGTTGCCAGCAATCGCGGCCGATTGTCAATAATTTGCAAAAAATGCGCAGATTCCGGCCTCGGCACCGGATTTTTGTTTGTCCCGGTGCGGCGGCTTTGCGATATTTCCCTTCCTCACCAATGCCGCCAGGGTAGCTCAGCGGTAGAGCAGGGGACTCATAAGCCCTTGGTCGGGAGTTCGATTCTCCCCCCTGGCACCATCTTTTATGCCTACCCCCGCAGACTACCCGCAAGCCGTGGAAATTTTAATCGTCGATGACAGCCGCACCATGCGTGCCGCGCTGCGCCGCGAACTCGAGACGATCGGTTTCCGCCAAATCGAGGAGGCGGAGAACGGCGAGCAGGGCCTCGGGAAATTGCGGGCCCGCGAATTCGACCTCGTCCTTCTCGACCTCGACATGCCGGTGCTCGACGGGCGCGAGACGCTCCGCGCGATCAAATCCGACCCCGCCCTGCTGGTGATTCCGGTCATCGTCGTTTCGGGATCGGGGCAGGAGTCGAACGCCATTTCCTGCATCGCCGCCGGCGCGGAGGATTTTTTGAACAAACCCTTCGACCCGGTCCTGCTCCGGGCGCGCGTGGTTTCGTCGGTCGAAAGGAAACGGCTGCGCGACCAGGACCGCCGGCTCGTTGCGCAGCTCCAGCACGAGAAGCGCCTCGTCGAACTCGAAAAAGCGAATTCCGAACGCCTGCTCCTCAATATCCTCCCGCGCGCCGTGAAGGAGCGCCTCGAGGCCGGCGAGAAGGAAATCGCCGACAGCCACACCGAGGTCACGATAGGTTTTGCGGACATCGCCGGGTTCTCCGCCATGGCGCGGCGCCGAAGCCCGGCGGAAGTCGTCGCGCTGTTGGACCGTTTTTTCCTCGAGTTCGAACAAATCCTCGAAAAACGGGGCGCCGAAAAAATCAAAACCATCGGCGACAATTTCATGTTCGCGGCGGGCGTGCCGCTCGCCCAGCCCGACCATGCGGCGATCGCGGCGGCTTGCGCTCTCGATATGGTGGAAGCCTTCGCCCGCATCGATGCGATGCTGGGAACCGGCTTTTCCATCCGCGTGGGCCTGCACTCGGGCCCCGTGGTGGCCGGCATCATCGGGAAGAAAAAATTCGCCTACGACATCTGGGGCGATGCCGTGAACATCGCGAGCCGGATGGAATCGACGGGCTCGCCCGGCCGCGTCCACATCTCCAAGGAAACCCGCAACCTCCTTGGGTCCGGGTTTGCCGCAGAGCCCCGTGGAAGCATCGAGTGCAAGGGCATCGGGCTGGTCGAATCCTTTTTCCTTTCGCGCGGCGGCTGAACATTATCCTTCCGAAACGCCGGGGGACCCGTCTATTTTTTCCAAGTCATGTTCAAAAATCCCTTCAGCTCGCTCGGTGGGCGCATCCTCATCATCGTCATTCTCGGAATTGTCCTGACGCTCGCCGCGTCGCTTTATGTGATTTACCAAAAAATCACGCGCATCGTTTACACGCAGACCGAAGCCGAAATGCGGTCGCTGTTGGTCCAAGCCGAAAGCACCACGGATTCCATCGGTGCGCTCGCGCAATCCGGTGCCTTCGATTACCAGAAGCTCGCATTGGAACTCCAGGCGAAGGGCAGGGAGAACTACCGCGACACCACTTTCTATAAAACCGTGCCGGTCGTTGCGGCCTGGGAAGCCGTCCGCAAAGCCATCGAGGGAACCTCGACGCAATTCCGCATCGTCCGCGACAATCCCCGCAACAAGGACAACCTCCCCAAAACCGAACTCGACCGGAAATTGCTCAACGCCGTGGAAAAAGACGGCAAGGCGGAAACCTTCGTGGTGGACCGCGAGGCCGGCGTCGTTGCCTACGCGCGCCCCGTTATCATGTCGCAGAGCTGCATGGCCTGCCACGGCAACCCCGCGAAAAGCATCACGGGCGACGGCAAGGATGTGCTCGGGTTCCAGATGGAAGGCTGGAGCCCCGGGGAGCGCCGCGGAGCCTATGTGCTCACCGCCCCCATCAGCGAAATCGATGCGCCCCGCCGCGAGGCCATGGTCGAGGCACTCACCTACGCCGTCCCATCCGCCCTTGTCATCCTTGCCCTCTCAGTGGGCGTCGTGATCCGTATCAACAAAAACCTGCTTATGACCACCGACCACCTGGAAAATGGTTCGCAGCAACTCGCAGCGGCATCCGGGCAGGTCTCCGCCGCGAGCCAGCGGCTGGCCGATGGCGCCAGCGAACAGGCGGCTTCGCTCGAGGAGACGAGTTCCTCGCTGGAGGAAATTTCCACCGTCACGCGGCGGAATGCCGAGAGCGCCCAGCAGGCGAAGGAATCCTCGCACTTGGCGCGCGTCGCCGCCGAGAGCGGGCTTTCCGACATGCAAAACATGATCACCGCGATGGGCGAGATCCAGAAGTCCGGCGACAAGATTGCAAAGATCATCCGCACGATCGACGAGATCGCCTTCCAAACGAACATCCTCGCACTCAACGCCGCCGTCGAAGCCGCACGGGCCGGCGAGGCGGGGCTTGGCTTCGCGGTTGTGGCCGACGAAGTGCGCAACCTCGCCCGCCGCAGTGCCGAGGCGGCAAAGGAAACCACCGAGATCATCGAGGAATCGATCGTGAAGAGCCGCGCCGGCAGCGAAATCAGCCAGCAGGTCGCGGAAGGCTTGCAATCGATCGTTACCAAGGCCCGCGAGGTGGACGACCTTGTGGCCCAGATTTCCCTCGCGTCCCAAGAGCAGAGCCAGGGCGTCGGGCTCATCAACACTTCGGTGAGCCAACTCGACAATGTCACGCAGGGCAATGCGGCCGCGGCCGAGGAAAGCGCCAGTGCCGCCGAGGAACTCCGCTCCCAGGCTGCGCTCCTCCACGAAATGGTCGCGCAAATGCGCGCGATGGTCACCGGCGAATCGTCGAAGGCACTCAAGGCCACCGCGCTGCCGCACGAGGCCTTCTTCTTCGAGGCATCGCCCGCCGGCAAGGGCAAGGAATCACGCAAGCAGCAGCAAGCCTCGCTCGGCGCCGCCAGCCGCCTGCCGCTCTCGCCGCCCAAGGGCGGGAAACCCGCAGCCGACGACGACTTCATCGACGAGGCCTGATTTCCGGAACGCGCCCCGGCCTTGCAGCCGGGGCGCCAACCACCAGCCCGTATGTCCCAAGAGAAACTCGACAAGATCGACTTGTGGATCGGACAGGCCACGCGCGAGATCCTGCTCTCCGAGCCGGGCACCGACCGCAGCCAGTTCCCCCTGCGGGACATCCTCTCCAGCATTGCGGAAAAGTCGCAGGGCCTCGAGGGCTTCGCGGAATTCCACAAGTGCGCCGCCCACTCGGCCTCGTTCATCGAGGAGATCCTTTTCTCGGGGCAACCCTACACCGCCGGGCAGCTTGACACCCTCGGGTTGCTTGCAACCCAGCTTGCCGAACTCCGCTCCGGCGAGGCCTCGGTTTTTGCCCCGCCCGCCGCGCCTGCAACGGGCGAAACGGCGCCCGGGGCCGCTGCCGCCCCGGAGCCAACACCCGCGCCCGAGTCCAGCGAGCACACCTCGATCGACATCGCCGCCGATGGCGACATCCTCCACGAGTTTTCGAACGAGGCCCGCGAGCACCTCGACAACATCGAGCAGGGCATCCTCGTCCTCGAAGACCAGCCGGACGATGCGGCGACGCTGAGTTCCATCTTCCGCGCTTTCCACACCTTCAAGGGCGCTTCCGGCTTCCTGCGCCTCATGCCGGTGAACCGGCTTTCCCACGAGTTGGAAAACCTCCTCGACCTTGCGCGTTCGGGCAAACTCCTGCTCACGCCGCCGGTCATCGACCTCATCCTCGAGGGGCGCGACATCCTCAAGAATTTCACCGACGAACTCCAGCTGCAGCTCTCCGGCGAGAATCCGCCCGCGCCCATCCATGTGCCGGTGGACGACTTGGTTTCCCGCGTCCGCGTGGTGATCGAGAACCCCTCCGCCGCGCCGCCCGCGAAGGACGCGCCGGCATTGCCGGGCGGGGCCGCCCCTTCGGAGAAACCCGCCGCTGCGCGCGAACCGGTCAAAACCGTTTCCACCATGATGAAGGTGGACACGCGGAAGTTCGACAGCCTCGTCGAACTGGTCGGCGAGCTGGTCATCGCGCAATCCCAGGTCTCGCAGCACCCGGACATCCTGAGCCTCCGCAGCCGCCATATCGCCAGGAACCTTTCGCAGCTCAGCCAAATCGCCCTCGAACTCCAAAAAATCGCGATGTCGCTGCGCATGGTCGCCATCAAGGGGACCTTCCAGAAAATGACGCGCCTCGTGCGCGACCTCAACGCCGGCACCGGCAAGGATGTGGAGCTTTTGATCAGCGGCGAGGACACCGAGATGGACCGCACGATGGTCGAGGAATTGGCGGACCCGCTCATGCACATGATCCGCAATTCCGTGGACCACGGCATCGAGTCCCCCGGCAAGCGCGCCGCCGCCGGCAAGCCCGAGCGGGGGACCGTCCGGCTTTCCGCATTCCACCAGGGGGGGAGCATTGTCATCGAAATCGCGGACGACGGAGCCGGCCTCAACACGCAGCGGATTTT
The DNA here is from genome assembly GCA_018970255.1 of Verrucomicrobiota bacterium. GTDB lineage: Bacteria > Verrucomicrobiota > Verrucomicrobiia > Chthoniobacterales > Terrimicrobiaceae > UBA967. The sequence goes on along the minus strand of JAGWWS010000010.1, from coordinate 14,400 downwards.
CGACAAGGCCGTCGAACGCGGAATCATCGCGGCGGGCGCCACCCTCGAGGAAAGGGAAATCCACGACCTCATTTTCGCCCCCGGGTTTTCCACGGCCGAAAAAATCACCGGCATCTCCGGCCGCGGGGTCGGCATGGATGTGGTGAAGCAAAATATCGGGAAGATGCGCGGCAAGATCGAGATCGACTCGGTGCCGGGGCAGGGGACCACTTTCCGGATTTTCCTCCCGCTCACGCTGGCGATCATCGACGGCCTCATCGCGCGCGTCGGCGAGGAGCGCTACATTTTCCCCACGCTCTCGGTTTGCGAATCCTTCCGCCCCACGCCCGAGATGATTACGCGCGTGCAGGGCAAGGGCGAGGTGGTGAAGGTGCGCGACCGCCTGCGGCCGATCCTCCGGCTCTACAGCCATTTCAATGTCGAGCCCCGCACCACGGACCCCTGCGAGGGGCTCCTGATCGTGGTGGAGTCCGCCAACCAGCAGCGCTGCATCATGGTGGACGAGTTGATCGGCAAACAGGAAGTCGTCATCAAAAGCCTGGACGAAAAATTCAAGGCGAACAAATGCCTGGCGGGTGCCGCGATCCTCGGTGACGGGCGGGTGGGGCTCATCCTCGATCCCCGCGAACTGGTCCAGGCCGGCGCGCTGAACGGCCAGGCGGCCTAAGCCCTGCGCGGGGTGCAGGCCCGCACGATGTGGTCGGCCACATCCCCGAGGGGCAGGATTTTTTCCGCGGCGCCAAGGTCCGCGGCCGCTTTCGGCATCCCGTAAACCACGCTCGTCGCTTCGTCCTGCGCGAAGGTCTTCGCGCCGGATTGGCGGAGTTTCAGCAATCCCGATGCCCCGTCGCGGCCCATGCCCGTCAGCAAACCGGCGACCGATTGCGCCCCCGCAACGGCGGCGGCCGATTCGAACATCAAGTCGATGGACGGCCGGTGGTGCAGGATTTTTTCGCCGTCCTTCACTTGCAGGTAGAGCCGGCCGGAACTTTTCCTCGCGAGCAGCATGTGCCGGTCGCCGGGTGCCACGAAGGCCTTGCCCGGCTCGAGCAGGTCGCCGTCCGCCGCCTCTTTCACGGAAATCGCGCACGCCGCATTCAGGCGGTCGGCGAAGGCGGTGCTGAAATTCGACGGGATGTGCTGCACGATGCAAACCGGCGGCAGCCCCGCGGGGAGCCGCATCAGCACTTCGCGCAGAGCCTCCGTGCCGCCGGTGGACGCACCGAGGAGGATCAGGCTTTTGGCATCCTTTTGTTCGGGCGAGGCGGGCGGCGGGGCCTTGGGGCCCGGCGGGCGGAATTTCGCCTTGGCGGCCGCCCGGACCTTTTCGGCGAGGCTGGCCCCCTGGCCGTGGGCGATGTCGTGGTTGTTGGAGCGGACGAAAATGTCCACGGCGCCGAGTTCCAGCGCGTCGAGCGCGGCTTTCGACCCCTGCGGCGTGAGCGAGCAGATGCCGACGACGGGCATTGGCGATTGCCCCATGAGGATCCTCAGGAACAGCATCGCATCCATCCGCTCCATCTCGAGGTCGATGACCACCACCGCGGGCTTGGAATCCGCGATGCATTTGCGTGCGGCGAACGGGTCGGCGACGGCACAGGTCGTTTCGATCCCGCTGTCCTTGCCGAGCGTTTTCGCCGTGGGCGTGCGCAATGCCGCGCAGTCTTCGATGAAAATCGCCTTAACGGGCTGCGCGGCGGGAGTCACGGTTTCGGCCTCCTGTAAACCGCCGGCTGGACCGGGTCGAGGCGGTGGGCGAGGGCGGAAAGGCTCTCCGAGTGCCCGACCTTGAGGTAGCCGCCGGGGACGAGCAGGTTGGCCATTTTTTCGATCAATTGCTCCTGCGACGGCTTGTCGAAATAGATCATGACATTCCGGCAGAAGATCACGTGGAACTTTTTCTCGAACGGGTAGGTGTCCTGGAAAAGGTTCAGTTGGTGCCACATGATTTTGTGGCGGATTTCCGCTTTCACGCGGTGGTGGCCGGATTGTGCGCCCACGCCCACCTGGAAAAACCGCTTCCGGAGTTCCGGCGGGACTTCGCCCAGGCGCACGGCGGGGTAGATGCCGGCCTTGGCGGTTTCGAGGGCGGGGCGGCTGATGTCGGTGCAATCCATTTCCCAGCGGAAACCGGAGTTCGCATCCGCGTGGGCGGCGAGCAGGAGGGCGATCGAATAGGGTTCCTCCCCGGTGGATGCCGCCGCGCTCCAGCAGCGCAGGCAGCCGTCGCCGCGGAATGCGCGGTCGTCCGCAAACTCGCGCAGCACGCGTTTTTCCAGGAAGTCGAAATGCTGGCGCTCGCGGAAGAAGAAGGTGTGGTTGGTCGAAATCGCATCGAGGAGGTGGGCCACCTCGCCGTCGCCGCCCTTGCGAGTGAGGAGGCCGCAATACTCGGCATAGCTTTCGCACCCGAGCGTGCGGAGGCGCTTGCCGAGCCGGGAGGAGACGAGTTCCCGCTTGCCGGTCCCGAGGTGGATGCGGCTGTGCTTGTAAACGATCTGGGCAATCAGGTCGTAGTCCGAATCGGTCAGGATGGGGGAAGTCTGCATCGTCACTTTCCGGCGGCGATTCTATCCAGCGCCGCACGGCGGGCAAGCCGCGGAACCCCCAAAAATCTCTCGAAATCGCCCGGCCGCCGAATACGCTCGCGGAATGCCAACCGCCTCGGAAACCCTCCCTGCAGCCCCAAGCCCACTTGCCGGGAAATACCTGACCTTCACCCTCGCCTCCGAAGCCTATGGTGTGCCGGTGCTGAAGGTCCGCGAGATCATCACCATGCTGCACATCACAGCGGTCCCCCAAATGCCGCCCCATGTGAAAGGTGTGATCAACCTCCGCGGAAAGGTGATCCCGGTCATCGATCTCCGCACCAAGCTCGGGCTGCCGGATTCCGCCATCGGCGAGATGAATTGCATCGTTGTGGTCCAGCTCCCGGCGCGCGGCGGGGAATTGCGGAACATCGGGCTCATCGTCGATTCGGTTGAGGAAGTGGCGAATGTTTCCGCCGAGGACATCGAACCCCCGCCGGACTTCGGCGGATCGGTGAGCGTGGAATACCTCCTCGGCATGGCGAAAGTGAAGGGGGTCGTCAAAAGCCTGCTCGATATCGAGAAAGTCATCGCCGACGACATCGTGAGGGTTTCCGCAGAGGTAGCCGCCTGACATGCCTGCCGCAGCCACGGCCGCGCACGGCCAAATTGTCCTCGAGGGGATCCATGCCGTCGTTCCCCCGGTTTTCCAAACAATGGCCGGGCTCTCCGCCGAACCGGGCACCGTCTTCCAACCCGTCCAACAGCCGCTCGTCCTCCAGGGCGTGGCCGGGGCGATCGGCCTCTCCGGGAAAGTTTCGGGGATGGTTTACACCTCCTTTGGAAAAGGCCTCGCTTCCTTCATCGCCGAAAAAATCCTTGGCTCGGTTTCCTCGGACCAGGACCTTTCGGATGTCGTCGCCGAACTCACCAACATGGTGACCGGCAACCTGAAGTCCCGCTTCAGCGACCTCGGCTACAATTGCACCCTCACGCCGCCGTCCGTGGTCGCCGGCAATAAAATTTCCGTGAACCCGAAGAACTGCACCATCGGAGTCGGCCTCGAATTCCTCGTCGAAGGCTCCCCCGAACCGCTTTGCGTTTACTTTTTCGGCGTTTTCAACCAATAACCCACCACCATGCCCACACCCAAGATTCTCAGCGTGGACGACAGCCGGATGGTCCACACGCTCGTCAACAAGGCTTTCGCACCCTACGAGGCGCAGGTCGTTCTCGCCTCGAACGGCGCCGAGGCGCTCGAGGTGGCATCGCGGGAAACGCCCGATGTGATCCTCCTCGATGTCACCATGCCCGTGATGGATGGCGTCGAGTGCCTGTCCCGCCTCAAAGCCGACCCGCTGCTCAAGGACATCCCGGTCATCATGCTCACCGCCGAGGCCGGCAAGGAGAATGTCCTCAAGATCGCGAAGATGGGTGTGCGCGACTACATCGTGAAGCCTTTCACCGAGGCGGGCGTGATCGAGCGCGTCACGCGGATCGTTGACCTCAAGCCCCGGGTCGGCGGCGCAACCGCCCCTGCAGCGGCCCCCGCGGCGCCGGCCGCCTCCGCGCCCGTGCCGAAAAAGAACCTCAAGGTCACCGATGCCATCAACATCCTCGTGGTGGATGAACACCCGGCCATCCTCGAAACGATCCAATCGTCCGTCGCATCGCGCGGATGGAAAGCCAATGGCTGTGACACGCTCGATGCCGCCACGAAAAAAATCGCCGAAGCCGCCGCTTCGAAAACAACCCCCGATGTCGTGCTCGTGAGCCTCGCTTACCCGAACAAGGCGGCGATCAAATTCCTCCAGGCCACCCGCACCCGTCCGGAAATGAAAAATGTGCCGATGGTCGCCATGGCGATCCGCACGGCCACCTACGAGCAAACCGAAGCGCGCGACGCCGGTTTCGATGCCGTCCTCACCAAGCCCCTCGAGGCCGGTGAAATCGCCGACCGCCTGGCCAAGGCCATGGAACTCGACCTCACGCCGCTGTTCTTCGCCACGAAGGGCGACTGCGCCGTCGTCACGCTCCCGGCAGGCCTTTCGGACTCCGGTTCCATCGACCTTTCCCGCCAAGCCCGGGCGAAAGTCGCCTCCTTTGCCAATGCGGGCATCGCCAAGCTCGTCATCGACCTCGGGTCCATCTCCAAGCCCGAGGTCCCCGTGCTGCGCGCCATCGGTTTCATTTTGAACGAATGCAACAATGTCGGGATCAAATGGCGCATTGCGGCCTCGGACCTCGACAACATCCCGAACCTCCCGAATGTGTTCGCGGCGAATTCGAAAGTCGCCGCGCTCAAGGATGTGCCGAACCCGTTCAAAGGCGCTTCGCTTGTGGATGTGAGCCCCACGCTCCTCCAGGCGCTTTCCTCGTTCTAAGGTCCCGGCCCCCGAATGCCCCCCGCCAAGACACGCGTGCTCGTGGTGGACGATTCCGCCATTTTCCGGCGGTTCATCTCCGGCATGCTGTCGGCCGACCCCGGCATCGAAGTGGTCGGTGCGGCGGCCGACCCCTACGAGGCGCGCGGATTGATCCTCTCGCTCAAGCCCGATGTGCTCACGCTCGACATCGAGATGCCGAAAATGGACGGCATCACCTTCCTGAAAATCCTCTCCACCCAGCACCCGGTGCCAGCCGTGGTTTTCAGTTCGCTGAGTGCGAGCGGTTCCAAATACGCGCTGCAGGCGCTCGAGGCCGGCGCCGTCGATGTGATGGCGAAACCCTCGAACGGCGTTTTCGGAAAGGACCTCGGCCACGAGCTCGTCATGAAGGTCAAGGCCGCCGCCGGCTCCACGCGGGTCCAGCGCACGCCGTCCCCGGCATCCTTTTCGGCCTACCACTCCGCAGTCAACCGCGCCTCGCCGGACCAGATCATCCTCATCGGCTCGTCCACCGGCGGGACGGAAGCCCTCAAGGACATCCTCGCCGCGCTCCCGCCCAACCTTCCCCCGATCCTCATCGTCCAGCACATCCCGGCGGGATTCAGCGCCGCGATGGCTCGCCGGCTCGATGAAATTTCGCAGCTCCATGTCCGCGAGGCCGCCGAGGGCGACCAGCCCTCGCGCGGGACGGTCCTCGTCGCCCCCGGCGACCAGCACATGGTCCTCGCCAAGCGCGGGGAAAATTTCGCCGTCCGCCTCAAGCAGGGCCCGAAAATCAATTTCTGCCGCCCGTCCGTGGATGTGCTCTTCGAATCGGCGGCGCCGCTGGTCGGCCCCAAGGCCGTGGCGGGCATCCTCACGGGAATGGGCGACGACGGCGCACGCGGGCTCCTCGCCCTGCGCAACGCCGGCTGCCGGACCTTCGCGCAGGACGAAAAAACCTGCGTCGTCTACGGAATGCCCCGGAAGGCGTTCGAGGCGGGCGGGGTCCAAAAGATGGTTCCATTGGACAAAATCGCCGAGCACATCGTGAAGGCGGTGGCCGCCACGGCGGTCGCCAGTTGACCAAAATCGCCCTTGCGCCGGGGCGCCGCTGGGATAGCCTCGCGCGCCAACACACGAAAGACCCATGGCCAACACCAAATCCGCCGCCAAGAGCGCCCGCCAAGCCACACGCCGCCGCACACGCAATGCGGGCGTCATCACCGCCATCAAGAGCCAGCAGAAGAAGGTCCGCAAGGCCATCGCCGGCGGGGATGCCGGGGCTGCGAAAGCCGAGTTCCAAAAACTTTCCTCCGCCCTCGACAAGGCGGCCAAGCGCGGGGTCATCCACCGCAATGTGGCCGACCGCCGCAAGGGGCGCCTCAACCGCGCGCTCGCTTCCGCGAAGAAGTAGCCCGGCCGCCCGCGACCGCCGTCACGGGGCAGTTCCCTGAAATGGCCCGCAAGCGTTCCCAACCGGCGCCGCCCAAAAAGGAAACCCTCCACGCCAGCCTTGCCGGCGTGCTCGACCGGCAGGTCCCGAAACGCTGGGTCAAATTCGTTGTCGGCATCGTCCTCCTTTTCCCCTGCGCCGCGCTCACGGCGGCGTTTTTCGACGCTTTCCTCGAGTCCGCCCGCGGCGGAGAGTTTTCGCGCGTGGAGGAATTCACCTGGTTCGGCTGGGCGTCCCTTTTTGCGCTGATCTGGTTTTTCGGCTTCAAGCCGCTCGTCATCCTTTATGTGCTCGGGCACGAACTCACCCACGCCCTGCTCGTTTGGCTCCACGGCGGCCGGGTGGCCGATTTCCGCGCGGCCTGGGGCGGGGGGCAGATCACCACCGACAAGGCGAACACCTGGATCGTCCTCGCGCCGTATTTCGTCCCGTTCTACACGCTGGTTTGGCTCGCGGCCTATGGGCTCGCCATGCTGCTGCCCGGCGTGCCGGATTCGCCGCCGCTGCTCTACGCCGGCATCGGCTTCACTTGGACGCTGCACCTCGCCTTCACCATCCAAATGGTCCTCAAGGGCCAGCCCGACCTTGAATACGGAGGCGTGTTTTTTTCCTCGGCCCTCATCTACCTCGCGAACCTTGTGTTGATTTCCGTGATTCTGGCGCTGGTGTCCCCGGGCGTCACCGGCGGCGGGTTCCTGCGCACCCTGCTGGACGAATGCATCCGGTTGGCGCACCTGATTGCCTCGGGGGCCGCGGCGCTGGCGGGCTTCCTTGCGCAGCGGGGTTGAACCCGCCCGCCCCGTTTTTGTTTGAACCCCGCCCGCGTTCTGGGCGAGACGATGGAGGTCCATCCCTCCCGCCCATGCCCACCGACTACGAATCCCAGCAAATTTCCGAGATCGAACTCTGGATGAACCATCCGCCGGACATCCTGAGCCGCGTGGCCGATGGCGTGCTCGCGCCGGCCACGGGGTTGGTCGCCCGCGTGGTCCCCGAGGGTGCGATCCTGGCGGCGCTCGACCTCGGCAATGCCGCCGGGCAAACGCTCTCCCGCTACCAATCCATCAAAAAACACGCCGGGGTTTCGCATTATTCCGAACTCCTCCGCTCCACGCTCGAGGAGTGCGACCGGTTGGCCGCCAACGAGCGCCATTGGGCGATGGGGCTCGCGGCCGCCGAGGGCGCGGTGACCGGCGCCGCAGGGATCCACGGGCTTCCAGTGGACATTCCCGCGGTGGTTGCGCTGGCGATGCGGGGCATCCACACCACCGGGCTTTGCTACGGGTTCGAATTGAAAAGCGAGGGCGACCGCCAACTCGCCGTTGCGATCCTCTCCGCCAGCGGCGCGAACAACATGAAGGAAAAGGTCGCGGCGCTCGCCTACCTGAAAAACCTCAACGCCCGATTTGCAAAGGAAGCCTTCGAGCGCATGGCCGCCGAGGCGAACGAGTCCGCCTTCTCCCAGCAAGCCGTGATGCTCACCGCAAAGGCGCTGGCCGAACAGCTCGGCATGAATTTCGCCCGGCGCAAGCTCGCGCAAGCCGTCCCGTTCCTTGGCGCGGGCATCGGCGCCACGGTGAACGCCTGGTATCTGCACGATGTTTGCCACACGGCCCGGCGGACTTTTCAAGAACGCTGGCTCCGGGCCAACGGAATCCTCCATCACGACATCGGCCCCGAAACGCCGCCGGTTCTTCCGGCGGAAAATTAACTCGCGACCAAATCGGGTTTGTCCAATCGGCGCGCGATGCGTTCCGCGCTCAGTCCCGAAATCTCCACGGTCCTCGTGCGCTTGCCGAAACCATCCACGACCTCGACCTGAGGAACAGGAATTTCCAGATACGCCGCAAGGAAGCGCTCCAAGCGCGGATTCATCAAACGGTCCTCGAGCGGGGCCTGGATGCGCACCTTGAGCTTCTCTCCGGACCAACCCAGCAAGGCATTGCTCGGTGCATTCGGGAGCACCTGAACAATGAGGGTGTGTTTATTGAGGCGCACAGTTTGGAGTTAAACCAAGGTGCATATTGCTCCAAGCACTTTTTGAGACCGGGTTACTCACCCCATTCCGGATGCCGAACGCGGTATTTAGTTTGCCGCCCCACATGGAGAAAAGCGCCGCTGCCGGAAAGATTGCGATCCTCGGGGACTACCCGCCGAGGCAATGCGGGATCGCCACATTCACCCGCGACCTCCGCGACGCCGTGGCGGCGAGGCGACCGGATTGGGATTGCCCGGTCATCGCCGTCACCGAGGCCGAGGCGAACCGCGAGTATCCCGGCGAGGTGCGCTTTGAAATCCCCGAGGACGACCGCGAGGCCTACCTGCGCGCGGCCGATTTCCTGAACCTCTCGCACACCGATGTGCTCTGCGTGCAACACGAGTTCGGGATTTTCGGGGGTCCCGCGGGCGCGCATGTGACCGAACTCCTCGGGCGCGCGCGGATGCCGACGGTGACAACGCTCCACACGGTCCTCGCCGACCCAACGCCCGAGCAGAGCGCCGCTTTTGCCGGCATCGTGGAAAAATCCAGCAAGCTCGTGGTGATGACCGGGCACGGGGCGGAAATGCTGCGCGACATCCATGGCGTGGCGCCTGGGAAAATTTCGGTGATCCCCCATGGCATCCCCGACACGCCCTTCATGGACCCGAATTTCCACAAGGATCGTTTCGGCATCGCGGGCCGGCCGATGCTTCTGACTTTCGGCCTTCTCTCGCCGGGGAAGGGGATTGAATACGGGATCCGCGCCATCCCGGAAATCGCCGCGCACCACCCGGATGTCGTTTACATCGTGCTCGGCGCCACGCACCCGAACCTCCTCCGCCGCGAGGGCGAGGCCCATAGGCGCTATTTGCAGTCCCTGGCCCGTGAACTCGGAGTGCAGGACCATGTCCGTTTCGTGAACCGGTATGTGGACAATGCCGAACTCTGCGAATTTATCGGCGCGGCGGACATCTACCTCACGCCCTACCTGAACGAGGCGCAAATCACCTCCGGCACGCTCTCCTACTGCTTTGGCGCGGGGAAGGCGGTGGTTTCCACGCCCTATTGGCACGCCCGCGAACTGCTCGCCGGCGGCCTCGGGCAATTGGTGCCGTTCCGGGACGCCGCGGCCATCGCCGATGCGGTGAACCTCTTGCTCGACGAGGAGCCGCGCCGCCACGCCATCCGCAAGCAAGCCTACCTTGCGGGCCGCGGGATGGTCTGGAACCGCGTGGCCGAGGCCTACGATGCCGTCTTCGAAGAGGCGCGGGCGGAGTTCAAAAAAAACGGGCGGCCGGTTGCGGGCAGGGCAAACGGGTTTGGGCCGAAACCCTCGCTGCCGCCGCTGCGCCTCGACCACTTGCGGCGCATCTCCGATTCCACAGGGGTTTACCAACACGCCATCTTCACCGTCCCCTGGCTCGAACACGGTTATTGCTCGGACGACAACGCCCGCGCGCTTTTGCTGACGGTCCTGCTCGAGCAGGAGGCGCCGATCCCGCCTTCCATCCAATCCATCCAAACGGCCGCCGCCGCGTTTTTGCAAAACGCCTTTGTGAGGAACTCCGGGAGGTTCCGGAATTTTTTGTCCTTCGGGCGCGAGTGGACCGAGGAGTTGGGGTCCGAGGACAGCCATGGGCGTGCGGTTTGGGCCCTCGGGGCGGCGGTCGGCCGGACGCGGCAGGAGGGGCTTCGCGCCTGGGCGGCGGAGTTGTTCGAAAGGTCGCTGCCCTCCACGACCGCCTTCACCTCGCCGCGCGCGTGGGCATTCGCCCTGCTCGGGCTCCAGGATTATTTCCGTTCGCTCCATGGCGACCTGCTGGCCGCACGCATCCGGCGCGAGCTGGCCGGGCGGCTCTTTGAACTTTTCGCCCAAAACACGGCTCCCGGCTGGCCGTGGCCGGAGGACATCGTCGCCTACGACAACCCGCGGCTCCCGCAGGCGCTCATCCTTGCGGGCCGTTGGACAGGCGAAGCCGGGATGCTCGATGCGGGCGTCGCCTCCCTGCGCTGGCTCATGGAAAACCAAACCGGGCTGAATGGGTGTTTCCGCCCGGTTGGTTCCGAGGGTTTCTGGCGCAGGGGGCACAAGCCGGCGGTTTTCGACCAGCAACCGCTCGAGGCCGCGGCCGCCGTCGAAGCCTGCATCGAAGCCTTCCACGCCACGGGCGACCCGCATTGGCGCTCCGAGGCGGAGCGGGCTTTCGGGTGGTTCACGGGGGCGAACGACCTCGGGCTACCGATCGCCGATGCCGCCACCGGCGGTTGCCACGACGGCCTGCACGACAACCGCGTGAACCGCAATCAGGGCGCCGAATCCACGCTCGCCTACCTTTCCTCGCTCGTCCGCATGCGGGAACTCGCCGCCCTCACGCCCAACCAGCCATGACCACGCTCGAATCGAAAATCCGCCGCATCCCGCTCACGCTGAAACCCGACCCCCGCCGCGTGCTCATGCGGGCCTTTGTGCCTTCGCTGATTGTGCGGCCGGTGAAATGCGACGAACCGAACCCGCGCGTGGTCAGCATTTTTTCCCGGCTCATGCAAATGGACGATGCGGGCGTCGAAAAAAAACTGGCCGATGTCTTTGCCGAGTTCCACGAGCGCCACCAGCGCATCCACGACATTTTCGAGGAACGGTATTCGCAAATCCGCTGCCTCCTCCCGAGCGACATCGAGCTGGGCGAGTCCCGCCGCCTGCTGCTCGGCGCGTTTTTCACGAACGAGTATTCGTTCGAGTCCAGCGCGCTCTTCAACCCCAGCATCGTCCCGGCGCCCGACCAGTCCGGCCTCGCGCCCGGGGAACTGCGTTTCATCCTGAGCCTGCGGGCCACGGGCGAGGGGCATGTTTCCTCCATCACCTTCCGCTCCGGCGTGGTGACGGAAAACGGGGACCTCCAGCTCGACGAGGTTTCGCGCTTCGTCCACCAACCGCGGCCGCAACCCGCCGCCGTTTACGAAAAACGCCTCTTCCGCCGGAAGCTCGAGGAACTCGGCGTGGACCACAACGATGCGGCCGGCTGCCTCCGTTCGCTCGGCGAGGAGTTCACGCTGGCCGAACTCTCGGACTCCGTGATGCGCCTGCGCGCAAGCGCCGAGGAGGCGGGCGTCCGCCGTGCCGGGGAGAGGGCCCTTCTCCTTGCGCAGGCGAACTACACCGTCCGCTTCGCGCCGGAACTCGGGATCTCCGAGAAAATCCTTTTTCCCTATGCGCCCAGCGAGAGCAACGGCATCGAGGACGCGCGCTTCGTCCGGTTTTCCGAGGACGACGGCACCGCCAGCTACTACGCCACCTACACGGCCTACGACGGCAACTTCGTCCTGCCCCAGCTCGTCCACACGCGCGATTTCAACGAATTCGCCACTTCCACACTCAACGGGCCCGCCGTCCGCAACAAGGGCTTCGCCCTATTTCCCCGCAGGATCAACGGGCGCTTCGCGATGCTCGGCCGCCAGGACGGCGAGAACATCCACCTCATGTTCTCCGAGCACATGCATTTTTGGTATGACACCCGCATCATTGTGCGCCCCGCGCAGCCCTGGCAGTTCGTGCAGATCGGAAATTGCGGGTCCCCGATCGAGACCGATGCCGGCTGGCTGGTCCTCACGCACGGCGTCGGCCCCATCCGCAAATATTGCATTGGCGCGCTCCTGCTCGACCGGAACGACCCCTCGAAAGTCCTCGGGCGCCTGCGGGAGCCGCTCCTCCGGCCGCAGCCCGACGAGCGCGAGGGCTATGTGCCGAATGTCCTCTACAGCTGCGGGGCGCTCGTCCACGGGCCGAACCTCGTCCTGCCCTACGCCATTTCGGACACCTCGACGCGGTTTGCGATCGTTCCGCTCGCCGATTTGCTCGCCGAAATCCTCCGGAGCTGAAGCGGGACGGGGACCGCGTTCAGGAATTCCCTGCGGTGTGGAGGTGGATGGCGGCGGCGATGATGGGTTGCGCCCAATCGGGGGCGCCGGAGAGGTCTGCGGGGGCCGTGATTTTTCCGCGCTGCATTTCGAGGAGGAGGACCGGCTTGGGGCGGAGCCCCTCGGCGGGGTCGGATTCCGTGGAGTTGTCGTAAACGCGCAGGTGTTCGATGCAGGGCAGGAGGCGGACGAGGTTTTCGCGGCTGCGGTTCCAGCGTTCGCGGATTTTTTCCTCGGGGATGCCGTGGCCGCCGTGGGCCACGCGGCTCCGGACGCGGCGGATATGGAGTTCGGCACTGGCCAAGCCGCAGAACCACACATGCAGCCGGTGGCCGGAGCGGGCGGCCTGCGCGAGCAATTCCGCGATGGTGCGGCCGCCGAGCGTGGTCTCGAAGCGGTAGTCGCGGCCTTGCGCGATGGCTTGTTCGAGGAGCGATTTCCCGATTTGCCAAGCATGGGCGTTGGCCATCGCCAGGGGAATGTCGGGGTGCAGGCCGCGGATTTGTTGGGCGACGGTATCGGGGTTGAAGACCGGCGAGCCTTCGCTGTGGAATTCCGCCTGCCCGATGCTGGATTTGCCGGCCCCGTTCACGCCGGCGAGGACATGAAGAAGCGGCTTATCGGGCACGGCTGGCTTCCTTTTTTTGCTGCGCAGCCCACCACACGGCGGCCTCGCCAAGCTCGTCGGGGGTGGCGTTGAAAGCCCGCTCGGCCGCGGCGCGTTGTTCCGGCCCCTGCATCCGGTCGAGCATGCCGCGGTATTCTTCGTGGAGTTTTTCCAGCCACTCGGGGTTCCCGGTCCCCGCGAGCGCCTCGTATTGCGCGATGGAGAGGAGGACGGCGCGCGGTTTGTCGTGTCGCGTGATGGCGACGGCGCGGTTCGCTGCGACCTTCTCGAAAACATCGGCGGTGGCGTTTTTCAACTCCGTGGCCGAGATCGTCGGCATTTCGGCGAGGCGCGGCGCTGCGGTTTGGGGGATGTTTTGGTAGGAAGTGCCCATGTGTCCAAAATAGCCAAAATAGCCAAAATGGCAACTTTTCCGGGAGGTGGGTCCTAGACCGCCACTGCCTTTCCGGAAAAACCCTAAGCGTTGCGGGCGAGGCGGAAGCCGAGGACGCTGAGGCGGCTGTCCGGGCTGTGGCTGATGTGGAGCGGCGAGAGGCCTTTTTCCCCGTAATCCGTCAATGCCCCGCTGCGGATCCGGTGGGCGGTTTGCACATCGTCATGGTCCCAACACCATTCCCAGACATTGGAGGTCATGTTGTAGATGCCCAGTTCGTTGAAGATCGGTTCCCTGTGGGCACGCCAGCCGGCCTGGGGGTTTCCGTTGCCCGTGGTGGCGACTTGGGGCGGCAATCCGTGCTCGTGCAGAAGGCCGCCGATCGCGGCCCATTCCCATTCCGCTTCCAGCGGCAGGCGGTATCCGGTCGAGTCGGGATTCCGCTGGATCAGTTTCGAACCGCTGGGGCCGAACTCCCCCTTCCGGTAGGTTCCGCCCTCGCAGGTGTATGGCGGCTCGATTCCATCGTGCTCGCTTTTGGCGTTGCACCATTTCACGGCGTCATACCAATTCACATGCGTGACCGGCGCGAAGGAGCCGCTCGCCTGCCCGGCGCCGAGGTCGTAGCCATTGCAAATCCCCCACACGCGGACCCACTCCCAGTCTTCCTGCAAAACCGGGTATTTCCCGATGAGGAAGGTTTTCACTGTGGTGCCCTTCAATTCCGAAGCCCCTGGAAGGATGCCGCCCTTGACCTCGACCATGGCCGTGCCGGTGACGCCGTTGTAGAAAATTTTCCTGAAAATCGAGATGAGCCTTTTGCGGTCGCCCATGCGGGTGACGCCGAGCTTTTCGAGGTCGGCCTCGCCGAGTTGGTCGAGGATGTCGTCGCCGACCCCCTCGTCGGCGAAACGCTGGACGAGCCGGTCGAGCCGCGTGGCTTCGAGGGCCGACTTGAGCCTGAAATTCGTTGCTTCCATAAAACTCAGATGTTCCGCGCGAGGCGGAACCCAATGACGCCGTAGCGGGTCTCCGGGCTGCGGCTGATGCGGTAGCGGACGGTGCCGTTGCTCGAGTGGTGGTTCCAACTTCCGCCGCGGATGCGGTGGGCGGAGCCGCTCTGGTCCATGTCCCAGCACCATTCCCAGACATT
>JAGWWS010000066.1 GCA_018970255.1 Verrucomicrobiota bacterium | reverse complement strand
GATTTGGTCGCGCTGGCGACGGTGGCCGACATCGTGCCGCTGGTGGGCGAGAACCGGATTTTTGTTTCGCATGGGTTGAAGCGCATGGAGCGAACGCGCTGGGCGGGGCTTGCGGCGCTGCGGGATGTGGCGGGGGTTTCCACTCCCGTGCGCGTTTCGGACATCGGTTTCCGCATGGGGCCGCGCATCAATGCGGCCGGGCGCCTGGGGCCGGCGAGCGAGGCGCTCAGTTTGCTTCTCACCGATGACCGGCGGGAGGCGGCCAAGCTGGCGGCGGGGCTCGACCAGCACAACCGCGAGAGGCAGGGCGTGGAGCGCCGCGTGGCGCAGGAAGCCGAGGAATGGGCTGCGAAGAATTTCGACCCCGCGAGCGATGCGACCATCGTCGCCGGCAGCCGCGAGTGGCACATCGGCGTGCTTGGCGTGGTGGCTTCGAGGATTATGCGGCGCTTCAACCGCCCGACATTCGTCATCGGCTTCAACGACGATGGGGCGGGCACCGGGAGCGGGCGGAGCATCGAGGGGATTTCGCTGGTCGGGTTGCTGAGGGATTGCGCCGGGCATTTGGAAAAATTCGGCGGCCACGACATGGCGGCAGGGATTTCGCTGAAGGAGGAAAATTTGGGCGTGTTCCGCGATGCCTTCGAGGAGGCGGCGCGCGGCGTGGCCACGGAGGAAATCCTGACGCCGCGGCTCGCGCTAGACGGCGAACTCGGGCTCGCGGAGGTGGGCGAGGATTTGCTCGATGCGCAGGACAGGCTCGAACCTTTCGGCGCCTCGAACCCGCAGCCGGTTTTGTTCTCGAGGGCGGTGGCGCCTTGTGGCGAGCCGCGGTTGATGAAGGACAAGCACCTCGGGCTTGAGTTCCAATGCGGGCGGCGGCGGGTGAAGGCGGTGTATTTCAACGCGCCGGTCGGTTCGCTGCCCCGGCCGCCGTGGGATGTGGCGTTCACGCTGGATTGGAATGTGTGGCAGGGCCGGGCGGAGGCTCAGATGCGAATCGTGGAAATCCGGGCCGCGGCATGAGCCGCCTCGCGCCCGATACGCCGCTCGCCTCGCTCGACTGGGTGCCGCGCAACCGCCAGGCGCCCCTCGCGAGGCTCGGGCTGAATACGCTCGGGGATTTGTTGCGGCACTTCCCGAGGCGGCACGAGGACCGCAGGAAATTCGACCGGTTCCCCGACCAGGCGTGCGACCGGGCGCTTTGCCTTTTTGGGATCGTGAAAAAGACGGCCTACCGGAGGTTCGGGCCGCGCCGGATTTTCGAGGTGCGTTTGGAGGACGAGGCGGGCGATGTGCTCACGCCGGCGCTGACTTGCCGGTGGTTCAATATGCCGTGGGTGCAAAATGCGATTTCGGGCGGCCAGTTGCTGGTGGTTTACGGCCGGCCGCGCGAGCGCTCGGGCAAGGTCGTGATGGAACACCCGGAATTCGAAGCCATCGACGACACGGGCGGGGCTTCCATCCATTTCGACCGCATCACGCCGGTGCATGCGGCCGGGGACGGGCTTCCCGCGCGGGTGCTGAGGGAATTCGTCCACCATGCGCTCGAATGCACCGACCTCGCTGCGATGGAGCGCTTGTTGCCGGAGGGCGGGGAATTTCCCGCCGATGCGTGGCGGGCCGTCCATTTCCCGGCGAGCTTCGAGGAATGCGAGGGGGCGAGGCGGGCGCTGGTGCGCGATGTGTTTTTCGGCATCCAGCTCGTGCTGGCCTCGCGGCATGCCGAGTTGCGGGCGAAGGGCGGGGTTTCGCGGCCGGGCACGGGGCGGCTCTGGGAGCGGCTCGAGGCGTCGCTGCCGTTCCGGCTCACCGACTCGCAGCGCGAAGTGATGGGGGAAATTTCGCGGGACATGGCGGCGCCTGCCCGCATGAACCGCTTGCTGCAGGGCGATGTGGGGGCGGGCAAGACGCTGGTGGCGTTGCGGGCGATGTTGCAGGCGTTCGAAAGCGGTTGGCAGGCCGCGCTGATGGCGCCCACGCAAATCCTCGCGGAGCAGCATTACCTGAATTTCCGGCGCTTGCTGGAACCTCTCGGCGTTCCGGTTTCGCTTAGGACCTCGGCGCGGCAGGAAGGCGGGGGCGGGGAGGATTTGTTTTCGGCCGCCAAGGGTGCGCCGCTGGAAGGTCCGCCCATCGTCATCGGAACGCATGCGCTGCTTTACGAGGGTGCGGAGTTGGAAAACCCCGGGCTGGTGGTCATCGACGAGCAGCACAAATTCGGCGTGCTCCAGCGGGCGCGCCTGATCGAAAGGGCGGGCGCGCCGGATGTGCTGGTCATGACCGCGACCCCGATTCCCAGGACGATTACGCAGACGCTCTACGGAGACCTCGATGTTTCCATCCTGCGCGGCCGGCCGGCCGGGCGGGGCCAGGTGGTGACGGCGTTGCGCGACAGTTCCAAGCTCCCGGGCATCGTGGATTTTTTGAAATCCGAGACGGCGGCGGGGCGGCAGGCCTACATCGTTTACCCGCTCGTCGAGGAATCCGAGAAACTCGATGCGAAGGCCGCCACGGCGGAGTTCGAAAAATGGAAGGAACTGCTCGCGCCGGCGCGCGTCGGGATGGTCCACGGCCGGATGGATGCCGAGCGCAAGGAGCAAACGATGGCCGCCTTCCGAGCCGGGGAAATTGGTATTTTGGTGGCGACCACGGTCATCGAGGTGGGGGTGGATGTGCCGAATGCGACGGTGATGCTGGTCGAGGAGGCGGGGAGGTTCGGGCTCTCGCAGTTGCACCAATTGCGCGGGCGCATCGGGCGCGGTTCAGCGAAATCCTGGTGCATCCTCCTGCAGGATGGCGCGAAGGGCGAGGCGCTCGAAAAATTGCAGGCGCTTGAGCGGACGGCCGATGGTTTTGAAATCGCCGAGGTGGATTTAAGGCTGCGGGGGCCCGGCGACATGCTCGGGACGGCGCAAAGCGGGTTGCCATCGCTCGGGCCGGGGGATTTGGTGCGCGATGCGGAGTTGATGACCGAGGCGCGAGCCATGGCGAAGCGGGTGCTGTCGGAAGACCCCGGGCTGGAGCGAACCGAGCATGCGAGGCTCAGGCGTTATGTGGATGCGCAAGCGGGACGCGGCGTTTTGTCGGAGGGGTGAGGATCCCGCTTGGCAGTAGGCGCGGGCTCGTGTTTTTTTT
>JAGWWS010000065.1 GCA_018970255.1 Verrucomicrobiota bacterium | reverse complement strand
CGTGCCACCTGAAGAACCCTGGTTCCGCGCCGTCCTCGCCAAGATCGAGGACGCCATCGAAGACTCCGCGCAATTCGTCTCCATGCCGCAGACCGCACAAAACCCCGGCCTGCTCGCCCACTCCGCAGGCGGCCTCGAATCTCTCCGCACGCTGCGCGAAGAAATCCTCCGCACCCGCTCCGAGGCTTTCACCGCAAAACGCTAGCCCGCCCATCCCCCGCCAGCAAACGCCCCGGCCCGCAAGCCGGGGCGTTTCGTTTTCCCCCGCAAATCTTCCGTCATTTCCAGTCGGTTTCGGTCGCTTCCGGTCGGTATCGGCGCGGCCCCTTTGCGCTCCGCTCCTGTGCGCGGCAAGTCCACCTCAGCGCGAGTGCTGAACTGCTCGCCGCAGCCCGTGGAAACCGTGCGGGCCGCAACCCAACCCACAGTTCTGACCACGCGACTTGGAGCGCACCCATACACCCCATGGACCAGACAGATTCAGCATTCAATCTCGGCGACGTCATCGACGCCCTCGGAGTCACACTCCCGACAGTTGATGAGCAGCCCCCGGCCAATGACGACCCCGCACCAGCGGAGCCCGAGACCGAGGAGGCAACGGTTCCCGAAGAGCAGACTGACACCACCGACAACACCGACAGCGAAACCGATTCGACCGAATCGTCCGAGGAAACCGACGACGACGACAGCGAATCCGACGACGCCTCCACCGACGACGACGACGAACAAGCCCCCGAGCCCTCCGCCGTCCGCAAGCTCACGAAGCGTGTGGACAAGCTCACCGCCCGCGCCAAAAGCGCCGAGGAGCAAGCCGCGACTCTCCAGGCCGAACTCGCCGCCGCCAAGGATGCGCTCACCCGCGCCCAGCCCATTGTGCTGCAAGATGCCTCCGATCCTCTCTCCGATGTTTTTTCACCGGACGAGTTGGAACACCGCCTCGCCTCAGCCAACACCGTTCTCGACAACGTCCCCGACCTCATCGCGAAAGCCGATATGGAAGGCGGCGAAGTCGAAATCCCCATGGGCGACGGCAGCGTGCGCAAGTTCACAAAAGCCGAACTCCAGGAGCGCCTCCGCACCGCCCGGCAAATAATCAAAGCAGAGCCCGCCCGCCGCAGCTTCTTCGCTCAGCGCGAGACCTACATCCACGAAGCCCGCTCCGCCTACCCGGAGATTTTCCAGGAAGGCAGCCAGCTCCAGCAAGTGATGGTCGGCACGCTCAAGGCATTCCCAGGCATCGCCAAGCTCCCGAACTTGGAACTCATCATCGGCGACGCCATGCGCGGCCAAGCGCTCCGCTTCCAGCAAGCCGAGGCCATGGCCAAAAAATCGGCCGCCGCCAAGCCCAAGCCGGTCGCCGCCAAGCCCGCCGTCGCTCCGAAAGTTGTCGCCCCGTCAGCCGCTCCCAAATCGAAAACCCCCGTCGATCCCCTCGAAACGCTGAAGTCCTCTGGAAACCGTGCAGCCGCCGAAAACTTCGTCGCCTCACTTTTGTCCTAACCCTCAAACAACCCCTAGCCCCCAACCCCAGAAACCATGCCAGCTACACCCATCACCACAGTCAAAGGCCAACGCGAGGATCTCTCCGACGCGATGGTTCTCATCGAGCCGGGCGACACGCCCCTCTTCTCGCTCGCGAAGAAAAATCCCGAGCCCACCAACGTCCTCTTCCAGTGGCCCGCCGACCGCTACAGCGATCCGCAGACCGCAGGCGTCCTTGCCAACGACGACGTCTCCAGCTTCGACGACGAGCACGCGAACCGTGAACTCCTCTCGGGCCGCATCCAAAAAATCCGTCGCTCCTTCCAGGTCGATGACCTCGTCGAGAACGTCGCCGATCTCGCAGGCGTGGGCCGCAAGAAAGCCTTCGCCAAGGCCGGTGCCAAAGCCCTCGTCGAACTCAAAATCGACATCGAGGCCATCATGGGCTCCGACAACGACAGCGCGGTCCAATCCGGCTCCACTCCCTACCGCACTCGCGGCATCGGTAGCTGGATCAGCGCAACCGCACAGGCCGACACCGCCACCGCAGTCCCCGCCGCGTTCCGCACCCCGGCCGCCTCGATCAACACCACCGCTACCGGCTCCCTTACCGAGTCCGGCGTCATCGACGTGTTGGAGTCGATCTTCAAGGTCCGTCGCGCCCGCCGCAACTACGACCTCGTCTGCGGCACCAGCCTCAAGCGTGCGTTCACCAACTTCATTCGCACCCAAACGGGCAGCTCGAGTGTCATGTCCACCGTCCGCACCTTCAACAGCAACGTGGAAAACAAAAAGATCGTGAACACGATCGACATCTACGAAGGCGACTTCGGCGTGTTGTCTCTCCACGTTTCGACCTACCTCGCAAACGGTGCGGCAGCCGCCGTCTCCGCCGCTCGCGGTTACGTCCTCGACATGGACCTCGTCTCCATCGGATTCAACCGCAAGCCCCGCATGGAGGAGCTCGAAGACCGTGGCGGTGGCCGTCGCGGCTTCGTGGACGCCATCTTCGGCGTCGCCGTCGCGAATCCCTCCGTCCTCGGCAAGTTCGCAGCCACCACATAATCCCGCCCCCCAGCCCTTGCCGGTGGCCCCTCGTCCTGGACAGGCCACCGGCAATCGGGCGGGCCTCTTTCACAAAATGGAAATCCTCAAGGAAGCCCTCTCGGAAATCCCCGGCGACATCGCCGAGGAAATGAAGTCCGGTCTCCTCGACCAGTGGAATTCCCAAGCCGTGCAGGCCGATGCCCGCCAGCACGCCATCGCCGCCGACCACGCCAAGCAAGACCTCCGCTCCATCGAAGGAGTGGGCGCGTTGACCCTCTCCGTTGACGCGCAGATTTTCCACTTCTGGAACTGGAAACTCCCCGGTTGCTGGCGCGATCCCGATTTCATCGCATGGTTCAAGCGCAACTTCCCGCAATGCACCGTCAGGTGCGGCGGCACAGGCAAGACCATGCTCCTCATGCCGGGCCTCAAAGCAGCATGAGCCATCTTTACGCCAGTTCACGCAATGCGGCGGTGTGTAGGAGCACTGGTCACATATTTCGCGCAGGCCGTAACCGCATAAAAGCGGCCCCTGGCGTCTCTTTCCCATGACCGATTTCGAACGCGAAAAGCCCCGCGACACCAAATACTGGATCGGCGAACTCACCCAGGCCGCCACCGATGGC
>JAGWWS010000041.1 GCA_018970255.1 Verrucomicrobiota bacterium | reverse complement strand
AGAACCTCGAGCCGCGGCATGTAGGTGTTGTTCTTGAAATTCGGAACCGCGAGCGTCCGGACGGAGCGCATCGGGGTGGGGCGGATTTCGCCGAGATGGTAGCCGCAGCCCGTGAGGCCGAGCAGGGAGGCAAGCAGAAGAACGGGAAATCTCATGGAGCGGGGAGAACCGGCTCGACTGCTGGCATCGGAGCGACATCGCGCGTGCCGGTGCGGAGACGGGGCTTGTTCACCACTGGAAGTTCATCGGAGACAACATCGCGGCGGGGAGGCCCGTTGAAGTCTGCGAGGGCGGATGTTTCGACCTGTGCCTGCAGGCGGCGGCGAATGGCAGCTTTTTCTCCGGTTTCGGCCTGCTCGGGTCCTGTGCGGAGGGCGTCTTCGCCGAGTTCAGCACGGAGTTCCTGCATTCGGGCCTCGGCGGCATTCGCATCGGCGGAACCGGGAGCGCGGCGAATCACATCGTTGTAGTAAATGGCGGCGGCGCGGTAGTTTTTGAACCGGTCGTAATAGCGGGCGATGTCCATCAAATCGTCGGTTTCCTTGGCGCTCAAGACTCCGATGTTGTCGCGGGCTTGGGGACTTTTTTCGTTGTTCGGGAATTGAAGGAGAAAGTCTTCAAAGGTGTTTTTCGAGGTGATGACGGCGGATAGGTCTTGCGAGCGACCAGAGTCGCCGAGGCGCTTGTAGATGTAGCCGATTTGATAGAGCGCATCGTCGGCCACGGCGCTGTTCGGGTAATTGTCGAGCACGGCCTGGTAGGCGGCGGCGGCTTCTTTCACGCGGCCCTGGCGCTCGTAGGTGAGGCCGAGATTGAATTGCGCGACCGGAGCATTTTTGCTGTAGGGCGCGTTTTGGATAATCGAGGTGAACATCTCCTCCGCGCGGTCGGTGGAGGGCACGATGGCGAGGCCGAGGAATTTCAATTTTCGACCACCGAGATACATGTTCGCAATGGTGACCTGGCGGCCGACGGCTTTTTCGAAATCAGGCGTGTCGGGGTATTGGGTGAGGAGGGTTTGGTAGTTCGTGAAGGCTTTATTCGCGTCGCCCAGATATTCGTAAATCTCGGCAATACGGTATTGCGCCTTCATAGCCAGCGGGGATGCGGGGTTGTCCCTGATGAAACGGCGGTAGGCGGAAATCGCGCGCGAGGGAGAGGAGTTGGTGTCGATGGAGACTGCTTGGTCGAACGCGACTTGCTCGGCCGGGGTGATGTTCGGGTTCACCTGGCGGCGCTGCGAGGCGGGCTCGGGTTCATCCTCAGTCTGTGTCTGGGAGATGGCGGGGAGTTGAAGCGCGGCCATGACCGCGAGGAATACCGGAAGAATTCGGAACCACATCTGCGCGGGAAGCTAAGGGAGAGGGCTCCGCTGCGTCAAGAATTGTGGCTTCGGCGGCGGGGCGGGCGTTGAGGGTCCGCTTTTCCCTTGAGGGCGCGGCAAATCGTTTCCATCATGCACCCTCTTCCCCCGCCAGCAACAAATGGAAATCCAGTCTGAACTTGCAGTGGTCTTGAACGGCGAGCGCGTCGGAGTTGGAAATGTTTCCCCGAACACCACGCTGCTCGATTGGCTGCGGGCGCGGGGGCTGACCGGGGCCAAGGAAGGCTGTGCGGAGGGGGATTGTGGCGCCTGCACAGTGGTGGTGGTGGACCAAACGCCTTCGGGGAAACGCTGCTTCCGGAGCGTGAATTCGTGCATCGCGCTCCTGCCGACGCTCGCGGGCAAGGAAGTGTGGACGGCCGAGGGCATCCGCGCACTGGCCGGCGCACATCACCCGGTCCAAACCGCGATGGCCGAAAACTACGGTTCGCAGTGCGGCTATTGCACGCCGGGGTTCATCGCCTCGCTTTTCGAGGGGTATTACCGCACGGACATCGAAACGCTCGACGACCTCAACGACCACCTTTGCGGCAACCTCTGCCGCTGCACCGGCTACCGGCCGATCCGCGACGCCGCGCTCGCTTGCTGGCGGGAGGGGAATTGCGGAGGGCAAAAAACCGACGCGTTCGCGCAAAGGCTGGAGGGCGGCGGCTGCGGCAAGGCGCCGGGGAACTACGGCTGCGGCGGCGAGGCGTTCCTGCAACCCGAGTCGCTGGGGGAATTTTTCGGGCTCATTGAAAAACACCCCGGTGCCACCTGCGTGGCCGGCGGGACCGAAGTGGGCGTGGGCGTGGCGAAAATGTTCCAGCGCCATGAAACCTACATCGGCCTGCAGCGCATCCGCGAACTCCTCGAAATCCGGCGCGGACCGGATGCCCTGCTGGTGGGCGGCGGCGTTCCCATCACCGATGCGATGCCGGAGTTGCGGGGGGATTTTCCATCGCTCTACGAAATGTGCCGGTGGTTCGCTTCGCGCCCGATCCGCAACCGGGCCACCTTCGGCGGCAACCTCGCCACAGCCTCGCCCATTGGGGATTCGGCCCCGGTGCTGCTGGCCCTGGGCGCGGAGTTGGTGCTGGCCGGCCCCGGGGGCGAACGGTCGGTTGCACTCGAAAACTTTTTTACGGGCTACCGGCGGACCGTCCTCGGCAAGGGCGAGTTGGTCCGCTGGATAAAAATCCCTTTCGCGCCACCAAACCTCACGCGCCTCGAGCGCGGGGTGAAGGTTTCGAAACGCCGCGAAATGGACATCAGCATCGTCTCGGCGGGGATTTGCATCGATTTGGACACCGGGGGAAATGTGGCTTCGGCGCGGTTGGGTTTCGGGGGCGTGGCGCCGACGCCCACCCTCGCCCGGCGCACCATGGAAATCCTGCAGGGGAAAAAGTGGACGCCCGAACTCGCCGAACAAGCCGCGCTCAGCCTCGAGGGCGAATTCGAACCCATCACCGACGGCCGCGGCACGCGCGAATACCGCAAGAAAGTGCCGGCTGAAATTTTCCGGGCTTTTGCAAAAACCCAGGGCCTGCAACCCGCCGCGGTGCCGCTTGCCGCCTGCATTCCCGCGCCGAAGTTCGATTCCGCATTGCACGAGAGCGGGCTGAAGCACACCGATGGCTCGGCGCGGTATGTGGACGACGATGCCGAACACGCCAGGGCGCTTTGCGTGTGGCCGGTGGTTTCGCCCCACGCCCATGCCCGCATCCGCAGGCGCTCAGCGGAAAAGGCAAAAAACGCCCCGGGGATTTTGGCGGTGCTCATGGCCGAAGACATCCCCGGCATGAACAACACCGGCCCATCGCGCCACGACGAAACACTGCTCGCGGAGACGGTGGCGGAGTTCGCCGGCCACACGGTGGCGGCCGTCGTCGGCGAAAATTCCGAAGCCTGCAGGGCTGCCGCGAAGCTTCTGGAAATCGACTACGAACCGCTCGAACCCACCACGAATATCCCCGATGCGGTTGCGCGCGGGTCGTTCCACACGGAATTCAACACCATCGCCCGCGGCGACGCCCGCGCCGCATTGGAAGAGGCTCCGCACAGGTTCCAGGGGGAATTTGCCTTCGGGGGCCAGGAGCATTTCTACCTCGAAACCCAGGCCGCGTGGGCGGAGTGGGCCGAGGACGACCAGTTGCTCGTTCATTCCTCCACACAGCACCCGAGCGAAATCCAAACCATCGTGGCCGAAGTCCTCGGCCGCGACAAAAACCGCATCGTCGTCCACTCGCCACGCATGGGCGGCGGGTTCGGCGGAAAGGAGACGCAGGGCAACGCACCCGCTGCGCTCGCGTCGCTCGCCGCATGGAAGACCGGCCGGCCCTGCCGCGTGCGCCTGAACCGCGACCAGGACACCATGATGACCGGCAAGCGCCACCCGTTCCTCGCGCGCTTCGATGCGGGTTTCGACGACGCCGGCAAAATCCTCGCACTCGATGTGGAACTCTACAGCAACGGCGGCTGGAGCCTCGACCTCTCAATGCCGATTTGCGACCGCGCGCTCTTCCACCTCGACAATGTCTACTACATCCCGAACGCGAATTTCCGCGGGCGCGTTTGCAAAACCAACCTGCCGTCGAACACCGCCTTCCGGGGCTTTGGCGGCCCGCAAGGGATGCTGGTCATC
Source organism: Verrucomicrobiota bacterium (assembly GCA_018970255.1). Classification (GTDB taxonomy): domain Bacteria; phylum Verrucomicrobiota; class Verrucomicrobiia; order Chthoniobacterales; family Terrimicrobiaceae; genus UBA967. The sequence goes on along the minus strand of JAGWWS010000041.1, from coordinate 15,482 downwards.
GAGGAAATCATGGACCGCGCCGCACGCAGGCTGGGGCTCGACCCACACTCGCTCCGCGAACAGAACCTCTACCACGGATCGGGCGAAACCAATTCCACCCACTACGGCCAGGAAATCGGCGACAACCGCATCCAGGCGCTCTGGCAGGAATTGAAGCGGAACGCCCGCTACGCCGAGCGAAAAGCCGAAATCGCAAAGTTCAATTCCTCCTCGCCGGTCCTGCGCCGCGGCATCGCGCAAACGGCGGTGAAATTCGGGATTTCGTTCACCTACACGCCCTACAACCAGGCCGGCGCGATGGTGCTCGTTTACACCGACGGCTCGGTGCAAGTGAACCACGGCGGCACCGAGATGGGCCAGGGGCTCCACACGAAAATCCAATCGGTCGCCGCGCGCGAACTCGGCCTCCCCCGCGAACGCATCCGCACCACGCAGACACGCACCGACAAAATCCCCAACACCTCGGCCACCGCCGCCTCCTCGGGCTCCGACCTCAATGGCGCCGCCACCGCCAATGCCTGCGCGCAAATCCGCAAAAACCTCGCCCCGGTCGCAGCCGACCTCATCGCCGCTTCGGCGCCCCGCCCGCAGGAAGGCTCGCTGGTTTTTGCCGATGGAAAAATCTCGGACCCCGCCAACCCCGCAGCCTCCGTGGATTTCAATGCCGCCGTCCGCGAAGCCTACCTGCGCCGCGTGCCACTGGCCGCCTACGGCTACTACCGCACGCCGGAAATCCATTACGACCGCGCCAAGGGGCGGGGGCGGCCGTTCTACTATTTCGCCTGCGGCTCCGCCGTCACAGAGGTCGAGGTCGACCCCTCCACCGGGCAAACACGCCTCTTGCGCGTGGACATCCTCCACGATGCCGGCGAGAGCCTGAACCCCGGCATCGACCGCGGGCAGGTCGAGGGAGGTTTCATCCAGGGCTTCGGCTGGCTCACGAGCGAAGAGGTCGTTTGGAACGAAAAAGGGCACCTTCTTTCCCACGGCGCCAGCACCTACCAAATCCCGACCATCGGCGACGCCCCGGCGGAGTTCCATGTCGAACTCCTCAAAAACGCCGCGCAACCCGGCACCATCCACGGCAGCAAGGCCGTCGGCGAACCCCCGCTCATGCTGGCCATCTCGGCGCGCGAGGCCATCCGCGAAGCCATTTCCGCCTGCACCGGCCGCCCCGGCGAAATTCCCCTCGCCTCCCCCGCCACTTGCGAGGCGGTCTTCCGGACCATCCACGCCATGCCGCCACCGTCCGAACCCGAAAAGCGCCAGATTTTTTGAGCCCCGGCGCGTCGCACTTGACGCCGCCCGCCTTTACTGCAAAACGCAACGCCCATGAAAAGTTCCCTCGCCATTCTCCTCGCGGCAGCATTTTCTTCGGCCACCGCTCCTCCTGCTCTCGGCTCAACTCCCCCAACCGCTCTCCAACTCCGCACCGAGGCCTACCGCTCCTTGTCGAAATTGCATGTCGCCGCGCCCCAAACTGCCCGACTCGGCCACCAAGCCTACGCTGTTGCCGTTTTTCCTACAGTCCGCGGCTTCGGATTCATGGTCGGAGCCGAAGCCGGTAACGGAGTTCTCTTCATGGGGCAAAACGCTATGGATTATTATAAAATGCACATCGTCGCGGGAGGTCTCACCTTTGGTTGGCGGAGTTACGGGCTCGCGCTTTACTTCATGACTCAGGACGCTTTCGACCGATTCATCAAAAACAAAGGAACCGAAGCCAGCCTCGGCGGTTGGGTTTCATTGGATACGCAGGAGTTTTCGGCGCACAAATCAAAACCCCACTTTCAAAAAGATGTTATAAAATACATTTATAATGAAGAGGGAATGATGTTCCATTTGGGGCCGCAGTTGACCCGCGTCACCGAGGCGGCACTGTCGAGATAAAGGCGCATATATTCTAACGGGCAAAAAATTCCCTTTTTGCCGGGAATGCCTTTTCAACGGTCACCTCGAAGACATGGCATGTTCGATGCTGTGTAGGAGTCGCCATGGTCGAAGGAATTTTCACAAACGCCGCCGCGCTCAACACGCTCGAGAAGTGGCAGGCCACCATCTCCCAAAACCTTGCCGCCGCGAATGTCGCCGGCTTCAAGAAGGCGAACTTCGCCGTCGAAACCGACGAACGCAAAAAGACTAACTACGAGCCTGAAGCATTTGCTGCACGCCATCAGGGCGGCATGCCCACCCGCACTACCAGCATTAATTTCAGCCCCGGCGATACCAAAACCACCGGCAAGCCAACCGACTTTGCCATCGATGGCCCGGGATTTTTCCAAATCGAAGGCGCGAACAACCTGCCCCTCTACACCCGCGACGGCGAATTCCACATCAACCAAGACAACATCCTCGTCACAAAAAACGGGCTTCCGGTCCTGACAGAGGCCGGCCAGTTGGCCATCGATCCCGACGAAGGCCCGGTCACCATCTCGCAGAACGGCAACATCAGCCAAGGCAACAACGAACTCGGCCGCTTGGTCGTTTACAATTTTGAGGACACAGACGGCTTCACCCGCGTCGAGGGCGGCTACTTTGAAGCTCCGGAGGGCGCCGACCCACAAGTCGCCGAAGATTCCAAGATTCTCCAAGGTGCCATCGAGTCCAGCAACGTCGCCCCCATGGCCGAGCTCGTCAGCCTCATCGCTGTTTCCCGCGCCTACGAGGCTGCCCAACGCTCCATGTCTTCACACGACGACCTCATCAACAAAGCCATCCAATCCCTCGGCACGACCGCCTAATCTCAACCCCGCAAACCTATGCTCAGAGCACTCCAAGCCGCTTCCACTGGAATGGAAGCACAGCAACTCAACCTGAACACCATCGCCAACAACTTGGCGAACGTGAATACCACCGGCTTTAAGAAAAACAAAGTCGAGTTCCAGGACATGCTCTATGAGAAGCGCCGCCAAGTCGGCGCCGACGAGGGAGCCGGCAACATCACCCCCACCAGCGTCGAGGTCGGAAACGGAACTCGCGTTGTTTCCACCGCAAAAATCTACACCCAAGGCCAGCTCACACAGACCGGTGAAAAGATGGATGTCGCCATTCAAGGTGACGGTTTTTTTGAAGTCGAACGCCCGGACGGCACCAACGCCTACACTCGCGATGGCGGCTTCAAGATTGCATCCGACGGGACTGTGGTCACTAATGATGGCCTTCCTGTCCTCGGCGGCTTTCAGGCTGTCCCTATCGATGCCACCAGCGTGTCGATTTCTCCCACTGGCCAGGTCACCATCGTCACCCCCGGCGGCACGCAGAATTTCGAAATCCAGCTCACCCGCTTCAACAACCCCGCCGGCCTGCAGAGCTTGGGCAACAACCTCTTCGCGGAAACCGAGTCCAGCGGCGCGCCGAATGTCGGCAACCCCGGCACCGAGGGCTTTGGCACCCTTCTGCAGGGAAGCCTCGAGACCTCGAACGTTAATGTCGCCGAGGAAATGGTGAACATGATTCTCGCCCAGCGCGCCTATGAAATGAATGCCAAGGCCATCCAGACTTCGGACCAGTTGATGGAGGTCACGAACAGCATCAAACGGTAATTCGCTCGATGAAATTCCCCTTCACCATCCTCATCGCTGTCACCGCGACGGCCCACGCCGGGGAACTCGATTCGATCCTCACCCCGCTGGCCTATGCCCCCACGAAGTCGCACGCCCAGACGGCTTCCGCGGACTCCGCCAACGGCACACCCAGCGTGGTGACTGGCCAAGGGAATTTGCAAATCGGAACGCGCGAAGTCTTGGATGCCCTTCAACGCGAACTCACCTCCCGCTACTCGCTCGAAGGCGACCTTCATGTCGAATTGTCCCAGCCTTGGAAGCCCATCGAGGTTCGCGGCACCAACAACTGGGACCTCACCATCACCCAAGCTCCCGCCGATGGTCTTTCCTCAACCTCGCCAATCGCCTTTGAAATCGAAGCCGGTGGAAAAGTGCTCGGCTCCTGGCGCGAAAACATCAAATCCAAACTCCTCGCCCCCGTGTGGGTCGCCGCCCGCCGTCTTGACCGCGGGAATGCGCTCGACTCCTCCGTCTGCACGCTGAAAACCGTCAACACTCTCGCCCTGCAAGGTGCAGCGCTCGACGCCACCACCGACCTCACCAATTACCACGCCGCCCAAACAATCCCTGAGGGACAACCCATCACTCAACGCGACATCGCACTTCGCCCTCTTGTCCGCAAAAACCAACTCGTCGACGTGATCGTTAACGAAGGTCCGCTCCAAATTTCCATGAAAGGCATCGCGCTCTCCACCGGCGGCGCCGGTGAAATGGTTTCAGTCCGGAATGTCGACAGCAAAAAAGATTTCCAAGCCCAAGTCATCAGCCCGAACACCGTTCAGGTCCGTTTCTGAAAACCATGAACCTCGTCACCAACCCGCTCCTCATCGCCTGCGCAGCAACAGTTCTCGCCACCTCCGCGACCTCCCTCGCCGGCTCCCTCTGGGTTAACGAAAACAACAACGAGCGGAGCATGTTTGCCGACAAAGTGGCCCGCGATATCGGCGATACTGTGACCATCGTGATCGACGAATCCACACAGGTCACTCAAACCGCGGCGTTGAACACTTTTGATAACTCCCAAGGCGGCTTCGGCCTCTTCCCGGCGCTCAATGCGACCCTGCAAGGATTCCTCCAAATCCTGCCGAACATCGTCAGCCGATCCACTGGTGGCACCGTCGCCGAAGACGATGTCACAGTGCCCACTCTCGACTTCGCCACCACTGGAAAGTGGAACGGCGGCGGTGAAACCGAAAACACCCTCAATGTCCAAAACATCGGAACGGCTGTTACTGTGGTGGATGTCCTGCCGAACGGAAACCTTGTCGTCGAAGGCGCAAAAATCATCCGGACCGCAAATGAAAACCAATATGGCTACATGCGCGGCATCGTTCGCCCAGTTGACATCGCATCCGATAACACCATCCCTTCCAGCAAAGTTGCCGACGCCCAGGTCGAATTCGTTCCCGAAGGCGAACTCACCGAAGCCCAGAAAAAAGGCTGGCTCCTCAAGGCTTGGGATAAAGTCAAACCCTTCTGATCGAACATCGTGAAAATCGCCATCGCCACCACCCTCATCGCCGCGCTGCTCTCCTCTCCGCTACCCGCGCAAATTGGAGGCACGTCGCCCATCACCCTCGAATACACCGGCGGATCCCGCATTAAGGATCTCGTCGACATCGAAGGCGCCCGCGACAACCAGCTCAGCGGCTACGGTCTCGTCGTTGGGCTTGCCGGCACTGGCGATGGCAAGATCAACGCCACGGCACAAACCATCATCAACGCGCTCAAAACCTACGGCGTGAACGTCGACCTCAACGATATCAAGCCGGGCAACTTCGCTGCCGTCATGGTCACTGCCGACATCGGCCCGTTTATGAAGCCCGGTAATCGCATCGATGTCACCGTTTCCTCCATGGGCGATGCCGAAACCCTCCAAGGAGGCGTCCTCCTCCAAGTCCCGCTTCAAGGCGCCGATCGAAAAGTCTATGCTGTCGCTCAAGGTCCCATTGCCGTGGGCGGCTTCATCGGCGGTCAAGGCGGACCAGGCGGCGCGACCGTGCAAAAAAACTTCCCCACAGTCGGCACAATTCCGAATGGCGCCATCGTCGAACGCGAAATCCCCGCCCAGATCGTGCAGAACGGCAGCATCAACGTGATGCTCCGCGACGCAGACTTCACCTCCGCAGCCCGCATGGCCGAGGCCATCAATCGCGTGTTTCCAAATACTGCCGTGGCCCGCGATGCGAAAACCGTAAATGTTCTCATCCCGCCGGAATACAATTCCTACGAAGTCAATTTCCTTGCCAGTATCGGCGCGATCGAACTCGAGCCCGACCAGACTGCCCGGGTTGTCATCAACGAACGCACCGGCGTGATTGTTGCCACATCGAATGTCCGGGTCTCGAAGGTCGCGGTCAGCCACGGCTCTCTCACCATCTCGATCGCCTCCACACTCACTGCCAGTCAGCCGAATGCCCCGCTCATCGGAAACGCTGCCGGCCAAACAGTCGTGCTCCCGAGCACCACCACCGATGTCGCCGAGCAAAAAGGCTCCTTCAAGGTCGTCGACGACGCACCGACGATCGAACGCGTGGCCGCGGCACTCAACGCCCTCGGCGTTTCCACCCGCGATATGATGTCCATCTTCCAGTCCATGAAACGCGCCGGAGCACTCCAGGCCGAACTCGTCCTAAACTAATGGAAATTCCCACACTCAATACTATCTCACCCAGCCTCAACGACCCCACACTGGCAGGCATTGAGAAATCCCTGCACGGAAATGCTGCCGCGAATGGCAACGACAAAGAAAAAATTGCCGAGTCTTGCAAACAGTTTGAGGCCGTTCTTTGGAGGCAATTGCTCGATAAGGCCTTGCAGCCCATGCTGAATAGCCCGGAACACAACGCCGACAAGACCGGAACCTATAACTATTTCCTCACCAATACTATTTCTGAATCCGTGAGCGGAGCCCCCACCGGCCTATCCTCACTACTCCAAGCCCAGCTTCTCAAAAATCCAACATCCACAAGTCTATGAGCATCCAAGAGAAATTCAAGGAAATCGTTACCGTTCTTCAAGTCGAACTCGAAGAATACGGTGGACTCCTCCACCTCTTCGATCGGCAGCAAAAATGCATCATCCACCAAGACCCGACTGGGTTTTTGGACATCAATGTCGATGTGGACGAGCAGATTGCAAAACTTTCCCAGTGCCGCCAGAACCGCGAGGAACTCGTCCGCCGCATCGCCACCTCCCTCGGCAAACCCGGCGACATCACCCTCTCGGCCCTAAGTCTCTGCTTTATGCCTGAGCACCAACCTCTTATGAAGGCGCTCATTGATGAGATCAACGAACTCATCACCCGCACCCAGCGCCGCACCCGCCAAAACCGCATGCTCCTCGCCCAATGCGTGGAGTCGGCACGGCAACTGCTGTCCATAAGCAACCCCGGAGCGATCCCAGGAACCTACGGGGCCCACGGACAAATCAGAAGCACATACAGCCCGGAACGAATCACGGCGGCAGTCGCTTAATAGCCTCCCCGCCGCGAGGAGACCGGCGAGGAAAACCCCAAGGAAGAAACCACAGGAAGTAACAATATGGCAGGCCTCATCTCCGCTCTCCACAACAGCAGTGGCGCCATTCGCGTCCACTCCAAGGGCCTTGAAATCGCGGGCAAAAATCTCGCGAACATCAACAATCGCGATTACGCCAAACAACGCGTCGAAATTGGCGACCGCGGCCAGATCGACACCGGCATCGCCACCGAGTCCATGGGTGTAGAAGCCATGGGCCTCCGCCAAAACCGCGACGCCCTTCTCGACAAAGCTGTGATGCGCGAGCTCAACGCCTCGTCCGACCTCACCGCTCGCCAAACCGTCCTGCAGAACGCCGAAACCGCCCTCGGCCAGTTCCTCGACCGCACCAAGGATTCCACCTCTATCCAAAACGCCCCCAGCTCAAATGGCGGCGGCATCAGCGACGCCCTTTCCGATTTCTTCAACGCCTGGGAAAGTTTCTCCGTAAAACCCAACGATGTTGGGGAAAAACAACTCCTCATCGCCAAGGCGGAAATTCTTACTGAAAAAATCAATCTCACCGACGCCCGCCTCTCACGGGTCCAGTCCGATGTGGACGAGCAACTCAAGGTCGATGTCGGCATCGTCAACCAACTCCTCGCCGAAATCGCGAAGACCAACGAATACATAGCCCGCGCCGAGTTGGTAAAACCCTACTCCGCCGTTGACCTCCGCGACCAACGCCAAGCCAAACTCGAAGAACTCGCCCAATACATCGATGTCCAGTTCGAAAACATCCCCGACGGCTTAGGCCAAATTAAAGTGACCATGAGGAACGGCGCGGACGTGGTTACACTAGTCGATGGAAAAGATGTTCCAGGCCAAACCTTCGATACAAACGATGCCGCCGTCGGGCCTTTTGATTACAGCACAGATTTTCCTCTAGGGTCTGGAAAGAGATCATTCCTGCACAATGGAACGGTCGTCGCCATCAACGATCTGGCCGCTGGAAAACTCAAGGGCCAATTAGAAATTTCCACCGGTCGCGTGGACATCACCCGCTCGGAAATCGGCAAACTTGCCACCCAACTCACTGATTCCGTAAACGGCCTCTTCTCACCGATCGGGCAAGTCTTTTTCAAGAATCCACCCTCTGGGGGTCTCCTGATTGAACTAAATGGACTCACAGTGGATCAACTCAAAGCCTCGACCACAACCGGCGGAAACCAAATCGCCCTCGCCATCGCCGCCCTCGCATCGAAGCGCTTCGACACCACCGGCGCCTCTCCGAACTTAATCTCCGGCACCTACACCGCCTTCTTCAACAAAACCGTCACCACTGTCGCTCAGGACCTAAACTCCACCCGCATCCGCCTCGAGGACCAAAAGCTCAGCGAGGAAATGGCTCGCAACAGCCGCGAACAATTTAGCGGTGTCTCTCAAGACGAAGAAGTCACTGACATGATGAAATTCCAACGTAGCTTCCAAGCCTCCGCCCGTCATATCAATGTCATCGATACCCTTCTCGAACAAGTCGTCAACCGCCTCGGCGTTGGCTAACCCTGAACCACCATGAGAGTTACTTTCAACCACTTTCCAGACACACTGCTCGGCCGCCTGCAATCCCTCGGCCGGGAGCAAAACAAAGCCCTCATCCAACTCAGCACCGGGCAGCGGATCGATGCCCCCAGCGACGACGCGCCGGCCATGCAGCGCGTGCTGAACCTCCGCACCGAGAAAAAACAAAACCAGCAATTCTACCGCAACGCCATCGACGGCCTCGAGCGCAGCAAAGTTTCCTTCTCCTCCTTTGAGCAAATCAAAGACCTCCTCGTCCGCGCCTCCGAACTCTCCGCAAACATCAGCGGCGCCTCATCGGAACAGGAATACAGAGCCAAAGCTGCCGAAATCGATCAACTCATCAAACAAGGCGTCAACGTTGCAAACACCAAACTGCGCGGGAACTATCTTTTCTCTGGAGATGACCACTCCCAGGACCCCTTCAAATCAAATTTTGACCAACAAACCAACCGGCTCACATCTGTAGACTATCAAGGCGGCTCGGCTGATTTCCAAATTCGCATCGGAGAGGGTGAGACCTCGAAAATCTCCGTTTCTGCCACGCCCCAAGAAAACCAAAAAATTGCTGAAATTTTAAACAAGATGGTAGCCATGCGCGACGCGATGAATGCGACTCCATCGACGACCAAAGTTAACGGTGTTCTGGATTTACGAGCTGACTTCAACGCTCTCGAAGATGAACTCCTCACATTCATCTCCCGCGCCGGCACCGTCCAATACCGACTGGAAACCGCAATGAAAGACCTCGAAGTCCGCTATGAGGCCACCGAACAACTCATCTCTACGGACGCCGATATCGATTTTGCCGAGGCCACTATTCGCCTCAACCGTGCACAGACGGCTTACCAAGCCGCCATTCAAAGCGGAGCGAACATCCAAAGTAGATCATTGCTGGACTACTTGCGCTAAATCCGTTAGCTTTCAGCGCAAATGCTCGTTGAAGCCTCGATCTCGGGACAGCAAGAGTTCGTTCCCGACGAAACGAATAACGTTTTTTTCATGCCCGAGGGCTTGATTGGCCTATCGGATTTCAAAAAGTTCGAGCTGATCGTAGATCCGGAATCGCTTCCGTTCGTTATTCTCAGGTGCATCGATGGCGATGACATCCAAATCCCAGCCGTCGAGCCGGTTGGTTTGGTGGAAAATTACAAACTCAACATCGGCGATGCGGATGCAGAAATGCTCGGCCTCACGGGCGCTGACGCAAATCCCCTCATTCTCAACGTCGCCACCATCAAGTCATTCGACCCGCAAAAGGTCACACTAAACTTGGCAGCGCCGATCCTGGTTAACCGCCGCACACGGGTCGGAAAGCAAGTTGTTCTCGTCAACTATCAGGACTACTCCACCGCACATGTCCTGATCGACCAAACATCGGAGGGCCAACAAGGGTAAGGAACCGATGCTCACACTTTCCAGAAAAGTCGGAGAAACCATTCAGATCGGTGACAACATCACCCTCCTCGTAAAACGCATCGACGGAGATGTGGTCCGGATCGGCTTGGAAGCACCAAAGACGATCGCCATCTATCGCGGCGAAATCTACGAAGAGATCAAAGCGCAAAACCTCGAGGCGATCCGCAATCCTCAGACCACCCTCACCAAGCAAAATCTCGGAAAGCTCCGCCTCGCAGCAGCTGCGGCTCGCGCCCAGATCACCCCCAAGCCGGCTTCCCCACCCTCCCCGGAAAATCCACCACCGGCCGCGCAGTAACCCGGCCGAGTTCCGCAGGAACGCCATCCGATGAAAAAACGTTCCCGCGTCAAGAGACTCGCCAAGTTTGTTCTCCGAGGCGGGCGCAGACGAGTCGGAGCCGCTGGCCCAATTCAGAATCGACCAAACCTTATCATCTTCGATTTCGATGGAACCCTTGCCGACACACTCCAGCTCGGCTTGGAAATTCTAAACCGCCTCTCCTCGGAATTCGGCTTTGATCCCCTACCACAGACGGAACTCGCCAGCGCCCGCGATCTTTCGACCCGTCAGCTCATGAAGCGGCTCGGCATTTCCCGCATCAAACTTCCCCGCATTTCCAAGCGCGGCACCGAGGAAATGGGCAAGCAAATCGATTCCATACAGGCCTTTGACGGAATCCCCCAAATCATCCATGACCTCCGTTCTCAGGGCTACCGACTCGGAGTTCTCACATCGAATTCCGAGGAAAACGTTGCCCGCTTTCTTGCAAAGCAACAACTCGAGGTTTTTGACTTCATAAAAAGTTCTTCGAAGCTGCTCGGGAAAGGCAGCGTCCTCAGGCGAATCATGCGGGAGACGAAAATCAAGCCCCGTGAAATTCTCTTCATCGGCGACGAGCTCCGCGATGTCGAAGCGGCACAAGAAACCGGCGTTCATGTCGCAGCTGTTACATGGGGCTACAACAGCCGAACCGCTCTGGAAGCGGCCTCGCCCGACCACATCCTGGAAACTCCCGAGCAGGTGACAACCCTTCTTGCCCCTCTCGCTGCATCACCACGGAAATGAAACCGGAAAAAAATCTCCAGAGGCTCAAAAAGCTCTCCCCATCTCCGGAACGACTTTTTCCCTGAAAAAATGCCTGCATTCACGGGAGGCTTCGCCATCGCATTCACGCTGGGATTTTTTTACTTCATCGGAGCGGTGCCCGCTGGAGCGGCTGCGGGATTGAACCCATGGATAGCTGCCCTTGCAGCATGGCTCGGCTACACCGCCTCTTGCGGACTCATCGTCGGAGCAGGCACACCACTCCGCGACTGGGTGACAAAAAAGCTCCGCATCCCTGCAGAGCGCGACCCGGAAAAGTGGATCTGGAAAGTTTGGTCCCGATTCGGCTTACCCGGCCTCGCCTTGATAGCGCCCGTGACAGCGGGGCCACAAGTCGGCCCCATACTCGCCCTCATCGCGCACGAAAAACCCGGCCGCACATTTTGGTTTTTTTCCATCGCCGCAATGCCGTGGTCAGTCGGATTCGCGATAGCGGCGAGCGGAACACTCCGATTGTTTTCCTAAAAATCAGACCACCGACGCACTGCTCGGCTTTGCGCCACAGTAAAGACTCGCAACGCCGAAACAAAAAGGCCTCGGCGCCTCACACACAAAACCGCAGGAGTCCAAAAAAGCATTCATCGCTACCCCGGCGGGAAACTTTTCGATAGAGGCCCCAAGATACTCGTAAGCACCCCGGCGACCGGTCGCCAGATCCGCAAAAAACGGGAGCACTTCGTGCAAATAGGCTCGGTAGATTTGGCGAAGCGGGCGCCATTCCGGCATCGAAAAATCCAATACCAGAAGAACTCCGCCCGGTCGCAAAACGCGCGCCATCTCGAGCACCGCCTGCTTCCAATCCGCCATGTTTCTCAATCCAAAACCAACCGTGACGACGTCAAACTGCCCATCGGCAAAAGGCAACGCCAGCGCATCGGCCTGGACCAAATCGCGAAGTCCTTTTTCACGCGCCCGCGCGAGCATTGGGAAGCAGAAATCCGCACCCACGACCCGCGCCTGCGGGCACGCCTTTTGCACCGCCCGCATCAAGTCGCCGCTCCCAGTCGCCAGATCCAGCACCCGCTCCGGTTTCAGCGAGGCGACTTTTCTCGCCACCTTCGCCCGCCAAAGAAAATCCATCCCTCCGCTGAGAAGATGATTCGCGAAATCATACCGCCCCGCGATCGATGCGAACATCCCCCTCACGGCCTCCGGATCTTGTCTGAGAGCGGCTTTGGACACTTGAAAAAATTGCTCACGAGAGGACTCGAACCTCCAAGGGTTGCCCCATGCGGTCCTGAGCCGCACGCGTCTGCCAGTTCCGCCACGTGAGCTGGAACGGAATAGAACTAAGCTTGCTAAACTAAGCTGTAAACTCCCAAAAACCGTTCAACCTTGAACCGCATTGCATCCCGCGGCGGCTTCTGCGATGACATAGCGCCCCAACCCCTATGAGCGAAAACATCGAGTCCCACCTGGAAGAAAAGCGCATCTTCAAACCCTCAGCCGCTTTTTCAAAAAAATCCGCCCTCGGGAGCTTCAAGGCCTACAAAAAGCTCCACGCAAAATCCCTCAAGAACCCCGAAAAGTTCTGGGCTGGCGAAGCCTCCCACCTCCTCTGGCGCAGGAAATGGAAAAAAGTCCTCCGCTGGAAACTCCCGTTCTCCCGCTGGTTCGACGGCGGCCAAATCAACGCGAGCGAAAACTGCCTCGACCGCCACCTCGACGGCCCCCGCCGCAACAAGGCCGCCATCATTTGGGAGGGCGAACCGGGCGAGCGCCGCACGCTGACCTACCAGCAACTCCACCGCCAAACCTGCGTCTTTGCGAATGTCCTCAAGCGCAACGGCGTCAAAAAAGGCGACCGCGTCCTCATCTATATGCCGCTCGTGCCGGAGGCCGTCATCGCCATGCTCGCCTGCGCCCGCATCGGCGCCGTCCACACCGTCGTCTTCGGCGGCTTCAGCAGCGAAAGCATCAAGGACCGCCTCGCCGACAGCGGGGCAAAGGTTGTCGTCACCGCAGATGCCGGCTACCGCCGGGGCCAAGTCGTGCCCCTCAAGCAAAATGTCGACCACGCCATCGAGGGCAACACAGCCGTCCACCGCGTCATCGTCCACCGCCGCGCGAACCTCGACATCCACATGCGCGACGGCCGCGATGTCTGGTGGCACCAGGAGGCCGACGCGGTCGATGCCAATTGCCCGCCCGTCCCGCTCGACAGCGAGCACCCGCTCTTCATCCTCTACACCAGCGGCTCCACGGGGAAACCCAAGGGCATCCTCCACACCACCGGCGGCTACCTCGTCGGCACCGCCTCCACCACCCGATACATCTTCGACCTCCGCGAGGAGGACATCTACTGGTGCACCGCCGATGTCGGCTGGATCACCGGCCACAGCTACCTCGTTTACGGGCCGCTCGCCAACGGCGCCACCTGCGTCCTCTACGAAGGCGCGCCGAATTGGCCGGAACCCGACCGCTTCTGGAAAATCATCGCCGAACTCGGCGTGACCATCCTCTACACCGCGCCCACCGCCATCCGCGCGTTCATGAAATGGGGCGACGAGTGGCCGAAAAAACACGACCTCTCCTCGCTGCGCCTCCTCGGCTCCGTGGGCGAACCCATCAACCCCGAAGCCTGGATGTGGTATCACAAGCTCATCGGTGGCGGGCGCTGCCCGATTGTGGACACCTGGTGGCAAACCGAAACCGGCGCCATCCTCATCTCCCCGCTCCCAGGCGCCACGCCGCTCAAGCCCGGCACCGCCACGCTCCCGTTCTTTGGCATCGACGCCGCCATCGTGGACGACAAGGGCCGCGAAGTCCCCCACGGCGAAGGCGGCAAACTCGTCATCCGCAAGCCCTGGCCGTCCATGCTCCGCACGATCCACGGCGACAAGGCGCGCTACAAAAAACAATACTGGTCCGAGGTCAAAGGTTCCTACTTCACCGGCGACGGCGCGCGCCGCGACAAGGACGGCTACTTCTGGATCGTCGGCCGCATCGACGATGTCCTCAATGTCGCCGGCCACCGCCTCGGCACCGCCGAGGTGGAAAGCGCACTTGTCGGCCACCCCTCCGTCGCCGAAGCCGCCGTGGTCGGGAAGCCCGATGAAATCAAGGGCCAGGGCGTCGTCGCCTTCGTCACCCTGCGCGAGGGGCATGCCGCCTCGCCGGAACTCGCCGACCAGCTCCGCCGCCATGTCGGCCAAGCCATCGGCCCCATTGCCAAGCCCGACGAAGTCCGTTTCGCCGAAGCCCTGCCAAAAACCCGCAGCGGAAAAATCATGCGCCGCCTCCTCAAGCAAATCGCTTCCGGCGGCCAAATCTCGGGCGACACCACCACGCTCGAAGACTTCTCCGTCCTCGCCCGCCTCGGCAACAACACCGGCGAGTGAAGCCAAAAAAAGTCCCCGCGCTGCCAATCGTCCCCAAAGGTAGAGACGGCTCTCCGAGTCGTTCCAAGCCTCAGGCGCGGAGCGCCGCATTCCTCGGCGCCCTCGCACTCCTCCTCGCCGCCAGCCCGCTCCAAGCCAACTGGCGCATCGACTCCACAAAAACCCTCGGCTCCCCCGCCCCCGGCGTCGAAGTCATCGAAACCGAATGCTCCAGCGGCGATAAAACCGCCCGCCTCACCGCCATCCTATTCAGCGACCGCCAACACACCCTCCACGTCATAGACAGCCCCGCCCCCGGCAACGCCACACTGGAAAACACCCTGCGCCGCGAAAACGCCATCGCAGGCGTCAACGGCGGCTACTTCCAACCCGACTTCCGCCCCGTCGGCCTCGCTATTATCGACGGAAAAACCCTCACACCCTTTAAACAAGCCAAGCTCCTCAGCGGCATCATCGGGGTCACCCCGAAAGGCGCCATCTCCATCATTCGGTCTTCCGCCTACACCTCGCAAAACCCCGCCTTCACCCAAGCCCTCCAATGCGGACCCATGCTCGTCCAAAACGGCACTCCCGTGCCCGGCCTCGAGCCCACGCGCCTCGCCCGCCGCACCGCCATCGCCACCGGACCCAACCACCGATGCGCGCTCATCCGGATCACCTCCACCACGCTTGCCGACGCCGCAAAAATCCTCTCCCTCCCGGGAATCTTCGGCACTTGGTCACCGCAAACCGCCCTCAACCTCGACGGAGGTTCATCCACTGGCCTCTGGGCCGCGGAAACAGTTTCACTCCCCGAAATCAAACGCGTCCGAAACTTCCTAGCCGTCTTCCCGCGTTGAAAATGATCTGCAGGAAATTTCGCATCGCTGGAATCGTGGCCTCTTGTGTGATTCCTTTTTTTTCGGCATTCGCCAGCCCGCGCATCGCCTGTGACGAGCCGGTCTTCCAATTTGGCACGCGAGATTCCTCGGAAACCATCGAGCACTCGTTCGAACTCAAAAACACCGGCACCTCC
>JAGWWS010000009.1 GCA_018970255.1 Verrucomicrobiota bacterium | reverse complement strand
GCGGTGGACGACACGGAGGCCGTCCCTCCAGAGGGGCGGCGGGTCCGGAGACCGCGCCCTGACTTGGTTCCTGTTATTCGGCTTTCTTCGGAGGCGGGCGCTTTTTGATGGTGATGCGTTTGACGCGGAGGTCGTCGGGGGGGCTCCAGGTGGCGATTTCGGGGTCGTCTTTGAAGAGGTTGTGGACGATGCGGCGGTCGTAGGAATTCAGGGGGAGGGTTTGCATCGGGCGGCCGGAGGCTTTCACGGCGGCGGCGAGTTGTTTCGCTTTCGCGACGAGGGCGTCGTCGCGCATGGCGCGGTGGTGGGCGATGTCCACGACCACGCGGAGGGCGGGCGGGTTTTGCGCGGCGAGGATGCGGTTGACGAGGTGCTGGAGGTCTTCCATGACCTCTTCGCGGCGGCCGATGAGGCGGCCGGGCTCGCTGGTGATGACCTGGAGGGTGGTGTTGCCGTCGCGCTGCTCGGTTTCGATGGAAACGGCGAAGCCGAGGTAGCCGAGCATGGTGTCGAGGATTTCCGAGGGTGTGGCGTTCATGGCGGTCAGCGTTTTTTGGGTTTCTTTTTCGCCTGCGCCGCCTCGCGTTTCGCAATGACGCTTTTCTTCTCGAGCACGGGCAGGGGTTTGTTGCGCGTGAGGTAGAGTTGCACGATGGAGAAAATGTTCTGCGTGGTCCAGTAAAGCGCAAGGCCGCTGGCGTAGTTGTAGCAGAAGACGAGGAAGATGACGGGCATGAAGTAGAAGATTCGCTGCTGCATGGCGTCGCCGGTTTTCGGGGTGATGACCATCTGCCAGACCATGGTGCCTGCCATGACGATCGGCAGGACATTGATGGGGAAGCCGAGGAGGTGGCCGACGGTGTCCGGCTGGGAGAGGTCGGCGACCCAGAAGAAGGAGCTGTTCCGGAGTTCGATGGCGACGCCGAGCATGGAGTAGAAGCCGAAAAAAATCGGGATTTGGATGAGCAGGGGCAGGCAGCCGCTGAAGGGGTTCACGCCATACTCCTTGTAGAGCTTCATGACCTCCTCGTTCATTTTTTGCGGCTCGTCTTTGTATTTCTCGCGCAGCTCGGTCATTTTCGGCGAGAGGAGCGCCATCTTGCGCATCTCGTTGGTCGCCTTGTTCTGAACGGGCCAAAGGGCGAGCTTGATGAGGATGGTGAGGACGATGATGGAGGCGGCGTAATTCCCCAGGAAGCTGTGGAGGCCGTTCATGGACCAGAGCAGGAATTCGCTGATGAAGCCGAACATCCCGAAGCTCATGACCTGCTCCTGTGTCGTGCCAAGGTCGCGGAGGCGGGGGAGTTCCTTCGGACCGGCGTAGATCTGGTAGGTGTGGCGGCCGGTTTCGCCGGGGGCGAGGCTGAAGCCGGCGTGGACGAGCCCGCCCTGGACGCCAAAAATGGGGGAGCCGTTGAGCTTCGGCGCTTCGAAGCGTTTCGCCCAAACCGATTTCGGGGCGGCGCCGGATTTCGGCGTGACGATGGTGCAGAAATACTGGCTGGCGACGGCGGCCCACTCGATGTCGGGCTTGGATTCGAGGTAGAGCGGGCGCTCGCCGTGGATGGGGATGCCGAGGATCGGGACCGAACTGGCGGCGAACCAATTCACATCGATGTTCGACATTTTGCCTTCGTGGCCCCAATCGAAGCGCGTGTAGAGCGGGAGGTCGTGGATGTGGATGGGGGCGGCGCCGCCGGCGCCGATGAAGAAGTCGGGGACGGCGAGGGTTTGCGTGCCCGTGTTCCGGAAGGCGACTTCGAGGTCGACCTGGTAGGCGCCTTTCCCGTCGGCATCCTTGGGGAGCGAGAAGCGTTTCGAAATTTCCAGCCCGTCCCCGCGGGTGTGGGTGAAAAAGACCTGGCCGCTGGCGGGCTTGGCGGACATTTCGAAGCCGCCGAGCACCTCGCCGGGCTCGAATCCGAGCGCGCCGATGGGCATCGTGCGGCTGCGGTTCAGGGCGACATGCTGCTGGTTCTCGCCCATGTGGAGGCGGAGGACGACCTGCTCGAGGCCGCCGGTGTCATTGTTGAAAACGAATTCCGCGTCATCGGTCTGGAGCGATTCGGCGCGGGCCGCCATGACGGGTTGCGATTTTTCGGCGGATGGCGCGGGGGTTGGCTCCGGCTCGGGAGACGCTGTGGGAGCGGGCGTGGGGGCGGCGGCCTGCTGCTGGCGCGCGGCCGGCGGGTAGGTTTTCGTGATATACCATTGCCAGACGAAAAGGCCGGCAACGCAGAGGATGATGGCGATCCAGGATTTTTTATCCATTCGAGTGCTTCGGGGTTCGGGTGAACGCCGGGGGGACCGGGTCGTAGCCGCAGCCGCCCCAAGGATGGCACCGCGCCAACCGCGCGAGCCCGAGCAGCAATCCGCGCCAGGCACCATGGGTGCCGACCGCCCCGATGAAGTAGTTCGAGCACGAGGGCTCGTGCCTGCAACCGCAACCGGGGCCGCACAGCGCATGGAGCGCCGGCGAGGCGGTGTATTGGTAAATCCGCGCGAGGGCGATGAGCAGGTGTTTCATTCGGAGCGCGCGAAAATAGAAAGTCGCCCCGCAAGAAGCAACCATTCCGCTCGCAGGCCGGAGAATTCGGCTTCCGCGGCGGCCGGTTTCGCCACCACCACCACGCGCAGGCCGGTGGCAATTTGCGGAAGGCATTCCCTCAGGATTTCGCGCAGGCGGCGGCGGATTTTGTTGCGGGTGACGGCCCCGCCCACGCGGCGGGAGGTGACGATGCCCACGGATTTCGAGCCATCGGCTTCGTCCAGAACTCCAACCCGCAGGAAACGACCCTGGGCTTGGCGACCCTGTTCGCGGACTTTTTTAAACTCCCCGCTGCGGCGGAGCCTTGCGGATTTCGGGAAACGCAGCCTCGGCCGGTCAGGCCTCGGTGTGCCGTGCGAAGTGGACTTCGACACCTTTCGGGAGAAGGCGCTTGCGTCCGTGGCGCCGGCGGCGGTTGAGGAGTTCGCGGCCCTGCTTGGTTTTCATGCGGGCCCGGAAACCGAACTGCCGCTTCCGCGTGCGCTTGGAAGGCTGGTATGTGCGTTTCATAAAAAGGAACGTTGCGAATCGGCGAGAGTAGGCGGCGCGGGGCGGGGGTCAACCAGAAAGTCACACCGGGCGAGTGGCACCGCGTTCGGTGAGCGTGGTGAGGATGAGAACCCAGAAGGAATTCACGAGGACGGCGACGGGCAATTGCAGGGCGGGCGGCATGAAGTAGACGCAGGTGACGGCCGGAATCCAAACGCACCAACCGGCAATCTGCGTGGGCACCATGCGCTCGGCGACGAATTGCCATGAGAAAACGGGGGCCCATGCCTCGCGGGCGAACCCGGCGGAGCGCAGGGCGAAATACCCGGTGCCGATGGGATTCGAAAAAAACGGGCTGTAGAGGAATTGGTCCACGAGGACTTTGATGGCGACGGTGCGGAAATCGTTGCCGGTGCCAAACCAGCCGTTCTGGCAGGTGTAGAAGAAATCCACAATCGAACCCATGATGGCGAAAAACGGCGCGGCGGTGGCGAAGTTCCAGAGGTTCCGGCGGGTCATGCGGAATTTTTGGAAAAAGACGATGCGCAGCAGCTCGGGGAGCAGAGCGCCGGAGATGATGTAGCCGGCAAGCGCGAAGGTGTAGCCCATCTCGCGGCGCACATCCCCGACCGCGGCGAGGAACGAGCGGGTGCCATCGTGGAAAAGGTAGGCGGCGATGAAACACGCCATCACCGATTGCAGCAGCAAGCCGGGCAGGAGGTTTTGCCGCGCCGCCTGGACCGCGGTTTCCCAAGCGCGGCGGAGCGTCACGGTTTGCCTTTCTCGAGGAAAATGCGCCCGCTGCGCCGGCGGGCGTGGATGTTGCCGGGCAGGTTGGCTTTGGCGGGCGAGGGTTTTTCGAGCAACGACAATACCGTGCGGGTTTCGCGCCAACCGGGTTCTTCGATTCCGGAAGCGCGCAGCCAGCGGAGGACGAAGCGCGAGGCGAGCGCGGGGTGCATTTCGCGGAGCTGCTTGCAATGGAGTTCTGCGCCGGGCTCGGGGACGAGCGATTCCATCCAATCGTCCTCGGACCGCAGGATATCGGCGGCGCGGAGGATGGCGCTGCGGAACGATGGACCGACGGCTTTTTCGATGGCGGGGAGGATTTCGAGGCGGAGTTTGTTGCGGGTGTGGACGGTTTCGGTGTTCGAGGCGTCTTCGCGGAAGGCGATTTTTCGCGACTTCGCCCATGCGGTGATTTCGTCGCGCCCGACTCCGAGGAGCGGACGCAGGATTTCGAGTTTTCCGATTCGCGTGCGGGGCTTCATTCCACCCAAGCCGGCGGCACCCGAGCCGCGCAGGAAATTGAAGAGGCAAGTCTCGACCTGGTCATCGGCATGGTGGGCGAGCGCGATGCGGCGGCAACGGCGGCGTAGCGCACAGCCCTCGAAAAACGCATGGCGGAGTTCCCGGGCGGCGAGTTCGAGGGATTTTTTTTGGGTGTCGGCGTAGCCTTGGGTTTGCGCCCTCGCGAGTTCGAGCGGGAGACCGAGCTTGGCGGCAGAGCGCGCCACGAATTCGGCATCCTTTGCGGATGCCTTTCCGCGGAGCGTGTGGTCGAGGTGGCAGACGGCGAGTTTTTTGAACCCGCATTCCAGCAAGCCGTGGAGAAGCACCATCGAATCCCTGCCGCCGGAGACGCCGACGAGCAGAGGCGCGGTTTTCGAAACCCCCGCCATGGCGGACCCGAGCTTTTCCAAAAACGGGTCGGGCGTTTGCCGCTTATTTCGCGATGCGGTCGGCACCGAAGTAGGGTTGCAACGCGGCGGGGATGAGGACCGAGCCATCGGGCTGCTGCCCGTTCTCGAGCAACGCGACATAAAGCCGCGCGAGGGCGGTTCCAGAGCCGTTCAGCGTGTGGCAGAAGCGGTTTTTGCCTTCGGCATCCTTGAAGCGAAGGTTCATGCGGCGCGCTTGGAAGTCCTCGAAATTCGTGCAGCTCGAGACTTCGAGGTAGGCGTTTTGACCCGGCGCCCAGACTTCGATGTCGTAGGTCTTCGCGGACCCGAAGCCCATGTCGCCCGTGCAAAGCGTGATGACGCGGTAGTGGAGCCCGAGTCTTTGGAGGACGCGCTCGGCATCGGCGGTAAGGGATTCGAGTTCTGCGTTGGAATCGGAGGGCGCGCAAATTTTGACCAGTTCCACCTTGTCGAACTGGTGCATGCGGATGAGCCCACGCGTCTCGCGCCCGGCGGAGCCCGCCTCGCGGCGGAAGCAGGGCGTGTAGGCGGCATACTTCACGGGGAGTTGCGCGGGCTGGAGGATTTCCTCGCGGTGGAGGTTCGTTACGGGCACCTCGGCGGTTGGGACGAGGAACAAGCCGGCATTTTCGACGCCATACATGTCCTCCTCGAATTTCGGCAACTGCCCGGTGCCGACCATGCAATCGCGCTTCACCACGAATGGCGTGGCGACCTCGGTGTAGCCGTGCCCGCGCGTGTGGAGGTCGAGGAGGAAGTTTATCAACGAACGCTCGAGTCGCGCGCCGGCGCCGGTGTAAACGGCGAAGCCGCTGCCGCTGATTTTCGCCCCGCGGTCGGGGTCGATGAGCCCGAGCGCCTCGGCGAGCGCGACATGGTCCTTGGGGTTTTCGATGGAGGGCTTTTCGCCGAAGGTGCGGATGACCGGATTTTGCGAGGCGTCGCGACCTTCGGGCACATCCTCCTGCGGGAGGTTCGGCGTGTTGAGGAGAATGGAGTTTTGCTCGGCGGCGAGTTTTTCGGATTCCGCGGAGAGCGCCTGCATGTCGGCGGCGAGGGATTTGACCTGTTCCTCGAGGGCGGCGGAGTCCTGCTTTTGGGCGCGGAGTTTTCCGATTTCCTTGCTGAGGCGGTTGCGGTCGCCCTGGAGTGCCTGGAGTTTCGTCTCCGCCGCGCGGCGGGCGGTGTCGATGGCAAGGACGGCGTCGATGTTTCCCGCGAGTTCGGGCGAACGTGCGGAGAGGCGCGCTTTCACGAAGTCGGGTTTTTCCCTGATGAGTCGGATGTCGAGCATGGGTTGGACAGAATGGAATAAACGGGCAGAATGCACGACGAAATCCGAAAGCAGATGTCGGCGCAATTCCGCGATTACTACCAAACCCTCGGCGTGGCAAAGTCCGCCACCGCGCAGGAAATCAAATCCGCCTTCCGCAAACTCGCGCGGCAACACCACCCGGACACCGCGAAGGACAAGAAAGCCGCGGAGGAGAAATTCAAGGAAGTCAACGAAGCCTACGAGGTCCTCGGCGACCCCGAGAAGCGCAAGCGCTACGATGAGTTCGGGGCGAATTGGCAACACGGTCCCCCACCCCCGGGCGCGGGCGGTCCCGCCGGCGGCGGCTTCCGCAGGCGCGGGGCGCAGGTCTTCGAGCAGGATTTCGAATTCGGGGGAACGGGCTTCAGCGATTTCTTCGAGCAGATGTTCGGCGGAATGCGCGGCGGCGCCCGCAACGGTTTCGGCGAGCAGCCCCAGCGCGGGCAGGATGCCGAAGCCGACATCCTCGTGACGCTCGAAGAAGCGCTCAACGGTTCGACCCGCCAGATTTCCTTCCGCCGCGGGAATTCCAAAAAACTCGAAACCTTCACGGTGAAAATTCCGAAAGGCATCCGCGAGGGGCAAAAAATCCGTCTCGCCGGGCAGGGCGGAACGGGTGCCGGCGGCGGCGGGGCGGGCGACCTGTTCCTCCGCGTGAAATACCAGCGCCACCCGGACTTCGAAATCGACGGCGAGGATTTGGTTTACGACCTCGAGGTCCCCGCTTGGGACGCCGTCCTCGGCGCGAGCGTCACCGTCCCGACGCTCGGCGGGAAAGTAAAATTGAAAATCCCGCCGGGCACCCAATCAGGGAAAAAATTCCGCCTGCCGGGAATGGGCTTGCCGCTGGGCGCCACGAAGCGCGGCGACCTTTTTGCCGCGGTTTCGATCACCGTCCCCGAATCGCCGGATTCGAAGGAAAAAGTCCTCTGGGAAGCCATCGCCGCCGCGCACGGGCGGTAAGCGCATCAAAGTTCCCTCCGTAAAGCCAAACTGCACATTTGCAGTTTTTCTGCATTTCTGCGATTTTGGTTCCATGAAAGCCACCCTCTCTGTTTCGGGGCGCGGGCTTGTTGCCTTGCCATCGAAAATGCGCGAGGCGGCGGGAATTCGCCCGTTGGACAACCTCATCGCCGAAACCACGCCGGATGGCATTCTGCTCCGCCCCGCCGTGACGGTGCCCATCGAGGTTTACTCGGATGGGCGGATCGCGGAGTTCGACAAGGCGGAGTCCGAGTTGGCTGCTTGGTTCAAGAAAAACCCAGCCCGCTCCCGCCGGTAGCCCATGCGGGTCTTTCTCGACGCAAACATTCTTTTCTCCGCTGCGAAATCCGACGGGGCGATACGCCAACTTTTCCACGAAATCTGCGCCCTCGGGCATGAGTGTGCAGTGGACGAATATGTGGTCGCCGAAGCCCGGCGGAACTTGGAGTTGAAGTTCAAAACCTCCCTGCACGATTTCGAAAGAATCCTCGGCGAAGTAACCCGGCTGCCCACTCCGCCTGCGGACATCGCGTCAAGCCTCGCCCCAATCCTTCCGGAAAAAGACCGCCCCGTTCTCGCCTCGGCAGTCCGCCATGGTTGCCACGCACTCCTCACGGGGGACAAAGCACACTTCGGGCACCTCTTTGGAAAAACCATCGCCGGCGTTTCCATCCAATCCCCGCAAGGTCTCGCGGAATTCCTCGCCGCGGGGGCACCCCGCCTCAATCCTCGTGCGCGAGGGCGGCGGAGATGAAGCCTTTGAAGAGCGGGTGCGGTTGGTTCGGCTTGGATTGGAACTCGGGGTGGAATTGGCAGGCGAGGAACCACGGGTGGTTTTTCAGCTCGATCAACTCCACCAGCGTGCCGTCCGGCGAGGTTCCCGAGATGACGAACCCGTTTTTTTCCATTTCGGCGCGGTAGCCCATGTTGAATTCGTAGCGGTGGCGGTGGCGCTCGGACGCCTCGCCTTTGCCGTAAACCTGCCGTGCGAGCGAGCCCTCGGCGATTTTCGTTTGCCAGGTGCCGAGCCGCATGGAGGCGCCTTTCTCGGTCACATCCTTCTGCTCCTCGAGCAGGCAAATGACGGGGTGCTTGGTTTCGGGATCGAACTCGGCGCTGTTGGCGTTCTCGAACCCGCAGACATTCCGAGCGAATTCGATCGTGGCGACCTGCATGCCGAGGCAGAGCCCGAGGAAGGGCGTGCGCGACTCGCGCGAGTAGCGGGCGGCTTTGATTTTCCCCTCGACGCCGCGGTCGCCGAACCCGCCGGGAACGAGGACGCCGGCGACCCCGCGGAGGTATTTGTCGGCGCCTTCCTGCTCGATGTCCTCGGCATCGACGAGGACCATGTCGATGCCGCAATCATGCGACGCCCCGGCGTGGGTGAGCGATTCGTAGATGCTTTTATAGGCGTCCTGGAGCTCGATGTATTTTCCGACGACCGCGATGCGGACGCGTTTTTTCGGGGAGACGACGCGCTGCACGAACCGCTTCCAATCGGCGAGGTCGGGCTCGCGGGTTTGGAGGTTCAACAGGCGGCAGACAATCGAGTCGAGACCCTCGTCGTGGAGGTTCAGCGGCGACTCGTAAATCGTGTGCTCGACATCGGCGGCTTCGATGACCGCATCGAGCGGGACATTGCAAAACATGGAAAGCTTCTCGCGCACCTCGCGGTCGAGCGGCATTTCGGTGCGGCAAATGAGGACCTGCGGCTGGAGACCGATCTCGCGCAGTTTCGCGATGCTTTGCTGGGAGGGCTTCGTTTTGAGTTCGCCCGCCGCCTTGATGAAGGGCACGAGCGTGACATGCATGATGATGGCGTTGCCGGTGCCGACCTCGAGGGCGAATTGGCGGATGGCTTCGAGGAACGGCAGCCCTTCGATGTCGCCGGTCGTTCCACCGATTTCCGTGATGACGATGTCCGCCTGCGAGTGGGCGCCGACCTCGCGGATGCGGTTTTTGATTTCGTCGGTCACATGCGGGATGACCTGGACGGTCTTGCCGAGATAGTCGCCGCGGCGCTCCTTCGCGAGGACGGTTTCGTAAACCTGCCCGCTGGTGAGGTTGTTGTGGCGCGTGAGGACGCAATTCGTGAAGCGCTCGTAGTGCCCGAGGTCGAGGTCGGTTTCGGCTCCGTCGGCGAGGACATAGACCTCGCCGTGCTGGAACGGGTTCATCGTGCCGGGATCGACATTCAGGTAGGGGTCGAGCTTTTGCAAAACCACCCTCAGCCCGCGCATCTCGAGGAGCGTCCCGAGCGAGGCGGCAGCGAGCCCCTTGCCGAGTGAACTGACCACGCCGCCCGTCACGAAGATGTATTTCATGGTGGCGGATGGTATTCGGGCGCGGGCGGAAATCCAGCCCCGAGACTCCGCTCAATCCGCCGCGAGCATCGCGCGGAGGCTGGCAAAGGAAGTGGCGAGGTCCTCCTGCGCCACCGGGCGGGACATGATTTGTTCGTGCGTCTCGCGCAGGACGCCCTCCCCTTCGATTTCCTTCAAAAACGGGCTGGGACGGCAGTGCATGGCAGAGCCGAATTTCATCCGGTTGCGGCAACTCGTAATGGTGAGCGTTTTCATGGCGCGCGTGATGCCGACATAAAAAAGCCGGCGCTCCTCGTCCACCGTGCCTTCGGATTTCGAGCGCTCATGCGGCAGCAGCCCATCTTCCGCGCCGACCAGGAAAACATGCGGGAACTCAAGTCCCTTCGCGGCATGGAGCGTGATGAGCGTCACGCCGGTGGAGTCTTCCTTTTTGTCCTCCTCGCGCTCGCGGTCCAGTGCGAGGTCGTCGAGGAAATCCTGCACGGATCCCCTGCCCTTTTGTTGGTGCGCGGCGAGCGCGTTGAGGATTTCCTTCGCGCCCGCTTCGCGGTTCAGCGCCTCCTCGGGCGTTTTGCAACTGCGCTTCAGGTCATCGAAATACCCGCTGCCGGCGAGATAGCCCTCGACGACCGCGAAAGCATTCGCCCCAGGCGTGAGGAGTTGAATTCGCGCCGCCGAAAGTTCGTCGGCGAAAGTGCGGATCGCGGCGGCGGTTTTGCGGGAGACGCCCTGCTCGAACTCCGGCGCGGTGAGCGTGTCGAAAAGGCTGCGATGGGCTTTCGCGCTGTCCTCAAGAGCAATTTCCACGGTCGTTGCCCCGATGCCGCGCGGGGGCGTGTTGATGATTCGCAGGAGCGAAATGTCATCCTGCGGGTTCAAGATGCACGAAATCGTGGCGACGATGTCCTTCACCTCGCGGCGGTCGAAAAAACTCTTCCCGCCCACCAACCGATACGGGATGCGCAGGCGGCGGAAGGTTTGCTCGAAAATCCGCGACTGCGCGTTCATGCGGTAGATGACCGCGAAATGCTCCCAAGGTAGGGACCGCGCCGAACGCAGAGCCCCGATCTCGCCCGCGATGAACTCCGCCTCGGTCTTGTCATCCGCAATCGAGATCACATGGACCGGATCGCCTGCCGTCACCGGGCTCCAGAGGTTTTTCACGCGGCGGCGCGGGTTGTTTTTGATGAGGCGGTTCGCTGCGGTGAGGATTTGGTTCGTGCTGCGGTAATTTTGCTCGAGGCGGATGACGGCGGGGTTCGGGAAGTGCCGCTCGAACTCCAGGATGTTCGAGACTTCGGCGCCGCGCCACCCGTAGATGCTCTGGTCGTCGTCGCCCACCACGCAAACATTCGGCGGGCTCCCGCTGGCGAGCAGCCCGACAAGGTCGAGTTGGAGGCGGTTCGTGTCCTGGAACTCGTCCACGAGCATGTGGGAAAAACGGGCGCGCCATTTGTCGCGGACCGCCGGATGTTCGTTCAAGAGCCGCACCGCCTGGAGCAGCAGGTCATCGAAATCCATGGCGTTCAGGGCATGGAGTTCGCGGTGGTAACGGGCGTAAACAGCGCCGATGACCGTTTCATCGTCCTGCGGCGGCGCCCAGCCGTTGTTCTTGGCTTTGCTGATGAGGTTCTTTGCAAGGCCGGGGTCGAGTTTCTCGTCCTTCGCGGTGACGCGGTTGATGACCTTTTTGATGAGCCCGAGCTGGTCGCCCTCGTCGAAGATCGTGAAGTTGTTTTTGTAGCCGAGCTTGTCGGCATCGCCGCGGAGGATCCGGACGCACAGCGCGTGGAAGGTCGAAGCCGTGATCCCCTCCGCCTGGTCCTCGCTCAACATCCCCGAAATGCGCTCCTTCATTTCGCGCGCGGCCTTGTTTGTGAAAGTGACAGCCAGGATTTTCGACGCCGGCGTGCCGTTCGAAACCAGCCAGGTGATCCGCGCCACGATCGTGCGCGTTTTTCCCGTCCCCGCCCCCGCGAGGATGAGCAACGGGCCGTCCCCGTGCGTGGCGGCGCGCTGTTGTTCGGGATTGAGGTCGGCGAGGCGGAAGCTGGGCATTTTGGAAAGCGAGGCAGTTGCTTTAGCAGAAATCCGCGGGGCGCGACGGTGAATTTTCCGGGAGGCGGGTGCGTTGACTTCCCACGGCAGCTCCCCTAATTACCAACACACCATTTCCTCACAAGCGTGCCCAACAACGACGAATACATTGCGGAAAGCCTCCGCGACCTCGGACTCCTGACGAAGTCCCAAATCGACGTGGCGCGCTCGAGTTCCGGCGGGAGCGGGCTGATCGAGGCTTTGGTCAAATCCGGCGCCGTGGGCGAGGAGGATGTCAGCCGTGCGCTCGCCGCCATGAACAGCATGGAGTTCGTCGACCTCGAAGGCGCAGTGGTCGAAAAGAAAATCGCCGAGCTTCTCACCGCGGACGATGCCCGCCGCTACCAGGCGCTCCCGATCAATGTCCGGGACGGAGTCCTGATCGTCGCACTCGCCGACCCCATGGCCATGCAGACCATGGACGATCTCACCTACAAGCTCCAACGCGAGATCGAGTTCGTTTGCGCGGCACCAAAAGCGATCCACAAACTTCTCATCAAACACTACGGCTCCGCGGATGAGGCCTCGAACGAACTGCTCAAAACCATGGGCGGCGTCGAGGGGGCGGATATCGAGGCCGGCGAAGATGGCGAGGGGGCGGGTGAAGGCGACGCACCTGTCATCAAACTCGTCTCGATGCTCCTACTCGAGGCCCACACCAACCGCGCGAGCGATATCCATATCGAGCCGCTTGAGGGAAAAATGCGCGTGCGATTCCGCATCGATGGCGTTCTGCAAGAGATGCAATCCCCGCCCAAGCGCCTGCACGGCGCGATCGTGAGCCGTCTGAAAATCATGTCCCGGACGATGAGCATCGCCGAGAAACGCCTGCCTCAAGACGGCCGCATCCAAATCCGCGTCGGCGACAAATCTCTCGATCTCCGTGTCTCCACGATCCCCACCGTCCATGGAGAAAGCGTCGTGATGCGTATTCTCGACAAAACTTCACTCCTCCTCGGATTGCCCGACCTTGGCTTCCTCTCCGATGACCAGGCGAAGTTCGAGCAGTGCATCAATCTCCCGGACGGCATCATCCTCGTCACAGGCCCCACGGGTTCCGGAAAAACTACGACTCTCTACGGCTGCTTGAATTACATGAACAAGCCGGACCGGAAACTCATCACGGTCGAAGATCCGGTCGAGTATCAGATGACCGGGATCAATCAGGTGCCAGTGAACTCCTCCATCGGCATGACCTTCCCGGCGGCGCTCCGTTCGATCCTGCGCCAAGCCCCGAACATCATCATGATCGGTGAGATTCGCGACCACGAAACCGCCAGCATCGCCGTCAACGCCTCGCTCACCGGCCACCTTGTCCTTTCGACGCTTCACACAAACGACGCCCCCAGCGCGATCGCCCGCCTCGTGGACATCGGAGTGAAGCCGTTCCTCGTTTCGAGTTCCGTCCGCGCAGTTGTGGCACAACGCCTCGTTCGCCGTCTCTGCCCCGAGTGCAAACTCCCCGCTGAGCTTTCGGAATACGAACTGAACTCCCTGCAAATCGATCCCAAGCAGCTCCGCAACGCGAAAGTCATGCGGCCGGTCGGTTGTGAAAACTGCCGCGGGAAGGGCTATCGCGGCCGGATGGGCATTTTCGAACTGTTCCTCGTGGACGACGAAGTCCGGAACATGATCAACAACAACGCCTCGACCATCGCCCTGCGCCAGCGCGCCCGCGAACTCGGCATGCGCACTCTCCGAGAGGACGGCGTGAGGAAAGTCCTCGCCGGCATGACCACCGCCGAAGAGGTCATCAGCACCACCATGACAGATCTCGACTGACCATGGACACCGGGCAGACATTGGAGGTTTTCATTGAACGCGGTTTCCTGACCAAGGAGCAGGCGCGCCAAATCGCCGACTTGGCGGGCCCCGGCGGGAAGTCCATCGATACCGTCCTCATTGAGAGCGGGGTCGTGGACGAGGCGAATTTCCTTCACGGCCTTGCGGAATCACTCGGCGTCGAAGCAAACGATCTCTCCTCCTTCGAACCCGAGGCGGGAACACTGGCCTTGATTCCCTCGGGTCTGGCGCGCCTCCACGGTGCACTTCCCGTAGCCGCTTCCGGCAACACCATTTTCGTGGCACTCGCGGATCCGCTCAACACGCCGGTCCTTGAGGACCTTCGCTTCGCCCTGGGACGCGAGATCGTGCAGGTGGTCGGCTTGCCATCGCGCGTTCAGGAGCTGATCCGCTCCCACTACGGCTCGGAGGATTCCAGCATCAAAGAAATCCTCTCCCAACTCGGCGGCGATATGGTTGTCGAGGAAGGCGACGGCGATCAGTTCAATCAACAGGCCGTCCAGGCCGAGGCCAACTCCGCGCCCGTCGTCAAATATGTCGACGCCATCCTGGACAAAGCCATCGCCGCACGAGCGAGCGACATTCACTTCGAGCCGTTCGAAAACGAGTTCAAAATCCGCTACCGCGTGGACGGCGCCCTCTACGAACTCGATCCCCCACCCGTTCGCTTGGCACTGCCTGTGATTTCCCGCGTGAAGGTGATGTCGAATTTGAACATCGCCGAGCGCCGATTACCTCAGGATGGCCGCATCCAGCGCCAGATCAACGGCCGGCAGGTCGACCTTCGTGTCTCCACGCTGCCGACCGCGTTTGGCGAAAGCGTCGTGTTGCGCGTCCTCGATCGCTCCAGCGTCAATCTGGACCTCGAATCCCTCGGCATGCCCGCCGAGATCATGGACTACATCCTGCAGGTCATCGAAAAGCCCAACGGCATTTTTATCGTCACTGGCCCGACTGGCTCAGGCAAAACAACCACGCTCTATTCCTGCCTGCGCAAAATCAACACGGTCGACTCCAAACTCCTCACGGCCGAGGACCCCGTGGAATACGAAATCGATGGCATCATTCAGGTTCCCATCAACGACGCCATCGGCCTGAGCTTCTCCCGAGTCCTGCGCGCGTTCCTGCGTCAGGATCCTGACCGAATTCTCGTTGGTGAGACTCGCGACGCGGAGACCGCTCAAATCGCGATCCAAGCCTCGCTCACCGGGCACCTGGTTTTCACGACCCTGCACACCAACGACTCCACCGGTGCTGTCACTCGTCTCGTCGACATGGGCATCGAACCCTTCTTGATTTCCGCCTCACTCGAATGCGTCCTTGCACAGCGCTTGGTCAGAAAAATCTGCACTGCATGCCGCACCGCCTACGAACCGAGCGAGCAGGTCCTCGGATCTTTGGGCCTCAGCATCCACGACATCGGCGACAAAACCTTCCACTACGGCAAGGGCTGCGAGCAGTGCAATTACACCGGCTACAAAGGCCGGAAGGGCATCTATGAGTTGTTGAAAATCTCGGACCCGATTCGTGAGATGATCAACGACCGCGCGCCAGGTGTCTTGATTCGCCAAAAGGCGATCGAACTTGGCATGACGACGCTTCGTGAGGACGGGCTGCGATCCATTTACGATGGCCTCACCACGATTGAGGAAGTCGTCAAATACACCTGACCCCGCGCGCCGCATGCCGCGGTTTCAAACTCACATTGGCATCGATTACTCGGGGGCGGCGTCTCCCGAAACACACCTCAGAGGAATTCGTGTCGCCATCGCCAGGCAGGGACAGTGCGAACTGGTAAGACCGGGGCAGAATTGGAGTCGGCGAGAGGTTGCCAATTGGCTTCTGGAAATTTTCAAAAAACCGGAGCCGGTGATTGTTGGCATCGATCATGGATTTTCATTCCCGATCTCGTGGTTTGAAACCCATGGAATTCGGAAAAACTGGGGCAACTTCTTAGAAGTGTTATCGAACGATTTCCCTACAGACAAACAAGGGTCCAAAGTAGATGACTTCCGCAAAAACCCGAGGAATCGTCCTGGAAACGCGCGGTGGCGACGACAGGCCGAGATTCGCTGTGGAGCGAAATCCGTTTTTCATTTCGGCGTCCCCGGATCGGTTGCCAAATCAACGCATGCGGGAATTCCTTGGCTGAATGTTTTTCGAAAAGAACTCGGCTCAAAAATCCACTTCTGGCCTTTCGATGGCTTTCGAGTGCCGGATGGCAAGCATGTGCTGGCAGAGGCTTACCCATCACTTTGGCGCAAGGAGGATGCCCCACCGGGGCTCACGGCGGATGAATTCGATGCACTCACGATAGCTCAAACTTTGAGCGAGGCAGACGAATCCGGAGAGCTGGAGTCCATGCTTCAGCCGGAGCTCTCCGAGCAGGAAAAGCGTTCGGCCGAAGTGGAGGGCTGGATACTCGGCGTGCGCTGACTCAGTTTGCGGCCTGCACGTGCTCGAGCCTTTGCTCGAGGGTGGAGTCGGGGTCGGCACCGAGTTGCTTGGCCCGCTCGTAGTGTTTCTTGGCGAGCTCAAGCGCCGGTGGCTCGCTGGCGGCATACATGACAGCAAGATTGAAGTGCGCGTTGTGATACTTGGAATCGAGCAGAATGCTTCGCTGGAAAAACTCCTCGGCCTCGGCGGTGTTGCCCTTTCGCCCGAGGGCGATCGCCATGTAATTGTGCGCCACGGCATTTTGCGGGTCGTTTTTGATGACCTCTTTAAGCAGTTCCATCGCCTCGTCAAAGCGGCCCTGGCGGCAAAGAACATTCGCGAGGTTGACCGATGCGAAAATGTCACCGGGTTTCACCCGCAGCGCTTTTTCCAAGGCGACCTGCGCGGCGGCCAGTTTGCCGGATTGGATTTGAGTGACGGCCAAATTCGAGAGCGCGAAATGATTGTCAGAAGCAGACTCGACGATTTGCGCATAGATTTTTTCGGCATCCGTAAACCGCCGCAGCTGCATCAGGTCGCGTGCCTGATTGACCAACTCGCGAGACTCCGGCGACAGCGCCTCGATTCCTTCCGGAGCGGGCGGCAATCCCGTTTGCAAGTCCGGGATGGCGCTGACCTGCGTCACAGATGACTGGGTCGGCCCCACGTCGGGATCCTCCAAAATCACGACCGGTTCGCGAAAGAGGAGCATTTCCTTTTCCGAGAGATTCGCCGGAGGACGAGTCAAAACCGCGAGCTGGGCGGAAAGGTTGTCGGATTTGACGTAGAGTTTTTGCAATTCCTGCTCGAGCGAAGACACGGCCCGGGCACGCTCGTTTTGTTCCTTGATTTGGCGGAGAACGATGGAGCGGAGGAGTTCATTCTCCTCGGTGAAACGCTTGGAGTCCTCGGAAGGCTCGGGATTCAGCTTCAGTCGGGCAACCTCGCCGGTGGCCTCGTCCAACTGCGCAACCAGGCTTTTGATGTTGTCGTCACGCGAGGAGATTTCGGCCCGCGAATCCTCAAGTTGCTTTTGCAAGGAGGAGATTTCCGTTTCCAGCTTGGCGAGCTCATCCCGCCCGACTTTGTTTTTTTCAGCCTCCGTGATTTGCTGCTCGGCCTTTTCAAGACGGGCTGCAAGCTCCTGATTGTTGGCACGGATTTTTTCGAGTTCGTCGATTTGTGACTGCTTGTTTGCAAGCTGCTTTTCCATATCGGCTTTGGTTTGGGCAAAGTCCGACTCGATCTTCTTTTTCTCCTCCTCCGCCTTCGCCAAGCCCTCGGCCTGCGCTTTCTCCATGTCTTTTTTGGTCTTCTCGAAATCACCGACCAGCTTGTCGCGCTCGGTTTTCAGTTTGACCAACTCCGCCTCATTATCCTTCAGCCGCTCCGCGCGCTGCACCGCTTTGTCCCGCTGTTTGGCGACGGCTTTGCGGTCATCATCGAGCGCGGCCAGCGTCTTCATCGTCCCCTTGATGTGGTCCGAGGCACGGCGGAGCTTGCCGGAGATTCGTTTGTTTTCGGCGAGCAGCGCCTCGTTGTCGGCCTCCAACTCCGCGATGCGCGACGAAAGTTTTTCGACGCGCGAAGTGTCTGTGGCGGCCGCAACTGTTTTGTAGCGGTCTCGCTCCGCCTTGACGGAATCCAATTCGGTCCGGGCCTGCGCCAACTCCGCCTTTGCCGCGACCATTTCGGTTTTATTTTTTTCGACCTCCATTCGCGCGCTGGCCAACTCGCCCTTGAGCCGCGCCACTTCGGCTTCCAAATCCGTGATTCGGCCCTTGCTGGCAAAGAATTCCCCCTGGGCCTGAGCGCTCAGCTCTTCGTCCGAAGGCAACGGCGGCACGATCACCGATGGCAGAATTTCCCTCGATGCGGCGGGAGTTTGCACCAAGGGAGTGCGCGGGGCCGGCGTTGGTGTCGGAGCCGGGGCCGTGCCGACGAATGGCTCGGGAATATCGATCTCGAACGGGCGGGCAGGAATCAAATCCTCCCGCGCTTGAGGCTCGGGCGGACGAGAAGTTTTTTCAAATTCTGTCTGCAGCCTCTCCATGGCCTCGCGCGCTTTTCGCATACGGAATTCCACAACGAGCTGCTGCCAAGTCGGGTCTTTCGCCTGAATTTGCTCCAGAATTCGCACGGTCTCCTGATAGCGCTCGAAAGCCTCGCGTGATTTCCCATCACGCTCATCCCCTTCCCCAGCCTGAAATTCCTGGTAGGCCCGCAGGAAAAGATCGGAGGGTTCCTCGGCGGAAACCACGCCGGAAACCGCCAGAAAAAAAGCTATGGCCGTGAGGAGGAATCCGCGTGTCATTCGTTGGGCGCGGAAAATTGACCCACCCCGCCCCCAAGATCAACCGGAATCCCCTGCCGAATTTCCCTTTGCAACACGCATCCGCTGCGGAAAACTCCCCCCATGGTGGAACTGGAAATCTACGCCGCCGGCCTGCGCCAACCCGAGAAGATGCTCGGCCTCGCGCTCGAGCTCGATGTCATGCCCGGGCTGCGCTACAAGGTCGATACCAACCACGACATCGTTTACATGGAGTTCCACGGCGACATTCCCTCCGCGATGACCATCGAATCGATTTTCAGAAAACTCGGCCTCCAAGCGCGGTTCGTGGGCCAAATCCCGCCCGAGGCGAACCCGAACAAGAAAACCCAGCGCATTTCCTGACCGGCGGCCGATTCCGCCCATCCGCGCCGGGCGCGCCCATGGCACTCCTTTCCACACTCCAAAACGCCGGCAACGCCTTCCTCCTCTACCTCGGGCAGTTGGCCATCCTCGCCGGCGAGACATTCGGCTCGAGCTTCGCAGGCCGCATCCGCGTGAAGCTGGTCCTGCAACAAATCGCCGAAATCGGCTTCCGCTCGCAGCCCGTGGTCATTGTCACCGGCGCGTTCACCGGGGCGGTCTTCACGGCGCAGGCCTACTTCCAATTCGCAAGCCTCAACATGGAAACCGCCGTCGGTCCCGTGGTGGCGCTCTCGATGTTCCGCGAATTGGGGCCGGTGCTTACGGGAATCATGGTGGCCGGCCGCGTGGGCGCCGCCATGACCGCCGAAATCGGCACCATGAAGGTCAGCCAGCAAATCGACGCCCTCCGCGCCCTCGCGGTGAACCCGGTCGACTACCTCGTTGTGCCCCGCGCCCTGGCCATGTTCATCTCGATGCCGTTCCTCGTGGTGGAATGCGTGGCCTGCGGCGTCCTCGCGAGCTACTATGTCGGCGTCGAAGTCCTCAACATCACGGGCGTCTATTTCCTGGCAAACACCCAGAAATTCACGGACTCCAGCGACATCATCATGGCGCTCACGAAGGGGTTTTTCTTCGCAGTGGTGATTGTCTTCATCAGCTGCCGCGAGGGGCTCCAGGCGAGGGACGGCGCCGTGGGCGTGGGCCGCGCCACCACCGCCACCGTGGTCAATTGCTCCCTGGCCATCCTCATTGCGAACTTCTTCCTCACCATGGCCCTCAACATCGTTTTTCCCGCCGGCGACCGATGAACGCACCGCTCATCCAGGTCCGCGGCCTCGTCCAAAAAATCGGCGGCCAGGAAATCCTCCGCGGCCTCGACCTTGATGTGGTCCGGGGCGAAACGCTCGTGCTTCTCGGCAAGAGCGGCGGCGGCAAGAGCGTCTTCCTCCGCCACCTCATCGGCCTCATGAAACCGGTCGCGGGCAGCATCGTTTTCGACGGCCTCGAGGTCACGCGGCTCAGGGAACGCGAACTCGAACCCGTGCGGCTCCGCATCGGCATGCTTTTCCAGGACGGCGCGCTCTTCGATTCGATGAATGTCTTCGACAATGTCGCCTTCCCCCTCCGCGAGCGCGGCGAACGCAGCCCCGCGAAAATCCGCGACAAGGTCGCCGAGTCCCTCTCCATGGTGAACATGTCCGGCCACGAGAAAAAAATGCCCGTAAACCTCAGTGGCGGCATGCGCAAGCGCGTGGCCCTCGCCCGCGCCATCATCTCCCCGCCGGATGTCATCCTCTACGACGAGCCGACCGCCGGCCTCGACCCCATCGTCTCCGACAGCATCAACCGCCTCATCCGCCGCCTCCAGTCCAGCCTCAATGTCACTTCCATTGTCGTCACCCACGACATGGTCAGCTGCTACCACATCGCCGACCGCGTCGCCCTGTTGAACGAGGGCCGGATTTATTTCTCGGGGACCACCGGGGAACTCCGCGCCTGCACCGACCCAGTCGTGCGGGATTTTGTGGATGGAAGATCGGGCGAAAGCGTCTACTAATGCCCGCCCGATGAGCTCCGAGGAACGACCGACACAAATCAAGGTGGGGCTATTCCTGCTCGCGGGGCTCGTCACCGTCGCGCTCATGGTCGTCTACTTCGGCCGCTTGGGCGAGGGCTTCAGCAGCTACTACAACCTGCGCGCCGAGTTTGCCAATGCCAGCGGCCTGCTCCGCGGGGGCGAGGTCCTCCTCGCTGGCGCCAAGGTCGGCCGCGTGATGAACTCCCCGACGATCCTGCCGGACATGCGCGGCGTTTATGTCGAACTCCGCATCCTCGAGCAGGTGAAAATCCCCGTCGGCAGCCAATTCTCGATCGGCAGTTCGGGCCTCCTCGGCGACAAATATGTCCAAATCATCCTCGCCGACGGTGGCGGCAAGGCGGGCTTCATCGAGCCCGGCTCCACGGTCCAGGGCGTTATGGAATCCGGCGGGATTGCCGGCATGGCCGACAGCGCAGGCACGCTCATTTCCGACCTCCGCGAAACCGTTGGCAACATCAACGGCGTCGTCAAAAAACTCGATTCGACCGTCCTCTCGAAGCAGGAGTTGGACTCGATTTCCGCCACCATCCGGAACCTCCAGGCGGCGTCCGCGAAAATCGAAACGGCGGTGGCCGAAGCCTCCACCGCCGTCCAAAGCGGCAAGGAGACCATGGACTCCGCGAAAAAAGCGGCCGACGAACTCCAAAAAACCCTTTCCGCCATGCAGGGCTTGATCGAACAGGTCCGCTCCGGCAAGGGCGTGCTCGGCACGCTCATCTCGAACCGCGAGATGGCCGACAACCTCCGCGCCCTCATCGCGAACCTCCGCAAGCACGGTGTCCTTTGGTATAAGGATTCGAAAACCACGCCGCCGCCGGCCAATTAGCCGCGCCGGAACATTTGTTTGCAACGCGCCGCACGATGCAGGATTGTCCCGACCCTTTTCCAATGAGCGACCGCAACCCAAGCCAGGCTTCCAACGGCGTGCCGGTGGAGAACCTCCGCGTTGTCGGGGTCACGCGACTGGTGAGCCCCGCGCAAATCAAGGAGCAGCTTCCGGCCAGCCCTGCGCAATTGGCCCTCGTTTCAAAAACCCGGGCCGCCGCCCGTGCCATCCTCGCGGGCGAAGACCCGCGAATGCTCGTGATCGCAGGCCCCTGCTCGATCCACGACCCCGCCTCGGCCCTCGAATACGCCGGCTGCCTCGCGGAATTGGCGCGCGAGGTGGAGGACCGCTACCTCCTCGTCATGCGGGTGTATTTCGAAAAGCCCCGCACCACCACGGGCTGGAAGGGGCTGATCAACGACCCCGACCTCGACGAATCCTGCAATGTCGCCAAGGGCATCTCGACCGCCCGCCGGCTGCTTCTCGACATCCTCGAACTCGGCCTGCCCGCGGCCACGGAGTTCCTCGACCCGATCATCCCTCAATACACCGCCGACCTTGTCGGCTGGGCCGCCATCGGCGCGCGCACCACCGAGTCCCAAACCCACCGCGAGATGGCCAGCGGCCTCTCGATGCCGGTCGGCTTCAAAAATGCCACCGACGGAAGTTTCCAGACGGCCATCGATGCCATGAAGTCGGCGCGCACGCCCCACAGCTTCCTCGGCATCGACCGCGACGGCGCCACCAGCATCGTAAAAACCGCAGGAAACCCCGACACCCATGTCGTCCTCCGCGGCGGGCGCAACGGTCCGAACTACTCGCCCGCCGATGTCCAAAAAGCCAACGATGCCCTCGCCAAGGCCGGGTTGCCTGGCGGCATCATGGTCGATTGCAGCCACTCGAATTCCGGCAAGGACCCGCTCCGCCAGCCGGAAGTCTGGAAGAGCATCCTTGAACAACGCGCGGCCGGGAACAACCGCCTCATCGGCGCCATGCTCGAGAGCCACCTCCACTTCGGCAGCCAACCGCTTCCCGCCAACCCCTCGAAACTCCAATACGGCGTGTCCATCACCGATGCCTGCATGGATTGGGAAACGACCGCCGCGCTCCTCCGCGATTGACCATCGCCGAAATCCCACTCGCCGCGCTGGACTTCGAAAGCGCCGGCACCGCACCGGGCCTCACCGACGAACCCATCCAAATCGCCGTCGCGCATTGGAACAGCGGCTCGATCGATATCGCCCTCGATTCCCACCTCCGCCCCTCCCGCCCGGTGGCATGGGCCGCCCAGCGCGTCCACGGGATCGGCGACGAAGAACTCCGCAACGCCCCGCGCCTGCTCGACCTTTGGCCGCAAGTGAAGGCCGCCCTCTCGGGACGCTGGATCGCAGCCCACGGCGCTTCGACCGAAAAACGCTTCCTCCGCGCCTTCCCCCTCCACGGCTTCGGTCCGTGGATCGACACGCTCGCCCTCGCCCGAGCCCTCCATCCGCAACTCCCCTCCCACTCGCTGGGCGACACCATCTCCTCGCTCGGCCTCCTCGAAAAAACCGCCCGCCCGGGTTTCCGCTGGCACGATGCCGCTTCCGACGCCTTCGCCACGCTTGTCCTCTTGCACCACCTCGTCGCGGAATCCGGGATCGCCAACGAACCCGCCGAACTCCTCGCCCGCCCGAACCTCGGCGCCTACTTCAAGTCCCGCAGGAAATGATCCCGTCCGGGGTCGCCACGAAATCCATCACCGCATCGTGCGCCTCGCGCGGAATGTCTTCGAATAGCGTTTCGTTGAAACAAATTCCCACGCGCACCCCTTCGAAGCGCGCGAGCAACCGGTCGTAGAATCCCCCACCCCGCCCGAGCCGGCCGCCCTTGGCATCGAATGCCAACCCCGGCACCAAAATGAAATCCGCCGCCTCGGGCGCGGAAGGTGTGCTGGGCAATGGTTGCAAAATCCCGAACTTCCCCGGCGCCAAATCCGAAGGCCCCGCGACCGCATGGATCCGCAGCTCCTTCTCCGCCACACGCGGCATCAAAACTTTTTTCCCATCCGGCCAGGGATTGAGGATATCCGGCTCGTCGGCCAACGGGCTGAAAAGGCAAACCGTTTGCGCGCGGTGCCACTCGAGCCACAATGCCATGTGCCCCAGGATCGAAACGCCCGCGAGGCGGCTCCGCACGGGCGGCATTTCCGCCAGCAATCCGCGCGCCCTCCCGCGCAGGCTTTGCTTTTGCTCCGCGATCATCGAGAATGCCGCATTCACGCATGGTCCGGAATTTCATCGAGAAAAAAATGCCCAGCAGGCGCCCCAAACCGGAACACCATGTGGACATGCGGCTCGGCGAGGGTTGGCACAAGCGCAACTTCCTCGCCGAGGTCGTCATCCCCTCGCTCTTCGCCAAGCGCACCGGCCGCCGCGCGAAACCCGAGTTCCCCGAACTCGGACCGGAACAGCTTTGCCTGACCTGGATCGGCCACGCCTCGTTCCTCGTCCAGACCGCCGAGCACAGCATCCTCATCGACCCGAATTGGGCGAAGTGGCTGAAGGTCATCAAGCGCGTGCGCCAACCGGGGATGGAAATCCACGACCTCCCGGCCATCGACCTCGTGCTCGTCACGCACGCCCACTTCGACCACCTCGACAAAAAAACCCTGCGCGCCGTCGCGAGCGACCAGGCGATCGTCGTGCCCGAGCATGTCGGCGGGCTCGTCCACGGCCTCGGCTTCAACCATGTGCAGGAACTCCGCCACTGGCAGTCGTTCGAACTCGGCGCGCTCCGCGTCACTCTCACGCCCGCCCGCCACTGGGGCGCCCGCGTGCTCCACGATACCCACCGCGGCTTCGGCGGCTTCCACATCGAATACAAGGGCCGCTCGGTCTTCCATTGCGGCGACAGCGCCTACTTCGAGGGCTTCCGCGAGATCGGCGAACGCCTGCCGGTCGAAATCGCCCTCCTGCCCATCGGCGCCTACGACGCCCCCACCAAGCGCGATGTCCACATGAACCCCGAGGAAGCCATCGAGGCGTTCATCCAGTTGCAGGCGAAAAAACTCGTCCCCATGCATTTCGGCACCTTCCGCCTCGGCTACGAACCGCTCCACGAGCCGCCCGAGCGCCTCCTCCGCCACGGCACCGAACGCCGGATGCTCGACCAAATCTGCATCCTCCGCGAAGGCGAACCCCGGGTTTTCTAAACCGCTCCCGCCACCCGGGGAGAAATTTTTGCGTCCCCCGCCCGCCGGGTGCGTAAGCGATATTGTGCAGGGCGACCCCATCCAGTCATTTCCCGAAAACGCCGGCGTCATGGTTCTTCCATGGCTGAGCCTCTTTCCCGGCTCGCTCGTTCCCCTGCACATTTTCGAGGACCGCTACCGCCTCATGGTCAAAAACGCGCTCGCCTCCCACCGCATGTTCGCGATCGCGCATGCCGACGACGAGGAGCGCTGCGAGCCCTTCGGCGGCCTCGGCGTCATCCGCGCCTGCGTCTCGAACGAGGGCGGAACTTCGAACCTCGTCCTCCAGGGCGTCGCCCGCGTGGAGTTCGGGGATTTTGAAATGGAACCCTACCCGCGCGCCGAAATCCGCATCCTTTCCGATGCGGCCGACAACGAAGCCGCCGCGCGTGCGATGAGGTCGAAAGTCACGAAAGCCTGCCTCGATGCCCTCCGGAAGGGATTCGAGGCACCAAAAGGATTCGCCGACTACATCGAGTCCGTTTCGCCCGAGGGTGCCTTTGCCGACATTGTGGCGTCCGCCATGGTCTCCGACCCCGTGCAGCGCCGCACACTGCTTTTGGAGCGCAATGTGGCCGCGCGACTGGAGCTGCTTCACACCCTGATCCGGGAACGGATCGAAGCAGCTTGAGCCGCCCGGTTACTTGAGCTCCTCCTTCAGCAGGGGCTGGAGTTCCTTGACCCTCTGGACCGCCTCCTTGGAACAAACGAGGACGGCATCCCGGGTCTCGACCACGACCAGCCCCTCGACTCCGCAAAGTGCGATCGTCCGGCCATTCGAGATGGCGATGTTCCCGCTCGAGCCGTGCTGCACCACGCTTCCCCTCGAGCAATTCCCGGCGGCATCGGGCTTGATGTGCGCGGGCAGGGCCGTCCACGCGCCGACATCGTCCCAATCGAATTCCGCCGACACCGCCACGACATCCCGCGCGTTTTCCATAATCGCGTAATCCACGGAAATCTTCGGGAGCGCCGCGAAGCGCGATTCCAACAACGCGGGCAATCCGGCCATGGAACCGAGCGACCGGATGAATTCGGCGAGGGGCGGAAGTTGGCGCTTCGCCTCCTCCAGGAATGTCGATGCCTTCCAAACGAAAATCCCGGCGTTCCAGAAAAAGTTGCCCTTTTTCCAATACGATTCCGCCGCCTCCCGGTCGGGTTTTTCAACGAACCTCGCGAGCTTGTGCACCCGGCTGCCAGCAGGGCCGGCGGGCAGGGCGTCACCCGCCTCGAGGTAGCCATAGCCGGTGGCGGCAAAGGTCGGCGGGATCCCGAGCGTCGCAATCGCACCCCCGGCAGCCGCCGCAACCGCATCCGAAAGTTGCAAGCGGAATTTCGCTGTGTCGTGGATCATCGCATCGGCGGGCAGGATGATGCAGGCGGCATTGGGGTCGTGCGCGCGCGCCACCGCTGTCGCCAGGGCGCAAGCCGGCGCGGTGTCGCGCTTCGCAGGCTCGGCGATGATGTTCCGCCCGGGAAGGAAAGGCACCGCCTGCTGCGTCGCCGCAAGCTGGGCTTCGTTGGTCAGGATGAAAGTCTGCTCCAGCGGCACCAAGCCCTCGAGGCGCCGGACCGTCGTTTCAAGGAGCGTGCAGTCGTCGAGCAGGCGAAGGAGGTGTTTCGGCGTGCTGCGCCGGCTCATCGGCCAGAAGCGCTCCCCGCTCCCGCCCGCCATCACGAATGCGAAAATCTTGGGTGAATCCATCGGCGCCATCGTGTCGGTGCGGCGAAACCGCGTCAATCCGCCTTGGCGGCCGGCTTCAAGTGCCTTCCCAAAAATTCCCTCTCCTGCGGCATCAACGCCCCTTCGGGAATCGCACCGGCGATTTTCTCGGCTTCCGAAACCCGCCCGCTTGCCGAGAGAACAGCGGCAAAAACCGCCTGCTGCGCCGGTGCGAGTTTTTCCACATCGATTCTGGGCTGGACCTCTTCGAGTTCATAAAGCGCCCTCATCCGCGACCCCTCTGCGAGCAAGCCGAGCGCCCGCGTGACGCGCATCGAACTATTTTCCCGGAAAGCCTCCGACCGCTCCTCCAATTCATCCTCGGGAACTTCCTGTCCGGCGATCAAGCGATCGAACGCCGCTTGGTCCCTCACCGCCGGGTCGCCCCCGAGCATCCGCGAATTCAATGCCAGCGCGTGGAGTTCCAGGAGCGCCTCCGCATCCCCGCTCCCGCGCGCCGTGTCGGCCAACAGCGAAAACGACTGCAAAGCCCAGGCCGGCTCGTTCAACAGCGATGGGAATCGTTCATAAACCACATCCCACTGCCCCGCCGCCCCGGCTTTTTGCAAAAGGAAGAGGGTCTTTCCGGGATCGCCCTTGTTCTGGTCCAACACGGCAATCCAGCGTTCGCGGGACTGCTTGTCGCCCTGCAGCGAAGCGGCGGAAGCCAGGAGCGCAGCCGTCCTGTGCGGTTCGAGCGGGTTCGACGGCGCACGCAGGGCTCCGACCGCCCCTTCCCATTTTTCGAGGGCAAAGAGCGTTTCAACCGCCGTTTCGAAAGCATCCGCATCCCCCACGGCATCGCGGACCGGAAGCGCTTGAGCGGCGCGCGCGGCATCGTTTTTGGAAAGCAGCCAACGCACAGCAACAATCCGCTCCGCAGGCGGCGCATTCAGCGCCCGGGCGACCACCCCGTCGAGCACACGGTCCCTGTTCGCAGGAAAGCAATCCAACTCGATCGAGTCCGCAAAAAGCAGTTCCTGCGGGTCATTGCCCGCCAGCGAGCGGAACTTGGAAAGCAACGCGGGAATGCGACCGGGTTCCGCCAGGCGTTGCACAAAAATCCTCTTGAGCGCGGCCCTCCCGCTTTCACCGCGATCGACGGACGCCACTCGCTCCAACAACACCGCACCCTCGGTGGCGCGCACCGCTTGGTTCTCCTTTTGGCCAAGCAGGAAATCGGCGAGCGCGTTCAAAGTCTCCGCTGTTTCCCTTTGCGCAACGGCATTCCGGAACTCCTCCTCCGCGGCAACCACATCGCCATTGCGGACGTGAATTGCAGCATTCACGAGATGCGGAAACTCAGAGCGATTCCACTTATGCACCGCGGCCAAGGCAACCTCCCGAGCTATCCGCTGGTTTCCATAAGCAACCGCAGCATACGCAAACGCTTTTGCATCGGACTCTGTCGCATGCTTTGAGATTTCAGTTTTCTTGGCCGAACCGTGAAAACGGTCACCACTCAATACAACGTCCCCACTTTCCCCAAAAAAATCAGAACCGCCGCCATGAGAGAAATTGATGTCCGCCAATTCGCCAGGAAGCACCTCATCAGCGAGGACCACGAATCTATAATACTCCAGAGCCCGCGAGTCTCCTTGAGCGTCGAGCAATTTCGCAGTCAAACGGTTCGCCTGAACATTGCGTGGGTCGTTCCCAAGGGCTGCACGCAGTTTCAGTAAGGCCTCGCCTTTTTGCCCTTTGCGCAGCAGTGCCTCCGCTTCGGCGGTTTGCCGCACGGATTGAAAGTGCGAAACCTGCTTCTCGCCGAATTTCCAGACCGCGTTTCCCACGACCACCGCCAGGATCAACAGCAGCAGCCTCCAGAAAAAACGCCCGTTGAATTTGTTGTAGGGCCGGAATTTCCTTTCGTAAAAGACCGGCCTCATCGGTCAGTCCCCCACCCGCACGGCACGGGTCTTGTCGAGCTTGAGGATTCCCCCACCAGGCGGCAGTTGGAACTTGGGGTCCGAAATTTTTTCCCCGCGCCACTGCACGCTCCCGCCTTCGACAAGGCGCCTCGCATCCGAACGCGACCTCGTCGTATGGAAGCAAATCGAAAAAGCCTCGACCACCACGCCCACGATGTCGCGCGCGCCGGAGGGCTTGAAAACCGGCAGGTCCGCATGCTCGAGGTCGCGCGCGCTGAAGCGGGTGTTGAAATCCGCCAATGCCGCCTGCGCCGCCGATGCGCCATGGAAACGCTCCACGATCCGCCGCGCGAGCGACTTCTTCGCC
The DNA here is from genome assembly GCA_018970255.1 of Verrucomicrobiota bacterium. GTDB lineage: Bacteria > Verrucomicrobiota > Verrucomicrobiia > Chthoniobacterales > Terrimicrobiaceae > UBA967. The sequence goes on along the minus strand of JAGWWS010000009.1, from coordinate 44,594 downwards.
TCCATCGGGTGCATCCCGGCGGGCAATTCCTCGCGCAACAGCACTTCGTAATACCGCGCCATGAGCGCATCGCTGATGCTCATGAGTTTTCCGAACATCCCCCCGGGCGGGTCCGTGACCGCGACATAGTTCCCGAGGCTCTTGCTCATCTTCTGGTGCCCATCGAGCCCCTCGAGGATCGGCATCACCATGGCCACCTGTTGTTCCATCCCCTCCTCCTTCTGGAGGTCGCGCCCGACCATGATGTTGAAAAGTTGGTCCGTGCCGCCCAATTCCACATCCGCCCGCACCATCACGGAGTCCCACCCCTGCATGATCGGGTATTGGATCTCGTGCGCGCGGATCGGCAGCCCCTTGTCGAGCCGGTCGCGGAAATCCTCGCGCACGAGCATCTGCTGCAGCGTCACGCGGCTGTTGAGCTTGATGACTTCCTCGAAGCTCATCGCCTCGAACCACTCGCCGTTGAAAACGATCTCCGCGCCCTTCGGGTCGAGGATTTTGAACGCCTGCTCCTGGAAACTTTTGGCGTTCGCCATCACCTGGTCGTGGCTCAATTGCGGGCGCGTGGCCGACCTCCCGCTCGGGTCGCCGATCATCGCCGTGAAATCGCCGATGATCAAAACCGCCATGTGACCGCGGTCCTGGAAATCCCGCAGTTTGGAAAGGGCAATGCTGTGCCCGAGGTGGATGTCGGGGGCCGTCGGGTCCACGCCGAGCTTCACGCGCAGCGGCCGCCCGAGCTTGAGCTTCGCCTCAAGTTCGGCGGGGTTCAGGATTTTCGCGCAGCCGCGCGTGAGGAATTCGAAATCGGTCATGTCAGGAAGGGCGGGGATCAACGCGGTTTGTTCAACAACTCGCGCACCTCGTCAATCGTCATCTCCTTTTTGACCTTGTCGGAAATCCCGTCGAGCGCCCCCTGCGCCTCGCCCCGCACCAGAAAAGGTCGCACTGGCGACCCGGAACCGCCCAATTTCGCCGACCGCTCCGCCGCCGCGAATTCCCCCACGCGCGCATCCCGGGTCGCAAAATCCTTCGAAACCCGCGCATCCCGCACCATCGCCGCCTGGCCTGTCTCGAAGGTCCTCTCCCCGAACCAAGGGTTTTTTATCCCGAAAAATGACCTCGTCCCGCCGAATTCCCCCAAGGCAGCCTTCTTGCCCGCCCCCGGGAACTCGCGCACCGCCGCCGATTTGCCCAACTCCGCACCGCCACCGCCGACGAACGCCTTGCCTTGCATCGGGCTCGCAAGCGTGGTGTCTGGCCGGTCGATCCGCTCGAGCAATGTCCTCTCCTGTTGCTGCGGAAAAGCACCGCCCGCGCCAAAAAAAACAACCGCCGCCGCCAATCCCAGCACCCTGTCGCGCGCCAGCATGGCCCCTCGCGCCTCAGCGCGGCACCACCGTCCGGACCACCGGGAAAGCCGGGTCCGATGCCAACTTCGCTTCGATCGTGTAGGTCTCCCCCGCCCGCATGTCGCGCGTCGAAACCTTCTCGCGGAACTCGATCCTCTCGTTCGGGTTCAAAACCACCACCCCCTCGCGCGGCCGGAACGAACGGTCGTCCGACCACCGGTCCACCACCGCGCCGCCCGCATTCATCGTCAAAATCTCGATCCGCTGGTCGGTCGGGAATTCCAACCGCGTCATCTTCCGGGAATTGTTTTTCACGGAATAAACCACATCCAATTCGCGGTCCTGCCCGATTTTGGGCGACTCCGGTTGCACGGAGAGGGACGCCTCGTCATCCGGCTTCTTCTCCCCGCCTCGCAGAGGCGGCAAAATCCCCGCGAAAAAATTACCCACCTGCTTCAGTATGCCATCAGGCGCCTGCCGCACCCTCGGGTAGCCTTGCGCCGGCGATTGCACGGCCTCCGCCTCCTCCGCCCCAAATGCCCTCTGCCGCGCCGAGGCGAAAAACGGCGTCGACTCGTCGGGCATCGCCACAGCAAACGGCGCAGAGGAATCCTGCTGCGCGAAAACCGGCAAAACCATCGCTGCAAACGCAAAGGCGGCTCGTTTCATCGGCGCCACGACTAACCAATCAAAACCGCGGTTGCAATTCCTATCCCCCCGCCGCACCATCCCGCACCCATGCGCCTTCCCGCCGCGGCCATCCTCATCGCCACCGCCCTCGCGCAGCCCCTCCACGCGGGCGCCAAAAAGGAACCCCTCCCCGCCATCCGCCTCCACGGCGAAGGCAGCGCCACCGACGGCGGGTCCTTCGGATCCGAGATCCAACTCACAAATCCCCCGAAAAAAATCTTCATGCGGAAAGTCCCCGTTGTGAACGAGCGCGACTTCAAGGCCTTCTACCCCTTCCCCGGCCACGACGGCCTCTCCGGCGCCTACTTCCAGCTCGACGCCCACGGAGCGAACAAGCTCCACCAGTTCACCGTCGAGGACCGCGGCCGCCTCGCCGTCGTGCTCGTGAACGGCCGCGTCGCCGCCGCGCTCAAGGTCGACGCCCCCGTGAAGGACGGCATCCTCATGGTCCCCGGCGGCATCGCCCCGGAGGAAATCCTGCAACTCCAAAAGCACCTCCCCGTCATCGGCGCCCCGAAGGAAGGGAAAAAACCCCGCAAAAAGCCCAAGCCCGCCGGCGAATGATTCCGCGCCTCTTCGCCGCACTCCTGCTCCTCGCCACCCCCGCGCACGCAGCCCTCTTCGATTGGCCCACCGAAAACCGCGCCCTGCTTGAAGGCCGGCCGGAGGATTTCTACATGTATGTCGACCGCCATTTCGAAGGCGTCGCATCGAAACCCTGGCAAGGCGGGTCCTTCGGCTTCGTCCGCGGCCCCCAGCGCCAATCCGGAGAAGTCATCTTCACCACGCTCCACGAAGGCATCGACATCGCCCCGGTCCGCCGCGACGCCCAGGGCAACCCCCTCGACGAAATCCGCGCCTCCGCCGCCGGCACGGTCGTCCACGCCAGCACCGAAGCCGGCGCTTCAAATTACGGCCGCTATGTTGTCATCGAACACGAAATCGAAGGCGGAAAAATCTACACCCTCTACGCGCACCTCTCCGCGGCCGCCGTTTCCGCCGGCCAAAAAGTCGCGCAAGGCCAAGCCATCGGCCGCATGGGCTACACCGGCCACGGCCTCAACCGCGAACGCGCCCACCTCCACTTCGAAATCGCCATGCGCCTCGGCGGGGATTTCGCCGCCTGGCACGCGCGCCATTTCACCGAACCCAACAAACACGGCGAGTTCAACGGCCTAAACCTCGCCGGCATCGAACCCGCCGCCGTCCTCCTCGCCAGCGCGAAAGACCCCGCCTTCCGCCTCTCGGACCACATCCGCTCGCTGCCGCCGTTCTACAAAATCACCATCCCCGCCACCCGCGGCCTCACGCTCCTGCGCGACAACCCATGGCTCCTCGAAAATGGCAAACCCTCCCGCGCGCCCGCCTGGACCATCGCCTTCACCAACTACGGCGCCCCCGTCTCCGCCACGCCCGCAGAGGGGCGCCCCACCGAACCCCGCCTCGAGTGGGTGGAATCCACGCCCCTGGCCTACCACCACGCCACGCGCGGAATCCTCGGCGGGAGCGCCGGTTCCCCGCGCCTGAGCGACTCCGGCCGCCGCTTCCTCGAACTCATCACCGGAGCGTTCTGACGCTCCGCCCCGTTTTTTCTACGCGAAGCTGGACGCATTTGATAACATCCATGCTCCCGGTCATGGACAGCCCCGATCCGACAGACGAGCAACTCGTGCGAAGCACGCAAAGTGGTGACGCCCGCGCGTTCGACCAACTCGTCATCCGGTTCAGCCCCCGCCTCTACGGCCTCATTTACAACATGACCTCCAGCCATGAGGACACGAACGACATCCTCCAGGAGGTCTTCGCGAAGGCCTATCGTTCGATCAAAGGCTTCCAGGGAAAATCCAGCTTCTACACCTGGATGCACAGCATCGCCGTGAACATGGCGATCAATTTCCTCAAAAAGCGCAATCGGCGCAAAACCATGAGCCTCGACGATGTGGACAACGGAATCCTCAACGACCCCGACTTCATCGAGGCCACGAGCAACGGCGACCCACACCGCGAGGCGAACCTCTCCGAGCTTCAAAAAAAATTGAACGAATCCATGATGAAGCTGTCCCACGACCATAGAGCAGTGGTCACCATGTTTGACATTCAGGGAATGCCCCACGCGGAAATCGCGAAAATCCTAAAAATCTCGGAAGGCACGGTGCGCTCACGGCTTTTCTACGCACACAGGCAGTTGCAAAACCACCTGCAAGAGTTTATAAAAAAATAACTATCCATTCGATGGAACCAAACGAAAGCATCAGCAAGCTCCTTCGTCTGAAAAGATACGAGCAACCTCCCGGGGACTTTTTTGAGGATTTCCTCGCGGAGTTTCAGCTTCGGCAGCGCGCCGAAGTCATTCACCGGCCTTTCATCAAGGTCGCCTGGGACCGCCTCTGTTCGGTCTTCACCCCTCCCCCCATCCCTCGCTTGGCCCTCGCCTCCTCCTTCGCGGTGGCGATCCTCGCAGGCATTTCCATTTTCAATTGGTCCGGCTCGGAGGTCGATGATTCCAACCCTGTGAACATGAGCCTCGCGGGCGGCCAAAATATCCAACTCGGCGCTCCGCAAAAACCGGCCAACCCCGCCAAGCCGCTCACCGCAGTCGAATACGTCCTCCCGGCGGAGGTTGTCAGCTATGCGTCGAAACGGAGCTTCTAATTTCGCCCGCACCGCGCTGGCGCTTTGCGCCATCGGTTTGTCCATCTCCCTGTCCCCCCGGGCATCGGCCGACCCGCTCGCCGAATCCATTCACTCGGAAATCACCCGGCTTTTTGAACTCCACCGCAATGCCGTCGTTCGAGTGCGTGCCAGCGATGCTCTCGGGGTGCGCCTCGGCAGCGGGTTTTTCGTGGACCCCTCCGGCACGGTCTACACGCACTCGGGCATCGTGATGAAGGCCGATGATGTCAGCGTGAATTTCCAAGGCCGCACTCTCCCCGCCCGCATCATCGCCAGCGATCCGCGCACCGGCATCGCATTGCTGAAGACCGAGTGCATCAGCCCCTTCATTCCGGTCGGAAACTCCGACCACGTCGGCAACGCCACCCCCGTCATCGCCATCGGATTCCCCCGCGAATTCGAGGCCAGCCCCACGCTCGGCCTCATCGCCAGCCGCGACTTCCATCAAAACGGAAAGCAATTCTCCACCTCGCACCTGCGGTTGAACATGGCCGTCGAGCCCGGCTACGGCGGAGCGCCTGTCGTGGATTTCCATGGAAATGTCATCGGGATCGTCGCCGCCCGCATCGGCCAGGGCGGGTCCTGCTACATTCTCCCCATCGGCGCCGCCGAAAAAATCCGCCGCGACATCGCCCGCTTCGGTGAACTCCGCCCGGGCTGGATCGGCGTCGAAGTGGAAGACGCCTCGGACGCAGTCGATGGCTCCACCGCCCGTGTGGTCACCATGATGCCAGACACTCCGGCCGCGAAATTCGGGCTTCACAAAGGCGACATTCTTCTCGGGGTCAACGGCCGAAAAGTTTGCTCGATCCAGGATCTCGTCGATGCGGCCTACTATCTCACCGCCGGCGAGGAGGCGAAAATCCAGATCGCCCGCGAGGGGAGGCAGATGGACATCCCCGTCATGCCGGTCCTGCACCCGAGCGCCGCAGTCAAAGAAATGCGGGCCGACTCCGGCATGCCGCATCCGAACTGATTCAGTTCCTCACGCCCCGCGCCCTCCAATACGCCGCGAGGCAGCTCCCGATCAAACTGTGCGCCACACTGGAGAGCGCCGCGGGCACCGCCGTGAGAGGATTCGCCGCGAAGTGCGCCTTGGCCAGAACCGCCGCCAGCCCCGAATTCTGCATGCCGACCTCGATGGAAATCGCCCGCGCCTCGGGCGGCTTGAACCCCAGCGCCCACGCCGCCAACCAGCCGAGAAAAAATCCGAATCCGTGCAGCATCCCGACCGCGAGAGCCAGAACGCCGATGTGCTGCAAAATCGCCTCCCGCCCCTGGCCGACAATGCTCGCGCAAATCATACAAATCAAAACCACCGAGACCAACGGTCCCCAGTTCACGAAAGATGCCGCCACTCGCGGCAGCCGCCGGTTCAAAAACACCCCCAGCGCCACCGGCCCCAGCACCACCTGCAGCGTGGTCAAAAACATCCCCCACCCATCCACCGGCAAATACGCCCCGGCCAGCAATTGCGTGAGCCACGGTGTCACCACCACCGCCGCCAGCGTCGAACACGAGGTCATCACCACCGAAAGCGCGACATTCGCCCGCGCGATGTAGGTCACCACATTTGATGCCGTCCCGCCCGGCGCGCACGCGACCAGAATCAGCCCCACCGCGAAATCCGTAGGCAGGCCCAGCATTTTCGCCGTCGTCCATCCTGCGATTGGCATGATCGTGTATTGGCCGATGAATCCCGCCAGCACCGCTCCCGGCATTTTCGCCACCGCGCGGAAATCCGCCGGCTCCAGCGTCAGCCCCATTCCAAGCATGATCAGCATCAGCGCACCCACGATCCATTGACCCGAGAACCAGGTAAAAATCCCCGGCTCCACCAGCGCGAGCCCGCAAAAAATCAGGAGCCAAACCGGAAAAAGATTCGCCGCCCGCGCCAGAAGAAAATTCATCTGCTCCGGAGCGAAACAGAAGCGGCCTGGAGGGGAAAGCGGCTTGTTGGGGAGAGGAAATCTGCTCGGGGGGGGACTTGAACCCCCATGCCTTGCGGCATGCGCCCCTCAAACGCACGTGTCTGCCATTTCACCACCCGAGCGGAAAAGGACCGCCAATGTAAAAGCCGCCCCGCCCGATGCAAGCGGGATTTTCGGCCCCGCAACCAGCCACGCGATGAATCAAACCGCCGCGATCAGCTGATTTTTCTCCATCAAAAATTCCTCGTCCGCGCCGGAGTGCAGGCGGCCGAAAGTAGGCGTCGGGATCGCCGGGGCGGCGTGGAATTTGTTGCAGATGGAAAAGGAACGGCGCTCGCGGATCGCATGGCAGGCTTTCTTCCAGAGGGCGGACTCGCGGCACTCGCCGGGCAGGCGGTTGATGAAGCGGTTGGCTTCGTCCCAACGCTGCTCGCCGCTGAGGATCATGGTGGCGTTCATCACGGGGGCGTCGTCGAGCGGCCACTTGCGCGCGCAGGCGGACCAATGCTCGATGGCGGCGGCGGTGTCGCCGAGCCGGTAGTGCATGCAACCCAGCGCGAGGCTGGCGTAGCCGGATTCGCGGTTGGCCTCGGGCATCTCGGGCAGGATGTCGCGGATGAAGCGCTCGGGGTCGGATTTGCATTCCCACGAAATCAAGTAGCGGAATGACTCGGGGCACTCCTCCTGCTGACGGCGGAATTCTTCCAAGAGCGGACGCAACACCGGGAGGTCGGGGATGTCATCGATCGAGGCGCCGGGCGAGTGGAGGAGGTGGCAAACGATGTGGTTGCGGGCGCAGCCGATCCGGCCGCGGCGGGCCTGGAACTCGGCGAATTCGAGTTGGCGGCCGACCACGGTGGCACGGATGCGGTCGCGGAGCTGTTTGAAAATTTCGAGCCGCGGCGCGACGGTTTCACGCTGCCATTCGACGAACTCCGCGAAGAGCGCCGGGTTTTCCGCCTCGGCCATCGGGGAGACCTCGAAGCAAGTGGACTGCGCCTCGTTGAGCAAAGCGCGGAATTTTTTGGGCATGAACACGAGGTCCATGTGGTCGAGGCAGCGGAGCGGGAACACGGACTCGTTCCGCGCGAGGATTTCGTCGAACGGGAGATCGCAATGCCGCATGGCGTCGCGCAGGGAAATCTGCAGCGAGGGAATCGCGACCCAGAGGTGCTGAAGTTCGCTATCGAGGAAAATTTTCCGGAATGCGTCCCAGGTTTCGATGTTCTGGTAGTGGAAGCAACCGAGCAGGTGGCCGAGGGCTTCCTGCTGGCGGCCGAGGCGCGAGGCTTTGCAGGCAAGGCCGTAGAGGCGGACGAGCGAGGTGTCATTGCAAGCGGGGTGGATGCCTTTTTCGATATCGTAGGCTTCCTGCACGCGTCCGGAGAAATTGAACGCAAGCGCGATCCGGAAAAGCTCCTCGCGGCTGCAATCGCCCGCCTCGAGCAGGGCATCGGCGTGGATGCCGGAGCGCAGGAAGCGGCAGAGGCGGTTGAAAACCTCGAGCCCAGCGGCGTGCACATCGCGGTCCGCGCCGGCGATGATCCGGCTTTCAATGAGGCGGACCGCTTCTTTTTGGAGTCCGAGGTCGAGGAGGGCTGTGGCTTCTTCGAATAAAGGGGAGGGCTGGTTTTGGGTCATTTGTGGTCAGGCAAATTTGGTCCGCCGCTCGTGCCAGCGGATGTTTTGACCTATTCACAGCAAGTTCCGGACCGAGTTTCCCGGATAATGCCAAACCCAAAATTGAATGAACAAAGCGCTCTTGCGGAGAGGTTAGCAACTCATTTAAAAAAGCACGTTCCCTGGAGAGCGATGCTCCGTCAGCGCCCAAACTTGAGATAGCCAACGATCAAGACCAGCACCATTATTCCCGCAAGAACCTTTCCAATTCAGGCAGTTCCGCCAATCAGTTCGTTCAAGCCTTCGATAATCTGGTCCATATCCACGACGGAAGCTTTGCCGATTGTCTGCCTTCACTTTCGGCGCGGAACGCGACGTAAAGTGAAAGGCTTGGTTCGGTTTTCTCTCATTCGGGTAGTGTCGGCATTGTAAGCCGCATGACGACTGCTGCCAGAATTGGCAAGAAGGTCAGCAAGAATGACAACGTCTTAATCTGATCTTTTTCGGTGCTGGACAACAGCCAGCGCACCCACGGGGGCAGAGCCGAAAGGACGCCAATACAAAACACTTCTACAACAAAGTTGGAAAGGGTTGCTGTTGAGCCAACGCCTAAAAGCGAAAACCATGCAGCAACCCCTGTGAATGGGTAAACGTAATCCCACCAAGTGGTGCGTTGGCGCTTCCGCAGCGCAACCGTGGGATAGATTACAACGACTGCGATGACCAAAAACAATATTGCGGAGAAAGCGACCATATCACTTACTCAAACCGAACGAATAGTATACGATAGTTCGTTAAAATTGAGTTTCACGACTGGTCGCATATTACTTGTAAGTGAGGGGCAGTTGTCGAAGCGGGAGGCTTTGCGATCGTAAGCCTCCGACCTGTCTAAAACCCAACGCGGCAGGGAGTCGAAGCTCAGTGCCCGCCACTGCCGCCGGCGAAGGAGCCTTTTGTGGTCGAGGCCCGGACGAAGAGCGTGAGCACGGCCGCCACGACGAAACAGGCGCCGCCGGCAACGACCGCGTTCATGGGGTCGTTGTTGAGGAGGTGTTTCATGGCGGGGCCGAGGCCGAGGGTGGCCACGACTTGGGGCACGACGATGAAGAGGTTGAAGATGCCCATGTAGGCGCCCATGTTTTCCTTCGGGAGCACGGGGCTGACCATGGCGTAGGGCATCGAGAGGATGCTCGCCCAGGCGATGCCGACGCCCGCCATGGAGAGGAGGAGCATGTTTTTGTCCGTCACCAGAAAGACAGACATGAGCCCGGCGGCCCCGGCCAGGAGGCAGAGGGTGTGGACGACTTTGGCGCTGAGGTGGCGCGTAACCCAGAGCAGGAAGAAGGAGAAGAAGAAGCAAACCGCGTTGTAAACGGCGAAGCAGAAGCCGGCCCACTCGAGTGCGACGCCGAATTCCTTGGTGTCCGGCGCAGCGTTGAAAATGTCCTTCGCGACGGCGGGCGAGAAATAAATCCACATGCAGAACATCGCGATCCAGGTGAAGAATTGGACGAGGCCGAGTTCCCACATGAGCCGAGGGATGCGGAGGATGAGGGCGAAAATTTCACCGAGCCCGAGGGTCCAGTCGAACTTCCGGGCCTTGATGGCCGCGAGTTCCTCTTCCGAGGGCGGGTATTCCTTCGTGGTGAAAACGGTGTAAACGACGGCCAGCAGGCAGGCGGCGGCGCCGATGTAGAAAGAGAGCTTCACGGAGGCCGGGATGTGCCCGCTGCCGGCTTCCTCCACGGGAACGCCGAACCAATTTGTCATCATCCAGGGAAGCGCGGAGGAAACCGTGCCGCCGAGACCGATGAAGAGGCTCTGCATGGCGAAGCCCTGGGAGTTTTGCTCCGGGGGCGTGTTGTCGGCGACCAGTGCGCGGAAGGGTTGCATGCTCGCGTTGATCGAACCGTCGAGCAGCCACAGGAGGCCGGCGGCCATCCAAAGCGTGGGGGAATTCGGCATCAAAACCAACGCCAGCGAGGTGAGGATCGCACCGACCAGGATGAACGGGCGGCGGCGGCCCAAGCCCGTCCACGAACGGTCGCTCCATTGCCCGATGATCGGCTGGACGAGGAGGCCGGTGAGCGGCGCGGCGATCCAGAGCCAGGCGATTTCGTTGTCGGCGGCGCCGAGGTATTTGTAGATGGCGGACATGTTCGCCATTTGGAGGCCCCAGCCGAACTGGATGCCGAGGAAGCCGAACGACATGTTCCAGATTTGCCAAAAGGATAGGGTGGGTTTCGTGGAGAGTGCAGTGGTCATAGGGAGGTGGGGTTGGGTGAAAACGGGGAAATAAGGGAACCGCCGCGGGGTGGCAATCCCCATTTCGCAAGCGCGGCCTCAGTTTAGAGAATCAGCATGCAATCGCCGTAGGAGTAGAAGCGGTAGCGCTCGCGGATCGCTTCCGCATACGCCTCGAGGATTTTTTCCCGCCCGGCAATTGCGGAAACCAGCATCAAGAGCGTGGACTCGGGCAGGTGGAAATTCGTGAGCAAAGCCCCCGTGTGGCGGAATTCATACGGCGGGTGGATGAAAATCGCCGTCCTTCCGGAAACCGCGCCGATGGGTCCCGGCGGTTGGGACTCCAGCACGCGCGCCACGGTGGTGCCGACCGCCACGATGCGTTTTGCGGAATTCAATGCCGCCGCCGTTTCCTGGCCGATCGAGTAGGTCTCTTCGTGCATCTCGTGCCCCGCAACCGTTTCGGACTTCACGGGCAGGAATGTCCCCCCGCCCACATGCAGCGTCAGGAAGGCATGTGGGATTTTTGCGAGGACCTCGGGTGTGAAATGCAACCCCGCCGTCGGCGCCGCGACCGACCCCGGGTTTTTTGCGTAGACCGTTTGGTAGCGCTCGTCGTCCGCCGAATCCGCCCCGCGCTTGAAATACGGCGGCAGCGGCATGTGCCCATGGCGCACGAGGTCGGGCGCTTCGCGGAAAACCACCACCCTCTCCCCGCCCGGCAACACTTCCTCCACGCGCGCAGAGGTTCCTGCAATTTCCACCTCCACGCCCTGCCGCATTTTCCGCCCCGGCTTGACGAGGCACTTCCAGCGCGTGCCGCCGAGGTTCTCGAGCAGGAAAACCTCGATGTCCGGATTCGTCGCCAGCAACCGCGCCTTGATGACGCGAGAGTCGTTGAGCGCCACAAGGTCGCCTTCGCGGAGGAACGATGGAAAATCCCGGAACATCCGGTGTTCGATCCGCCCGGTGGCGCGGTGGAGGACGAGCATGCGCGAGGCATCGCGGCGCTCCGCCGGGCGGCTGGCAATCAACCCGGGCGGCAATTCGTAGCGGTAGTCGCTGACTTTTTCCGACATGCGCGCCGCCTCAGGATTTTTTTGCCATCCGGGTGAATCCGCAACGCTCGGCCGCCGCACAGACCAGGTCCGCCACGCGCCGCTTCAGCCGCCTCGCCCGCCGGAACAGCACGAACACAAAAATCCCATATGGAATCCACGGCCACCAGGAGGGGCCGCCGATCGCGAGCTGGTGCCAGAGAACGAGGCACACGAGCACGAAATTCAAAAGCAGCGTGGTCGCCACCATCCTCGTCTTCAGGTGCACCCGCGTGAGGCACTTCGGGCCGCCGTGGTATTCGGTGACGGACCGCATTTGGATCCCCCACCAGAAGCTGCCGTAGATTTGCAGGTCCCAATCTTTCCAACCCGTATCGATCGAGTAGTTCCAACCCTCGTCCTCGAGCGCCTGCACGGATTCCTTGAGCAGCCGCTCGCGCCCGTGGCCGTTCTCGCTCCAGAACCGCATTTTCGTGATGCCGCCGCGCGAGCGTTTGAAATTTTTCTCCTGCGAGGCGATGACCGCCGGCGGCGTGCGCTTGAACTTCAGCCAGGTGAAATACCTCGCCCACCCGCGCACGAGCGGTTGCGCCAGTGCCAGGAACGCCACCAACAACCTCGCCCGAATCGTGTCGTGCTTCGGTTCCAGCCGCGCATGGATCATGTAAGAGAGCGCCACCAGCAGCGTCCCGCCGAACATCAAATACGGAACGATCCGCAAAAACGGCACCGGCACTGAAACGCAAAAAACAAAAACTGTAAGCGCCACCCACTCTATGCTGCTCAAATACGCGGCGACCTCGGATTGCGGCGTCGGGTAAATCGATTGGAACAACCCCTCGCCGAAAACGCCGTGGTAGATCACCGGGCGGTTGACGAGCCAGGTGAAGCGGGGCGCGCCGTAGATCTGCCCCTTCCACTTCGCCGTCCCCGTCGGCCCGAAAAAAACCAGGTGCTGGAACCGCAGCAAGGACTCCGCCTCGCCATACCCCTCCTGCTGCTTGCGGAACGCCTGCAGCGTGAAGCGCCGGTAGTGCCACACGATCGCCGCGGGGCTGAACGCAATCACCCCGCCGCTCTGCTGCAGCCGCCAGCAAAAATCCACATCGTCCCCGGCCTTCCGGTATTCGGGATCGAACCCCCCGGCCTGGTCGAACGCCCAACGGTGGAACGCCATGTTGCAGCCCGGAATGTGCTCGGCGACGACATCGGTGAGCAAAACATGGCTCGGCCCCCCCGGCGCCGCGGCCACGCAAGCCTGCACCCAGTTTTCCGCCGGCGGCGAAATGTTCGGCCCCCCCACCCCCGCGAAATCCCCGCCCAGCAGCGTGCCGACGAGGTGGTAGAGCCAATCGGGGTCCGCCATGCAATCGCTGTCCGTGTAGGCGATCACCTCGCCCTTCGCCTCGCGGGCGCCGACATTGCGCGCGTAGCTCAGCCCCTTGTTGTCTTGCCGGATATTCCGCACCCACGGGTGCCGCGCCGCGATTTCCTGGGTGTCGTCCTTCGAGCCGTCATCGACGAGGATGACTTCGTAGTCGGGGTAGTTGATGTCCTTCAGCGAGGCGAGGCAGCGGTCGAGCGTCTTCGCGCCGTTGTAGGAACAAACCACCACCGACACCTTCGGATAAGCCTTCAGCTTAACGCGCGAGGACATCGCTCCATCGCCCGCGAAAAGTTTCCTCACCGTCTCCAGTGCCGGCTTCGGCGAGCGGTCCCGGCGCACCAACCCGAACGACCAATCCAAAATTTCCTGCCCGCCGCGGAACCACTCGTCGGTCCACGCATAGATAATCGTCCCCGCGAGGCCCCCGCGGACCACGCTCTCGATGTGCCAGCGCAACATCTCCGCCTGCTCCTCCTCGGGGTGCCGGATCGTGTCCATCCCGAATTCGCCGAGGATGAGCGGCTTGTCGTCGGCGAGGTTTTGCAGCCGCGCGAGGTAGCGTTCGAAGTCGTCCTGCCGGTGCAGGTAGACATTGAATGTCACGAAATCGCTGTTCTGCGGCAGCAGGTATTCCGTGGGCGGGTAGCTCGCATACGAGAAAAGCGCCCGCGGGTCCGCCTCCCGCCCGATCGCGATCAGTTTCTCGACGAACTCGGTGACCTGCCGCGCCCCGAGCCAGCGCACCATCGTGGTCGGGATTTCATTCCCCACGAGGTAGCCGAAAACCGCCGGATGCCCCGCGTTCTTGGCAACCCCCTCCCTCACCGCATCGCAAGCCGCAGCGCGGATCTTAGGGTCCCGCAAAAACTCGAGGTGCTCGGCCCAGGGAATCGAAACCAACGCCCGGATCCCGCGCGCCGCGCAGAGGTCGAGGAACCAGCGCGGCGGCACATAGTAAATCCGCACCATGTTCACCCCCGCCTCCGCCATCAGGTCGAGGTCCCGCGAGGCTTTCTCAGGCGTTCCGAAATGCTCGCCCTGCGCATCGGGCGCGAACGGACCATAGGTCACGCCCTTGAGGAAAAACTTCTTCTCGCCCTCGAAAAAAAACTTCGCGCGCACACGCACGGACGGCAATTCGCTCACGCCGGAACGCTATAAACGCCGCACGGGAAAAGGCGAGGCTGGATTTGCCCCCGCCGCACGACCATCGTCCCTCCCGTGACCGCCGAACAAACCATCGCCAAACTCGGCCTCGGCCCCCTCCCCGGCGAAGGCGGCTACTTCCGCCGCTTCTACACCCACCCGCAGGGAACCGCCTCCGCCATCCACTACCTTATCACGAAGGACAGCTTCTCCGCCCTGCACCGGATTTCCTCGGACGAGTTGTTCCATTTCCACGAAGGGCACCCGACCGAAATGCTCCAACTCCACCCCGATGGCACCGGCCGCATCGTCCGCCTCGGCCCCGAAAACGAACGCGTGGCCCTCGTCCCCGGCGGCGTCTGGCAAGGCATGCGCCTCGCGGACGGCGCCCCCGCCGGCGCCTACGCCCTCTTCGCCGTCAGCGTCCACCCCGCCTACCGCGATGAAGATTTCGAACTTGCCGACGCCCAAGCCCTCGCCGCCTCCCACCCGGATTGGATTTCCGAAATCCAACGCCTCACGCGCTGAGGGATGCCGCTCCCGCAATTTTGCAGGACTTTAAAAAACCGGCCCACTTCCCACGGGAATCCGTGTTTTCCGCTGTGCAAGGAGGGCGCCGCTTGCCGGCGCCGGGATTGTCGTGTGTGGCCAAACCGATCCGGTCCTGACAAGCAGGGCCCTCCTGGGCGCCCTCAAGGGCAATCCGGCAATTTTTCACCGGGTCCGGCAGCTTTTTCGACGAGCGCCGCATCCGGGGGGCTCCCGAAGTATTCTTTCGAGAGCGCGCAGGCTTCCTCAGTCCGGCCGGTGTGGTGGAGCAGCTCGACCAGCTTGAACGCATTCGCGATGGTGAGGCTGTGCGTTGGGCCGACCTTGAGTTTCAGCGGGCCTTGGATTTCGCGGTAGATGGCACCCGCTTCCTCGATCTTTCCGATACCGACCAGCGCGTTGGCCAACATGTGTTTCGCCTGGAGCGTGTTCATCTGCTGGGAACCGTAGGCTTGGTCGAAAATTCCGGCGACATCGGTTAGAATTTCAACAGCCTTTTGACCTTCGCCGAGAATTAGAAGCTGGTTCGCGTAGTTCGCCCGATATTGGAGAACAATGTCATACGAGGACCTGTATCCATTCAAAGCATCGAGATTTTGCTCAAACAAATCGGCAGCCTCGCGACGCCGGTTTTGTTCTCCAATCAGGGAGCCGAGGTTGCACACGATCGTGATGCGCTGCTCGGGGAACTGCCCGGGCTTCCGTAGAATTGTTGCCAAGAGGCTTCGGTAAAGCTCCTCGGCCCTTTTTTGGTCTCCGAGTTTGGCGCTGGCATTGGCCACATTGAAACGGACTTCAAGCGTTCGGGGGTCTTCGGGACCAAAGGCATTCTCCGCCAAAATCAGATTCTTCTCGTAGAGGTCGATCGCTTTTCCGAGCTGGTCCAATTGGAGGTAAGCGGTGGCCAAAAGATTCTGAATGCGAATGAGGGCAAGCGGCTCCCCTTTGAGTGGGGAAAGTTTTTCAGCCGATGCGCTGGCCTCGATCAGCGGAAGAAGCGCGGCATTCGGAATTCCATTCGATTCATTGGGCAGAAATTGGAGAAGGACCGAGGTGAGGTAGTCGGAAGTGATATTGGCCCGCCGCGCTTCTTGAAGGGCCTTCTTGCGGTTTAAATCCGCGTTGAAAGCGAGGATTCCAAAACCGGCGGTGACAACGGCCGAAGCCGCCATCCAAGCCACCATGCGGCGGGCGGCCCGGCGGCGTTCGCGGCCCGCGAGGTGCCCGTAGGGAAGCCCGAGGCCGCCGGCGAGGATTTTGAGCAGGGCTTGCCTGCGGCCATCCGCCCCGCGGCGGAGGTCGACCGCAAGGATATCGTGCTCGAAGGCATCCCTGCGAAGCGGCGCCGGAAGGCATTCCTGCGAAGGATCTGTGGCATTCGGTTCACCATCGACCACCAGGCAAAGCACCGCTTCCCGCCCGTGGAGTTGGATAAAAGCCTCCACCTCCCGCGCCACCCAGCGGGATTGCGCCGCCGCCCGCGAACAGACCACAAGGAGGTTCGCACTCGCAGCAAGCGCGCCCTGAATTTCCGCAGTCAGGTCATGGCTCGAAGCCAGCGCATCGCGGTCGCGGAACACTGGCACGGGCCGTTTCGGCAATTCACCGAACCGGCCGGACTTCCCGCGGAGCGCCTCCGGAATCCGGAACCCCTCGATGCCGCGCTGCACCCGCGCCGCCTCGCCAAGGTCGGAATGGCTGTAGCTGATGAAAAACCAATACCGCTGGTCAGAAGGGCTCTTCGTCAACCTTGCGGGACTCGGCGTTGGATTTTCCATAGGGCGAGGGATTCACCTCCCAGACTTCCAGAAGCTCCTCGGGAATTTCGCGCAGGAAGCGGGATGGCGTTTGGAAGGTTTCGCCATAGCCCGCGCCGAGGCGCATCTCCGGGTAGGTGAGATAGAGTTCATCCATGCATCGCGTTATGCCGACATAAAAAAGCCGCCGCTCCTCCTCGAGGCCGCCGGGATCGTCGAGGCTGCGGCTCGAAGGAAACATTCCATCCGCGAGCCAAATCAAAAACACCACGCGCCACTCCAGACCCTTGGCCTGATGCAGCGTGGAGAGCGTGATTTTTTCGGCGTCGGCGGAACCCGCGAAAGCATCCGCCGTTTCGAGTCCGCCAAGGAGGGCGAGTTGGGAGAGGAAGTCGGTGGCCGTCTCGAATTGCGCAGCGTAGGTGCAAAGCGTCTGCAAATCCTCCCGGCGGGCTTCGAAGTTCGAGAACTTCGTTTTCATGTAGTCCTCGTAAATCGCGAAGAGGACGCATTCGATCATGGCCGATGGAGAGAGCGGAGCCCCTGCGGGAACGAGATCGGCGAGGGTGTGGACGAGTTGCTGCCATTCCTTCGCGGCCTTGGCCGGAACTTTCAACTCGGCCAGCCGGGCGAAATCGGTGGAGCCATCGAGCAGGGCCTGCGATTTGGCCCAAAGCGATTCGGCGGTCTTGTTGCCGATTCCGGCGAGCATGCGGACCATTCGCTTGAAGGACATTTCATCACGGGGATTGATCGCGAATTTGAGAAAGGCGGCGACATCCTTGATGTGGGCCTGCTCGAAAAATCGGAGTCCGCTCGTGATGGAAAAAGGGATGCCGCGCTTGGTGAACTCGAGCTGGACTTCCATCGAATGGTAGTGCGCGCGGTAAAGGACGGCCATTTGCTCGAGTGGAATCCCCTCGTCGAGAAGCTCCATCACGCGCTGCGCGATGAACGCCGCCTGCTGGGAATTCGTGGCCAAAGCAACAAGAGCCGGCTTGACGGGATGCTGCCCGCGAACCGGCTCGAGGTTTTTCGGAAACTGTTTTTCGTTCGGAAGAATCGCGGCGTTTGCGAGATCGAGGACCTGCGGAACGCTTCGGTAATTTTTCTCGATTTTGAAAACCCGGGCGTCGGGACGGACTTTCGGAAAGTGCAGAATGTTTTCGAAATTCGCTCCGCGCCACGAGTAGATGCTTTGCGCATCGTCGCCCACGACCATCACATTCCCGTGATGGAGCGCGAAGCGGTCGATCAACTCGGACTGCAGGCGATTCGTGTCCTGATACTCATCGACGAGGATGTGCTGGAACTGGCGCTGGTAACGCTCCGCGACCTCCGGGCAAGAGGTGAAAAGCTCGAGGGTTTTCGAGAGGAGATCGTCGAAATCCAGAGAGTTCGCCTCGCGCTTACGGGACTCGTAGGCGATCTGGACTTTCTCGATCTCGGCCGCGAGAGGGATGAAGTAGCGGTATTTCTCGGCGAGAATCTTCGAAACGGGGGAGGCGGTATTGATGGAGTAGCTGAAAATATCCGCCAGCACCGCGGCTTTCGGAAACTTCCGCGATGTGTCCACGAGACCCTCCTTCGCAACGACGGCGGCAATCATGTCCTCCGCGTCCTCGCGATCCATGATTGAGAAGCCCTCCCGGAACCCGGCCTCCTTGGCGTTCTGGCGCAGAATCCTGTTGCCTATCGAATGGAACGTTCCGCTCCAAAGTCCATCCGCTCGGCCGGGGAGAAGATTTTGAACCCGCTCGATCATCTCGCGCGCGGCTTTGTTGGTGAATGTCAGCAAGAGGATCGAGCGCGGGGGAATTCCCTGCTCCAGCAACCACGCCACACGGTAAGTCAGTGTTCGGGTTTTACCGCTTCCCGCTCCAGCGATAACCAGCGAGGCGCCCGGAGGAGAGGTGACGGCGGCAAGTTGTTGGCTGTTCAGTTCCGCCGCGAAGTCAATGCCGGTGCCCGATGCGGCCGGAGCTTGAAGGGTGTAGGATCTGGACAAGCGGATCAGTTCGAAGCGATGCGCATTTGGTTCACAGCTGTGGGCGTGAGCCTCAATCCGTGGGCCAGAAGTTTCGCGGACTCCTGCGCGACGACGCCTTTCGTGGATCCAAGGACGACCGCGATGACATCACGTCCGTTGGCCGTGCCGCTGGAAATCAGGCAATGCCCGGCGAGGTTCGTGTAGCCGGTCTTCATGCCGTTGCAAAAGGTGTAGGTGCGCAGGAGCCGGTTGGTATTGCGAAGAGGAACGACCCGCCCGTCCGAGAAACGGAAGTTGTAGAGCGGGGTTCGCATGATTTGCCGAAGTGCCGGATGGCGATAAGCCATGCGCGCCACTCTGGCCATATCGCGCGCTGTGGAATACTGGCCCGATGCGGGGAGTCCGTTCGGATTGATGAAATTCGAGGACATGCCGCCGAGCTCACGCATGCGCTGGTTCATCTTGCGGGCAAAGGCCTCCTGGCTTCCGGCATTGTCGCGGGCCAGCGCACGGGCGACATCGTTGCTGCTGCGGATGAGCAATGCGTGGAGGAGTTGGCGCCGCGTGTAGGTCTGGCCGGGCTTCACATAGAGTTTGAAAGGCTCGCACTGGGTATCCGAGAGCGTGATCGTGACGGGTTTGTCGAGATTTCCGGACTCGGCGACGATGAGGGCTGTGAGGAGTTTTTGCGTGCTGGCCACCGGGCGCTGGACCGTGTCGTTCTTTTTGTAGAGGACCTTGCCGGTGTTGGCATCGACCAGCAGAGCGGCCTTGGCATTGATCTGGCCGGAGAAGTTGGACTGCGCGCTGGCAGTGAGTGAAATGGCGAAAATGGCGGCGGCGAAAAGGAGTCTCATTGGCGAATCAGGGAGTCGTTGGCGGTTGGCGGAATACCTTTTCCATTTCGGGGTCTTTTTCAACCCCGAGTTCCCGCGCTTTGAAATAATGGCGGCGCGCCAGTTCGACTGCGGGAGGTTTTTCCTGCAGGTAAAAAACCGCGAGGTTGTAGTGCGCATCGGCGTAGGCGGGGTCCAACTCGACAGCGCGGCGGAGTTCGGCCTGCGCACCGTCGATCCAACCGCGGCGGCCGATCACCACACCGAGAAAATTCCGCGCCTTGGGATTCTCGGGATCGCGGAGCACGGCTTGCGAGAGAGCGGCGAGAGCGGCATCAGGCTTCTCTGCATCCATGTGGATCATTCCGAGGGCGAGCCAGGCTTGCGGGGTATCGATGCGGATATCCACGGCTTGATTGAGAAGTTCCTCTGCACGCTTGGGGTTCTTTAACTGGATTTCGATCAAGCCGAGATTGACCAGTGCAGCAACGTTCCGCGGGTCGACTTTTAGAACCTGTTCATATGCCCGGCGGGCAACCGGCAGGTCTTGCTTTTCAAAAGCGGCGTTCCCCTCGGCAAGGGCATTGACAACCACCCCCGGCATGAAATTTGGCGGCTCGGTTTTTTCGGCAAGGGCGACAACGGAAGAAACGACCGCGGAGACGAGCGCCGCCCGAAAAATCATTTCCCCGAAAGCTCCCGCGAGCGCCGGACCGCTGCGCGAACGGCGTTGGCGAATGCCCCGCGAACACCCCGGTCTTCCAGCACGGCAAGCGCTTCGGCGGTCGTGCCGGCCGGGCTCGTCACCATAGCTCGCAGCACGGCCGGGTGCTCGGCGGTTTCCTTCGCGAGTTCCGCCGCCCCGAGGACGGTTTGCACGGCGAGTTGTTTCGCCAGGTCGGCGGGCAGCCCCGAAGAAACACCCCCGTCGATCAACGCTTCAATCATCAAAAACACATAGGCCGGCCCGCTCCCGCTCAAGCCCGTGACGGCATCCAGAAGCTTTTCCTCGACCCTGTAAACCTCGCCAATGCTCCCGAAAACCGCCTCGGCTTCGGACGCATCGGCATGGGTGGCGGTTTTTCCACAGGCGAACGCCGTGGCGGAGCGCCCGACCATCGCGGCCGTGTTGGGCATCGCCCGGATGATGCGGCTTTTCGGGGCCATTTTCTGGAGTGCATCGATCCCAAGCCCCGCGGCGATGGAGACGAGGAGTTTCCCCTCGAGCGCCTCGCCCGCTTGAGCCAGCGCAGCCGCGCATTCCTGGGGCTTCACGCAAAGGATGGAAACGGGCGCCGCGGCAGCGGCGTCGAAGTTCGAAGGAACCACACACACAGAGGTCGCATCCTTGAGGCTCTGCAAAATCTCCGACTCGGGGCAAGCGGCGGTGATATCGGAGGCCGCGCAGACCTTGGCCCGCAGGAGCCCCTGAACAATCGCGGACGCCATTTTCCCGGCACCGATGAACGCGTATCTCATGCTCGGAGCGTATGGTTCCAGAGCCGTTTTGCAAACGCTCTTGTCGCCCCGCGCCTCGGCTTCAGGCGAGGTTGAGGGACTTTGCGATTTTCCCCGCGGTGGTGGCGCCGGTTTTCAGCGCGCCTTCCATGAAGCCGGTGAAGTCGAGGCTCGTGTATTCGCCCGCGAAATAAAGGCGCTCCTGGAAAGGTAATTCGAATTTCGGGTAGATGGCCGTGACCTCCCCGAGCGCGGGGCTCGTGTAGCCGCAGCGCGTCCACTTCTCCTCCGGCCATCCCATGAAAATCCCCTTTTCAAAAGCTTCGCTGTATCCGGGGTAGATTACCTCGAGGCGCCTCGAAAATTCCTTGCCGCGGCCGGACGGGGAAAACGCGAGGCATTTGTCCGCGGCCTTGCCACCGGAAAAAACCACCAGGCATGCCGGACCGGAGCCGCCTTTGCGTTGCCCGTCGGTTCCTTCCCAAGTGAGCCCGATAGCGGTGTCCGTGAGCGAATACGGCGACATTTCCCCGCCTTCCCAAAACGCGGAGGAGACTTTCGAAAGGTATTTGACGGCGGGTCCCGCGTAGGGCGCGTAGCCGGCGGGGACCGGGGGATCGACTTTGAAATTCCGCCAAGCCGGGGGCGGGACTGTCAGCACGATGCAGTCGGCTTCGTGAGTGGCGCCCTTCGAATCCTTGGCGGAGGCGCCGCCGCTGCGCAGTTGGATTTCCTCGACGGCACAACCGAGCTGGAGACCGCCGCCGATGGCTTCGGCCAGTTTGAAAGCCAGCGCCTGGTTCCCCTGGGCGCAACGGTAAACCTCGGACTCCGTCCAAAAGCGCTCATACCCGCCGCCCGCGATGGCGGTAAGGACGCCGAGGTAGCTGGCGCGGTCGGGGCGCATCGCATTGTCGTTCGCAAGGAGCGTGAGCGCCGCATGGCGCACGGTTTTGGAAACATCCCAGCGCGCTGCGGCATCCGCGAGGCTGGTGCGGTCGAGTTTTTCCGCGCCTTCGCCGGCCCATGGGGCACGGAGGTCAACCTTCCGCGCATCGCCATTCATGAGGGAAAGGGCGGCGGACAACTCCTCCCAAAGCCCATCCAACTCCGGTCCCGAAATCCGCCGCCCATCCAGGATGATCGGGGCTTCCGCATCTTCATCCTCCGTCACATCCCTCATGCCGAGGCCGAATCGCTCGGCGTATTGCAGCCAAGTGGGGTGGTTCGAGCCAATCAACTCAGCCCCGGCTTCAACCACGGCGTTGTCGATGAAATTGTCGAGCGTCAGCACGCGCCCGCCAACGCGGTTCCTGGATTCAAGGACAGTGACATCGGCACCGGCGCGCTTGAGTTGCCAAGCGCAGCTCAGCCCCGCAAACCCTGCGCCAACCACAAGCACCCTGGGTTTTTTCGAGCCAGGCCCGCCGAAGGCTGCCGCAGGCAGCATCAGGGCGGCACCGGCGCCGAGCGCCATTTCGACAAACCGGCGTCGCGTCATCCCTGCGGGCGAGGCACCGGCGGCGCGGGCGATGCGGGCAATGCTTGTGGCTTTCATTGAAAAAGGGGTGGTGGCTCAATCGAGTGTCGCCACGAGCCGCTCCTGCAACAATCCGTAAACCATCAAGCGGAACAGCGCGGTTTCCCTGGGGTCGCTTTGGTCGCGGGGGCCGCGGGACATTTCGGCATCGCCGAACCCGTGCGCCTCGGCCAGCGCGAGCCGCGCCTGGTTGAGCGCGCTGAGCCAGGCATCGATGTGCGCCTTCGGGATGGTGAATGTGAAGTGCCCGGTCTTGCGCTCCTTCGCCCCGCGGAGGTCGGCGGCGACAGTCTCGCGGGCGGATTGGAAACCCTCGTGGAGGTCGGGCTGCACGAATGCCTTCCAATCCTCGGCGAGCGAGTCGTCGCCTTCGGAGGGCTCGGGGAAAAACCGGGCTTCGACCCGCGGGTCGGGCGTCTCGGCGGCTTCGCGGATCCCGCAGAGGACTTCGTAAAGCTGTGGCGCCACGAAATCGAATTTGAGCGCCCCGTTTTTTTGGATCGAAACCTCGGCCATCAGTTTTGCGGGGCTTTTTCCAAAGTGGCGAGGAGGAGGTGGGCGTGGAGTTGCTGGAGGTAAACCTCGGCCGGCTCGCGCGCGCCGGACCACACGATCGAGCGCCCTTGGTTGTGCACCTCGAGCATGTGCCGCTCCGCCTTCTCGCGCGGGAAACCGAACACCCGCCGGAACACGAGTGTCACATAGCTCATCAGGTTCACGGGGTCGTTGTGGACGATGACGCTCCAGACGGAGTCCAGGTCGGACTGGTCGCGGGTTTTGGTTTCGGGCGTGTCCGCAACGGCCATGCCTCAAGCGGCCCGCAGCCCTTTTGCCGGGGCGGGGAAAAACGCAGCGCATTCGTCGATCGCATCCCAAAGCTGCGGGACCGGGATGTTGCGGAGTTCCATGAAAACCATCGCCGCCAGCGCGGCATGCCTCGGAATGTGGAAAACGCCAGCCCTGGCGCAAAAGACCACGGCGAAATGCCCCGGCGCCTCGCCGCGCGAGAGGGCCTGCATGTAGCGGGCGAGCGCGGTTTCGCCGGCGGGGGCTTGGGCGGCGAGCGCGATTTTGGTGCCTGCCGTGCGGCTGTTGCGCGCAAGCGGGCCGGCGAGCTTTCCGCAAAGCGATTGGTCGGCGGCGAGGAGTTCGCGGAAACCGGTGCGGCCGAACTCCCACGCCTGCACGGCGGCGGGAACGAGGATTGGCTGGAGGACGCTGGATGCCCAGTTCGTGCGTTGCCCCGGGTTGGCGGCATCGCCGGCGAAAGTCAGTTCGCCGAGCGCCTCGAGGTTCGGGGCGCAAAGGCGGGCGGCCCGGAGGATTTCGGACCTCATCTGCGCGGCGTTGGTGCCAGGCTCGTTTGCCATGCGGGCACAATACCACTGCGGCCCCGCCGGAAGGGAATTTTTTTCAGGGCAACGCCCAAACAGAACTGGACGGCGGATGCGCGGAAAAATCCACGGGAACCGGCTCGGCATGGAACACGGTGCCAGCGGGTAGGATTTCGCGGGAGGCGCGCTCGAGCCCCGAGGCATCCCACGCGCTTGAATTCGTGGAAAGCAGGATGGCGCAGGATTCCTCGGCGAGGTCCCACGCCGCGCGAAGCAGGTCCGGAAAGTCGCGGTCGAAGCGGAACTCCCGCCTGCCGCTGCGGCCGAATGTGGGGGGATCAAGGATGATTGCATCAAATCGCTCGCCGCGCTTGGCGAGGCGCCGCATGTAGGCAAGCGAATCCTCCGCCACGAAGCGGTGCCCTTCCATCGAAATTCCATTGAGGGAAAAATTCCGCCTGCCGCGCTCGAGGAATGCCTTGGCGGAATCCACATTCGTGCTGGCCGCGCCGGTGGATGCTGCGGCGACCGAAAACGAGCAAGTGTGCGCGAAGGTGTTCAAGACCCGCTTGGCGCAGCGGGAGCGCAGGAGTTTCCGGTTGGCGCGCTGGTCGGCGAAGAATCCCGTGTTGTAGCCGGTGGAGAAATTCACCTCGAAGCGGAGCCCGTCCTCGCGAACCGTTTGGGTGGGCGGCATGTTCGGGTCGCCGGAGACCAGTTCGAAGCACCCCACCCCGCCGGACTGTTTCACGAGTTCCCGGAAAAACACCCTCGCGGGCTGCCAGCCAAAACCGGCTGTGTTTTCGGAAATGCCGCGGCAAAGTTCCGACGCCTCACCCGCCGACTTTGCAGAAACCACCGCCGAGCCGCCAAACCGGTCGACCCAAGCCCCGGGCGATTGGAAAATCCGAAAAGCATCCGTCCCAGGCGACATGATGCCCTGCGCAGCCTCGGGCGAAAGCCACCGCCCCGTAGTCATGCCGTTTCCACCGCAGGCGGCATCGGGAATCCGAGCGTGTCCGAAATCGCGCGCACCAGCTCGAATTGGATTCCATTCACCTTGCCATCCGCCATGGCAGACGCTTCGCAGGCCTCGAGAACCCGGGATTTTACGGAATCCACCGCCCCGTCGAGGCGCTCCAGCGCGGCATCGAATTCCCGGAGGTCCACATTCGCGAGGCGCTCGAGCGGGTAAGCCGACTTTGCAGAACCCAGCGCGGCGGCACCGGCTGCAAACGAACGGTCCCGTGCGGGCGTCCCGCCGTCCTCGGCATTCGCCACGGCGGAAAGCACGAAACCCACATCGGGCAACAACGGCACGAGTGACCGAACCTTCGGCCCTCCCCTGCGCTTCGTGCCGAAAAAATCGGCAAGGTGGCGCAGCAGCATTTTTTGAAGTGCGTATTCGAAAAGGTGGATCCGCCCATCCGCGGCGACCAGCGCTTCGATGTTGGAGCGGAAAACGGCCGCCTGTTGCGGGGACAATCCCCGGAGCGTAGGGACCACCAGTTCAACAAGCGCGATTTTCTTGCCGGAGCCCAGTGCGGCAGTTTCCTTCGCGGATTTTTCGGACTCGCGCTTCAGCGCCTTGTCGGCTTGCAGGGTGCGGAGTTGGTTTTTGCGGATGGATTCATCGTTGGAAAGCAAAAGCCCGTAAACCAACCCGCAGGCGCCAAACAAATCCCTTGCCGATTCCTGCGCTGGAGCCGGGATTCCGGCCAGCAACGAAGCCCCGGCGGCGGCATCCGCTGCGGCGGGCAACGGCGGGGGATTTTTACCTGCTGCCTGAATCGCGGCCGCTTGGATGCCGCGGATGCGGGAGACGCGTTCGGGAATCGGCGGGTGCGTTGCGAAAAGCTGGAACCAGGATTCGGCCAGCCCGTTTCCGAAAAACATGTGGCTCGCCTCCTGCGCCCGCGGGTTCCCGAGCCTCGAACCCACTCCGCCGATTTTCTCGAGCGCACCGGCAATTCCATTTGGGTCCCGCGTGAATTGGACCGCCGAGGCGTCGGCAAGGAACTCCCGCTGCCGGCTGACCGCCGCCTTGATGAGCTTGCCAAAGAACACGCCGATCCAGCCAACAAGGTAGAGGGCGAGACCCGCGGCGATGACCACCATCACGATCGACCCGCCGCCCTTGTCGTTGCGCGACCTGCCGCCGCGCGAATGGGCGGCGATCCGCATCAACACCCCTCCAACCACCGCCAGGAAAAGGATTCCGTTGAGAAGTCCGATGAGCCGGATGTTCAGCCGCATGTCGCCATTCAGAATGTGGCTGAACTCGTGCGCCACCACACCCTGCAACTCGTCGCGCGTGAGTTGTTCCATGCAGCCCCGCGTCACCCCGACCACTGCATCGCGCGCCCCGTAGCCCGCCGCGAAGGCGTTGATCGCGGCGTCATCGAGCACATAAACCTGCGGGACCGCCATGCCCGATGCGATCGCCATTTCCTCCACCACATTGAGGAGGCGGCGCTCGGCGGGGTTGCGCGTGGCGGTGTTCACGGGTGCCCCCCCGAGCATTTCCGCCACGGCACGGCCGCCCTTCGCCAGTTCGGCGATTTTCACCAGGCTTCCGACCGCCACCACAGCCAGCACGCCCGCCGCAGTTGCGCCGAGCAATTCCCAGTTGTCCCATTGTTGCCCCGCAAACGCGCAAAAAGCCGCATGCAGAGCGGCAATGATGCAGGCAATGGCCGCCGCAAAATAAAAAACCAGCCACTTTGTCCGGCGCCGCGCTGCTTCCTGGTGACCGAAGAAATCCATCGCCGGGATTAAACCCGCCCGCGCGAATCAGCGTCGATTTTTTTCGGGGCGGCCGTCAGCGCGACCAATCGAGCGCGCCCTTCTTGATGGCGTAAACATAGCCGAAGAGCAGCACCACGACGAAACTCAGCATGCTCCAAAGGATCACATCCCCGTGCTGGGCAACGAAACTTTGGAAGACCACCGCCCAGGGATACATGAAGACGATTTCGATATCGAAAAGGATGAAGAGCATCGCCACGAGATAGAACTTCACGCTGAAGCGCGGCTGCCCCTGGGTTTCGGGCACCATGCCGCACTCGTAGACCATGTCCTTGTCCGGCGTCCGGCGCCCCGCCCGGCCGAGAACCAGGTTCGCGACCATCGCAACCGTCGCGAAACCCACGGCCACGATGATGTGGAGGAGGACCGGTATGTAATCTTGAAGCATGGTTGGCTTTTACTCCCCCCGGCTCCCCGGTGGCAACGAGGAAAACCCGCCACGATTTTTGGAAAATGAAAAAAGTCCTAAAGGCGCGCCCGGAACCTCCGAAGAGTTAAGGCGGGGATAAAACCCCCGGTGAGGTCGACCACCGAATCAAACCGGCCCGAAGGCAGAACGGAATCTGTTGAATGGTGATCACCGACCGATTGGAGTCAGTCCAACCCTCTCTCCAATAGTCAAAGCGGCGCGCTCTGAATCAGACGCGCCGTTTTCTTTTGGGGGAATCTGCCAAGGCCGAATTCGCTCGACGCAACGAATGGTTGCAGCCCCGCTGCCGCTACTCCTATAAAGCTGCGCACATGTCGAAAAAGCCCGCGCCGGTCACCGAGTCGGACTACCTCAAGGCCTACCGCACCATGCTCGCCTCGCGCGTGCTGGAGGAGAAACTCGCCAGCCTTTACCGCGCCGGGATGATCAAGGGCGGCGTCTTCCTCGGCAAGGGCCAGGAAGCCCTCAGCGTTTCCGTCGGCATCCACCTGCGCCGGGGCGATGTTTTCGCACCCCTCATCCGCGACCAGGCCGGCCGCCTCGCTTTCGGCGACACCATCCTCGACACTCTCCGCACCTACCTCGGTTCGCAATTGGGCTCCATGCGCGGCCGCGACGGCAACATCCACCGCGGCCGCCCCCGCGATGGCTACTACGCCATGATCAGCCACCTCGGCGCCATGGTCCCTGCCGTGGCCGGGGCGCTGCTCGCCCGCCGCCTGCGCGGCGAAACCGGAGTGGTCGGCGCCACCTGCATCGGCGATGGCGGCACATCCACCGGCGCATTCCACGAAGGGCTCAATGCCGCCGCCGTGGACAAACTCCCGCTCGTGGTCGTGGTCGCCAACAACCAATATGCCTATTCGACCCCGAACTCGCGCCAATACGCCTGCGCCGACCTCCTCGACAAGGCCGCGGGCTACGGCGTCGCCGGCCACCGGGCGGACGGCACGGACCTCCTGAGTTGCCTCGAGACCCTGCGCCAAGCCGTCCACGATGCCCGCAACGGCGGCGGCCCCCAATTGGTCGTGGCCCCGCTCCTCCGCCTCGTCGGCCATGGCGAGCACGACGATTTCGCCTACCTCGACAAATCGTTGAAAAAATCCGCCGTCGGCGCGGACTGCCTCGAACTCGCCGAAAAACACATCCTGTCCCAGGGTTGGAAAACCGCCGAAGACCTCGCCGCCTGGCGCCGCGAAACCGAGAACGAGGTCAACACCACCGCCGACCGCGTGCGCCGCGAACCGCCACCCGACCCCGGCGAGGACGATTGGGCCGCCCTCTCGCGGCCGGAATACCGCGAGCAATACGCCGCCGCATGATCACCTACCTCGAAGCCATCCGCCTCGCGCAGCAGAAGGCCCTCGCCACCGACCCCCGCGTTTTCCTCTACGGACAGGACATCGGGAATTTCGGCGGCGCGTTCAAGGCGACCAAAAACCTCGCCAACGAATTCCCCGGCCGCGTGCTCGATTCCCCGCTCAGCGAGGATGCGATCGTGGGCATGGCGATCGGCGCAGCCATCGAGGGCGCCCGGCCGATCGTGGAAATGCAGTTCGCCGATTTCTCCACCTGCGGCCTCAACCAAATCGTCAACCACGCCGCCACGCTCTTCTACCGCACCGGTGTGCCCTGCCCCATCGTGGTGCGCCTGCCCTCCGGCGGCACTTCCGGCGCCGGCCCCTTCCACAGCCAAAGCATGGAAGCCATCTACGCCCACTGGCCGGGCCTCGTTGTCGTCACGCCGGCCACCGTGGAGGATGTTTACACAATGCTCCTCGAGGCTGTCGCCATCGACGACCCCGTCATCTTCTGCGAGCACAAGTTCCTCTATTACCACCTCAAGGCCGAGAAACTCCCCGAGACCTCGCTGCCCATTGGCAAAGCCCGCATCGCACGCGCCGGCCGCGACGCCACCATCGTGACCCACGGCGCAATGCTCCACGAATCCCTCGCCGCCGCAGCCGAACTCGCCGCGGATGGATACGAACTCGAGGTCGTGGACCTCCGCAGCGTCAAGCCCCTCGATACCGACACCGTGCTCGCCTCCGTCGCGCGCACCGGCCGCCTGCTGGTGGTCAGCGAGGAATGGCCTTGGGGCGGCGTCACCTCGGAAGTCATCTCGCGCGTTTCCACCGAAGGCTTCGGCCTCCTCGACGCCGCGCCGATGCGCATCAATGCCAAGGACACGCCCGTGCCCTACCACCCCGATCTTTGGTCGGTCCACCGCCCGACCGCATCCACCATCGCCGCCGCCGCGCGGCGCCTGCTCCACATCTGACCATGGCCCTCGTCCCTATCCAAATGCCCCAGCTCGGCGAATCCATCGCGGAGGCCACCATCGTCCGCATCCTCGTCAAGGAGGGCGACACCGTGCAGGCGGATGCCGACATCATCGAAGTCGAAACCAACAAAGCCGTCATGGCGGTCACCGCCACTTGCTCGGGGCGGATCTCGGAACTCTCCCTCGAGGCCGGCTCGAGCTACCCGGTCGGCGCCGTCCTTGGGCAAATCGAGGTCGATGCCGCCGAAGCCAAGCGCCTCGGGCTTTCCGATGACGAAAAGCCCGGCCGCAAGCCCCAGAAGAAGCGCACCGAAACCCACGCCCCCCCGCAAAAAGTCGAACCCACCGTCCCCGGCGGCCTCCCCGTCCCC
Source organism: Verrucomicrobiota bacterium (assembly GCA_018970255.1). Classification (GTDB taxonomy): domain Bacteria; phylum Verrucomicrobiota; class Verrucomicrobiia; order Chthoniobacterales; family Terrimicrobiaceae; genus UBA967. The sequence continues at coordinate 15,136 of JAGWWS010000009.1, read as the reverse complement.
GCCCACGCGGGCGGCGTGGCCTACATGTCCCCGCGGATGAAAGCCCGCATGGCGGAACTCGGCCTCCGCGCCGCCGACCTCTCGGGCATTCCCGGCAGCGGCGCCGGCGGCCGCGTCACCATCGAAGACCTTGAGCGCTTCATGGGCAGCATCGAAAACAACCGCATCACGCCGGCCTCGCCGATGAGGAAGGCCGTTGCCGATGCGATGATCCGCAGTTGGACCCGCCCGCTGGCCACCGTCGTGCTGCCGGTCCACATGGACAAGCTCCTCGCCCACCGCAAAACGCACCCCTCGAAGCCAGGCCCCGCCCTTTACGCCCTGCGCGCACTTGCCGTCGCCCTTGGCGAAAACAGCGCCCCCGCCGGCCGCCTCATCGGCGAAAGCATCATCCACCCGCCCGCCGTCGATATCGGTTTCGCCGTCGAGGCCGAGGATGGCGTGCTCGTCCCGGTCATCCGCAATGCAGACCAATACCCTCTCGACGACCTTGTCTCCCGCTACAACCGCCTCGTCGAACTCGCCCGCCAGCGCCGCCTTTCGCCCGCGGATACCGGCGGCTCCATTGCCACCATCACAAACTACGGCACCTTCGGCCTCACGCTGGCCACGCCGATTCCCCTCCCCGAGCAAACGCTCCTCCTCGGCATGGGCGCCGGCCAAACCGTCCCCTTCTGGAACCCGCAGCTTGAGGAATTCGTCCCGGTCGTCGAAGCCCAGTTCACGCTCAGCTTCGACCACCGCGTGCTCGATGGAGGCGCCGCCGGCCGCCTGCTCAAGCGCATCGGCGAACTCCTGAACTCGCCCGAGTCGCTCTGACCCACGCGAGGCAGAGCGAAAATTGCCCTTGCAAAAGGGAGGCCTTTCCCTACTTTCCGCACTCCTCCGCCAACCTGGCGGGGCAAGCGAAACCAACAGCTCTTTATTCCTATGGCAGCAACCACCACGCAAAAAATCCGAATCCGCCTCAAGGCATTCGACTACCGCATCCTCGACGCCTCCGCGCAGGAAATCGTCGAAACCGCCAAACGCACCGGCTCCAAGGTCACAGGACCCATCCCACTCCCGACCCGCATCGAGCGCTTCACCGTCAACCGCTCGCCGCACGTGGACAAAAAATCGATGGACCAGTTCGAAATCCGCACCCACAAGCGCCTCCTCGACATCGTCGAGCCCACTTCCAAAACCGTTGACGAACTCCGCAAGCTCAACCTCCCGGCCGGCGTCGACATCACCATCAAAATCTAACACACCATGAGCATCGGACTCCTCGGCAAAAAAATCGGCATGACCCGCCTCTACGACGACAAGGGCCGCGCCACGCCCGCCACCGTCATCGAAGCCGGCGGCAACCGCATCCTCCAACTCAAGACCACCGAAAAGGACGGCTACTCCGCCGTGCAACTCGGCTACGGCGACCAGAAGCCCCAGCGCATCGGCAAGGCCATGGCCGGGCACTTCGCCAAATCCTCCTCCACGCCCAAGCGCTTCATCCGCGAGTTCCGCCTCGCCGACGGCGCCGCCGCACCCGAGTCCGCGGATGTCCCCGTCTCGAATTTCGAGATCGGCCAGTTCGTCGATGTCATCGGGCAGTCGAAGGGCAAGGGTTTCCAGGGCACGATGAAGAAGCACAATTTCCAAGGCCAGCCCATGACCCACGGATCCACCATGCACCGCCGGAACGGCGCCATCGGCAACCGCTCCACCCCGGGCCGCGTGTGGAAAAACATGGGCATGCCCGGCCACATGGGAGACGAGCGCGTCACGGTCCAAAACCTCCGCGTCCTCCAGGTCCGCGGCGAAGAAGGCGTCCTCGTGGTCGCCGGTGCAGTCCCCGGTGCGAACGGCTCGTTCGTGGTCGTCCGCCCGGCAAAGAAAAAAGCGGCCGCCAAAAAGTAACCCGTCCAAAACGGAAAATTCTTCCAAACAAAAACGCCCGCCAAATACGGCGGGCGTTTTTCTTTTCCACCCCGAAGTGCCGAATTCCAGCAAAAGAAAAACCCCGCCGAAGCGGGGTTTCCCTGAAATTGAGTTGTCGCTTGGAAATTACTTCGAAGCTTTTTCTTCGATGTATTTGATCACATCGCCGACGCTCTGGAGCTTCTCGGCATCCTCATCGGGCACTTCGACCCCGAATTCCTCCTCGAAGGCCATGACCAGTTCGACGGTGTCGAGGGAATCCGCCCCGAGGTCCTCGATGAACGAGGCGGACGGGGTGACTTGCTCGGCGGTGACACCGAGTTGCTCGACGATGATATCTTTGACTTTCTCTTCGATGGATTTTTCAGACATGTTTTGTGATGAGTTGCGGGTTGTGAGTAACGACCGACCCCGCGTTTTGCAACAAGGAAATTGGAGAAAAACCGGAGCGGCGTGCGACACACTTGCCATTGGCAAAAAGCGGTCAAGACATTTCACCCTTTGAAAACCTACACCTACCAACGCTCCACCCCCCTTCGTGCAACCCCGCCCGAGGTTTTCGCCTTCCATGAAAACCCGCGGAACATTGCGCGCATCGCCCCGCCATCGCTGCGCATCCAAAGCGTGGAGTGCCGCGAAAAAGCCGCCCCCGGCGGAACCTTCCGCATCCGCGCCTCGCAATTCGGGCTGCCGATCGATTGGACCGGACGTTGGGAGGAAGTGGAAAGCCCCCGCCTGCTGGTCGACGGGGCGCTCCGCTCGCCATTTGTTCACTGGCGCCACAGCCACATTTTCGAACCGCATCCCGAGGGAACGCTCATGACCGACCGGGTGAAATGCCTTCTAAAAGGCGGCGCCGCCGGCACCCTCGCCACGCGGCTCGCACTGCCATTGGTTTTCGCAGGAATCTTCCGCGCCAGACACGCGGCCACACGCAGGTTTTTCGCGGGTCAATAGGCAAGCTGGGGCGCCAAGGATTCGCGCTTGCGCGTCAGCCTTTCAACAAATTTTTCCCAATTCCCCTGCCCCGACAGAATTTCGATTTCGACGCGCAGGTAGTAGATGGGCACCTCCGGGTTCATGATCCGGGGAATGCGCACGGCGTCCTTTTCCGTGGTGAGCACAGCGTCAAGGTTCCGCCGCGCGCAGCGCCGCACGAAACGCTCGACCTCCTTCAAAGAATACCGGTGGTGGTCCGCATAGTTCTGCGAGATATCGACGCTTGCCCCGAGTTGGCGGAGGGCGCCTTCGAAACTCTCCGGCACCGCTATCCCGCAAAGCGACCCCACCCTCAGCCCGTGCAGGAATTCGAGGGGCTTCAACTCGCCGGTTGCGAAGTTTTGGAGGTGCTTCGGGCGGTGGGTGCATTCGATGATGTCCGCCGCGGGGTTGTGGCGGCGGATTTCCCGGACGAGTTCGCTGTTGTCCCCGCCATCGCACTTCGTGATGAAAATGTGGGTGGCGCGCGCGAGGTTTTCCGGCGGTTCGCGCAAGGTGCCCCGGGGGAGCATGAAGCCATTTCCAAATGGCGACTGCCGATCGATCAAAGCAATCTCCAGCCCGTGGCGCATCCGCACATACTGGTAGCCATCATCGAGGACCAGCGTGTCGCAGCCGAATTCCCGGATGGCATGGATGCCGCTCTTCACACGGTCGCGGTCCACAAGCACCACCACGCCACGCAAGTTTTTGGCAAGCATGAACGGCTCATCCCCGGCCGTCCTGGAATCGAGCAGCAGCGAAACCCCGTCCGAAACCACGCGGGGCACAAAAGGCGATTTGTTGCGGGTGAGTTTTTCAAAAAGCCGGACCAAGAGCGGTCGCGGCACGCTTTTGTATCCCCGACTTAAAATCGCCACGCGCCGCCCGCCTTTTTGCAAAGCCCCCGCGAGCATTTCGACCACCGGCGTTTTTCCCGTCCCGCCGACGGTGAGGTTGCCCACGCTGATGACCAAGCATCCATGCGAATGGCTGCGGAAAATCCTGTTGCGATAGAGCGCGAGACGCGACTGGACAATGAGGCGGTAAATCCCGGAGAGCCAGAATAGAACCCCGCGCAGAGCGCCCGCTCGCCGCCCCGCCCGGCGGTCCATGATCACATCCATGGCGAAGGATTCGAGCCCTTCGATCCAGCGCCTCATTTCAAAACGACCGTTCCGGTGTTGTCCGCACCCACCACGACTGCGCAAGCCTCGTCCAATCCACTCGCCGCCACCATGGCGTTCGCGATCCGCGGGGCATTGCCCAGCGCCGCGCAAGCGATCGACGAACCCGACCCGCTCAACCATCCACCGAGGGCACCGGCTTCCTCCCCCGCCCGGATCACATCGCCGAGGAACGGCATCAGTTTTTCACGGAACGGCTGGTGAAGTGTGTCGCCGAAGCAGCCGCGGAGAGCCTCGTAATTCTTGCCGGCAAAAGCCCCGGCGATCGCAGCGGCGTTGCCGACCGCGAAAGCCGCATCCCCGAGGGAAACGCGCTTGGGCAAAACACGCCTCGCCCGCTCGGTCTCGAGTTGCATCCCGGGAATCAAAACCACGAACTTGAGCGCCTTCCCCACTTTATGGCGCTGCACCGGCCCCATCGGCGGCGCGATGCAAAATCCGCCGAAAGCCGCCGGCGCCGCATTGTCGGGGTGGCCCTCCAGTTCGGCACACAAATGAAAAAGGTCCTCCCGACCGAGGGGCGAACCCGAGAGCACATTGAGCCCGTGCAAAATCCCGAGCCTCACCGTCACACTGCTGCCCAGTCCGCGGGACCTCGGCACCCCCCCCTCCACGGACCAGTGGAAATCGAATTTTTTCCGCCGGGCCGCCTTGAAAAACAATTCCGCCGCCGCGCGCGCCATTTCCCCGGGCTCTTCACCGCGCCCACCGGAAACTTCGACAGTATTGTAAATCCGCAGCGCAATCCCCAGGCAATCGAAGCCCGGCCCCAAATTCGCCGTCGTCGCCGGCACCCGCACCCGCACGCTTTTCATCGCACGAAACAATGCCGAACCCCGCCGCAGGGTGGAAGACATCTTTAAAAAGTCCGGGGACTCCTATTTGTGATCCGCCCGGAACACACCATCCCAGTTCTCGGTCGGCGGATGTGCAACCAATTCGCTCGCACGAGCCAAAAGCACTCGCGCGGCCGAGTCAACGCCCTCGATCTCCCCGAGCAACTCGCATGCCTCGGCGAATTTTTTTGAAAAATACAACTCCAGGGCCCGAACATAGATTCCGACCATCTTCAACTTTCCCTCCCCCACCGAAGCCCGCAGCCCCACGAGTTCGAAAATCTCCAACGGCTCCTTTCGTCCCACCACCGCCACCCGGTCCAGAGCGCGCCAAACGAAATCCGCATCCCCGGCCGCCCGCCGAATCGCCGCGCTCGCGATTACGGAGGTCCCGTAAAATTTGTTCATGCCCTCAAGCCGGCTCGCCAAATTCACGCAATCGCCGATCGCCGTGTAGCTGAACCGCTCGCTGGTTCCGATGTTTCCGGCCAGAGCCTCGCCACCATTCAGCCCCACCCTCACACGCGGCACATAACTTTTCCCCGCACCGGTCTCCCCCAACTCGCCGATCGCTTCCACAGCGGCCCGGCAAGCTGCCGCCGCATGGCCATCCAAGTGCGACGGCGCGTTGAAAAGCGCCATCAACCCATCGCCCAAAAACTTGTCGATCACGCCGCCGCTGCGGTGAATCGCCCGCCCGAAAACCTCGAAACACCCGCTCAGTGTTTCCACCGCCTGCTCGGGCGTTGTCTTCTCCGCATAACTCGTGAAACCCTCGATATCGCAAAACAACACAGTCACCTCGCGCCGCTCCCCGCCGCGCGCAGCCACGGTGCCGCTCTTCACCAAGCCGTGCACAATGTCCGCCGGCACATAGTGCGAGAACGATTTCAAATTGTTCCGCCCCTTCTCCACCGCCAGCGATAAAATCCCCACCTCCTTGATGGAAGACGCCGTGGGCGCCACCGAGTCCAGTTCGAACCGCCCGATTTTTTCCATCTCGCGGGTCAGGGACTGCAAGGGCCGCGAAAGCCGCTTCGCCGTGAAAAACGCCAGCACCAGTGACAAAGCGAACACCACGGCGGCGGCGGCGGAACTCCGCGCGATCTGCGACTCCACCGCACCGAAGGTCCGCTTCCGGTCGAACACCACCACACACACACCCGAGCCCCCGCCCTCCAAATCGACCTCGCGCATCGCCACGATGCTCGATCCCCCGCCGTGACTCACCTCGTCGAAAACCGTCTGCCCCTCGCTCTGCAGCTCACCGAGTTGTATCGAATTTTTCATCATCGCTCCGAGCCTCTCGGCCACCTCGGGCGGCACCCCGGTCGTGGACTTCGCGAGCAGCTCCCCGGAGTTCAGATAAACCAATGTCCCGCCCTTCGTCTGATCCGCCACCCGGTCAAGAAACGCCGAAATGCTATCCAGCGTGAAATCCACGTAAACCACACCCAGCAACTCCCCGCCGGTAGTCCTCACCGCAAGCGACGCACCCACTCCCCTGCCCCCGCTCACAAAATCATACGGTGGATTCCAGACCACCCCCTCCGCATCCACCGCGGGTTGAAACCAGGGCCTCTTGCGCGCATCGAAATCTTTTTCGGGCATCGACTCGACCACCGCACCAAGGTTCCCGTCGGGCAACAACTCGCGCACCTCCAGATCCCCCGAAGCCGCATTGGATCCCACCGCAAAGATTTTGCCGCCATCGAGCCGTGCCGAACCCGTCCTTCCATCCGCATATCCGAAACCGATCCAAGATATATCCACCTCCAACCGCATGATTCTCGCAAGGCTCCGCGCCATCGCTTCAGGATCATCCAGCGGCACCACGCCGTTCAAAATTCCGCCGCGAACCGTTTTCAGCAACCGGTTCGCCGGGTTGAAATACAATTTCACCCTCGAGCCCACGGAATCGAGCGAGGCGTCCACCTGCCCCTGCGCCAAATCCCGCACCGCCCGCCCCGTTCCCTCGGACGCCAACCACAAAACCGAGCCCGTCGAAATCACAATCAGCCCCGAAAAAATCCCCGCCAGCAGCCAGCGGAAGGAAATCTCACGGCGAAACCTCATCAAAAAATCAAATCCCTCAGCGCCCGGGCGAGGGCGAGGTGATCACTTGCGGCAGCTCATCCTGCTGCGGCTCCGCCACCGGCAATGCCGGCTCCACCAGCGTAAAATCGGGCTCCGATGCCTTTTCCACCGGTCGCCCGGCCAGATCTTCTGCCGTTTCGACCACCGTATTCGGGTCGATCGGCGCCTGCGCGAATCTCAAATGAATCGATGTGTTCCGCAGATAAACCTTCCTGCCCGTCTCGCCCTCGGAACGCTTCAGCGAAAGCACGAGCGAGTTTTCGCCATCGTTGAGCAACCGCGCCGGCACGAACACCGACCCCTTCCTCCACCCCGCCAGAACCAGACGCCCGTTCCAATCCGTGACGAGCGATGGGTCATCCAATTCAAACGCGGGAAACGAGAGCGCCGTTGCCGCCGCGCCGTTGACCGAAAGCTCCAGCCGCGCCTCGGGATCGAGCCCCAGTGTTTCGAGATGGACGAACGCCCCTTCGACCTTGCCCTGCACCGGCGCCACGAACTCAATGGCCGATTCGATTTCCTCCACCTCCGCCGCCAACTCCGCCTCGACGATCGCCCCGTTTTGCGTGTCACCCGTGATTTTCACCTGCCGCGAGCCGTTGACCTCGCGGTCCTCGTAAACCTGCAACCCGCCATCGACCATCGAGGGTGAGCGCCGCGCTCCCAGCACCGCCAGCAAATCCTCCCGCGCCGGTCGCACCGCCAGGCTCAGCAACGAATCGAAATTCCCGTAGTAGGAAACCACCAGCTTGCCCCCCTCGCGTGTGAGCACCTGCGGCACGAGCACGGTCCGTGAATTCAACCCCACCCCCTTGCCGACTTCCCCCAACCCGTAGGAAAGAGTCGTCGTCTCGCCTCCATCGGCCCGCCATTCCACGGCAGGCCCCCCGTCGCCCTTGTCGTTGAAAACCACCGTCAGCGCGAACATCTCGACTGCAGCCTCCCTCCAGCGTGGCGGCACAGGCACCTCGACCAAGGAAAGCTCCGGCCTCACCGCCGCCGGACCCTCCATCCACGCCGGCAACGCACTCGTCTTCACCTCGGGTTGCAACGCCAGTAGAAAGGGGTCGAAACTCCCCCCTCCGGCAATCCACGGGTCTTGCGCGCGCCCGATCCCGCCGGAAAAGGCGGCCGTCAGCGCGAAAACGCCCGCGAACATGGTCGAAAACGCTCGCATCCGTGGAAAACTATCCGATTTTGGACCGATTAAAAGAATTTCCCACCCCGCGAAGCCAGATTTCAAGCCACTCCGGACCCGGTTTTCCTTCGTGAAAACGGCGAAAACCCTCCCGGAACATCCCGCCCCCTCATTGCACAAGGTTTTTCAGAACGCCCGAATTCCCGCATGAATTCTTGCTCCGCGGACCGGTCAAGAAATTTTGACCCTGGATCAAAAATTTTTCCCTGCCGATTTGCGCAATTTTTCTTGAGCACCCCCCGAGCCGTTCCTAATCTCCGACCCCTCGCGGGCGCGACAAACGCCCGTATGTGTATAAGTTGTGAAAAACTCCCGCCCAACCTCTGAATTTGCCCGCCGCGTGATGGAACTCGCGCAGCTCGCCGGCGTTTCCAGCGGCTCCGAAAGCGGGGATTTTCATCCCAATCAATTTGCCAACACCCGACGCTCGGTCTCTACCCTCAAGGGCAGCCCGACCGCGCAGGGCTTCACCCCTATTCTCAACCTCTCCGCCGCCGGGACTCGCGGCCGAACACACAAATGACCACTCACACCGACCCATGGGAACTCATTTCCCAAAGCATCCGCCAGCGCGTCAGCGCCGATGGCTTCGAGCGCTGGTTTTCCGGCGTGCGCGCCCTCTCCGTCACCAATGACTCCATCTGCCTCTCGGTCCCGAATCCCATCCACCAATTTTTCATCGAGAGCAATTACATGCCGATCGTGAGGGAGTCCGTCGCCTCGGTCCTCCCCGCCATCCGCACGATCACCCTCCAGCCGGCCAACGACCAGGAGACGGCCGAGCCCACGCCCACAGCTCCGGCGCCACGCGCCACCCGCGAGCGGTCCCCCGCCGCCACCGGCATGAACCCGCGGAACACCTTCGAGAATTTCGTCGTCGGCACGAACAACGAATTCGCCCGCTCCGCCGCCCTCGCCGTGGCCAAGGCGCCCGCCATCACCTACAACCCCCTCTTTATTTACGGCATCAGCGGCCTCGGGAAAACCCACCTCCTCCAGGCCATCGGCCACCAGGTCGCCGCCAACAACAAATCCGCCAAGGTCGTTTACCTCTCGAGCGAGCAGTTCACGAACGAGTTCATCGACGCCATCCAGCACGGCACCCTCGTCAAATTCCGCAAAAAATACCGCCAGGCCGATGTCCTCCTCATCGATGACATCCAGTTCTTCGCCGGCAAGGAACGCTCGCAGGAGGAATTCTTCCACACCTTCAACGCCCTCCACGACGGCCACAAACAAATCGTCCTCTCCAGCGACCGCCCGGCCAGCGAAATCGAGAAGCTCGAGCAGCGCCTCGTCTCCCGCTTCGAGTGGGGCATGACCGCGGAAATCCAGCCGCCGGACACCGAGACCCGCATCGCCATCCTCCGCAGCAAGGCCGAGGCCCTCGGGCTCTCCATCGACCCCTGGATCGTGGAGTTCCTCGCCGACAAGATCCGCAACAATGTCCGCCGCCTCGAGGGCGCCCTCATGCGCGTGGCCTCCTACAAATCCCTCAGCGAACGCGAACTCACCCGCGACGCCATCGAGAACCTCCTACGCGACATCTTCCAGGAGCAGGCCCGCCGCGCCATCACCATCGAGCAGATCCAGCGCCGCGTCGCCGAGCAGTTCGATGTCCGCCTTGCCGACATGACCAGCAAGCGCCGCCCCGCGAACATCGCCTTCCCGCGCCAGATCGCCATGTATCTCTCCCGCCAGCTCACCGGGGCCTCGCTCACCGACATCGGCGACGCCTTCGGCGGAAAAGACCACGGCACCGTCATCCACGCCTGCAAGCTCGTCAAAAAGCGCATGGTCGAGGACGAAAAAACCCGCCAGGTCGTCAGCCTGCTCGACAGCAAGCTCCAGCAGTGACCGGCGGCACGGGTCCGCTCCCCCCGGAACCGCCCCCGCGCGGCATGGACATCGTTTACTTCGACCTCGAAACCCAGCGCACAGCCAACGATGTGGGCGGCTGGGACCGCAAGCACGAGATGGGCATGTCCGTCGGCGTCACCTACAGCAGCCGCGACCGGCGCTACGAAATTTTCCCCGAGTCCCGCGCCGAGGCCCTCATCGAACGCCTCCGCCGCGCCGACCTCGTCGTGGGCTTCAACACCGTCCGCTTCGATTACGATGTCCTCATGGCCTACACCATCCTCGACCTCCGCGAGAACCTCGTCTCCCTCGACCTCCTGCAGGATGTCGAGCGCCTCGCCGGCCACCGCGTGAAGCTCGAGGACATCGCGCAGGCCACCCTCGGCGTGGGGAAAACCGCCGACGGCCTCGATGCCATCCGCTGGTGGCGCGAGGGCAAGCTCGCCGAGATCGCGAAATACTGCTGCTTCGATGTTAAGGTCACCCGCCTCGTCCACGAATACGGCGCCGCCCACAAACAAATCCTCTACAACGACCGCTTCGGCCGCATCCACAGCCTGCCCGTGGATTGGAAACTATGATCCAGCCGCTCAAAACGCCCCGCAACACCTGGCGCCTCCACTGGCTGGACCTCGCCGAACCCGTCCCCACCGGCACCGATTGGTTCCTGCCCACCCTCGTCGTCGTGCTGGACCGCAACGGCTCCCCCGTCGGCCCGCCCGAAATCATGGAGGAACTCGACCAGCCCCGCATCGAGAACATGGTCTTCCGCCTCATCGAAAAAAACACCCCGCCCGAGCAGTTGCTCGTCCCCGAATCTCCGGACTGGGTCCACGAGGACTGGCAGGCGTTCTCCTCCGAGGCGAAACTCGAGATCCGCTTCCACGCCCCCGACAAATCCCTCAACGAAGAACTCCACGCCGTCACCCGCCTCATCGTGGCGAAAAGCGCCCGCCCCGGCGGCCCCGCCGCACCCCTCCCCTCCGAAATCGCCGCCGGCCTCGTCCGCACCGCCCGCCGCATCCGCTCCCAGGACAAACGCGAAGCCGTCCTCCGCGCCGCATTGGACAAGGATGCCGAATGCTCCCCCGCCCGGATCGAACTCGCCGATATCGAATTCAACAAAGGCAACTGGAAAGCCTGCGGCGAAGCCTACGGCGAAGTCGTCCGCCGCGATGCCCACCTGCGCGAGAACCCCGCCACCGCCTGGTGGAGCGACCACTCCACCCGCCCCTACCTCCGCGCCATCTACGGCAGCGCGATGACCGATTGGCACCTCTCGCGCTACACCGAGGCCGCCGCCACACTCACAGGCCTCCTCGCCTGCAACCCCGCCGACAACCAGGGCGTGCGCTTCCTCATCCCCATGCTCCACCTCCTCGCCGAGCAGCCCGCGAAAGCCGCGAAATATTTTTCCCGCTACAAAAAACAATACCCCGGCGATTTCCACGAGCCCTCCTTCCTCTTCGGCTGGGCGTTCTGCGCCTCCGTCGAAGGGCGCGAAACCGAAGCCCGCGCGAAATACATCGAAGGCATCCTCCGCAACATCTACATGGCCCCCATGCTCCTCGAGTCGCCCGAGCCGCCGAAAGACATCTGGTTCCCGAACGACCGCGCCGAGCCCTCCTACGCCACCGAGTTCATCCAAAGCTACGCCGTCCTCTGGGACCGCGAGCCCGCCGCACTCCGCATCCTCCGCGAGGTCTGGCAGGAAACCCTACTCCGGGTCGAAAAAATCGTCGCCCACCGCGAACTCATGCTCGATTTCCAGGACCAGCGCTACGACTCCGCCTACAAGCAAAAGTGGCAGGACCTCTGCGCCGCCGACGACAGCCTCGTCGCCCCATGAGCCAAGCCCGCCGGTTCCTCTTGGAACTCCAGCGGGAACTCGGCGGCACCATCCCCTTCGACCGCTTCATGGCCGAGGCGCTGCACAATCCCGCCTTCGGCTACTACGCCACACGCATCCGCGGCATCGGCCCCCGCGGCGACTTCTCCACCTTCGCCACGCTCGGCGCCCCCCTCGCCCGCCCCATCGCGGAATGGGTCCACTCCACCCGCCAGCGCCACATTGTGGAAATCGGAGCGGGCAACGGAAAACTCGCCCGCTCCGTCTTGCGCGAACTCGGCTTCGCCGCCCGCCTCGCCCGCCGCTACCACATCGTCGAAACCTCCCCCCGCCTCCGCGAAGCCCAGGAAAAGGAACTCCGCGGCTTCCGAATCCAGTGGCACGCCACGCCCGCCGAAGCCCTCGCCGCCACAGGAAACTCCGCCGCCATTTTCTCGAACGAACTCCCGGACGCCTTCCCCTGCCGCATCTTCGAAAAAACCGCCACCGGCGAATGGCACGAACTCCACATCGAACTCGACCCCATCCGCCAAGTCCTCCGCCCCGCGACCCTCCCCGACTCCACTGCATTCACCCTCGGCCTCCCGCCCGGCAGCCGCATCGAGGTCCACGAATCCTACCGCCAATGGCTCGCCGAGTGGGTCCCCGCCTTCCACTCCGGCGCGATGCTCACCATCGACTACGGTTCCCCCGTGGAAACCCTCTACCACCGCCGCCCGCAAGGAACCCTGCGCGGCTACGCCCTGCACCAGCGCCTCGACCTTGAAGAAATCCTTGCCGCCCCCGGCCTCGCGGACATCACCGCCGATGTGAATTTCACCGACCTCGAAACCTGGGGCACCGCCCTCGGCCTCCGCACCCTCGCCCACACCACCCTCTCCGAATTCCTCGGAAAAAAATCCGCCCCCACCGAAGCCTTCCGCGCCCTCATCCAATCCCCAAGTGGAGGGCGATGCTCCGTCAGCGCCCAAGCCTGAAACGCACCATCCGTTTCATCTTCCCAAAGCCAACTTCTCCAACGCGCGGTAATCCGGCTTCGCCGCATCCGAATCCACGGAAGACGGCCACTTCAAAAAACGGTCCGGCACAGCAAACGCCTCGACCCTCCCCCTCAAAAAATCGCGCAATCCTTCACCGCTGAAATCCCCCGCCACAAAAGCCACCGGCCGCATCCCGAACTCCTCACTCGGCACCCCCACCACCACCGCCCTCCCAACCCCCGGCGCCTCCGCCAGCAAAATCTCAACCGCCTCCGGATGGATATTCTCCCCGCCGGAAACAATCATCCGGTCCACCCTCCCTTCCACGACCAAATTCCCCTCGGAATCAAAGCGCCCGCAATCCCCGGTCTGCATCCAACCGTCCGATGCCGAAACCGAATCCGCCACCACCTCGCCGCGAACTTCAATTCGACCCCCCACGGTCCGAACTTCCCGCCCGGGCAGTGGCGTGCCCGCATGGATTCTTTCGGGCACCTTGAAAAGCCGCTGTGTCGTGCAAACCTGCGAAGCGGCCTCGGTCATTCCATAAGTCACATGCAGCGGCACACCCGCATCCAGCGCCTGCGAAACCAAATCCCGCGGCACCGGACCGCCCCCCACCAACACCGCCTTCAGCCCCGACAAATCCACCCCCGCACGCAGCAACCTCCGCAACTGGGTATCGACCACCGAAAGGTGCGTCACCGCCGAGTCCCGAACCTGGCTGCAAAAATCCAACCCCTGGTCCGGAAAAACCGCTGTCGCCCCCGCGAGCAAACACCTCACCGGAATCGAAAACCCGCTCACATGGTGCGGCGGCAGCGAAACCAGCCATCCATCGCCCGGACCAAGTGGAATCCGCTCCGCCGCCCCCCGCGCACTCGCCACATGGCGGTGGAAACGGTGCGCCACCGCCTTTGGCACACCGCTGGAACCCGAAGTGAAAAGCACCGTGCCCGGACCCTCCACCGGCGGCGCACTTCCATCCATCGGCTCAAAGGCTCCCCCATTCCAAAAACCCGAAACCCCGATTCCCGCAGCCAACTCCCGCGCACGCCCGAGCGGCAACCGGTGCCCCACCGGAGCCACCACCGCCCCGCGAGCAAGCATCCCCAGCAAAAAGACCACATGGTCAAAAAACGACTCCGACCTCGAAGCCACGAACCCCACATCCGGCAGCGGGCGGCTCTCCAAAAAATCCACCAACCCGCCAAACCCAACACTCAACCCGCTGCGCCGGTCCACCAGCGCGGTCGAACCCGCAAAACGCGCCGCAGCCTCAGAAAAGAACGGATTCATCGACCTCCGGCATAGCCTCGTTGGCACGAAAAACAAACCCGCCCAAATCCAAACGCCGCTGCAACACATCGCCCTCCAGCCGCGAGTAGGTGTCCAAACCCGCCGCGGAGGCGAGCGGCAACGAAGCCGCAAAACGCCCGAGCGAATAAATCCCCACACCCGATTCGAAACACGCGCTCACCACACTCCGCATCCCCAAAGCCCCGCCCGCATCCGCAAACCTCCGGCAAACCGAAAAACCGCCCATCAGCGTCGGCTTCAAAACCAGCGCCGCCGCCCGCAAAAAGCGGCCGAGTTCTTCCAGCGAAACCTCACGCAGCGTCTCATCCAGCGCCACCGGAACAGGCGACTCCCTCACGAACCGCTCCATCTCATCCCCGCCGACAGGCTCCTCGAAATACTCCACCCCTTTCCCCGCCAGCGCTTCCGCCATCCGCATCGCCATCCCAAAATCCCAGCCCCGGTTCGAGTCGATTCGAACCGACACACCACCCGTTGCATCCTGGATGCGCTCCACCAATCCCACCAATTCCGCAGCCGGCACCCCGCGCGTTTTGATTTTCACGCACCGGCACCCGCGCCTCGATGCCTGGACTGCCTTCTCAAAAACCTCCCCCACCCCGCCATCAAGAAGCGCATTCACCGGCACTTTATCCCGCAAAACCGGAAACTCCAAATCCACCGCCTCCAGTGCCGCAGCCAGCGAAGCCGGCACCCTCACCCCCTCCCTCCATGCCATCACATCGTCGACCGTCTCCCTGCTCCAACCTTCCAGTGGCGCCGCATCCCCCCATTTTCCGCCCCGCTGGATGAGCACGCCGCACCGAACCCCGCCCCCAGCGAGCGGAAGTTGATATCGGCGCCGGAGAAAATCGCTCACAGCACAATGAACAACGAAAGCAACAGGCAAACCACCACGCTGATAAGCCCCG